>NZ_JBYVDD010000003.1:365544-743355 GCF_058136045.1 Litoreibacter sp.
TGTATCACCTCACAAAACTAGGTTGGTCTGATGTCGTCTTGCTGGAGCGTGACGAGCTGACGTCCGGCTCTACATGGCACGCGGCGGCCAATATTCATGGGTTGCATGACAACAATAATATCACGCGCATTCAAAACTATACCATGGATTTATACAATGCGCTGGAGGCCGAAACCGGGCAGTCCTGCGGCGTGTTTCAGCCCGGGTCACTGTATTTGGCCCAAAGCGAAGCGCGCGAGCACCAGCTTCGCCTGCAAGCCGCCAAGGCCAAGTATTACGGGCTGAATTTCTACGAGGTGGACCGCGCCGAGGCGGAACGCTTGCATCCTTTGGTGGATTACGACGGCATTCGCTGCATAATGTTCGAGCCCTCGGGCGGCAATGTGGACCCGTCGGGCGTGACCAATGCCTATGCCTCTGGGGCGCGCCAAAACGGGGCGAAAATTTATCGTTTTACGCCGGTGACCGCGACGGATCAGCAATCGGATGGCGCATGGGTAGTGAAGACGCCGAAGGGCGATATCGTGACGCCCGTGGTGGTGAACGCCGCCGGATTATGGGGCCGCGAGGTCGCGGCGATGGCGGGGATTGAGCTGCCTTTACTGCCGACAGAGCACCAGTATTTTGTAACAGAAACTATTCCTGAGATTGCAGCGCTGCCTGATCGTTTGCCCTCGGTCGCGGACCGTGACGGTGAGTATTATCTGCGCCAAGAGGGCAACGGGTTACTGGTCGGGGCTTACGAGAAGGACGTCCGGTTCTGGGCCGAAGATGGCACGCCACAAGGTTTCGGGCATGAGTTGTTCGCGGATGATCTGGAGCGTATCGAGGACAATATGATGCGCGCGATTGACCGCGTGCCAGTGGTCGGCACGGCGGGGATCAAGCGGGTCATCAACGGGCCGATGATCTGGACACCGGACGCGAATGCGCTGTTCGGGCCGGTGCCAGAATTGAAGGGGTACTTCTGTTGTAACGGCATCATTCCGGGGTTCTCGCAATCCGGTGGGCTTGGCTCGCTCACGGCGGAATGGATCGTCACCGGCGAGGCGCATCTGGACATGTTCCCCTGGGATATGGCCCGATTTGGCGCATGGGCCGACAAGAAATTCACCAAAGCGCGGGTTGGCGACCAATACGCCAACCGCTTCTCTATCCACTTCCCCAATGAGGAGCGCTCGGCAGGGCGTCCGGCCCGTGTGCGCCCGATCTACGAGACACAAAATGCCATGGGCGCGGTGTTTGGCCTGAACTACGGCTGGGAGCATCCGTTGTGGTTTTCCGGCACGCAAGGCACACAAGACACCAATGGCTTCACCCGCCAAAACTGGTTTGAGCCGGTGGGCGAGGAATGCCGGATGCTGCGCGAGCGGGCTGGCATCATCGACATCTCGAACTTCGCCAAATATTCGGTGCGCGGGGCAGGGGCCTCGGACTGGTTGAACGCCATCTTTGCCAATAATATGCCAAAGGCTGTGGGGCGGTCCTGCCTGACACCTTTGATCGGGGTGCGGGGTGGCATTGCTGGCGATTTCACCGTCACGAAACTAGACGACGAGGATTTCCTGATCATCGGGTCAGGCATGGCGGAGCGCTATCATTTGCGGTTTTTCAACGCAGTGGTGCGCCCCAAGACGGTCACTTTCGAGAGCAAAACCGAGGCGATGTGTGGCTTCAACGTGGCCGGCCCAGACAGTCGCGCCATGCTGGAACGCTTAACCAACGTGTCACTGGCGACGGAGGATTTCCCATTTATGCGCTCGCAACAGATCACTTTGGCGGGCGTTGATCTGGTCGCTTTACGTGTGTCTTTCACCGGTGATCTGGGCTGGGAATTGCATTGCAAAACCGAAGATCAGCACCGTCTGTATGAGGCGTTGATCGAGACAGGTCGCGAATTTGGTGCGGGGCCGGTAGGGTCTCGGGCGTTGATGTCTTTGCGCATTGAGAAGGGCTACGGGTCTTGGTCACGCGAATACAGCCCTGAATATTGGCCACAGGAAGTGGGGCTGTCTGGGCTGATCAAAATGGGGAAGGATTTCTTGAACAAAGATGCCTACGCCGCACTGATGGACAATCCGCCCCGCGAGGTTTTAAGCATCATAGAGGTGCTAGAGGTCGACCGCGCGGACGCAACTGGCGGCGAGCCGATTTTCTTGCCCGATGGCACGCCAGTCGGGCGCGTCACCTCCGGCGCTTATGGCTACAGCGTGGGTAAATCACTGGCTTTGGGGTTTTTGAAAGGCGTCGAGCCGGGGACAGAGGTTGACGTGATGATCCTTGGCCGACCGCACCGCAGCGTGGTTTTGGCAGAGCCGCCGTTTGATCCTTCGGGTGAAAAATTACGCGCTTAGGTCAAATAGAGGGCCAGTAATGCAATGCTTGCTGGAATTGTTTGAACATACAATATCCGCCGTGCCGCTGTCGCCGCGCCATAAAGGCCCGCGATGGCGATGCACAGGAGGAAAAAACTTGCGACATTCGTGGCCCAAACTGGTGTTTGAATGACCAATGACCAGATCAAACCCGCGGCGAGAAACCCGTTATAGAGGCCCTGATTGGCGGCAAGCCCTTGGGTCGGCTCGAATAAATCTTTGGGGAAACTTCGAAATATTTTTGGCCCGCGCGTTGTCCATGCAAACATTTCGAACCACATAATATAGAAATGAAGCGCGGCAATCAGCGCGATTAAAATCATTGCGGTTATCGACATTTGACGTCCCCTTTTTTACCTCATGCAGAGCCGCCATCCCCCGCGTTCGAGAGCGGCGACCCCTTTGGTTTCTACCGCTCCGGGATTAAGCCTTTCGGGCTGAACCTGAGCACCAGCAACAAAACCACACCCATGGTCAGCAAGCGCATGTGTGCTGCGCTGTCGATGAGGTGGGATTTCAACGCGGATCCTTCGGCCATGCCGTAGGTGATACCTTGCATCAGCAGCAGGCCCATTGGCTCGACTTGAACCCAGAGGAACCAGATCAGGAAACCGCCCAAAACAGAGCCGAAATTGTTGCCCGATCCGCCGACAATAACCATCACCCAGATCAGAAAAGTATAGCGTAGTGGCTGGTAGCTGGTGGGCGTCAATTGGCCGTCCAGCGTGGTCATCATCGCGCCCGCAATACCGCAAATGGCAGAGCCAAGTATGAACACTTGCAAGTGGCGCGCGGTGACATCCTTGCCCATGGCCTCGGCTGCGACTTCGTTGTCGCGAATGGCACGCATCATCCGCCCCCAAGGAGAACTGAGTGCCTTTTGCGACAGCCACAGCAAGATAACCAAAACGATCGTGAACAGGATCGTGTAACCCAGTTTTACATAGAGCGTGGAAGCCGTTGCAGGGTCCATTCCCAAACTGGCCGCGCGCTCAACAAAGCTGGGCGTGTTTTGCAGGTCAATCTCGTAGGGCACGCCAGTGGGGCGTTTCAAGCCGACCACGTTTTTCACGCCACGCGACAGCCAGTCTTCATTTTTCATCAGGTAAATGATGATTTCGGCAATGCCCAAGGTTGCAATCGCCAGATAATCAGAGCGCAGCCCGAGGGCTGTTTTGCCGATGATCCAAGCTGCGCCAGCCGCAAGTAAGCCGCCAACAGGCCATGCGAATAAGATCGGCAAGCCAAGCCCACCAAGATAGCCAGTGGAGGCGGGGTTGATCGCCTCAACGGCCTCGACGCCTGCGTCAAAAACATAACGAAACAGGAAGAAACCGCCGATAAGCACAGCCAGCATTGTTAATGTGCGCGTACGCCCCTTGGGCACCCGTTGGTTGACCATGATCGCGGCAACGACTGTCCCTGCGCCCAGTAAAAGCCCTGCGACAATTTGCAAACCGCCTGCGGACCATTCTTCGGAATTGGCAGGCATGGAGGTGATAACTGTCGCCAAACCACCCAAGGCCACAAAGCCCATAATGCCAACGTTAAACAGCCCCGCGAGGCCCCATTGCAGGTTTACGCCCAAGGCCATGATGGCAGAGATCAGCCCCATATTAAGAATGGTGAAGGCTAAATTCCATGACTGAAAAAAGCCGGTAGCTACGATCAGCAGGGCGACGAAGACAAAGAGGAGAGTGTCACGCATTGTCATACGGATTGTCCTTTAAACAGGCCCGTGGGCTTGAACAGCAACACGATAATGAGGATCGAGAACGAGATGGCAAACTTGTAATCCGTGCTAACCAATTGGACGAGCCCGTCGGGTGCCATGGCATCTGGCAGCACGTAAGTTGCGACCTTTTTGAAGGCGTAGGTTACCGTCACCTCAGAGAATGCGATCACGAACCCGCCCGCGATGGCCCCCAATGGATTGCCTAAACCACCGACGATGGCGGCGGCAAAAATTGGTAGTAAGAGTTGGAAATAAGTGAACGGTTTGAATGACTTGTCTAGCCCGTACAGTGTGCCTGCAATGGTTGCCAAAGCCGCAACGATTAACCACGTATAAAGCACCACGCGCTCGGGGTTGATGCCTGATAGCAGCGCTAAATCCTCATTGTCCGAGAACGCCCGCATGGATTTCCCGGTGCGGGTTTTGTTGAGAAACCAGAACAGCACGATCACCACAATAACGGCCGTGACTAGGGTGATACCTTGGGTAGTTTTAATCGCCAAACCCTCTTTCAGGCCCGTCAACTCTTTGAAGTGGCGCGCCGAAATGATAAAGCGCTCCCCATCCGAAAACCGTTGGTCATCAGGTCCGATGATAAAGCGGGTCAACCCGTTCATGATGAACATAACGCCCAAAGATACCATGACCATGACCACAGGTTTCACTTTGCGTTCTCGGTAGAATTTATAGACGACTTTATCGGTCCCAATCAGCACCAGCCCCATCAGCATAATGCCAAAGGGCAGGGCGAGCAGGGCGGTCGGCAAGGGGCCAAAACTGATGCCCATGCTCTGGAACCCCCAGGTGATCAGGATCACAAACATGGTGCCAAAAGCCATGGTGTCGCCATGGGCGAAATTGGAGAACCGCAAGATGCCGTAAATCAGCGTCACCCCAAGTGCGCCAAGCGCCAATTGTGCGCCATAGGCGGTGCCGGGGACGACAACGAAGTTTAAGAAAGCCACGAGGGCGTTGAGATAGTCCATCAGGTTTTCACCTCATATTTGCGCGCGGTCAGCGGGAAGGGTGCAGCTTTCATACTCACCCTCCCAAAAAGCTTTTGCGGACTTCGGGATCGTTCAGCAAAGCCTGCCCAGTGTCAGTGAAGCGGTTTTTACCTTGAACCAAAACGTATCCTTTATCTGCAACTTCAAGGGCTTGGCGGGCATTTTGCTCTACCATGAGAATTGACACCCCGGTGCGGGCGATCTCGATAATGCGGTCAAACAACTCGTCCATAACGATTGGTGAGACCCCCGCGGTTGGCTCGTCCAGCATTAAAACTTGCGGTTGGGTCATCAAGGCGCGCCCGACTGCCACTTGTTGGCGTTGCCCGCCTGACAGCTCTCCGGCGGGTTGGTTGCGCTTGTCCCCGAGGATGGGAAACAACTCGTAAATCTGGGCGATAGTCTCAGACAAATCATCACGGCGCAGGAAGCCGCCCATCTCTAGGTTTTCCTCAACCGTCATCGTTGTGAAGATATTTGATGTTTGCGGCACAAAGGCCATGCCCTTGGCCACGCGGGCTTGCGGGGATAGCGATGTGATATCCTCGCCGCCCAACCGCACCGCGCCTTGGCGCACGTTCAACATGCCAAACACGGCCTTCATCGCGGTGGACTTGCCGGCGCCGTTTGGGCCGACAATCACGGCGATCTCGCCCTTGTTCACCGCGATCGTACAGTCGTGCAAAATGTCAGGGCCTTGGCCGTAACCGCCCGACATGGTGTCGCCAATTAGATATGGCTCGTTAGCGGTGCCAGTGGTGGGTGATAGCTTGGTTTTTTGTGTCTCAATCGCGCCGCCGACGGCTTTGGTCGGGTTTTTGCCCAAGGACGCATCCTTGTTGCCGCGCGTTGTGTAAGGATCGCTGCTCATGCGTTCACCACCTTGTTTTTCAGGCCCGTGCCTAGGTAGGCCTCGATCACCTGCTCGTTGGCTTTGATCTCGTCCAACGTGCCTTGAGCCAGAACTTTGCCCTCGGCCATGCAGATCACCGGATCACACAGGCGGCCGATGAAATCCATGTCATGTTCAATCACGACGAAGGTATAACCGCGCTCTTGATTGAGGCGGATAATCGCGTCGCCGATGGTGTTGAGCAGGGTGCGGTTCACACCTGCGCCCACCTCGTCGAGAAACACAATCTTGGCGTCGACCATCATGGTGCGCCCCAATTCCAGCAGCTTTTTCTGGCCACCAGAGATATTGCCCGCGCGTTCGTCGCGAATATGGTCGATGGTCAAGAATTCCAACACCTCATCGGCTTTCGCCGCTAGCGCGCGTTCCTCATCAGCGATGCGTTTGCGGCCAAACCATGTATTCCACAGCTTCTCGCCCGATTGATCGCCGGGAACCATCATCAGGTTCTCGCGCAGCGTCATCGAGGAAAATTCATGGGCAATTTGGAAGGTTCGCAGCAATCCTTTGGAAAACAACGTATGTGGCGGCAGGCCCGTGATATCTTCACCACCCATGGTAACACGCCCAGAAGTTGGTTTAAGAACGCCCGCGATCACGTTGAAAAGAGTCGTTTTTCCGGCACCGTTTGGGCCGATAAGTCCAGTGATTGAGCCCTGCTCGATCGTTAAACTTGCCCCGTCAACGGCATGGAAGCCGCCGAAATGTTTATGTAGGTCGTCTACGACGATCATTGTTATCTCCCCCTAGCAAAACAGCCCGGATGTGCTCCGGGCTGTTTGCAGATTTTCAAAAGCGTGGCTTAGCGGTACTTGACCACGTCCAGCTTGCCATCGGTGAAGGTAACTTGGCGATAGTTGCCAGCGGACTCGCCGCCACCAATCAGCTCAACAGCCGAGGCGCCAACATAGTCGATCTCTTTGCCCGCTTTAAGCAATTCCAGCCCTTTGGCCAGCTCGCCGGGGAAGATTTGCTCGCCCGGCGCATTGGCCACGTCCATGACTTTGTCTTTCAGCGCAGCCGAATCCGAGGATCCAGCAGCCTGCATCGCCAACATGATAAGCGCTGCCGCGTCATAGCTTTCAGCCGAGAAAGGCGAAGTTGCGTTGAACGCGTCGCCGATCAGCTCTTGGTACTTTTGCGCACCCGGGCTGTCTGTGCCGGGGTTTTGACCGGTAGAGCCGTTGATTTCCGCGCCGAAGTTCTCGACCAATTTGTCAGAAATCATGCCGTCAGGGAAGTGGAACGTATCGAATGCACCGGAATCCAGTGCTGCGCGAACAATGCCCGAGCCGCCTTGGTCAACATAGCCCGCAACAACCAAACGGTCGCCACCTGCCGATGCCAATGCACCTACTTCTGCCGAGTAGTCTGCTTTGCCGTCTTCGTGGCCTGCGGAGATGGTGATCGTGCCACCAGCAGCCTCGTAGGCGGATTGGAACGCATCGGCCAAACCTTTGCCGTAGTCGTTGTTGGTGTAGGTTAGGGCAACCGATTTGATGCCTTCTTCCAACAGCACTTCGGTCATCACCACGCCTTGGCGCGCATCAGACGGGGCGGTGCGGAAGAACAAGCCGTTGTCTTCGGCGGTGGACAGGCCGGGTGAAGTCGCGGAGGGCGAGATCATTACCGTGCCGTTGGCCAGCGCCACATTGGACAAAATAGCGCCCGTTACACCGGAGCAATCAGCGCCCATGATAGCGTTTACTTTGTCGGAAGTGACCAGACGCTCGGCGGCAGACGTCGCCGCAGCCGCGTCAACGCATGTGCTGTCTGCGCGAATGCCTGTGACGGTCGCGCCGTCCAGCAGCTTGCCGGATTCAGTGACTTCTTTGATAGCAGCTTCAGCGCCACCAGCCATTTGTTGAGCCAGTGACTCTAGCGGGCCAGTGAAGCCCAAAATGATGCCGATTTTAATGTCTTCAGCGAAAGCAGAGCCGGCCATCATGGCGGTTGCAGTGGTTGCAAGCAGCAGTTGTTTCATTTTTTGATCTCCCTGATCATCTATTTTTATGGCGCGATAGTACGCAGCGTTTCCCTAAAAGAAAAGGGACAAGCGCGCCTAAGTCAGGGTGCAAACTGCACCCCCCATGCCCGTTTTTGCAATGCCAATGCTACGCGCAACTGCGCCTGAATGGCCAGAAAGGATTTTCCTGAAATATATCTGCTATGCAGGGTTTATGGTTGGAAAGCGCAAGTATAGCCGATCAAATCGCGGCTCAACACGAATTGAGTAACCAATATGGCTATGTCGCCATCGTTCTACATAAGCGATGGCAACCACAACACGATGCCCGGAAAGGCAATCAACACGGCCACGGTCACGACATCTGCGGCGAAGAATGGTGACGCGCCACGGAACACATCTTGCACGGTGATGGGTAACTTTGCGTCTTGCGCCACTCCCGCTACGACAAAGCAGTTCAAGCCAATGGGCGGTGTAATCAAACACAGCTCGGCCATTTTAACCACGATAATGCCAAACCAGATTGCGCATTCATCACTGGTCATGCCCAACTCGCCCACGCCACTATCTCCAGCCCCGTTTAGGGCAATGACAGCGGGGAAGGTGACGGGCAGGGTCAAGATCAACATGCCGATCGCATCCATGAACATGCCCAAGATCACATAGGCCCCGAGGATGCACAAAAGCGTGACATAGGCCGGTTGCTCCAAGCCCGCGATGAAGGTGGCGAAGGCTTCGGGCAGCTTGGCAAAGCCCAAGAAGCGCACATAGATCAGCACGCCCCAGATCATGGTGAAGATCATCACTGTCAGCTTGGCGGCCTCCATCAAAGCGTTGGATAAATCGCCCCATTTCATGCCACGCCACAACGCCATGGCAAGCACCACAAAGGCACCCAATGCGCCGGCCTCGGTGGGGGTCGCCCAGCCGAAATAGATCGAGTAGACGATGATGAATACAACCAACAGGATTGGCGCGGCACCGGGCAGGCATTCAAAACGCTGCTTCCATGAGAACCCGGTCACAGGCGGGCCTAAATCCTTGCGCCACTTGGCCAATCCAACCACCAGTCCGGCATAGATCACGGCAGAAACCGCCCCCGGTATGAAGCCTGCCAGCAGCAGTTTCCCCACCGATTGCTCGACGATGATCGCGTAAATAACCAAGATGGCGGAGGGCGGGATCAGCGAGGCCAACGTGCCACCCGCCGCCACAACACCCGCGGCAAAGCGTTTGTCATAGCCCAGTTTTAACATCTCGGGGATGGCGATGCGCGCGAACACGGCCGAGGTCGCAACGGACGCGCCAGACACGGCAGCAAACCCTGCCGTAGCGAACACCGTCGCCACACCAAGCCCACCCGGCATCCAGCCAACCCAGCGTTTTGCCGCTTCGAATAAGGCCTGCGTTAAACCGGCGTAATAAGCCAGATAACCGATTAAAATGAAGGTCGGGATCAGCGACAGTGCATATGTGGTCGATTTGGAATGCGGCACCTGACCCGCCAGCTTCATTGCTGTGATAAGACCTTTGTCAAAGCCTTGTTTTTGCATGAAAAATAGGCACAGGCCAAGGAAGCCGATAAAGGCCGTGGCAAAGGCCACGCGCACGCCGATCAGCACGAACACCACCATCAGCCCCGACAGCCAGAGTGATACGGTGAAGATATCAACGCCCTCCATCAGGGCTTTCATGTCGATAATACTATCCATTTTGGCGGGCTTTCTGCTCTTCCAAGGCATCCGCCTCGCGTTTTGCTTGGGCGAGGGCATCCTCGATAATTGGCACCGCTACGGGGCGGGTCGCATTGGTGCGAAACGCGCGCCCGAACCCCCAGAGTTGCACCCAAAGTCGCATCCACAAAAGCGTGAGCGCCACAGGCACGATCAATTTTGCGGGCCAAAGGGGCAGGGCGATGTCGATCGAGCTATCGCGTGACCACATCGGCGCGGCAAAATCAAAGCTGCGCAGGAAGTGAAACCATGTGCCGTAAATTAACACAGTGATTAACAAAAGCATGAAGGTGGTAGATAAAAATTCGGCCAGCCACAGCATACGACCCCGCAGCGCGCCGACAAAGATATCCATACGAATATGCCCGCCCTCGCGTTGGCAATAGGCCACGCCAAGGAAGGCAAAGGCGGCCATGAATTGTTCGGTCCAGTCTACATATCCCGGCACTGGTGAATTGAATAACTTACGCCCGAACACGTTGTAGCAGGCCAGCAAAACCAGTGCGAAAATGATAATGCCCGAGGCAAGGTTGAGCACCTTCTCAAAGCGTAAAACAAGTCGGTCGATCCGTGACAGCAGACTGTCATCGGTTAGGACTGATGATGAAGACATAGAGGCAAGCCTTTGAAATTAAAGCGCCTCGGCAAGATATGCCGAGGCGCGAAACCGCTTAGTTTCCTGCGCGGTGCTTTTCCAACGTGCTGACCACAAGGTCATATAGCTCTTGGCCCGGAATGCCTTGAGCTTCCATATCCTTGATCCATTGGTCACGAATTGGGTCGGCCGCCTTGGCGCGGAACTCGGCAATGGTGGCATCAGAAACGGTTACTTTCTTGACGCCTTTTTCCTCTAGCACAGTGTCCCATTTTTTGAGCAACTCGCCGTAGTTGGACAGGTAGTGCGCAATCGCCTCGGGGATTGAGCTGTCGAGCGCTTCACGTTCCGCATCCGATAGCGCGTCATAGGCATCAGTATTAACCACAACAGGGCAATTCACGGTGCCGGGGTTAAGGTTTTCAGTCCACCATTCCGCGATATCAATCGTGCGGAAGGCCAAATGCGCGTGTTGAGCAAAGGCAACCGTGTCGACAACGCCCGATTCCATGGCGTTATAGGCCTCGGTCGCGGTCACGGATGTCGGAACGGCGCCAACGGCCTCAAACGCTTTGCCCAAACCACCGGTTGCACGCACGCGCATACCGGCAAATTCCGCCAGCTCATCGCGTATATCGCCGGTGCCAACGATGTTATATTGTGGCATCGGGCTGGTCATCAAAAGCTTTGCATTCCAGCGCGCCAGATCTTTAGTCGCAGCAGGGTGGGCGTAGACCGCACGCGCAACGGCGACTTCTTCCTCAAGGGTGCTGACGCCCAGGAAAGGCAGCTCCAGCACGGTGACGGTTGGGTTTTTATCGCGGTGATAGCCCGCGCAGAACTGCGCCATCTCAAACGCGCCAATGGAAATCCCATCAAGGTTTTCGCGGTTCTTGGAGAGGCCGCCATAGCTGACATTCATGGTGAATTCGCCATTGGTCTTGGCCGAGACCAACTCGGCCAGCTTCTCCACATGCTCGGTAAAGGCACGGCGTTTGCCCCAGACCGAGACATTCCATTCCGTCGCCGCAGCTTGGCCAACAAAGGCAAAGCTCAGCGCGACCACAGCCGTGGTTTTTAGTAGATTGTTCATATTGTCCTCCCAGACAGGATGTGCATCATCCAGTGTTATTGGCCGGAGCATGTGAGTATTCTCCAGCAGTTTCAACCATTTTGATCGGAAAGGCACGTTCATGTCATCTTTGAAAGAGCTATTAGTCGCAGGCAAAGCATTACGCGGGGTCTGGCTGGGCCTAGGAAGTGCTGCCAGTGCTGAAATGGCGATGGGCGCAGGGTTCGATTGGGGGCTGATTGATGGTGAACACGCCCCCTATGATATTGCGGTAATTGCCGATCAGGCGCGTGTGTTGGGGCCAAATGCCTGCGTGCGCATTCCAAAAGCCCGCGACTGGATGATCAAACAAGTGCTCGATTTAGGGCTGCATACCGTGGTCGTACCGATGGTGGACACGCCCGAGCAGGCCCGCGAGATGGCGCAAGCGATGCGTTATCCGACGCAGGGTTTCCCCCAAGGAACGCGCGGCATTGCGCCCGCCATAGTGCGCGCCTCGGGCTATAATCAAGACCAAAGTTATCTGGCAAATGCCAATGATCGCGTGTGTCTGATGGTGCAGGCCGAGAGCGTGACTGCACTTGAAAACCTAGAGGATATTTGTGCCGTGGAGGGCGTGGACGGGGTGTTCATCGGACCTGCGGATCTGGCCGGCTCCATGGGGTTTTCGCATGATTTAGACGCGACTGTGGTGCAAGAGGCCATTGATGACGCCATCACGCGGATCGTCAAGGCGGGCAAAATCGCCGGGTGCATCAGTTTTGATCCGACCCGTGCAGAGCATTATCTGGAAATGGGGGCCACAATGGTCGCTGTGGCCTCTGACGTGAATTTGCTTGGCACAGCGATGCGTGGGGCGATGCGTTAAGGTTGCGATAAACTGATACGCAGTTTACGCCTATGGCAAAACTTGGATGACAAAGGCGTAAAATGTTACAAATCCACCAGTTCCCGCATCCTCCACTGGAAAACTACGGCGTCTTAATCCACGATCCAGATAGCGGCGAGACAGCGGCGATAGATGCAGGTCACAGCCCATCCTATCTGGCCGCTATCGCGCAAACTGGCTGGAAGATTACCCAGATTTGGATCACTCACCACCACGATGATCACGTCACGGGGTTGGCCGATGTGAAGGCCAGCTCCGGGGCGCGGGTTTTTGGCCCCGCAGGCATTGCGGGGGTCGATCAGGTGATGGCGGGGGGCGACAGTTTTCAGTTCGCGGGGCGCGAGGTGTCAGTGCTGCACACACCGGGTCACACTATGGATATGTTGAACTTTCACCTCGCCTCGGAAGCTATTGTTTTTACAGGGGATAGCTTGTTTGTTATGGGCTGTGGCCGGCTGTTTGAAGGTGATCCTGTGACCATGTGGGACAGCCTGCAAAAGCTGATGGCATTGCCGCCAGAAACGCAGGTGTATTGTGCGCATGAATACACCCTGTCAAACACCGCTTTTGCCGTCTCGGTGGACCCGGATAACATGGCGCTAAAGGCGCGTGCAATTGAGGTCGAGCAGCTTCGCGAGCAGGGTGATCCAACGGTGCCCTCAACCATAGGGGCAGAGCTGGCGACGAACCCGTTCCTGCGCTCCTCGGACGCAGGTATCCGGGCGCATTTGGGGATGGAAGATGCCACGGATGCAGAGGTTTTCACCAAGTTGCGGCACCTTAAAGACAACTTCTAACCTACGTCCATGTCACGATTTTTCAGGCTTGGGCAGCAGGAGCATTGGCCCGTAGAGAGCTGCAAAACCGCCAAAGCTGGCGATCCAGCAAATGGCGGATATGGAATAAAGCGTCATCAGCGCGTCTGGGAATAGACCCGCCATTAATCGCGCAAAGACCGCCACGATAAAGATCAGATAAATCGCGGTGGTGGCGGCATTTGCGTGAAGCTCGCGCCCTGAATGGCCCAATGTCGCGCGCGTCATCACCGCCAATGTCATCAAGCCAATCGCGCCCGCCATCCAGACATGCTGTGCAGAGGTTGAGCCGATCAGCTCTGGGAAAAAGATGCTGCCCCCCGCGATCAATGCCCCCAAGGGGACAAAACTATAGCCTGCGTGCAGCACCCAGACCAAAGGTTGTGCGGTCGTGTGTTGGCCTTTCCAGCGGATCAGGCGGGCAGTTTGCAGCACCCCCATGAGCAGAACCAACAGTCCGGTCATTGACGCTTCGGGCCAAGTAACCCAAACTGCAAGCGCTGCGAGTGTGCTTAATAATGTTATCTTATCAAAGCGTTGCATGGGTGGGGCAGGGCGAATATCGCTGCCTACCTTGACCAACCAGTTGCGCGTAAACGAGGGCACAACCCGTCCGCCAATCACCGATACCATCATCAAGGCCGCCGCCAGTCCCAACCGCAAGCCTATGCCCTGTGCGGCATAGTCGCCGCGCGCGGCCTCTAGGTGGAAGATGCCATTCGCGATGGTCAGTACCACCAACATTGCCAGCACAATTAGGTTTTTCCAGTTTTTGCCCGCCACGATTTCGCGCAAAATAACGCCGCCAAGCGCTAGCAAAAAGGCAAGGTCCGTTAGTGCCACCAAAGCTGGCGATAGGTATTCTGAGGTGGCAACCGCAATGCGCCCCAACCCCCAAACCCCAACCAACGCGCCAAGTTTCCAGCCCACGACAGGCAAGCGCCCGGTCCAATTTGGCACCGCCGTTAGTAAAAACCCTGCAACGATGGCCCCTAAATAGCCAAACAGGAACTCATGTGCGTGCCATGAGACAGGATCAAATTGTGTTGGTAAAAACGGCCCGCCGGACAACATGGATATCCACATTATCATTGAGGCAGCGGCCCAAATGGCCCCGAACAAGAAAAAGGGGCGAAACCCGTAAGACAAGAGTGCCGGACCAGACCATGCGCGAATTTGCTCTGAGGAGGTCATATTATATAGCCTTATTCTTGGTGGGGGTGATGAAATCCGGCACGCGCGCGGGCAGGGTGCAATCGGCTAGGGAGCAGGTGTCCAGCGATGCCATAAATGCCTCTTCGGCCCGCCCTAGGTGGTCTTTCAGGCGACAGCTCGGCGTGATTGCGCAGGTGTTTCCAGTGGCTTGATTACACTCGACCAAGACTTGGTCGCGCTCCAGCAGGCGTATGATTTCGCCCAGTTTTATGTGCTTTGCAGGGCGCGCCAAAGTGGCGCCGCCGCCGCCGCCACGCCGCGTCGTCACATAGCCCGCATTGGCCAGCAGCGCGATGGCTTTGGTCAGGTGGTGGCGCGAAATATCGAACTCATCGGCGATCTCGGCGGTGCTCCATGCGCGCTCGGTGTCGCTGGCAATCCGCATCAATGCCCGAAGGCCGTAATCTGTGAAACTCGTCAGGCGCATATCCACCCCGGTGACATATGTTATGGTTTACTCTAGCTGTTGAATGTCTAAAACAGTATTGCAAATACCAATTCAAGGGGCAAAGGGTCGCAATGAGCGCCGAGCAACACTCAAAGCAGGTCACGGCGACCGCGTTAGGGCGAATGGCCCGCTTGGGCTGGCTGATTGTTGGGGGGCTGGCTTTAGTGTTGGGCGTTATTGGTGTTGTTTTGCCGCTACTTCCCACAACGCCCTTTGTTTTGTTGGCCGCCTTTGCTTTTGCAAAAAGCTCACCACGGCTGCGCCGCTGGTTGGAGGAGAACAGGGTTTTCGGCCCGATCATTACAGAATGGGAAGCGCATGGGGCGATTGCGCGGCGCTATAAGGTGTTGGCGTGCAGTCTTATGGTGTGCGTTTTGGGGGCAAGTCTTTTGGCCGGGGTGCCGCGTACCGTGCTGGTCGTGCAGCTTGTGTTTATGGGGGCGGGGGCTGCGTATATTCTGACGCGGCCGGATGCTGTCTCTGGGCCGCAGTCCGGAAAGTAGCGCCGTTTTAGCTTTGTGCAATGTTTAGCCGAAGCACAACACTTGGCCATAATTTAGATGTAAATCAATAATATAGCTTGAGCTTCGCATTGGATGTTGCGAGCCATCATTGAGTTGGGTTGCCTCAAGGTGCGTTGAGTTTAGGTATGAGTATGAACGAACTATCAGATCCATGGGCCTTGCCTGGAAATCATGGTGTCCCCACTGGGGCGACCCCTGTTTTCAACCAAGCCGAGGGGCCCGCATCACCCGTACAGGTGGATGTGATTTCAGACATCACTCCGCTTGGGCCGCGCCCCGGGCCAGATGCAGAACACGCCGCGCCCGCCCCGTTGCACCCTGTCCTTTTTGGGCCAGATGCCGCGCTTTATACAATTCTGGACGCCTCTCGAATTGCCAATTTGGACACGATCCTGGCGGCGTCTGGCCTAGAGCATAAGTGCCTTTTCCAAGGGGATGCTAAGGATGAGCTGGGCGAAGTTGCCCCATGGCTGGTGCGGCTGGAGGAGGGGGCAGCCCTGACCCGCCGCCTTTTTGTGCGTCACCCCGAAGGCAAGATCACTCCGTTTCATCTTTGGGATGCACATGTGGGTATTTTCATTCGGGCTGAGGCCTCACTTGACGAGGTGTGGCGCCATTTTCGCCGCTTTACCCGTGTCCCTGACGAAACTGGCGCGTGGTTTTACTTTCGCTTTTGGGAGCCAGAGGTGGCGGCGCTATATTTCCCGTCCATCGGGGCGGATTTGGGGCGGGCGCAGCATTGGCTACGTGGGCCAAATGAGTGCGCTATCCAAATTATTTCCTGTCGGCCTCGACTGTCAGATGCCGTGTCTGTCAAGCCCAGTGCGGCCCTGCCAATGGGGCGTCCGAATGCGCCTTTTGTGATTGGCCCGATAGAGCGTGACGTTTTCCACCGCGTGGCGTTAGGAAAATTTCAACGCGATTTAAATGATCACATGCACGCGGCGCTGCCGGAGTGGGAGCGTGGCACCGAGGTTGAGCAAAGGTTAGCCCAACTCCGCGCCTTGATCCGCGAGGCTAAAGGGGCCGGTTTGGGTGTCGAGCAAGCGACCGTGTTTTACTGTGAGGCCGCTTTGCGCATGGGGCGAAGTCCAATGCATGATCCGATCACGGCGCGTATCTTGCAAAAAGATCAACACCCGGTGGATGCAGCCCGGGCGCTACTTGCACACGCCCAAAGTTTAACGGCAAGATAAGACCATATTTTAGTAAAGGCATTTATACCTATGAACCAGTTTTCTACGTCCCAAGAGGCCGGTGGCTATTGCGCCATTTGCGAACAAGGCAACCTGTTTTATCTCGGCAATCCGTCCAATATGAGTTGCCCTGCCATTCGTGGTTCGGTCAATGGGCTGTCCACGCCTGCGCTTCCTATGTGTACGGTCGAGACGTTGCAAAATACCGCATCGGGGACTAGCGGGCAGCTTTGTCTGAGCGTGGGCGGGGAAGAGCGCATTTTGATTGATAACCTGTTGAGTTTTGGCAATGTTACAATGCCTGAGCAGCTGACAGTGAATGTGGGCATTGCTCCGGTTCCAACCCCGCGTATGAGCACACCTGCGCCTTGGGTGCCAACGGAACAGATGATGTCGCGTGCGCGCGGCGAGGGGGCGCCGATGGTGCCGATTGGGCAATATTCTTCGGCTAGGATGCCGGGGCAATTCGGCTCTATTTCACCGGGTCATGAAATGAATGGGCTCGATGTTATGGCGGAACTAAATGCGCATAACTACCCGGCCTATAATCCCCAAGGCGAAGAACATCCGGTGACGATTGTGGAGGTTGACGCCGAGCATGGCTCACCGCCCGGTGGCGAGGGGCTCAAGGATGTGGACACCATGTCCGATGCGGAAGCCGTGTGGGCGGGGACTGTGATTTCCGGCTACGCAAAGACGGTCGCAGGCCTTGGGCTTCGGACATATTACACCCTAGGTCCTGCAGAGCATCGGGCGTTTCTCAAAGAGGTCGGCCTACAAAGAATGAAGTTTTGGCGCATGAGCAATGGCACCATGATGATTGCTTTTAAAGGTAGCAACCGCTTGCGCACCATGATCACTGCGACGAGTTACGGCATGGGCGGCTTGAACGGCAAGAGTGTGACATTGCTTGATACTGCGTTTCGCGGCCCGGCTGGAAATGCAGCAGCAGGGGCAGGGCGGTTTGCCAAGGCAGGGGGCTGGGTCGGGGTTGTGATCGTCTCGGTCATCGATACCGCGACCTATTTCGCCAACCCGGACGAGAGCAAAGAATTGACTGATTTGTTTGTCGATTTGGGGATCAACATTCCCATTGCCATGCTGAGTGTGATGGCAGGCACCATTGCCACGGGGTTTGCTATCGGCGTTGCTGCAACCATCGGGGCACCCGTTATTTTGGCGATAGGCCTAGGATTTTTAGCCGGTGTTATCGTTGGCTTGGTCATTAGCAAGGCTGTCGAAGCTACAGGATTGAGGCAGGGCATGAAGGACGCTTTGCGCAATTCAGACGCCCCTAGAGATGAGCTTTATCAATCCATGATGACGGCCCCATGAGCAGAACTGGGCAACCCGTGATTACTTTGGCCAAACTGCCAAAACATGGGTTTGAGGCAAAAGTGATGTATGGATATGGGCTGGGAATACGCTTGATCATGTTGCATCCTGCTTGGCTCTGGTTGTCCTTTGAGTATGGTTTTTTGCTGGTTGGGGCTGTTTGCTCTGCTACTTTGGAGCTTGTGCTGTGGTTCGGTGTGCGTCAGCGCTCCATGCGGGGCAATGGCGTGGCGTTTTATGTGGGCACGGCTTTTAGCTTAAGCACGTTTCTATTTGGGGCAGTTGCCGCGATGCTGCTCGCGATCAGCTCGTGGGCATCGCCTGTGGGCTTTGCCCTTATCGCCGCAGTCATCGTGGTGGTTGAGATTGGGTCGTGGTGGCGGGCTAAATTGCTGGATATGCCAGCGATTTTTATCAAAGCGAAGCGTAAAAAGGTACTTGTGCCTGACGGTGATGGGTGGGTTTTCAACTTGTGGGATACGGACTTACTGACTGTGGGGTATAAGAGCGAAACGCTGTTATCTAAGATGTACCGCTACTGGTTGCCGGTCGCTGCCTTACTGCTGATCCCAGCCGCAAATATTCAAATATATAGCGAACACAATCTTGATCTCACCGCGGGAATTGCAGCAGTCTTGTGCCTCGCACTTGGCGTTGCAAGTCAGAACGGCACCTACTTCGTTCATGCCACACGAGCTTTGTTTGCCGAAGTTCGCAAACAAAGCTGAGAGCGGGAGTGAAGCATTGAGTAGGGTTCCTTCATGGCCTCTGTTTGCTTCGTTTGACCTGCTCCTTTTGCGAAAACTGAACCGTGCGGTCGCCAAACATTAATCAACCAGTTGGCACCAGGCCTTCAGGGATATTCTGATAACATACAGGCCGCAGAAAACGACGAATTGCCATGGTGCCAACAGATGTTGCCCCGAAGTTCGTAGAAGCCGGGTATGGGCCTCCGTGCACCATAGTATCACTCACTTCGACGCCCGTGGGAAAGCCATTGGCGAGGATGCGGCCTGCTTTACGCTCTAGTACGGGGAGGATTTTTTGTGCATGTGAGGCGTCATCCTCATCCATGTGAATCGTGCAGGTCAATTGTCCCTGAAGCGACTTGGCCACCTGTACCATCTCCGCAAAATCGGCCACTTTCACGATAAGTCCAAGGGGCCCAAAAACTTCTTCGCCAAGTGCGTGATTGGAGAGCCATGCCTGCCCTGTTGTGGCAAAAAGGCTGGGCGTTGCGTTGCGCAACGAGCAGGTGGATGTCAGCACGTCTTGCACGCCAGCGGTCGCGGCAATCCGGTCACGACCACTGCGATACGCTTCCGCCATCCCGTCAGTCAGCATCGTTTGGGCCGCGATTGGAGCCAAGGCCTTGGTTGCAGCGGTGACAAATGCATCTGCGTCAGGCCCTTCAATTACAATGGAGATTCCGGGGTTGGTACAAAACTGCCCTGCGCCCATTGTAAGAGATCCTGCCCAGCCTGCGGCAATTTCAGTGCCGCGCGAAGCAAGGGCCGAGGGGAGGAAAAACATCGGATTTACAGATCCGAGCTCGCCAAAAAATGGGATCGGTTCATCACGTTGCGCGCAGAGATCGAACAAGGCGCGCCCGCCGCCGAGTGAGCCTGTGAAGCCAACAGCTTTGATCAGCGGATGCTGCACAAGGCTCTGGCCAACATCGTGTTTTCCGCCTTGGATAAAGGAGAACACACCTGCATCTAGATTGCATTTTTTGATCGCGGCGTGAATGGCTTCAGCGACGATTTCGCCTGTACCGGGATGGGCCGAATGACCTCTGACAACCACAGGGCAGCCAGCAGCTAATGCCGCTGCCGTATCGCCTCCCGCAGTTGAGAAGGCGAGCGGAAAATTTGATGCGCCAAACACCGCGACAGGGCCAATCGGGCGCTGCATCAATTTCAGTTCTGGGCGCGCCAAAGGCTGGCGATCTGGCAGTGCAGCGTCAAAACGGCGGTCCAGATAGGCTCCCTCTCGGATGTGGCTTGCGAACAGGCGAAGCTGGCCCACGGTGCGGCCTCGTTCACCTTGTAGACGCGCTTCTGGAAGGCCCGTTTCGGCGCTACCAATCTCAGTTACTTGCCCGCCGCGTGCGTCGATCTCATCTGCAATGGTGTCGAGAAACACGGCCCGTTTTTCGCTGGATGTATACCCATAGGTCCAAAACGCATCTTCGGCAGCCTTAGCCGCCTGATCAACGAGCGCGGACGTGCCCGTGGAAAATGCAAATGCCTCGCCGCGCGCAGGAGCAGATAAAAACATCTGCTCGGTGCCAATCCATACACCCGCAATGAGGTGTTTTCCGTGTGGGGTAAATGTCATGTTGTTCTCCTCAGCGGCCGGTTTTCACGCGCCATGCATCAAATTTCTTTTGGTTTTCTTCTGTGGTACAGGGATAAAGGCCGATGATCGATGTGCCCCCCATGACCTCCTCCAAAACAAAATCCTCAAAGCTCTCCATGCCCGAGCAGACCTCAGCGATCTCATCCGCAAGATGGGCGGGGATTACCATCACACCGTCCCGGTCGCCGACGATCACATCGCCGGGGAAGACAGCGACATCGCCGCAGGCAATTGGGCCATTAATCTCAATCGCCTCATGCAATGTCAGGTTGGTGGGGGCCGATGCACCTGCACAAAAGGCAGGCATCGCAAGCTGTCCAATGCCGTGGGCATCCCGAAAGCCGCCGTCAGACACCACGCCTGCACAACCACGTACTGCAAGCCGTGTTACGAGGATAGACCCTGCTGTCGCCGCACGTGCGTTTTTGCGGCCATCCATTACCAGCACATGCCCTACTGGGCAGGTCTCGACGGCGACGCGCTGCGGATGATCTTCATTGCGAAACACTTCCAACGGATTGCGATCTTCGCGTGCAGGAATGTAGCGCAGGGTAAACGCTTGCCCCACCATGTTTTTATCTTTTGGCGACACGGGCGTCACGCCCTGAATGAATTGATTGCGCAAATCGCGCTTGTATAGCTGGGTTGCAATGGAGGCAGTCGAGACGCGCATCAGCTTGGCGCGGGTCTTCTCAGAGAGAACATAATCGGTCATGGCAGGCCCTTAGAAAATGTCAGGTTCGCCGGCACTGTGCCCGAACCCTGTTTCAAGAAAATCAAAATCGCAGCCTTTATCGGCCTGCGTCACGTGCTTGGCGTAGAGATATCCATAGCCGCGCTCAAAGCGCCCCTCGGGCGCGCTCCATGCGGCGCGGCGGAGAGCGAGCTCATCCTCATTCACCAGCATATCAAGGCGACGCGTGTCGAGATCGAGCCGCACGATATCACCTGTCTTAAGTAAAGAGAGCGGACCGCCGATATAGCTTTCGGGTGCAACATGTAACACGCAGGCGCCGTAAGATGTGCCTGACATACGTGCGTCAGAAATGCGCAGCATGTCACGGTATCCCTTATTTATCAGTGCCTTAGGGATCGGGAGCATCCCCCATTCAGGCATCCCCGGTCCCCCCTGTGGCCCTGCATTGCGCAACACCATCACCGTGTCTGGAGTGATGTCTAGATCTTCATCATCGACGGCCTTTTTCATTTCCGTGTAACTGTCAAACACCAAGGCAGGGCCTTCATGATTGTAGTATTTTGGATCACAGGCTGCAGGTTTTATCACTGCTCCATCCGGGCAAAGGTTACCGCGCAATACCGCGAGAGAGCCCTCTTTGTAGACCGGATTATCCAGCGGACGGATCACATCATCATTGTAGACTTGCGCGCCTTCAAGGTTCTCGCCCATGGTCTTGCCCGTCACGGTCAGGCACGATGTATCCAACATATCCTCGATCTGTTTCATCAGCGCGCGCAGGCCGCCCGCATAATAGAAATCTTCCATCAGGAAATCTTTTCCCGAAGGCCGCACATTGGCGATCAACGGAGTGATACGGCCCAATTCATCCAAGTCATCCAGCGTGAGATTAACGCCAGCGCGGCGTGCCATGGCGATCAAATGCACCACCGCATTCGTCGAACAGCCCGTGGCCATCGCAACCACCGCCGCGTTACGGCAGGCTGGTCCTGTAATGATTTTATCAGGCGTGAGGTCTTCCCAGACCATATCCACAATGCGCCGCCCGCAGGCCGAACTCATGCGTTGATGTCCGGCATCCACCGCAGGAATAGAGGAGGCGCCGGGCAGCGTAATCCCCATCGCATCGGCAATAGCCGTCATGGTGGAGGCCGTACCCATCGTCATGCATGTGCCTGCAGAGCGCGCGATACCGCCTTGCACGCCGCTCCAGTCCTCATCGCTGATATTGCCAGCGCGGCGCTCGTCCCAGTATTTCCAAGCATCCGACCCAGAACCCAAAATACGCCCCGCATAATTACCGCGCAGCATTGGCCCCGCAGGCAGGTAAATCAGCGGAACACCCGCAGAAATAGCGCCCATCACTAGCCCCGGAGTCGTCTTGTCACAGCCCCCCATCAGTACCACGCCGTCTAGCGGATGCGAGCGGATCATCTCTTCGGTCTCCATCGCTAGCATGTTGCGATAGAGCATGGATGTCGGTTTGGTAAAACTCTCATCGACCGAGAGCGACGGCATCTCAACGCCAATGCCCCCCGCCTGCAAAACGCCACGTTTCACATCCTGCGCGCGCTCGCGAAAATGCGAATGGCAGGTGTTAAGCTCGGACCAGGTATTGAGAATGCCGATCATCGGCTTTCCACGAAACTCGTCTTCGTCGTAGCCAAGCTGCATCATTCTTGAGAGATGCCCAAATGTGCGCAAATCGTCAGGTGCAAACCAGCGTGCCGAGCGAAGATCGGAGGGTAATTTTCGGGCCATAGATTTATCCAATTAATGCGAAGATAAGCCATAAAAGAAAGGCGGTAAGCAGCAAGCCGAAAGCTTCTGGCCAGTTGCCATGATCAATGCCGCCTTCTGTTTCTTCTTCAAGAAACTCGGGCGCAGAGATGTCTTCGTCTTGTTTGGTCAGCTTTGAATCACTCATAATTTACGTCCTTAATCCATCTTTGAGGGCAACCAGAGCGCCAGGTCTGGGATAAACAGCACCAGAAACAGACCAACGGCTTGGAGGGCGATGAAGGGAAGCACGGCGACGAAAATATCCTGTAATTCTATCCCTTTTGGGGCGACAGATTTCAGGAAGAAACAGGCGGGGCCAAAGGGCGGCGAGAGATAATAGATTTGGATATTCATCGCAAACAGCACCCCAAACCAGATCGGATCAAATCCAAGATCAATAACCACAGGCGCGAAAATCGGCACGGTAATAAAGATGATTGCAATCCATTCAAGGAAGGTACCAAGCAGCATGATAATCAGCATCATCACCACAATCACCATCAGTGGCGCCACATCGAGGCCGGTCAGAATGCCGCGCAGGAATTCACCGCCGCCAATGCGATTATAAATACCGATAAGCGACACAGCCCCAAGCACCAGCCAAATGATAGAGCCGACGGTTAGTACCGTCTGACGCATCGCATCGCGCGCCATTTTCCACCGCAACTCGCCCTGAATGGCCGCAATGATAAGCGCGCCGACAGCCCCGATCGCCGCGGCCTCTGTCACGGTTGCCACTCCAGAATAAATCACCCCAAGCACCGTGCCAATCAGCAGCGCAGGCAGAATAACGCCCTTCATGTATTTTAAGCGCTGCAAAAACGGCAAGCCCGTTTCGGGGATGTCATAGATCGGTGCGAGCGAGGGATTTATCCGTACCCGCACAAGGATATAGATGATGTAGAGCGTGGCAAGAATGGCCCCGGGCACCGCGGAAGCGGCAAAGAGTTTGGTGATCGACACCTGTGCGGCCAGCCCGTAAATGATCAGCACAACCGAGGGTGGGATCAGCGTCGCCAACGCGCCTGCCGCGCAAATAATCCCGATTGAGAGTTTTTTATCATAGCCAAGGCGCAACATCTGCGGCAGCGCTATAAGGCCGAGCATGACTATCTCGCCGCCCATGATCCCAGACATCGCCGCCAGCACGACCGCAACGAGACAGGTCTGCACCCCGACCGAGCCACGAAAGCGCCCCCCGAGGATTGCCATCGAGTCAAACAGTGCTTTGGCGATCCCCGATCGCTCTAACACATTGGCCATAAAGACGAAGAACGGCACCGCGATTAGCTCATATTTATGCAGCACTTCACTGACATTAGCGGCTACAATGAAAAAACCAGCCCGCACGCCAAAATAGAGGATCGCCGTTGCCAGCGAGACGGTAAGTGTGGTGATGCCGAGCGGAACGCCAAGCGCCATCAGCCCTAAAAGCGATACGACGATCAGCAGTGTGATGATTTCAATTCCCACCGGAAATATCCTCTTGTTCTTCTTGGGCCCAGCGAATGATATTCGCAGCAAGTTGGGCCAAATATAAAATGCATCCAATCACGATCATCACTTTAAAAATCGTTGGTTGGATCGAGTTGAGCGCTGTACCTGAATATTCAGTGCGCCCAATAACTTTCATCGCGGGTTTCCATAGAGCGAGCGTCAGCACCAAGATCGCACCAAAGGCGATAAGCTGTTGCAACAGGCGGAACATGCGCCAAACGCGCGGCCCTACAATCATCTCAAGCATGGTGATTGAGATGTGGCGATCCCGCTGCGTGACATAGCCGACAGACATAACCCAAGCGGTCGCGCAAAGCGTCATGGCCAGCTCGGTTGACCACACAGAGGGGCGGTCAAATCCATATCGCATCACGACCTCAAGGGTCGAAATTGCGATACATGCAAAATATAGTACTGAGCAGCTATGGCCGATAAAGACACTGATGTGGCTTATGAAATCAGCATAGCGGGCAAGCAAGCGTTTCATCGCGCCCCCGTCTGGAAATGATAAACACGCCGCCCCACCTAGAATTGACGGAGCGGCGTCTGGTGAAGATTACTCAGAGAACAAACCGATTTTGGTCATGTAAGCAAGGTGAGCGTCCAGTGCTTCTTGAGCGAGATCAGATTTTTGAGCGAACTCTTCCCATTGTGCACGCGCCACAACACGCAACTGATCGCGATCTTCTTGCGCCCAGTTGATCACTTCGATGCCCTCAGATGCGTCGTCGCGCGCTGCCAATTCTGCGTCCAGCTTGGACACTTCTTCGGTCATTGCAGACATTGCATCATACCACCAACTGCGCAAAATCACCTGATCTTCGGCAGACAATGTCTCCCACTTTACAGTGCTTACGGTAAACTGCATTGATGGCATGGAGTGGATACCCGGATAGAGTGGGAACGGTGCCACATCTTGCAGGCCTACGCGATCATTGTTCACGTATGCAGATGCGTCAGCGGCGTCCACGATGCCTTTTTCAAGCGCGCCGAAAACTTCGGAGAACGGGATTGAAACAGGGGATGCGCCCGCAGCTTGGAAAACAGCAGCCGCGAGGCCTTCTGGGGAGCGAATTTTGATCCCTTTAAGGTCTTCAAACGTGCGAATTGGCTTGGCAGCCGCAAGAGCTTCACGTGAGTAGGGCCCACAGGCAACCACATGCACTTCGCCGCCTGTGATCTCGTCAGCAGCCTTTTGCATGATGGCCTCGCCGCCACCGTCACGGCAGAAGCCGAGCATTTGTTGTGGTGTGTCATAGCCAGAGATCAAGTCGCCCATAATGGCGAATGCAGGCTCGAGGCCTGAGAAGTAGCTTACAGCGGTGAAATCTCCGTCAAGCACACCAGCAGCAACAGCCTCAGGTGTTTCACGCGCAGGAACGACAGAGCCGTTTGGCGTAAAGACGACGTCAACACGTCCGTCTGTCAGTTCGGAGATTTTTGGCAGCCAGTTTTCGGTAAGGTACTGCGTCGAAAAATCACCCGCATTGAATGATGTCTGAATGGTCAGTGTTTCTGCGCCAGCAATACACGCCGTTACAGATACGGACGCCGCCAGAAGCGCGGTTTTAGTAAATTTCATGGTTTCCTCCCAATGGATACATGTGAGTACCTAGCACTCGACTCATACATTAATATATTAGTGTATTAAGTGCAACAATGTTCTATGTTGATCTTATAGCAAGTGAACAAACTAGTGATGGCCCCTTAATATGAACGAAAATACCCTGACGATTAATGCGATGCTCACAAGCGCCAATCCCCTTGCACCACGAGGGCAGCTACGCAAAACCTCGGTAAGCCAGCAAATATACGACGCGCTACGGATGAGAGTGTTGTCGCTCGAGCTGGTGCCTGGGGAAAATCTGTCTCGTGCAGAAATTGCAGGGTACTACGGTGTCAGCCAAACGCCAGTCCGCGACGCCATGCTAAAGCTGGAAGAGGAGGGCCTTCTGGTCATCTTCCCACAATCCAAAACGGAAGTCTCACGGATCGACGTCACCCAAGCGCGCGAAACGCAGTTCTTGCGTATGTCCCTCGAAATTGAGGTTGCCAAACAACTCGCCACCTATGCCGTCAATGGGGCTACTGATACAGCGCGTGCGATCCTGATGCGCCAAAAATCGGCCCATGACGCCCATGACCTTAATTATTTTGAAGAGCTGGATCGCGATTTTCATAGCGCGCTGTTTGAAACGGCTGGCTTAAGAAATCTATGGGGGCTTATTTCGGAAAGATCTGGGCAAATTGACCGATTGCGTAAACTCAATCTCCCCGTCACAGGAAAGGCAGCGGAAGTAATTGAATCGCATAGCTCCATCCTTGATGCGATCCAAGATGGGAATGTCAGCGAAGCCGAAAACCAAGTGCGGGCTCACTTATCAGGCACACTGGCGCAAGTGGACCAGATCGTTGCCCGCAACCCAAGTTTTTTCTAATGCCATCATTTTGAGACGTTTACAGTGGCGTTATGAACTGGAGCTGAACCTGCGTTTCCTCACTCATCTTTTCGCGGAAGACCTCGGCTGGCGCCTTCCATCCAAGGCATTTGCGCGGCGTATTATTGAGCCAGTCGCAGATCTCCTTCATGTCCTGATCCGTCATCGCGCGGATGTCACGCTTGCGCGGAAGCCAGCGCCTGGCGCGGCGATGGGTGTTCTCGACGGTTCCTTTTTGCCAAGGCGACGACGGATCGCAGAACCACGTTTGAGTGCCAGTTTCGGCCTGAAGGTGTGGCCAGTTCATAGACTCTGAACCTCGATCAAACGTAATTGATCTGCGCGCGATATGGGGCAGGTCGCCGATCTCTTTGATGATCTTACCCATGACTAGCTTGGTGCGTTTGTTGGGTTCTTCAAGATGACGGTGAAGCGGCTTACACGTTCAACCAGAGTTGTGACATTCGTGCGGCACCATAGTATCCATCGCATTTGGGCATGCACTTGTTGCTGAAATGATTGCGCTTCAAAACACGCGCCATCTCATCGACAGGGGCCTTTACGTGTCTCCAGCGTTCAATTCGGTGTCGCTCTGTGTTACTGAGTTGCTTGAGATAAACTACTGTTTTCTAACAAGAGTCGCAGTTGGGGGTGGCGCGGGCCAAAAGCGAGATTGTTTCCGATAATTGGTATTATGTAAATATTTGAGTTGCGTCACGTTTGAACGGAACTTCTATTTCAGTGCAGCTTATGGCTTTAGGTATCTGAAATATAACTAAATTTACCCCAAAGAATAGCCAGACCCTCGTACGGTTCTCAAAACGTCACCACCGCCAAGTGAGCACAAAACTTTGCGCAGCCGGCCAACGTGCACGTCAACGGTTCTTGTGTCGACGTAGATGTCGCGCCCCCAGACACGATCGAGTAGCAGCTCGCGTGACCAAACTCTGCCGGGACGTTCCATGAATGTTGCCAGTAACCGGAACTCGGTCGGCCCCAGTTTTAATGGCACATCATTTCGAAAAACCCGGTGCTCTTCGATGTCCATGATGATATCTTGGTACTCTAGTCGCTGCCCCACGGATGCTGGGCGTGTTCGTCGCAGTTGGGTTCGAATGCGGGCCAGTAACTCCGCGACAGAGTACGGCTTCACAACGTAGTCGTCCGCGCCGGTCTCCAAGCCACGGACGCGGTCGGTTTCTTCCGAACGCGCTGACAGCATGATAACGGGAATACGGCTGGTCTGCGGCACTGTTTTCAACTGTCGGCAAATTTCGATGCCCGACACATTGGGCAGCATCCAATCCAGCACCACTAGATCAGGCGGGTTTTCGTGGACCTTCAATAAGGCTTCATCGCCAGTCTCGGCAATGTCCACCAAATAACCCTCGGCGGCAATGTTGTAGGATAAAATCTCCCGTTGTGAGTGGTCATCTTCTACAATTAAAACAAGAGGTTGAATGGACATGCTAAACCTCTCCGATCCCAGCGTCAAACGAGGTTCTATCTTGCTTGTCGCGGTCATCATCGGGCATTTCTCCGGTAACCAGATAGATGACTTGTTCGCAGATCGAGGTCACATGATCCCCCATGCGCTCTACGTTTTTGGCAATGAAATGCAGGTGCATGCAGGCGGTGATTTTATGCGGATCTTCCATCATATGGGTTAAGAATTCACGAAACAGCGCATTGTACATCTGGTCCACATCGGTGTCGCGGTGACGGACATCTTCTGCTAATTCCACGTCGCGCTGAACATAGGCGTCGAGCGCATCTTTCAACATTACATTCACCAGTTGCGTCATCCGGCGCATGGCCCCGCCAGAGCCGCTGATTGCAGGCATTTGGGACAGTATCGACGTGCGTTTTCCTAGGTTTTTGGCGTAATCCCCGATCCGCTCCAAATTCGCGGATATTTTTAGCACCGCGAGGACAGAACGCAGGTCCCCCGCCGTCGGGGATCGCGTCGCAATAACCCGTGCGACGGAGGCGACGATTTCTTCCTCTAACGCATCAATTAACTTGTCATTACGGCGCACTTGCTCGCCCAACTCGGTGTCGCGCATTTCCAGTGCGCGGGCGGCGTCGGCCATGGCGGTTTCCACCATGCCCCCCATTTTCATGATCTGCGCCTGAATGCCCTCAAGGTCGCGGTCAAAGGCCGATGCGATATGTATTTGGTCTGTCATAGCTATGCTCCCTACCCGATCCGGCCGGTAATGTAACTCTCGGTGCGGCTGTCTTCGGGGTTGGTGAAAATCTTATCAGTATCGCCGTATTCGACAACATGGCCGAGGTGAAAAAACGCTGTCTTCTGGCTGACCCGTGCGGCTTGTTGCATCGAATGGGTCACGATTATCACGGTGTAATTGGCCCGCAGCTCGTCGATCAGCTCTTCTACCTGAGCCGAAGCAATCGGGTCCAGCGCCGAGCATGGCTCGTCCATGAGTAAAACTTCTGGTGCGGTGGCAATGGCGCGCCCGATGCACAGGCGTTGTTGCTGGCCACCGGATAGACCCGTTCCCGGCTGATGCAGGCGGTCCTTTACCTCGTCCCAGATGGCAGCACGGCGCAGGGATTGCTCGACGATCTCGTCAAGCTCGCCCTTATTGCGCGCCAACCCGTGGATCGTCGGGCCATAAGCCACATTGTCGTAGATCGACTTTGGAAACGGGTTTGGCTTTTGGAACACCATGCCGACGCGGGCGCGCAATTGCACGGGGTCCACAGTTTTGGCGTAAATATCTTGGCCTTCGAGTAAAATATCACCGGTGACCCGACAGTTATCAATCGTGTCATTCATCCGGTTGATGCACCGCAGAAAAGTGGATTTGCCACACCCAGACGGGCCAATGAAGGCGGTGACAGCCTTGTCTTCAATCTCTACATCCACGCCCTTGATTGCATGGGTGTCGCCATAGAATACGTCCACGCCTTTGGCACTAATCTTGATGTCATTTGACATGGTTTGCTCCGGTTGAATTTGTTGCGTCATATCGAGCATGGTCTACCACCGCCTCTCAAAGCGTTTGCGCAGAAGGACGGCGATCAAATTCATCGCCACAAGGAACAGCAGCAACACGCAAATGGCGGCTGCGGTGCGGGCTTCAAAAGCGCGCTCGGGGAAGTCGGACCAGCGGTAGACCTGCACGGGCAACACGCTGGCGCTGTCGGTGATCGAGCCGGGAATATCGACGATAAACGCCACCATGCCGATCATGATCAGCGGCGCGGTCTCGCCCAAGGCCTGCGCCATGCCAATGATGGTCCCGGTTAAAATGCCGGGCATCGCCATCGGAAAGACATGGTGAAAAGTGGACTGCAACGGCGAGGCGCCAAGGCCCACGGCGGCGTCGCGGATTGAGGGCGGAACAGCGCGGATGGCGGCCCGCGAGGCGATGATAATTGTTGGTAAAGTCATCAGTGCCAACACGATCCCCCCCGCCAATGGGGCGGAGCGCGGCACGCCAAAGACGCCAAGGAACACAGACAAACCCAACAGGCCGAACACGATCGAGGGCACCGCGGCGAGGTTGTTGATATTGACCTCCACGAAGTCGGTGAATTTGTTCTTTGGGGCAAATTCCTCAAGGTAGATGGCCGACATAACGCCAATGGGAAAGGCCAGTGAAAACGTCACCAACATCGTCCAAAATGACCCCGCCGCCGCGCCCCAGATACCGGCTAATTCAGGCTCGCGACTGTCACTGGCTGTAAAGAATCGGGTGTTGAATACCACGTCCACCCTGCCCTGAGATTTAAGCTGTTCGATCCAGATGATTTGATGGTCGGACACTTTGCGCGAGGCCTGTGGCAACTCGGTCGAATACAGGCTCCACGCCTCGGCCTTGGTTACCGTTTGGCTTAGCGGGACCACGGCTTCTGCTCTGCCGCCATTTGGGGTGATTGAGGTCATTTTCAGCCACCCGCCGCCGGTTTTGATCAGGATTGAGCGGTTATCTTCACTCAAGGGTTCATTGCCGCCTGACGCTTCGGCGCGCGTGACCAACTCCTGCGCCTCTGACAGCAAGGCATCGCGCTTGGTGGCGCGGGCCGTGGCCAGATTTAGGTTTTCTTGCCGCGCGCTGTCAGTCGTGGCAGCCTTGGCGCGGCGGGTGAACTCCACCACGCCGTTGTGTTGCAGATCAGCAAGGCCGCGCTTGCGCTTTGCCTCGATCAGAAGCCCTTGCTTAACCCGCTCTAAAGGCTGCGAAAAGTCATTACTGGCAGAGCTTACAATGTAGTCATCGCCGTCGCGTGTCAGGGTTAATTTGCCATGGGCTTGCTGCTCTGTAAGGCCGCCATACGCGCCCTTTAGGTAGAGGTCGGTCACGTCAGAGGCGAGGAACCGATACTCGATTTCTTGCCCCACCAGAGACGGATCAGCCGCGACTTTATCGGCCAATTCAAACGGTGCGCCCGAAGATGTTAGGTCGTAAAGCTGGCGGCGCAATTTTCGTCCTTTGGCGTTGGGGAATTGCATTTTCAGCATGTCCTTGGTCAGCCCGGTGAAATCTGCGCGGCGGATAATCTTGGAATCCTTCGTGCCGTCAGGATCAATTTGAGCAGCGTCCAAGGTGATCGGTAACATCAGATATGTCTCGCTCATGGCCCCGCCAACTTTGGTGAAAACCGAGCCTAGCAAAGCCACCAACGCGCCAGCAGCAAAGAGCAAGGCAACGATGCCGTACAGCTTTAGCCGCATCTCGGCAGCGCGCCGTTTGCGGATGCGCTTGTCCGAGGCCTTGCCCGAATGTCGCGCTGTTAAGTCTGCCATATCAACCATTTATCCAGCCCCCTAGTCGTAGAGTTCGCGGTATTTGCGCACCACACGTTGCGCTGCGATATTCATCAAAAGTGTCATGCAAAACAGGGTGAACCCCAAGGTGAAAGCTGGTCCTGCCGCCGTCGATGCCTCGGTGTCGCCGGTGATCAACATTACGATTTGCACAGTCACAGTGGTTACAGCCTCCAGCGGGTTGCCGGTCAAATTGGCCCCCTGCCCTGCGGCCATCACCACGATCATGGTCTCACCCACAGCGCGCGATATGCCCAGTAAGACCGCCGATACAATCCCCGGCAATGCGGCGGGCAACACCACTTGGCGGATGGTTTCCGCCTTGGTCGCGCCCAACCCGTAAGAGCCATCGCGCAAGGATTGCGGCACCGCGTTGATCACGTCATCAGACAGTGACGAGATGAAGGGAATAATCATGATCCCCATGACAATGCCCGCCGCTAATGCGCTCTCGGAGGCGATGTTCAGCCCGATGGCCTCGCCGGAGTTTCGCAACAGTGGCGCCAGTGTAATGGCGGCGAAAAAGCCGTAAACCACGGTCGGAATTCCCGCCAATAGCTCCAACATAGGTTTGGCCCATGCGCGGACCCGGTGGCTGGCAAAATCCGACAGATATATCGCCGCCAGCAGGCCCGTCGGCACGGCCACCAGCATTGCAATTACGGTGATCATCAAGGTGCCGGCAAATAGCGGGATCGCGCCCACTTTGTCGGGGTCCAACTTGCCTGCTTGTACACCGGATAAGGGCGACCAAGTGGTGCCGAACAGGAATTTATGTATCTGCCATTCGATGTTGTTAAAGAAATTGACCGTCTCGAAAACCAGTGACAGCACGATGCCCACAGTCGTCAGCACCGCAATCGCGGCAGTGGCCATGAGGATGACACGAATGATGGCCTCGGAGCGGTTGCGCGCGCGCCACTCTGGCGTGATGTTCTGCAACGCCCAAAGGCCGCCTAAACAGGCCACGAGTACGGAAACAGCGACCGTGCCCCAATCGTGCAACAGGCCCTTTTGGGTAACCTGCGCGGCGATCTCAAGGCGCAATTCATCGGTCTTGGAGGCGATGCCACCGTCCGCCAGCGCCCGTGCGTCTGACAAGATCAAATCGGCCTCAATCGGGGATAAATCCGGGCTGGTCGCGTTGATTCGCGCCATCAGGCTGCTCTCGACCCAGATGCCCCAAACCGTGCCAAGCGCTATCAATATTGCGACGCCCCCGATCGCTGTGACCAAGAATGCCAATGCCCCGTGGGAGCCAGGTCGCGAATGAAGGTGCCGCGTCTCACCGCCGACCACCGCAACCGCACGACGGCGGGCCAGCAGAAAAAAGGCCAATGCGAGCAGCAAGATCGCGAAGAAGGTGAGTGTCAGCATTCGTCCCTCAAAAGAGTTGTGACTGAAGGGGCTGGCCCCTCAATTCTATGGGTAGGCAAGGGCCGTATTTTGCGCCGCCCCTGCCCTGTTTCTTAGCTAATCCTGCCGGATTATTTCCACGCGTCACCTGTCATCTTGATCAGGGATTTGACGTCGCCGGAGATCACTTTGAAGTCATCTTCTGGCAATGGAATCAGACCCTTGTCGACCAGATAGCCCTCTTCTCCAGCAGCACCTTCAGAGAGGAATTCATTGGCGTAGTCCTGCAAGCCGGGGATCACACCGACGTGGGCGTTCTTGATGTAGAAATACAGCGAACGCGACACCGGATAATCGCCAGATGCGATGTTGTCGAACTCAGGCGCTACGCCATCGACCACTGCGCCTTGCAACTTGTCGGAGTTCTGATCGAGGAACGAGAAGCCGAATACGCCAACCGCGTCAGGGTTCGCTTCCAGCTTGGAGACGATCAAGTTGTCGTTCTCGCCAGCCTCGATATAGGCGCCATCCTCGCGAATATGCGCGCCTTCTTTTTTGCAGTATTTCTTATCGCCAGCTTCAGCGCTTTTGCACCCTTTTTGCATGACCAGCTCCTCGAAGGCATCGCGCGTGCCCGATGATGGTGGCGGGCCAAGCACTTCGATTTTGATCGCTGGCAAGGACGGGTCAACATCGGACCAATTGGTGGGCTTTGGACCCTCAGCGGCCAAGGCTTGCCATAGCTGCGCGCGCGAGATTGAGAACTCAGGACCGCCCTTTGCATTGGCGATGACAATGCCGTCAAAGCCCACAACGGCCTCGGTGATTTCGGTCACACCGTTCTCGGCGCAAAGCTTGAATTCCTTTTCTTTCATCCGGCGCGAAGCATTGGTGATGTCAGGGTGCGCGGTGCCAACGCCTGCGCAAAACAGCTTCATGCCGCCGCCGGATCCGGTCGATTCAACGACAGGGGTCTTGAAATCTGTCGAGCGGCCGAATTGCTCGGCAACAGCGGTGGAGAATGGAAACACGGTGGACGATCCGACGATGCGGATTTGGTCCCGCGCATCGGCAGCAGTTGCAGCAGCGACAGCAAGAATTACGGCAGATGCCACGGTTTTAATGAACGACATGAGGTCACTCCTTTGATGTCATTGACGCGCCCCACCCCTTGGTGGCAGCGCATGACAGAGGATTTACGCACCTCATGCTGTGCTTTTGTGAACCTTTCGTAACAGTTTCATGACAAGGGCGAATTTCTCATAGATTTATCTGCTCACCATTGGGAAAAATCACTGAGAAACAACTCCCAACACCTTGGGTAGATTGAATTTTTAACCTCCCACGATGGCGATTAACTATATGCTTAACAATCGCTAGGCCCAATCCCGTTCCGCCCTGATCCCGACTGCGATGATCGTCAACACGGTAAAATCTCTCGGTCAGGCGTGGCAAATGGATGGCGTTGATGCCCTCGCCCTCGTCGCGCACATCAACTCTGAGCGCCGCTTGGCGCAGGGTTGGATCACGTTTAATGGCCGATATTTCTACATATATCGTTTTGGAGGACCCGCCGTATTTGAGTGCGTTCTCAATCAGGTTCAAAAACAACTGGGTGAGCTGATCCCGATCGCCAAGGATCATGCGGCCCTTAGAAAATCCGGTGGCTTCGATCACCACCTGCGCCTCGGCCAGTTTCCCCTCCAGCGTTGCCAGTGCAGAGCGCAGGACAGCGGCCAAATCAACAAGGTTGCGCGGACGTACCCGCTCGTCGATTTCAACGCGGCTCAGGGACAAAAGATCACTGACCATACGGCTCATGCGCTGCGCCTCTTGCTCCATGATCGCCAAAAACCGATCTTGCGCCTCGACATCCCCGCGCGCAGGCCCACGTAAGGTCTCGATGAACCCCATGAGGCCGGTGAGCGGCGTGCGCAGCTCGTGGCTGATGTTGGATACGAAATCGCGGTGCATGGTTTCTTTTTGATCGCGCAGAGAGTGGTCCTCAAAGCTCAAAACCGCCCCGCCGTTTTCTAATGGGTGGGCCTGAAACGAATAGTTAACCTCGCCCATAGCCCCCGACAGCAAAAACCGCGACGTCTCCACCTGCCCTTGGGTGAGACAGGCCTCCATCGCGGCCAGTACGGGTGGTTGACGTAGCAACAAATTGGCGTTCACTCCGGTGACATCGCGCCCGAACATCTCGGTGGCGGGTATGTTTGCCATGGTGATCCGATGCTCGGCATCAATCACCAAAATTGGGAGTGGAACGCCCTCCAAGATTGCTAAGACTGTCATCATTTCCCCTCAACTGGCGAGTAATTGCCCCTCGCCCGATAGCTTAAAACGCCGATGCAAGACAGGGAAACCTGTCTTGTCCGGTATTTCTGGGCTGATAGTCTGCAACTGTAACGTAACGATAAACTTCAATGAACCCGCAGGTGATTGGCCTTGGGCCCGAAATATACACGATCAACGTCTGACGGCGTGATGCCGGTACCGGATGCGGCCTGCAATGCTGTGCCGGATGCTTTGACGTCTGTGACTTTGATCTTGGGGTTCACGCATTACGACCTGCCCCGCCTGCCCCATGAAGCGATCCCGAAAGGCACGACGGTATATTTTTCCAACATGCCTGCGATCTCGTCCGAGGTGTTGTCGGATATTGAGCCGGATATGATCATCTCTCCGCTCATCGTTCCCGAATTTGATGCCGTGGATATTGCCAAGAAGCTGGCTGAGTTGCGCTATCGTGGCACCTACCGTGTGTTGAGCCAGCGGCTGCCAAATACCAAGATGGTTTGCCGCGAAATCTCTAACTGCGGACACGATCTTAGGATTGAATTTATGGAGCTGGCGTCACAAAGTTAGCGCGCTCCCTGCCCCGCCGACCGCCTCTTGGCCCTGACTTAATCGCGGACGGTGCCATCACCGATGACGATATACTTGAAACTGGTTAACTGCTCGGCGCCAACGGGGCCGCGCGCGTGCATCTTTCCTGTGGCGATGCCAATTTCCGCCCCCATGCCAAATTCCCCACCGTCAGCAAACTGGGTCGAGGCATTGTGCATCAAAATCGCGCTATCAAGGCGCGACAGAAACATATCCGCCGTGGCTTGGTCCTCGGTCATGATGCAATCGGTGTGGTTCGAGCCGAATTCGCGGATATGCGCCATGGCATCCTCCACGCTATCGACCACTTTGGCGGCAATTTCCATGTCTAGGAACTCACGTCCCCAATGCTCAGGCGCGGCGGGCGAGGTGCCGTCAATTTCAGCCAGTTTCATATCCGCATCCACGGTCACGCCCTTGTCTAACAGCGCGCGGATCACGCCCTGCCCGATGGTGTCGGCCACGTCTTTGTGGATCAGTAGGCATTCCGCCGCGCCACATATGCCAGTACGCCGGGTCTTGGAATTTAGCACCACATTGAGCGTTTTCACCGGATCCGCCGCCTTGTCGATGTAGATGTGCACGATGCCTTCCAGATGGGCAAAAACCGGCACGCGGGCCTCGCGCTGCACAAGGCCAACCAACCCTTTGCCGCCGCGCGGAACAATCACGTCGATATAGTCGATCATCGTTAACATTTCGGAGACCGCCGCGCGGTCGCGCGTTGGCACCAGTTGAATAGCCGTCTCTGGCAGGTTCGCGTCGCGCAGCCCTTGCACAAGGCATGCATGGATCGCACTTGCCGAATTGAAGCTCTCGGAGCCGCCGCGCAAGATCACCGCATTGCCAGCCTTCAGGCACAAAGCCCCTGCGTCCGCGGTGACATTGGGGCGGCTCTCGTAGATCACGCCAATCACGCCCAAAGGTGTGCGCACCCGTTTGATATGCAGGCCCGATGCCATGTCCCACTCCGTAATCACTTCGCCCACGGGATCGCGTTGCTTAGCTACCGCGCGTAACCCGTCGGCCATGGCGCGGATACGGTCGTCATCCAGCATCAAGCGGTCCATCATCGCAGGGGACAGGCCTTTTTTACGGCCGAATTCCATGTCGAGCTTGTTGGCCTTGATAATCTGGGCGCGCTGCTCCCAAACCGCATCGGCGGCGCTGATCAGGGCCGCGTGTTTCCGCTCGGCAGAGGCAAAAGACAGCTCCGCCGCAGCCGCGCAGGCGTTCTGGCCGATTTGAGCCATCAGGGCGGGAATGTCTGTCACATCATCGGTCATACTACTGGGCCTTATATGTAAATTCTTATGTGTTTAGAGCACCATGTCATCGCGGTGCACAAGGGCAGCGCGCCCCGGATAGCCGAGGATCAGAGAAATTTCACCGGATTGGTGGCCTTTCAATTGCTCGGCTTCTTCAGCGGTATAGCGCGATAAACCAAGGCCGATGCTGGTGCCATCTGGGCGCTGTAGCGACACCGGATCACCGCGATGAAACTGCCCGATTACTTGTGTAACCCCCGCCGGTAGCAGGGATTTCCCGCGCCCAAGGGCTGCAACCGCGCCGTCATCTAAGACCAGTACACCTTGCGGCTTCATCGCGGATATCCAGCGTTTTCTAGCCAATTGCGGGTCGGTTTGTGGCACAAACCAGCTGGCGTTCGCCCCCTCTTCCAAGGCGCGCAACGGGGACAGTGCGCTGCCTTCCGAGATCACCAAAGCAGCCCCGCCCGCCATGGCGGTCTTTGCGGCCATAACCTTGGTTTTCATCCCGCCCTTGGACAGGCCAGAGCCCGCATCTCCGGCCATGGCCTCGATCTCGGGGGTAATCTCTGTGATCCGGTCCAGCCGTGTGGCCGTGGTATCCTCATTCGGGTTGGCGGTGTAAAGCCCGTCCACATCGGACAGCAACACCACCAAATCGGCGCCAATAGTTACCGCCACCTGAGCCGCCAAACGGTCGTTGTCGCCATAGCGGATCTCGTCGGTGGCGATGGTGTCATTCTCGTTCACAATAGGCACGACATCCATGCTTAGAAGCTGTGCCATCGTGGCGCGTGAATTGAGGTAGCGGCGACGGTCACGACTGTCTTCTAATGTCACTAAGACCTGCGCGGTGGTGATCGCATGCGGCGCAAGGGCCTCTTCATAGGCGCGCGCCAGCCGGATTTGACCGACGGCAGCGGCGGCCTGCGATTTTTCCAGTGGCAAAGCCCCGTTCCCAAGGTCCAGCACCCCACGCCCAAGCGCGATGGAGCCAGATGAGACCAACACCACGTCCTGCCCGCGCTTTTTCATGCGCGACACATCTAGGGCCAAGGCATGCAGCCAGTCTTCGCGCAATGCGCCGGATTGGCGGTCCACCAACAGGGCCGAGCCAATTTTGACAACAACCCGTCGGGCGGACTTAAAGGTGTCGCTGATGGGGGTTACGGGCGCCATACTTGAGGTTCCTCCTCCTCGGCGGCGATGCGTAGGCGGTCCTCCTGAATCTGGGCGCGCACGGCTCGAAGCACTTCAATCAACCCCTCACGTGACACGCCGGACATCATCATCACGGGGCCACCACAGGCGGCTTCCAACTCGGCCTGTCGCTCGGCCCGCTCGTCGTCGTCCAAGGCGTCAATTTTATTGAGCGCGGTCACGCGGGGCTTGTCCGCCAACGCGCCGCCATAGGCTTCTAGCTCGCCAATAATCGTGCGGTAATCGTCTGCGACGGTCTCGGAACTGCCGTCAACCAAATGCAACAACACGGCGCAGCGCTCAACGTGGCCAAGGAAGCGGTCGCCAATGCCCTTGCCCTCAGACGCGCCCGCAATCAGGCCCGGAATATCGGCCATAACAAATTCGGCGTTGTCCACACCCACGACGCCAAGGTTCGGGTGTAGCGTGGTAAACGGGTAGTCTGCAATTTTCGGGCGGGCATTGGAGGTTGCCGCAAGAAAGGTGGATTTCCCCGCATTCGGCAGCCCCAACAGGCCGGAATCTGCAATCAGTTTCAGGCGCAGCCATAGCGTGCGCTCGACCCCGGGCTGGCCCGGATTGGCACGACGCGGTGCGCGGTTGGTGGCTGATTTGAAGTGCAGGTTGCCCCAGCCGCCGTTGCCGCCCTGTGCCAGCACAATGCGTTGGCCAATTTCGGTCACATCGGCGATCACGGTTTCCTCATCCTCGTCAAGGATCTCGGTGCCAACAGGCACGCGCAGAATGATGTCGTCGCCCCCATGCCCCGTGCGTTGCTGGCCCATGCCGTATTGGCCGGATTTGGCAAAGAAATGCTGCTGGTAGCGGAAGTCGATCAAAGTGTTCAACCCTTCGACCCCTTCGGCAATCACGTCGCCGCCTTTGCCGCCATCGCCGCCATCCGGGCCGCCATATTCAATGTGTTTCTCGCGCCGGAAGCTGATGCTGCCTGCGCCACCGCCGCCGGAGCGGACAAATACCTTGGTGAGGTCGAGAAATTTCATAGTCGTAGGCCTTTCAACGCGGGTAGTTCTGCCTTAACGCAACGCCTTGCTGCGCTCAATCCAGCTTCTTAATATAGGTCCAAGTTTGTACCAATGCATCACGTGCAACCGAGAAGATTTCCGCGTCACCGATATACTTGAAACCTGCGTTGGTCAAAACCCGTGCCGAGGCGGGGTTGTCTTGGAAGACCGAGCCAAACAATGTCCGGCAAGCCTGCGGGTTAGCCGCCACCAAGGCCTCGACCGCCTTGGAGGCCAGCCCGTTGTTCCACAATTGTGGTGCGACCCAATAGCCGATCTCGGACTGCTCGCGGTCCATACGGGTCAACCCAATCACACCCAAAACTTGGCTGCCATCGTCCGAGGGGTCGATAACCCACACGTCCTCGGCCCGCTCATCCGCCAGGCTGCGCTTGATAAATGCCTCGGTGGTGCCGGGTGGCAATGGATGCGGGATCGAGGACGTCGCTTTGGCGATCCGCTCATCCGCCGTATAAAGTGCAAGCTGGCCCGCGTCGGCCTCAATCAAGGGGCGCAGCACGAAGCCGTCCGCTTTGATGGTGGGTTGGGTGTAGGTTTCTTCAAAACTCATTATTTGCCTCCCGCAAATAGAACGAACAGGACGCTTGCAACGGTCAGCGCTGCCAGTGTCCACATTAAATATTTCTCCGCTGGGGTGCCTGCTACGCTGCGTGCAATGCGCTCCCCACCGTAGGTCCAGATTGGGTGCAAAACGGTTTGCACCCCCAAAAGTATAGCAGCGATCGTTGCCGTTGCTTCAAGGCTGGGTGTTCCGGGCACCGTAAATGCCGTAAACCCAGCCGTTATCATCGCCCATGCTTTGGGGTTCAGCGGATGCACGATCAAACCAGCCGCAAAGCCCGGTGCCTTGGCTTCTATATTGGTGCTCAGGCGCATATTTGCCACCCGCCATGCGAGCCAAATAATATAAAGTGCCGAGACCCATTTCAGGGCCTCGAACACCCAAGGTGCGCTTTGTGCTAGCTGCATTAAGCCAAAGCCCACGGGCCAGATCACCAACTGCTTGCCAAGGGCGACGCCTGCCACAAAGGGCAGTGCCGCGCGCAGGCCATAGCGCGCTCCTGTGGCCAAAAGCGCCATGTTTGCGGGCCCAGGTGTTCCCACCTGAGAGGCCGCAAACACGGCAAAAGAGAGCACCGCGACGCTCACCTTGTGGCCTGATGCAGCGCGCGCTGCTTTTGAGCATATTTGGCCTGAGCTTTCAGGCGCCAAGGCGCGTCACGTTCCCAATCGCCAGACATGATCGAGCCATAGGGCGTGATCTCATCGACCACCTCCGCCAGCTTGAACTTGGCCATCTGCGCGCGCACCGTATCCGCAGGTTTATAGGCTGATGGCAGCTCCGAGACGTCGATATTGCCCGAGAAGAACCGCGCATCAATATGTGCGGTTTCACGATCAAAAATAGCCTGATCAGTCTCGCCAGCCAGCGATCGTTTATGCGCTGTGCGCGAGAAATTACGCCCTGCCCCATGTGGTGCAAAACCAAGGTTATTCTCGCGGGTCTCGCCACGGATCAACAACACAGGTTGCCCCATATTCAGCGGTACAATTTGGGTGCCGTTGGTGTCAGGCATGAACTCGGCATCCACCGGGGTAGCCCCTTTGGCATGGTAGTACAGATCACCCTTGCGGAAGACGAAGTTATGCTCGTTCCAGAACCGATCCAGCATTTTAGCACCGGCAAAGACGGTTGCGGCTTGGTGCAGGCAGTTATGGTTGGCCTTGGTCCATTTGCGGATCAATTGCAGGGCTTCCCAATAGGATTGCCCCTCGTCGCTATCGGCTGGAATCCACGCGTTCTGCTTTAGAACCCCTGTCGACAAACGCTTGCGCCAAATCTCGGCCGCCTTCATGCCCAACTTGTACAACCCGGCCCCCGGCCCCCGCGAGCCGTGATGGGTGACAAGACAGGTCGTGCCGCGGGCCTTGGAGACCCCGACATAGGCAAAATGATTGCCATCGCCTTGCGTGCCCATGTGCTCTTGCGCGGCTTGCAAGATTTTCTTGTCCGACAAGAAGCTGTTCTCGCGGAACCCATCATAGAGAGTTGGCGACAAAGTATAGCGCTGCCCGTTTGGACGCCCACCGGGTCCAAAATGCGTCGCCTTATGGACGGCATCAAGCATCGCTTTAGGCTCCGCGTCCTCGAACTCTGTGACCATGACCGAGCAACAAATATCGGCCGAATGCATGCCGGGATGGATCGCGTTTTGCGCCGCAACAACAGCCCCCACAGGGATCGTGCCTTTAGGACCCGCGGGACAGGCATCAGGCATAACCGCACCGGCGCGGATTGTTGGCGTGCGCATCAAAACATCCATGGTCGCGCGGACATCATCAACGTTTTGTTGCTCTAGCTCATTCTCGGCTTCGATATTTAAGTGATATCCGGGGTTGTCTTGCAGCCCTATGCGCGGTGCTGGCTTGTTTGCCTCCACCCATGCGCTTAGCGCAGCGCGATCAAAGCCCTGCCCGTTCACATAATCCAAGGCTTTGCCAAAGGCTGGCCCTTGTTCAAAACCTAGATCAATCAGATCTTTGCCGGAAATAATCATTGTCTTAGTCCATTCTTCCTCGTGTCTAGAATGCATCCTTGAAATCGGGATGCGCTATGTGACCGGGTCCTGAACTTTTTCAACATCGAAAAAGAAAAGGGACCGGCCGTTAAAGCCGATCCCTAAAATGTTTAACCTTGGGAAAGGCTTATTCTGCTGCCTCGGCTACCGGTAATACGGATACAAAGGTACGGCCTTTGAGGCCCTTGTGGAATTTCACGTTACCTTCGACTTTTGCAAAGATAGTGTGATCGCGGCCCATGCCAACGCCTTCGCCCGGCCACTTAACTGTGCCGCGCTGACGAATGATGATGTTGCCGGGTATGACAAGCTCGCCGCCATACTTTTTCACGCCAAGACGACGACCCGCTGAGTCGCGACCGTTCCGGGATGAACCACCTGCTTTTTTATGTGCCATTGTGCTTCTCCTTAACCTTTAGCGAATTCAGTAGCCTGCTCGAGCCAGTTATCCCGGTCGATGCGGCCTTTGAAATTCAGTTTCTCGTCCATATCAGCGATGTCCTCTGGGGTCCATGCTGCGATTTGGGCGAATGTTGTGACGTCCAAGCCGTGAAGCTTCTTGACGATAACCGGGCCAACGCCGCTGATGCGCGACAGATCGTCGGCGCCATCAGCCTTAGCAGCAGCCTTTTTAGGAGCAGCAGCCTTCTTAGGCGCGGCTTCTTTTTTAGCAGCAGCTTTTGGTGCGGCAGCTTTTTCAGCTTTCGCAGCAGGCTTGGCTTTGGCTTTCTTAGCCGGAGCAGCAGCATCGAGTGCAGCGAAAGATACGCCAGCACCGTTGATTGCAGCTTTAACACCGGACTTACCTGCGCCTTTGGCGAGGATGTCAGTTACGCGAAGCAACGTCAGTTGTTGACGGTGGCCCTTGGTGCGTTTGGACGAGTGCTTACGACGACGCTTAACGAAGTTGATCGTTTTAACACCTTTGATTTGGTCGATGACTTCGGCTTGAACGCCAGCATCTTCAACAAATGGTGCACCAATAGTGCTACCAACCATCAGAATTTCATTGAATTGGATTGTCTCGCCAGCGGCGGCATCCAGTTTCTCGACACGCAGAATATCGCCAGAGGCGACCTTGTACTGCTTGCCGCCGGTTTTTAGAACCGCGAACATATCGCATACCCTTTTATCTTTCGCGTCCTGTGGCCCCGCTTTCGCGGCGTTCATGGGCTCTGTGTGAGCCACCTCGGACAGCGCGCCCCCGGATCGGGACGTCATTGCAAAAACCTACGCATCATGCGCAGATGGCGGCTTATGTTGGAATTATGCACCTCTGTCAACAGGCTAAGCCCGCTAAAGCACGCTAAACTTGTGGCGACGTTGCTGGCGCTTGTCGGATGCAGCCCCGATACGGCTTCGCATGTGCCAAACCCGCTGTTGTTGCCCGGCTATGCCTTGGGGAATGTGGTCGGCAATGCCAGCTATAATGCACGCCGCGCGCGGGTGAAACACTATATTACGGCCAATTTTGACGCGCTTCTTTTGGACATCAAACTTGGCGGGGGGGCGACCCTGACGCAGGCCAGTGATTTGGCCCGCATCCCCCAAGGCAAGCGTCCTGCCCTTATTGCCGTATTGGCCCAAGAGCCGAACCTGTCGCGTGATCCCGAGGCTCTGAGCGTCACGCTAATGGTTCACGGCCCATAAATCAGGTGTCTTCGCCGATCAGAAACTCTGCCGTGGCCCGACCTAACTCAAAGCTTTGCGCCTCAAACATCTGGTCAAACCCCGCAAACAGCACCGAATTCAGCCGTTGCCCTGCGGGCGTCTTGGAGATGTCGATGTAGCGTTGCAACTCGGCTTTGCTCAGCGTGCTATAGGCCATCGAGGAGAAGTTCATCGTCCATTCCTGCATTTCTTTGCGGATGTCCGGCTCCTGCTCCCAGACCGAATTCAACATGAAACTCTCGGTGATCCCTTCGGCGTATTGCTCATTGGTGGCCATGCCGCGATAGAATGCCAGATTGGAGTTCAGCGCCCCGGCCACATTGCTTTCCACCAGATCGTTTACCTTAATGAACTCTTGATACATCAGATATAGCGCGGGATCGTCCTTGCGCAGCTGTGCAACGGTGAGCGTTGCGGCATCTTCGCCCCCATCAGCGCTTAAGGCGCGGCGGGCGTCGATCTCGATCTGAACAATGCGCGCGCCCAGCTCCCCCTCAAAGAATGCCAGCGCGGCCTCCGAGCCCTCAATGTCCTTAATGCTGCGCATCCCCTCGCCAAACAACTTCTTGGCGTTTTCACTGCCATAAATGCGCTCCAGCCGGGCGGTCCATGCAGGTGACGGCGTAACCCCGCCATCCTCTGGCACATCTTGGCCGGCGGCCACGCCCTCTTCGCGCAACACCTCAAAGACTGTATCCATGTCCAAGGCCACATAGTAGCGCTCGATCATTGACGAGGTTTGCGCCGACACAAGTCCGGCAGTCAGCATAAGGGCGGCAAAGGTGGCGGTCAGCAGGCGCATGGCAAATCCTTCAAGGGCGGTCCAGCCCCTAAGATATGCCCCGATCCGCTGCGTCACAATGGTGAAGGTGCTGAATTTGTTGTGTTGTGCGGCTGGTTGAGACGAAAACCGCCATAGTTGGGCTTGCAGCGCATGAGTTGTGCCGCTAAACCGCGCCCACCTGATCACACATCAGCCTTGCGGAGAGGTGCCGGAGTGGTCGAACGGGACGGTTTCGAAAACCGTTGAGCTCGAGAGGGTTCCCAGGGTTCGAATCCCTGTCTCTCCGCCAGCCACCATTTTTTCTCAATTACGTTGGCACTCATTCAATCCCTTATGGGGCTGTTTTTGTTGATTTATCCGCATTCGTTGTTGCTTTTGGTTTCTCTTCGATTAGACTCGTTTCTATTCATTGCGTGGTAGAAATTGTGGTATTTTAAGTGAGGACTCATCGTGAGCGAAAAGATTGAACTGGGGAATTGGGGTGAGGAGTTGGTGGCGAAGAATGCCAGTTGTCCCAAATGCAAAAATGATCGCACTCTCAAGAAACTTGTCCAAAATTTCAAGTGTGCAGACCTCATCTGTGATTTTTGTGGTTTCATTGCGCAAGTTAAGACGGCACGCGTTTCCGACATTGAGACTATGCCTAAGACGATTTTAGGAGCTGCGTGGGGACCACAGAAAGCAAGAATGGACGCCGGAATTTACACAAGCCTTTTTGTTGTATTGCGATCCAAAAAGGACAAATCTTTTAGTATTTCGTTCTTGGCGTCTGAGCTTCAAACGCCAGAAATGTTCGTTCCGCGCAAGCCTCTCTCGGAAAATGCTAAACGCGCGGGATGGCAAGGTTTCCTGATCGATACGTCAGCGGTCGCTGATCGTTTCGTTAGATTCCATTGAGGTGTCAAAGATGGCAGCCATTTCAGGAAAACTGACAAAGAATTTGGTCCGAACCCTCGGTGCCGGTCGTCATGGCGACGGGAGCGGCTTGTATCTTGTGGTCGATCCATCGGGTGCGAGACGCTGGATCGTACGCGTCACGGTGAAGGGGCAACGCAACCGTGAAGGCAAGCCCCTGCGAACTGACTTCGGCCTTGGTGGTGCTGATGTTGTGACGTTGAATGAGGCGCGTGACCGAGCTTTGGAATATCGACGTTTGGCGAAGCGAGGCATCAATCCGCGCTATAACGGGCGACAGGAAATTCCGTGTTTCGAGGAGATCGCACGACAAGTCCATATTGAGCGCCTGCCGACATGGAAGAATCCGAAGCATGGTCAGCAGTGGATCAACACTCTGGCTGAATATGCCTTTCCTAAGATAGGTCGCCTGCCAGTTTCTGAAGTAGGTCAGCCCGAAGTGTTGCAGGTGCTTCTTCCAGTTTGGACTGTAAAGCACGAGACAGCAAAGCGGCTGGCTCAACGGATGAAGGCCGTGTTGGATGTGGCAAAGTCAAAGGGTTTTCGCGAAGGAGAAAACCCAGTCACCACCATTCGCGATGCTCGCGTATTGCCGCAAGTCAAACAGAAGGTGCAGCACCACAAGGCAATGCACTGGAAGGTCGTGCCTACCTTTTATGCTGAACTAGCCACCAAAGATGCGATGGCGGCGAAGGCACTAATGTTTACGTGCCTGACAGCCAGTCGGACCAGTGAAACGTTGAACGCGCGGTGGGAAGAGTTTGACTTTGACCAACGTCTTTGGACAGTTCCAGCAGAGCGTATGAAGGCTGATCAAGAACATCGTGTCCCTCTGACGCTGGCTATGATTGCCATAATCGAACCACTCAAGAACCTAAGATCGGAGGTTGTTTTCGAAGGTCAGAAACGCCACAGACCGATGTCAAATATGGCGATGCTGATGCTCCTAAGGCGCATGAAAGTTGAAGGCATTACAGTGCATGGATTTCGTTCAACCTTTCGAGATTGGGCGTCAGAACAACCCGGGTTCAGCCGCGAGCTTGCTGAGATGAGTTTGGCGCATCAGGTTGGTTCTGACGTTGAGCGCGCATACGCAAGATCCGACCAATTGGAAAAAAGACGCGAACTTCTTGAAGATTGGTCAGTTTATGTCGTCGGATGAATTTTCAAAGCCGACAGGGCGTGTCTTCTTGAAAAGCGACGATCGGGATGTGATGCACTTTATGCGGCGTCTTCACGAGGTGCTTGATTGTACTACTGAAGTTCTTTGTCATCACCTGGATCGAAGTTTCGACGGTGACGCTCAATACGTGCCAGCAACGCTAATCTTTAATCCATTGGTGCCAGATCATGCGTTTTGGATTAACCTAGGCAACGGTTATGGAAAGACCATGACCAAGGATGCTTTAGAAGAGTTGAAGCGGTTTGAAAGGTGGCTGCTTAAGCGCGAATTTTTGGATATTCCCTTTGATAAGCAAACGAAGATCACAACGCGGTTACCAATCTTGTCAGGGCCATTGTTCTATTTTGTCGCCGATGCCATTCAGTCGGTGGAAACCAACCGACTGTTGTCAGCAATAGGATTGGTCATTGAGCATCTGGAGCAATGTGTTTCAGCGGAGGTCGGCGTTGGAGGCGATTACCGCGCATTTAGGACCGCAATGGCGTTAAGAGCGATATTTGAAACTTACAGCGACTTAACGGCTCGTTCGGGGGACAAGGACGGCAATCCCACGGGGCCATTTTGCAAGAGCCTCGAGGAGATTTTTAAGATTGGGGGCATTAAAGGCGGGTTTCGTCACTTTGCTGCCAAGGCTCAGAAGCGACCACCCTGCGATCCGTTGTTGGTTTACCTCAAACAAGAGCTACAGGACGGGCCTGCACGAGTAGCAGCCCAAAAAACGTCGAGTTTTACTGCCCAATAGTTTCGACATTCTTATTCACTTGGTCTCAATTGGTGGAAGTTGGTTTCTCTAGGAGACAAAGATGAACATTGAACCGTTTAAGCCCGCCATTTTCTACGATGATACGGATAAGGAGCTCGATCTCATTGCTACTCGTGCGATGCGCGCGCAATGGAGACACAGACGTGTCGGCCCAAAATATACAAAATTTGGTCGGAGGGTGAAGTATCGCGGCTTCGATCTAAATTCTTGGATAGAAAAGAGAACGGTCCAGACAAACGAACTCGCCTAAAACAACAAAACCCCGCTTTCGCAGGGCTTCGCTTAGTTGATTTGAATACTCTGACGATAGCAAATATCCCCCTGCGTTTCAATAAAAATTTGGCCTTTAAGGCTCGTTTTTCCCCGAGTTCCCCCTCGGGCAAACGGAGGAGATGTGACGCATGCCCAAGAAAGATTTCGTAATGATTGGAACTGATATCCTTGAGTGGGAGCCGTTTCGAAATTTGAAGTCGTGCTGTGAGAGAAACGCCTACTTGACTGTTAATTTGAGCAGCCCAGCCAACTACATTGGAACATTCCGGCACCCACTAATTCTGTTTTCTCGCGAAGCTAACATTCCAGTAAATGATTTGCTGTCTGTGATTGAGTTGCTGGAGGCAGCGGAGCTTATCGAATATGACAAAAAGGAGGAGTATGTTCGGCTCTCCGAGTGGTTCTACTCCTCAAATATGACAATTAGTTTGAACACTGTGAAAGGTGTTGCACGTGATTTTTTGAAGCGGGGCGTGCCTAAGATAGAGATGGTTTCAAGATCGATTGCCGAATTTGTTGTTGCCTCGCTCTTGGGCGTGAAGGCCTATCGCGAAGATAGCGAACACGGACCTAAAGTCACCGAAGAACTAAGGGAATTCGTATTCGAAGCAATGCTGTCATTTCCGAAACTTGAACAATGCCTTTACAATGAAATGCTGCGCAAAGGATCGCCGGTCAAAGTCTCATACAGTGAAGTTTTTATGGGCGTCACTATGGGGGACGCTGTTGATGGAAGACGTGTGGATTCCACTTGGGAAAATCCGTCTCCAGGGGGCTTAGGAACCCCTTCGAAGCACAAAACTAAACCTTACCTTACCCAAACCTATTCGAATCTTGAACCTGCGGTTGCTGGTCCATCGTCGACCACGAAGGACAAGCATGAAAAGGTTCAGTCTGGGCCGATGCAGTCAACGTTGAATAGCGAGTTAGTGCGTAAATCAAAGAAGCAGGGATGATCGTGATGGATATATTTTCTGGGAGCAAGGTTACGCTTGTGGCTACGCCACCGCAACTTGTGAAGGAAGGGATGCTGCGCCCCTTCCCCTCAACCCCAACCCAAATTCACGTTGCCCAAAGCACTCCAAAGGGGGTGACCAATGAGCGGAGCTAACATCCAAGAACCGCGTGACTTGTCGCTGCACGTGAAATGCTCGCGGAAAGAACGGGAGCGTTGGGGTGCCAAGGCGAGATCCCATGGCCTTAGTTTGTCAGATTACCTTCGGGAGTTCCTTGAGGCATCACGGTCGTCGCGGCGTAGGACAGCTCCGGCAGTCAACCCTCAGCTCATGGATCAGATTGGGCTGACGGGGAATAACATGAACCAAATCGCCAAAGCGGTTAATGGCACCCTTCGTTTTGGAGACGAGATTGATACGCTCGCAATCCACGCAGAGCTTGTCACCATTGAGCGTGCTCTCAAGCTCTTTCAGCGCGAGCATAGCAAATGATTGTGCGGTTCTTTCACCATGGCGACGGTAGCGGACAATCGGCTGTCGACTACCTGATGGCTGAAGAGGTTCCAGAATTCGACGAGAACCGCAACCGCATCAAAGGCGCAACTGTTAAACGTGACCCGCTACCCGAGTGCCTTGATGGCGATCCTGAACAGATGGCCTTGTTGATTGATAGCGATCATCGCAAATGGCGCTACACGTCACTGGTCGTTGCCTTCGCTGACGATGATGCGCCGTCTGATGATGAACAGCGGGAAGTTATGGCATCCTTTGAGACCGCAGCATTTGCTGGCCTCGCCCCAGATCAGCCGAAGACATTGTGGGTTAGGCACACTCATATGGGCAACGTCGAGTTGCACTGCCTAGTGCTTCGCCGAGAGCTACACAATGGACGTGCCCTGAATATCGCGCCGCCAGGTGCTGAGCGGTATTTTAATGCTTGGCGCGACTATTGGAACGCAAATATGGGTTGGGCTGATCCTGAAGCTGTAGAGCACCACCGACCGCTTCGGGACGTCATCGAAGGCAAAGATAGAAAAATGCTCCGCGACCATATCAATGGACTTGTTATCGGCGAGATCGAAAATGGTACGATCAGAGATCACGCTGATGTTCGCGCGTATCTTCAGACGCTTGAAGAAGATGGTTTGGAAATCAAGCCTCTGACCGAAAAGCAAATCGCAAGACGAGCCAAGAAAGAGGCGCTGGCTAAAGCCGAAGGAAAATTAAGACCGCCAGACAAGCGGATTACAATGCGCCAAATGGGGTTGTCGACATCGGCTGGAACCTTTCGACTAGAGGATCGGATTTATCATGAGCAATGGACTGCCGCAGAATACTTTGCTGGACAGGCTGCAAAAGAAAGCCACAGCGCAGGCCAACGAAAGCCAAGAGCAACTTCAGAACGCATTGAACAACTTCGATGCACAATGGAGCGCGCAATTGACAACCGTGCTGCGAAAAACCGTGAACGATATGGAGAGCCTGCATCAAACGGCAGAGCATTTGTACAAACGGACGAAAACACAGATCGAGGCAGAAATGTCCGACTTGTCGGAAACGACACAGAAAGCGGGCAAGGCTTTGAGCTTCACACTTTGGAAGACGGCGATGCTGAGCGGCGCATCATTGACCTTGGGGGCCTGCGCCGTAGCGCTCGGCGGCTTCGTAACCTATGGCGCGATGACGCTGGAGCCACCTCCGAGGGTCATTCCACAGATACCACTCGCGCTGAACGAAAGTACGGTCATGCGTGGCATCAGCGGCCTTGGGACCATCGTTCTCCTACCAAACGGCGTAGAGATAACAGTTTGTCCGATCGGAACGCCGCCCAATCGCATTTGCATCAAGAAAAGATAAAGGAGCAGATAGATGAGCAATGGCCTGACACCGTTAGAGAGAGAATTATTACGCTGCGTCGAAGATTCGCTAACGCGGATAGAGCAATTGGACAAACGCTTGAAGAGCTTTGGCGACGAGCTGAAGCTCTTAGAGAACGGATTACCGAAGCCTTCAAAGAAAGCTCTATGATCGTGACCGCTGGTCGTTCATCGATGAAGCCAAACGAACAATCTTTAGAGGGCAAACTTTTGGTTCAACGAAGGCACCTGTACCCAGGTAATGAACCTGAGATCTAGAGCCATAAAGCCCATCCATCCCTTGCCATATCAGGGGCGATGTCAGGAGGGGCTTTAAGCTAGTGCTGTTTGCGCTCAACATCACCCCAATGCTTATTTACGGGCAAACTTCGAGCGCGGCGCTCAATGTCTTCAAAGTGTACCGGTGAAAACCCCCAAACATCCACACCAACATTCACTGAGTTTTGGCTGCCACGCCAATTGTTATGGACGTGGCCAAAAAGCTGGAGCGCGCCTCGGCGTGCGTGATTCCACGTGATCATTGGATAATGGCACAAAGTGTTATTTTGTTTAAGCGATCCATCACGCACTTCCGCTAGGTTGCTAACGGAATTCCAAGGCAATTCCAACGTCAGTGGGCCATCATGGTTTCCAACGACGAGATGTTTGGATGCACTAGGGAGTTGTTCGAAAATTTTACGCAAATATGTTTCGTCCTTTGATGACGGGCCAAACGCGAAGTCACCGATGATCCAAAGATCATCCTCGGGCTTAACTAACGTCCACATGTTTTCAATCAGCGCCCCGTCCATGTGTGATGCTGATTTAAAGGGTCTTTTGCAAAAACTAATTACGTTCTCGTGACCGAAATGCGTGTCCGCAGTATACCAAATTGTCATTTTGAGCTTTCATTGACGTCCTAAGCGAACAGAAATTACTGCGCATAGTGTTACAGTATTCCGAAACGATGACGTTCGTGATAGGGAATTTCGCGTCCAGTTCGAGGATCTACCAATTTGCCCGAGCTTATATACCACTTACGCGCCTTTTCGTTTATCTCTGCGATGCTTCCTGGAATTGGCACAGGTTCTTCACTACAATTATTATTAGCCGGATCATTACGAACCCAGACTTCAAGCATGGAGCCGTTCCGTCGAATGGCCCAGCCGTAAAACGACAAAAGCGTATTGAGCGCTGAAAAAGAGACATGCTTACTTAGTTTTGCAATTAACCCGCTGCCACTGCGACGTTGAATGGCGTCTAAGTGAACTCGGGCGATTTTACACATCTTTTTGTGGTCGTCGGTTCCGTCAAGTACTTTTCCCGTGGGTATGCCATCAAACATATATTTATCCTCATTTAGCTTCGGTGTTCGCCATGTGATACGATAAGTCCGTAGACGATTAAACATCTTTCTTGCCCAAAGGGAAGATGGAAACCAACTTCACAGTTATAGATTTCGGCAAAAATTTGAGAGCAGCCCGCAAAGCGCAAGGCTATTCTCAAGAAGGCTTTGCGCATATCGTTGACTTGGATCGCACCTATATTGGAGGGATCGAGCGAGGAGAGCGAAACCCTGGTCTTAAAACAATTGTACGGATTGCCGATGCGCTTGATATTAGCGTGGTAAAATTATTTTCAAAGCAAACCTGACGAAGAGCTAAGTTTAGTCAGATTTATTATTGCCTAGGGCGAACTAGCAATTCTAGATTATGGGCTTCCAAAAGCGACAGAACCGTTTCCAGCCGAATGCCTTGATCCCCGCTTTCAACTTTGGAAATTGTAGCCTGCCTCAAATTCGCCTTTTCGGCCACTTCAGCTTGGGTTTTTTCGGCGAGTTTCCTGGCGTCAACCAGTACCAGTGCAAGATTTTCAACGCTCGAAATCAGAGTTTCCATGGCCAGTCCTCTCGAGATAAAGATCGCACTTTGAATTATACGCTTTTGCGTATAAACGTAAAGCTAAGCTATTGTGAACCCTGCATCTAAAATGCAGAAACAAATTATACGGAGTGTAAGCGCTCAATGTCATTGCCCCCTGAAGAGAAAAAGAAGCTCAGCGAGTCTGACATTTGCGACCTGTATATCACACCCGCAATAAAGGACGCCGGTTGGGACCCTTTCACACAAATCAGACGAGAAGTGACACTTACGCCTGGACCGATAATTGTACGAGGCAATTTATCGTCGCGAAACAAAAAGAAGAAAAAGTTTGCTGACTACGTATTGTCTTGGGAGCCAGCACTGCCTGTTGCGGTGATAGAAGCAAAGGACAACAACCATTCCGTTGGGCATGGAATGCAGCAAGCTCTTGGATATTCTGAGATAATGCAAGTTCCAACCGCATTCAGCTCAAATGGCGATGGTTTTGAACAGCACAATAAGTATCCTGCGTCTAGCGAGGAGACCGAGACTTCGCTTGCTTTAGATCAACTGCCCTCGCCTAGTGATCTTTGGAAGCGGTACAAGGCGTTTCGAGGGATCGAAGACGACGAACAAGAGTTGTTGATGCAACCGTATCATGATGACGGTTCGGGTAAAGAGCCTCGATATTATCAAGCTGAGGCAATTAACCGAACGATTGAAGCTGTATCAAAAGGTAAAAACCGCGTGTTGCTGGTTATGGCCACGGGAACGGGTAAAACCTATACAACTTTCCAAATCATTTGGCGTCTGTGGAAAGCGGGCGCTGCAAAGCGTATTCTTTTTCTAGCTGATCGCAATATTTTGATTGATCAGACGTTGGTCAACGATTTCAAGCCGTTTGGATCCGTGATGACGAAGGTTGGCGGCCGCAAAATCGATCCGTCCTACGAAATCCATCTTGCCTTGTATCAATCGCTCACTGGTAAAGAAGAAGCGGACAAAACCTTTAAATCGGTTTCTCCCGATTTTTTCGACCTAATTGTCGTGGATGAATGCCATCGAGGTAGCGCATCAGAAAATTCTGAATGGCGTGAAATTTTGGAATATTTCGGAGGTGCTACCCAGATTGGCCTTACAGCTACCCCTAAAGAAACAAAGGATGTTTCAAGTAGTACCTACTTTGGAGAGCCCGCCTACACCTACACCTTAAAACAAGGAATCGAAGACGGTTTTCTTGCACCGTACAAGGTGGTCAGGATTGATATCGATAAGGATGTTGAGGGCTGGACACCGCCACCGGGTGCCGTCGACGATTTGGGAAACCCTCTTGAAGATCGACAATATAATCAAAAAGACATGGACAGAATTCTCGTCTTAAATCGACGTACAAAGTTGGTTGCGGCAAGAGTAATGCAGCTCCTCAATGCAACCGATCCCTACAGCAAAACCATCATTTTTTGCGAAGATATCGATCATGCTGAAAGAATGCGTAAAGCCATCGTAAACGCTGCCGGACAGCTCGCGATTGATCATCCCCAGTACGTTAGACGAATAACGGGTGATACGAAGGAAGATGGGAAAATAGACCTAGACAATTTCATCGACCCTGAAAGCAAGTTCCCCGTTATCGCCACAACATCCGAAATGCTGACGACTGGAGTTGATGCAAAAACCTGTAAGCTGATTGTCTTGGATAAAAACATCTCTTCAATGACGTCGTTTAAGCAAATAATCGGTCGCGGTACCCGTGTAGATGAGGAGCATGGCAAATGGTACTTCACAATCATGGATTTTAAGAAGGCTACTGAGCTTTTTAACGATCCCGATTTTGATGGTGAAGCAGTGGTCATATATGAACCTGACGATGATGAACCACCAGAGCCACCCGACCCGCCAATCGATCCAGAAGATGATGATGACGATAGCCCTGAAACACCTGGGGTAACCAAGCTGGTAGTAAGCGGCGTAGAGGTTCAGATCATAGCCGAGCGTGTCAGTTTCATAGGGCCTGACGGCGCATTGATCACTGAGTCGTACAAAGAATTTGCTCGGAAGCAGATGCTTATAGAGTTTTCATCTCTCGACGATTTTATCCGAAAGTGGAACGAAGCCGACAAAAAAGAGGCGATCATTAGCGAACTTGAGGAATATGGTGTTCTACTCGAAAACTTGGCAGAGGAAGTGGGCAAAGACTTTGGTGACTTCGACCTCCTGTGCCACATCGCCTACGATCAGCCGCCCCTAACGCGAGCTGAACGCGCTAACAATGTGAAAAAGCGTAACTATTTTACCAAGTATGGCGAACAAGCACGACAGGTTTTAACGGCTCTTCTCGATAAATACGCCGATGAAGGCATTCGCTCCATTGAAGACGCCCGTGTTTTGCGACTACATCCCTTCGATGACATCGGCACCCCCGTTGAGATCATCAAAGATGTATTCGGCGGCAAGCAAAAATACGAACAAGCCATCAGAGAGCTTGAAGAACAACTTTACAAACAGGCGGACGGCTAATGGGAGACATCTCAGGTATAATCAAAGCAATTCAGGACATCATGCGCAAAGACGTGGGTGTTGACGGCGATGCGCAGCGCATCGGCCAGATGGTTTGGATGTTCTTTCTTAAAATTCTCGATGACCGTGAAGAAGAGCTCGAGCTCATTGATGACAACTTCAAGTCTGCGCTGCCAGAGCATCTGCGCTGGCGGAATTGGGCAGCTCACCGCGAAGGCCTGACCGGCGAAGGCCTATACGACTTTGTTCAGGACACGCTTTTTCCAAAGTTAAAACTGTCTGTCCAAGTACAGGGCCCACAGCGTGAGCAAGCTTTGATCATCCAGCGCGTTTTCGCAGATGCTTACAACTACATGAAATCTGGCACGCTTCTGCGCCAAGTTATCAACAAGATAAACGAGGTCAATTTTAACAATAAAGATGACCGACACACTTTTGGCGATATCTACGAACAGATACTTCGCGACCTACAAAGCGCTGGAAACGCGGGTGAATTCTACACGCCTCGTGCTTTGACCAAATTCATCGTGAACCGTGTGGACCCCAAGCTAGACGAAATAGTCTTTGACCCAGCCTGCGGCACAGGCGGCTTTCTTACCTGTACGATTGACCATAAAAAAGAACATTACGCTAAGACCAGCGCAGAGCGTAAAAAGCTCAACAAGACTATCCGAGGCGTCGAGAAAAAGCCGCTTCCATTCATGCTGTGCATGACCAACATGATCCTACACGGGATCGATTCACCATCGAATATCAAGCTCGATAATACGCTCGCGAGACCCTACAAAGACTACGGCGATAAGGACCGCGTTCACTGCATCATTACCAATCCGCCATTTGGCGGCATGGAAGAAGACGGCATTGAGCAGAACTTTCCGGCAGGGCTGCGCACACGCGAGACCGCCGATTTGTTCATGGCTGTGATTATCAAGCTTCTTAAAAAACATGGGCGGGCCGCTGTGGTGCTTCCAGACGGCTTCCTGTTTGGCGAAGGTAAAAAGACCGCGTTAAAAGAAATGCTTCTCTATGAATGCAACCTTCACACCATCGTCCGCCTGCCGAACGGTGTCTTTGCCCCCTACACGGGCATCAAGACCAACATCTTGTTCTTCACTAAAGGCGAGCCAACCAAGGATGTTTGGTTCTACGAACACCCCTATCCAAAAGGTATAAAAACCTACAACAAATCTAAACCGATGCGGTTTGAAGAATTTCAACCCGAAATTGACTGGTGGGGCGACGAGGCCGATGGTTTCAAAGCACGAAAAGAAACCAATCAGGCGTGGAAGCGAAGCGTCGAATACCTTGAGGGGCGTGATTTCAACTTTGATGACAAGAACCCATATGAGGCGCAGAAGAAGGACCTGAACCCTGACGACCTGTTGCAGGAGTATCAGAGCGCCCAAGACGACATTCAAAAGCTGCGCGACCAACTCAAGACGATCCTATCAGATGCGCTAAACGGGGGGCGCCCGTGACGGATGTGAATCAGCTCATCACCGATCATCTGGATATCTGGACTTCGGCTACTGAGAAAACGTCTAGCGCAGGGCGTGGAAACGCTGGTGCCATCCGCCTCTATGGCATCAAAAAGCTGCGAGGCTTGATCATGGATCTTGCTGTGCGAGGGAAACTTGTAGCGCAGGATGAAAACGAGGGAACTGGCATGACGCTCGTTGATATGTCGTTTCGCGAGCGCACCAGAGCAGTCCGGGAGAAAAAAACCCGGAAACAGAAAACTCTTCCTGAAATAGAAAAAACTGAATTGATGCATTCTATCCCAGATTCTTGGGCTTACATCCGTCTCGGCGACCTCACAAATTATGGCATAACGGACAAGGCCGAGGCCTTCAATGCAACGGAAGATACATGGATCTTAGAATTAGAGGATGTAGAAAAAGAAAGTTCGAAACTTCTACAGAAGGTATTTTTCTCAGAAAGGCGTTTTAAAAGTTCAAAAAATCGCTTTCGAGAAGGTGATGTTATTTACGGAAAGCTTCGGCCATACTTGGACAAAGCACTAGTCGCAGACCTTGAAGGAGTTTGTACCACTGAAATGATTCCGATGAGACCATATGCCGATGTTTCCTCCAAGTTTCTGCGGCTTGTGCTCAAATCCCCTGAATTCATTCGATATGCAAATGACTCAACGCACGGTATGAATCTGCCACGTCTTGGAACTGAAAAAGCTCGTATGGCTGTCGTGCCTCTTCCCCCAACCGCTGAGCAACACCGCATCGTGGCCAAGGTGGATGAGCTAATGGGGATTTGCGATGCGTTGGAGGCGCAGGCCGAAGGCAGCCTCAAGGCGCACCAAACCCTCGTCGAAACCTGCCTCGCCACCCTCACCAACAGCCAAACCCCCGAAGACCTCACCCAAAACTGGACCCGCCTTGAGGCCCACTTCGATACGCTATTTACGACCGAGGCGAGCGTTGTTTGCCTGAAAGAAGTCATGCTGCAACTAGGCGTACGCGGAAAATTGCTTCCACAGAACGAAGACGACGAAGTTGCATCTGTTTTGTTGCAAAAATTGTTGCGTGGGAAGTCGCATAAAAAGAAGAGAGGACGTGGAGCTGTTGGTGAAAGTACTGCAACTGAGCCACCGTGTTCGCTGCCGGAAAGCTGGATTTGGCACCGGTTTGGTGATCTTGTCGAGTTTCAATCAGAACTCGTTAAGCCAGATGGGTACCAAGATTTTTTACAGATCGCCCCCGATATAATTGAAAAAGGCACAGGTAGACTTGTTGATCAAAGAACTGTTGGCGAGTCAGGAATCCGTGGCCCAAACAATCGCTTTTATGCTGGGCAGATACTCTACTCCAAAATTCGCCCTTCACTGTCGAAGGCTGTCATCGCTCCTTACGATGGATTGTGCAGTGCAGATATGTATCCTTTAAAGTCATTGATCGACCCTGACTTCCTTCTGCTTTCTATTTTGTCAGAGGACTTCTTAGTTCAGGTTCGCAAACTCGAAAATCGCATAAAGATGCCAAAATTAAATGTCGGTAGCCTTTCTAGCATTTATGTGGCGGTGCCGCCGCTGTCCGAACAGCCTAGAATCGTTGAAAAGGTCAAAAGTATGTTCGGGATATGTGATCAGATAAGAGCAAACATCGAAAAATCCCGACAATCTAATATTCAAATTGCCGACACCCTTACCTCCAAAATTCATTGAGAAATCATGCGCCTTAAATCTGTCTGGATCAGCGAATACAAAAACCTTCGTGACTTCACCCTCACCTTTGAGGGCGAGAGTTTCCTCGACATCTTTGTCGGTAAAAACGGGACTGGCAAGTCCAACTTCTTCGAAGCACTTGTCGAGATTTTCAGACACATCTTTGATAGCCGCGACGCGCAGGACCAAATCTCGTTCAGCTACGAAGTGACCTATGAAATCGCGAGTAAAGAGACGGTTATCCGCTTTGAAAATGAACTTTTCACAATCAACGGACGCGAGCAGAAGACGGTTGGCCAAGCGCCAGTGCCTGACAATGTCCTAGTCTACTATTCAGGGCACAATGCTAACATAAACCGAACGGTTTCACGGTATGAGAAGCGTTTTGCTGATCAGAGCAAAAACTGGCAAGCTGACGCTGCACGGAGATTTGTTGGTATACGATCTGATTATAAGGAGATGCTGCTCTCTATCCTTCTTATGCAGGGCGATGAATGCATGGCCAGGCAATACCTGTGCGAAAAGCTGCAGATTGATGTCGTGCCGCGTGAGGCATTTGTACTCACTTTGAAACGCCCATCTTTTGCCTCGCGCATTGACGTTGATGTAGCCGTTGCTGAAACATTTCTTTGGGGTGCAGTTGGTACGGCGCGCGCCTTCTTGGATGAGTTGACAGGCTGCATTACTGGGGGATTCACCTTTGGCGATATCTACGATCGAGATAAAGACCAATATGAGATCAAGATTGACCTTGGTCGATTTCAGGAACGATTTGGTGGGAGAAGCGCTTCGGAGCTTTTCAGAAGCTTTGATCGGCTTAAAGCCATCGACATGTTTGCCGGGCTTTCTATCCCACTAAGACTGACGAACGGTGATGTCGCAAAGGTTGGGGATTTCAGTGATGGCCAGTTCCAATCGGTTTACATCTTCGCTATTTCTGAGCTGTTTAAAGACCGCAACTGCATCACACTACTGGACGAGCCTGACTCATTTCTTCATCCAGAATGGCAGTTTGGATTTTTGAAACAAGTCGCCGACATTACTGGGACAGACGCTGCCAAAACCAACCATGTTTTGTTGAGTAGCCACAGCGCATCGACCATAGCCAGGTCGAATGAATCTGAGATCCGGATGTTTGAATTTGGAGCCAATGGCGTGAATGTCGTAATGCGAGACAAGGCCAGCATCGTGAAATCCTTATCGGCAGGATTGATCACTTTTTCAGAGAAAGAAGCCAAGCTGAGTATTGATGAAGTTCTAGAAAACACGACTGATGCCGTGCTTTTCACGGAAGGGATGAGCGACCAAATAATCTTGGACGCCGCAATCGAAAAACTCTTTCCCGAAGAAAAAAATGGGCTTGTTGTTCAAGGTGCTTTCGACAGAATTTTCTTGCGGAATTTGTTCTCACGAGAGGAACTTCGCAAAAACTACAGGGGGCGAAAGATGTTTGCCCTTTTCGACTTCGATGAAGCGTACAACGATTGGGACGGCCTGAAACACTCGGAACTGTTGGAACAAGACCCGCATCGAGGTCTAAGTAAAAGGCTCGTGCATAAATCTCATTGTGCTTTTCTGCTGCCAGTGCCTCAGCGCGAGTCTCTAAGAAAGCAGGCACTGTCTGGCGACGGCCAGCCATTCAAGGATGGCAGTGCGTGTATTCCGATAGAGCTTATGTTTTGTGATGCTGAAGGACTTGCAGATTATTTTGAGTCCAAAGAAGTTATGGGAGGGGGCGAGGTTGTTCAGTTTGTTGGTGACAAGGTTGCGTTCGCCAAGAACGTTGCAGACACATTGCCGCCCAATGCATTTGAGTGGTTCCGTCCAATTTTGGAATTTATCAGAGCTGAGGTTGCTACAGCAAAGTAGCGTTCATTTTCACCTTTGTGTGGTGTGAATTGTGGTATGAGTTAAAATATTATTGTAATTAATGCTTAATATCAATGTATTGTAGCGTTAATTGGTAAGACTGTCTCTCCGCCATTTTACATCTTTCTATGAAGTTCCCACCTAACCTCTTGAATAGAAAAGTAGTTTTGGGGTCCGAAGCCTTTCATCCCTGCCCCCTGCAATACGCTTAAAAATGGCCAACCTCAGCATTAATCGTCCAAGCGTTAACGGATCAGATATCTATAGCCAGCATGGGTTTGCGAGGAAACTGGTGGCGAGTTCGAACGATCATCAAAGCTATGTTCTATTGCGAGAAGCAAAACAGTAAAAAACCTAACGTGCACTGCAAGCTGTGTTTTGTATTACAAAACGCTTAAGGGGTGCTATGCTCCGTTGCATCCCTTTAGAACGAAGTAGTGGAAAACTACTTTAAGTTGACCCGCCCTCTTTGTGTATGGCACGTTGTTGTGAATTGGGAAAAAATTATGAGATTAGAACAAATAAAAATTTGTGACTTACAAATAAATCGGGCAAACGATCGCCACGGAGAGCTTGAAAACGAAACGGCAGCGATATCCTGGCTGTTTAATACACGCAGAACTCATATGAAGAACCTCGCGAAAGACATAGTCGATGAGGGGAGAATATTTGAGCCGCCGCTGGTGACACAAGAAGGCAGTGTCTATTTAGTTTTTGATGGTAATCGACGGGTGACATGTTTGAAGTTGCTTGAAAAGCCAGAGAGAGCTCCAACTGTCCAGTTGCAAGATCATTTTAAATTGCTGCGAGGAAATTGGGAAGGCAATTTCCCCAGCACTATTCTTTGCCAAGTGGAAGAAAACCGAGATGACGTAGATAGCATCCTATATCGTAGGCACACAGGAACACAAAATGGTGTTGGTCAATCCAATTGGGATGACCGAATGAAAGACAATTTTGTCGCTCGATCAGGAAAAGCAGCAGGCTTTAATTTGGCAGATGAAATTGAGCAGCGATTGAAGGCTGCCGAATTGCTTCCTGAAAAGAAAATCCCTCGATCCAATCTAAATCGGTTTTTGTCTTCCGAAGCTATTCGGAACCGTATTGGTATTAGTGGCAAGAATAAGGAATTTAGCTACACACATAAACCGGAAGTTGTTCTTGAAACTCTCCGAGATATCACAGAGGATTTTGCCAACGGGCGCGTTGTCCTTGGCGATATATGGGATAATTCTGGCAAGCTTTCATACCTTGAAAGGTTAGAGGACAGCGAGAAACTCCCAAGAGATGAAGATATTTTAGATACAGATGGCAACAACTCACCTAGCAAAGCAAAAGCAAAAGCAAAACCAAAGGCAAAACCAAAACCTACAAGGCGAATAACTCTTATTCCACAAAAAGAGTTTGGCATTCTCTGGACAGGTAAGCAGCAACGACACCATGCCATTTGGGAAGAGCTTCAATTCCACCTGAATACCGAAAAGCATCCAAATGCGGTGTCGGTGTTATTTCGAGTGCTTTTAGAGCTATCCATTGATTATTATGTAGATGAACACAGTGTTCAATTGCAAGAAAATGACAAGCTTGCGCGCCGTGTCGAAAAGGTTGGTGCGGCACTTTTTAGCCACGACAAAATCGGTAAAAAACAATTAGATGCTACAAAGAAGTTTTCTCAAAGTTATCAACTTGTGTCAGCAGACACGTTAAATCGGTATGTACACTCAAATAGTTTCGCACCTTCGCCAAAGGACTTGGAGGCTTTGTGGGATACAATGGCTGATTTGATAGTTGCGTGCTTGAAGGGCTAGTTTCGGAAAGTTAAGTGGGTTCGAAATTCCACCCTGTCTCTCCGCCACCAACCTAAACAATACTTTTGTGTTACACGTAGTTAAGCGAGCTTACTTCGGTGACTTACCCTATGTGTCCTCCCGGTAGGATATTCACTCACCCGTGTTGTGCAGCTTTTCGAATTGATCTTTCAGCCAAAGTCTACGCCCGTACCATTGGCCTCGCGTTTGGCATTCCTTAAACTGTGGTGCGGTGATTAATGGCAGGTTTTGGATGAAGCCGATCCTCAGGAGCAATATGATGTCTGCCCCGCTGAGGGCTTCCAACCTCTCTGTCACGTAATGGTTTTCGTCAAAATATTGACCTGAGCGTGGATCATTCTCTTCAAGGTCAACAAACTCGGCCCGTAGCGCTGACATACGCCGAGTGTAGTCCTTGGCGCGTAGCGCGTTTACTTCGGCCTCCGTCAGTTTAAACATTGCTTAATACAACTCGCAGTCACCCAAGACTGTGACCATCGTGTCGCGCACCCAATTGATGACAATTGAATCGTGGATCGCGGGCTCATGTTCATATCCTCTTGTGTGGGCGGTGCGACGTGAGGATGAGATGCCCAAAGCGTAGTAGCTTGCCGATGCGGGGACGGTGCGGTCTCCGGCTCCATCTGCCAACTCGATCACCCAGTCTGCGCCAAGGATTGGACCGTCAATATGTTTGTCATCCTCTGAGCCGGTCCTTAGGTGCTCTCGGTGGTAATCCGGCGTGTCACCGGTGGCGACACGCACGTCGCGTTCCGACACCGAGCGCCCCAGTGAGCCGCCCGTTTTATCGGGCCGCCACCGGATTGCGTCATAGGTTTTCATGGCCGGATCCGCAGAGTGGCACGTGTAGGTCAATTCGTGAAAATCTCCCGAGCCGATGATTGCATCATGCCAAGCCTCGGCGGTTTCATTGTGCTTGACGAATTCGTCAAACGGATCTTGCGTGGCGGCCCCAGCCCCCATGCCTTCGGGGAACATCCACTCAGGGTTGGCGGCGCGCCACATGCGGTCTTCGCGGCGGTAAATTTCCGTATACGGGTTGCTGTTTGGAAGGTTTGCATAGGCCCCACCTCCAGAAATCAGGTTGCCGATCATGTTGCGCTCCGGGTTCATTACCGCAAGCCATTTGCGCGATCCACTATTGGTCTTGTAGCGTTTGTTCGGCAGCAATTCCTGAGCACCGGGCATATTTCCTAGCAACGAGGTAACCAATGCCCCTTGGCGCCCCAAGACAACATAGCCCACCATGCCCTCGACCGCCGCTTTGCTCATGGACCAGCCGGTGTTTTCAAAGCCGAAGTGGAACCGTTTGTAGGTTGCGGCCGCGCCGTCCGTCGGCATAACCGTGCTCATAACGGCCATAACATCGCTTGCGGCACCGTGACTAAGGCACGCAGCACGCGCCACAAATCCGCCCATAGAGTGGGTCACAAGGACCGCGCCGGGGCATTGCGCGTTGTTCTCTGCGGCCCAGTTCTTGGCCTCGTCCACCCATGTTTTAATATGCGCCGCCGCAGCTTTGCCGCTGTCGTCATTTGACTGTGACCAATTATAGCCGCAGGCATAGACAGGCATTTTCACCAGATTGAACTTGGGATTTATTTCCTTAATTCGATTGTTCAGAACGATTGGAAAGCTGTCCTCCATATCCTTCATGATCTTGCCGTAAGTCCCCAAAGCGACCGAGGACCAGTTGCGATCAATCCGGTCTTGGCTGAGCCCATCAACAGGGCCGAACTCAACAGGATTGAGGAAGGATTTGGAAAACCGCGACCCCACCAACAGGCGCTTTCGCACTGCCGCGGCGGCGCGGACCTTGCTGCTTTCGCGCATGCGAAACAAATCCGGCCCAACCACGGTGCCTGCATTCGCGCCGTACAGACGCACCATGAGCATGCTGTCGTCCGGATCCCAGACAGTGCTGCCTGAGTGTTCCAAGCGCGAGCCCATAATTCCAGGCAATAGAATTACAGGAACAATGACGTCTTCGGGGCAGTCACCCATAAACTTTCTCCCTAATTCACACGCAGACCGGAAAGTATGCCAAGCATCAATTCGCGACTGTCTGCCGGATCAAGGCGGGAATTTGTGTACTGAATTGAAATCACCAAGGGTTCTGAAACGGAGCCAGCCTTGCCAAAATACGCGGCGTCATACCAATGGCCCTCTTGCTTCCCGTCGTCGAAACTGGTTGTCGCCAAGCCGACATCGCCCCCCATGAGGCGTAGCTTTTCCGACGATACGCTTACGCCCGGTTGCGTTGAAATATCCGTTTGCGGCGCAAGCTGGCGATCGGATGCTTCGGCTTCATCCGCGACCAAAAAATGCAAGCTTAAGCTATTGTCGCTGCGTGCGCGCCTTACCCCGCGACTGTCCGGCAGATCGAGTTCCGCCAAGGAGGCGGAGAAGCTCGCTTCCCCTTCAGGCGGCGGGCCTGCAAAGAACATGCCATCATAGCAAAACCCTTCCGCGCCCCCGCGATCAGCCAGTGGCAGCGGGTTTGTTCTGGAGTGGAAGGCCCATAGCCGCGGATCATTGCCACCCCCTGCGATCCGGCTTTTCGACGCCCCTGCCCGCGTCAACGCAATCTGTGATCCGACCCGTCGTGCGCCGTAGACAACAACAGTACGGCTGGAGACGGTGAGCCCAAGGTTCTCCGAGGCGACGATCACCAACCAGTCGTTTACCTGCTTGATCACAAGCGCCTGACCGAAATCTTCTTGCGCTTCAATGAATTCGCGAACTGGCGCGGGGGTCGTCACCACGCTCAACTCTTCGGTGCCAACCTGCGCACTGCTGCTTGTCAGGCTAAGGTCCGGAGGGGCAATAAAGCTGTGGTATCCGAGGCAATGTCTGGGCCAGCTTGAAGTATCAATCGTCACGGTAATCTCCTCGGTTCGACATGACATGAGCGCTAGGCTCAATAGAAAAATGGTGACTATGCTACGCGTCATGGGGATCGGGTTTCATTAAATTTTGCTCTTGGGCTGGTTCCCATGAAAGAGCCATCGCCGTCCCGTCGGGAAGGCAGGATATAACGCGGTGAGGCCCAAGAAATTTCGCCAATGAAGCTGGCGCAAGGCAGTCGGAAAAATCACGAAGAACGATGGGCTCCCAAAACCGAAAGTAGAACCACGCGCCGTGATCACCTTTGGCTTTCGTGAATTTACGAAAATGCCCCCAGACATCCGAGAAGGGTGAGGCCGACCGAATAAAAATACCCGGTGCGTCGTCCCAAAAGACCCATGGTTGCGGGCCTGCGGTAAACAAATTGCGTGAAAAGCTGTTGTTTTCTTTCAGGCGAACAAGCCAAGGTGCTACGGTCTCAAGCTCGTCATAGGCGGCTCCCTTGAAAAGGCAGCGAAACTCAAGCCCCGATGGTTCTAGTAACGGCAGTAGCCCCGTCATCTTGGCTGCATCGAGAATGGCGTAAGTATGCACAGGTGGCAGTTTTTCGAAATCCGCCACTCCCTGTTCTTGCTCTGTGCGTGCTGGGCATTGCGCTCCAAACAACATCTCATAAAGTGCGTCAGGCACAGTCTTGGGCATATCGGTGCCGAATTGAGCATCCAATGGCTCAACCCCCTCGATCATCTCAATGGTCAGATCAGATTTGGGCGGCGCGTCTCGTGCCGTGGGCTGCTGCGTCCAATAGTCATCAATACGACTGTCTGCACTCACGTTTTGGCAACCTGTGAATAAGTATAAATTGTAATATACTAAAGGTACCCGGATTATTGGATAATGCAAGAGTTGCCCGCGCGAATTCAAAACAGAAAAGCCCCAAAGGGAAGCCCATACTTTGCAAACAAGCGAAAGCAGAATGGTCACAATCCGCCCGCCTTCGTTCCGAAGACCTCTAAAGTTTCGCGATCTTTAGCAAGCTTTGGCGTAATTGTTCTACCTCTTCCGCCCCCAAGTTTTCAGCCAGCTTGCTATCAAATCTCTGGGCTGCTCCGGACAAATCCTGATAGGCCTCAAAGCCGGCACCAGTAAGCGTTAATATTTCCTGCCGTCGGTCTTTTTGTACAGAAGATCGGTTCAAAAATCGTTTATTTTCAAGAGCTTTAACTCCGCGGCTAATCTTGGTTTTATGTATCTTGGCGCGATCGCAAATCTCTTTGGCTGTCATCGCGCCATAGTGTCCAAGGTGAAACATCACACGCCATTCCGTGCGCAACATAGCATATCGGCTTTTATAGTAGCCTTGAAATTCCAGACTAGAGGCCTCTGCGGCCTGATTAAGTAAATACGGCAGAAATACTTGTAAATCGAATTCATTAGTCACCATCATAACCTCAAGTTACGGGTTGTTAGTTACAAATACAACTAATACTCAGGAGTTTCGGAGGACAGTTCTATGACCAAGACCCCTACCCCTTTGGGCCTGCAAAGCGCCCCAACACCTGTTGGCACTCATGCAGGCTATATGCCCGGTTTCGGCAATGACTTTGAGACTGAGGCGCTGCCCGGTGCGCTGCCGCAAGGTATGAACAGTCCGCAGAAATGCAACTATGGCCTCTATGGCGAGCAACTCTCTGGCACGGCCTTCACCGCGCCCTCGCACCAGAACGAGCGCACATGGTGCTATCGTATCCGCCCCTCCGTGAAACACACCCACCGGTTTGAGAAAATCGACCTGCCGTACTGGAAATCCGCGCCACATGTGGACCCGGATGTGATCTCACTGGGCCAGTATCGCTGGGACCCTGTGCCGCATTCTCAAGGCAGCCTGACATGGCTCACCGGTATGCGCACAATGACCACGGCGGGCGATGTGAACACCCAAGTTGGCATGGCCAGCCATATCTATTTGGTCACCCAAAGCATGGTAGATGAATACTTCTTTTCCGCCGATAGCGAGTTGCTGGTTGTTCCCCAAGAAGGCCGCTTGCGGTTTTGCACAGAGTTGGGCGTGATTGATCTGGAGCCGCAAGAAATCGCTATCCTGCCGCGTGGGCTTGTCTACCGTGTCGAGGTGCTGGAAGGCCCTGCGCGGGGCTTTGTGTGTGAAAACTACGGTCAAAAGTTTGAGCTACCGGGGCGCGGCCCGATCGGGGCGAATTGCATGGCAAACCGCCGCGATTTCAAGACCCCCGTGGCCGCGTTCGAGGATCGCGATGCGCCCTCGACTGTCACCGTCAAATGGGCGGGTCAATTCCACGAGACCAAGATCGGCCATTCACCCTTAGATGTGGTCGCATGGCACGGCAATTATGCGCCAGTGAAATACGACCTGCGCACCTATTGCCCCGTTGGCTCGATCCTGTTTGACCACCCTGACCCGTCTATTTTTACCGTGCTAACCGCCGCTTCCGGCGTCGAAGGCACCGCGAATATCGACTTCGTTTTGTTCCGCGAGCGCTGGATGGTGGCCGAGGACACCTTCCGCCCGCCATGGTATCATAAAAACATCATGTCAGAGATGATGGGTAATATTTACGGCATCTATGACGCCAAACCCAAAGGCTTTGTGCCGGGTGGGTTATCCTTGCATAACATGATGATACCGCACGGCCCCGACAAGGCGGCCTTTGACGGCGCGTCGAATGCAGACCTTGGGCCAGAGAAGCTCGACAACACCATGTCGTTCATGTTCGAGACCCGTTTTCCGCAGCATTTGACCGCCTATGCCGCCACCGAGGCCCCGTTGCAGGATGACTACATTGACTGCTGGGCTGACATCGAGAAAAAGTTCGACGGGACGCCGGGTAAAAAATGATTCTCGCCAGCTATAACGACGGCCCCGACGGGCAACTGCGCATCGTATCTGCGGATCGCGCGACCTCGACACGCATGACACGGCGCAGCTTTCAACACATGCTGGATGAGGGCCCCGGCGTGCCAGATGGCCCCTCTGAGTTGCTGGATTTAAGCCGTTGCCACAGCCCCCTGCCCCGCGCCTATCAGTTCCTCGATGGCTCGGCCTATGTGAACCATGTTGAGCTGGTGCGCCAAGCCCGCGGGGCCGCGATGCCCGATACGTTTTGGACGGATCCGCTGATGTATCAAGGCGGCTCTGACAGCTTCATTTCCCCAACGGCCCCCGTCACTGCCGACCCCGCTTGGGGCGTCGATTTTGAGGCCGAAGTTGCGGTGATAACTGGCCAAGTTGCGATGGGGGCCAGCCTTGACGAGGCCCGCGCGGCCATCCGTTTTGTGATGATTTGCAACGACTGGTCGATGCGCAATCTGATCCCCACTGAGCTAGGCAAAGGGTTTGGTTTTGTACAATCCAAGCCGGCCTGCGCGTTCTCGCCTTTCGCCGTGTCACTGGATGAATTACGCGGCTGGGACGGCGGAAAACTTGCGGCCACCATGTGCGTGGACTTCAACGGGCAGCCCTTCGGGCGCACCAATGCGGCGCAAGACATGACCTTTGATTTCCCCACCCTGATCGCCCACGCAGCCAAGACCCGCCACCTCGCGGCAGGCACGATCATCGGCTCCGGCACCGTGTCCAACAAGCTGGACGGCGGACCGGGGAAAACCATTCCCCAAGGCGGCGCGGGCTATTCATGCATCGCCGAGCAGCGCATGGTCGAGACCATCACCAATGGCGCGCCCAGCACGCCGTTTATGCAGCCCGGTGATCGGGTGGAAATTTGGATGGAGGACGCGCAAGGCCGCGACCTCTTTGGCCGCATCACACAGAAAGTAGAGGCACTATGAGTAAAGCATTCGCGTCGCAAGGCGACCTGAGCGAGAAGAAAATCACCTTTGACGAGGTGGGCCGCGACCTTTGGGCCTTCACCGCCGAGGGCGACCCGAACTCCGGCGTGATCATCGGCGATGACAGCGTTATGATCGTCGAGGCACAAGCCACCCCGCGCCTTGCCGGCAAGGTGATCGAGAAAGTGCGCGAGATCACCGACAAGCCGATCTCTCACGTTGTTTTGACCCATTATCACGCCGTTCGGGTGCTGGGGGCCTCGGCCTATGGTGCCGATCAGATCATCATGGGCGACACCGCGCGCGCCATGGTTGTGGAACGCGGCCAAGAGGATTGGGATAGCGAATTTCAACGTTTTCCCCGCCTGTTCGAGGGCCACGAGAGCATCCCCGGCCTGACCTATCCGACCACCACATTTTCCGATGCGATGACCGTTTATCTGGGCAATCGCCGCGTTGACTTGATGCATCTGGGGCGCGCGCATACCGCCGGAGATATCGTGATCCATGTGCCCGATGAAAACGTCATGTTCACCGGAGATATAGTTGAAGATCACTCTGCATGTTATTGTGGAGATGGACATTTTTCCGATTGGGGAAATACGCTTGATAATATTGCCAGCTTTGATTTGGACGCCATCGCGCCCGGTCGCGGCGGCGCATTAATTGGCAAGCCAGCGGTCGAGCGCGCAATCGAGAGCACGCGTGATTTCGTCTACTCCACCTACGCCCCCGCCGCCCGCGTGGCAGCACGCGGCGGCACACTCAAAGACGCATGGGACGCAGTGCGCGCCGAGTGCGACCCAAAGTTCAAAGACTACGCCATCTACGAGCACTGCCTGCCCTTCAACGTCGCCCGCGCCTATGACGAGGCCCGCGGCATCGACACCCCCCGCATCTGGACCGCCGCGCGCGATTTGGACATGTGGGCCGCGTTGCAGGGGTAGCGGATGGTTGAACCCCGCTATCAAACCGCCTTCACCCTCTACCCCTATGCGCGCGTGGCCTCTCAGGATCGTGTCGCGCGCCACCGCGTTGTTGTGGTCGGGGCTGGGCCCATTGGCCTCGCGATGGCCTTGGATCTGGGGCAGAAAGGCACGCCGGTCTTGGTTCTCGATGACCATGAGGGGCCGGGGCTTGGCTCGCGGGCAATCTGCTTCTCCAAGCGCAGCCTCGACATTGCCACCCGCCTTGGCGCGCAGGCCTCTATGGTGGATAAAGGCGTGGTGTGGAATGTTGGCAAAGTCTTCTACGGCGATGGGAAGCTGTTTGAATTCAACCTGTTGCCGGAAGAAGGTCACCGGAACCCTGCCTTCGTAAACCTGCAACAGCCTCACTTTGAAGCGTATCTGATCGAGGCTATTCACAAGGCTCAAGCCGGTGGTGCTCCGATTGAAATTCGCGGTGCCAACCGTGTCTCGGGCCTGCGTGATCACAACGATTACGTCACCCTTGATGTTAATACGCAGGATGGCCCCTATCAGCTTGAAGCCGATTGGTTGATTGCCTGCGATGGCGCGCGCTCGCCTGTTCGCGATATGATGGGCCTTAGTTTTGATGGCCGCGTGTTCGAGGATAATTTCCTGATCGCTGACGTCAAAATGAAGGCTGATTTCCCGACTGAGCGCTGGTTTTGGTTTGAGCCTCCCTTTGCCAAGGGCTGCCAATCGGCCCTGCTGCACAAACAGCCCGACGACATCTGGCGCATTGACTTTCAGCTTGGCTGGGACATCGACCGCGAGCAGGAATTAGACCCAGACCGCATCGGCGCCCGTGTCGATGCCATGTTGTCATCGCAAACCGGCACCATTCCCGACTACACGCTTGAATGGACCTCCATCTACACGTTCCAGTGCCGCCGCATGAAAAAATTCCGCCATGGATCGGTGCTATTTGCGGGCGATAGCGCGCATCAGGTGTCGCCCTTTGGCGCGCGTGGGGCCAACTCTGGCATGCAAGATGCCGATAACCTTGCGTGGAAGTTGGATTTGGTTTGCAAAGGGCTGGCGGATGCGCGCTTGCTTGATAGCTATGCGACGGAGCGAGAATTTGCCGCCGATGAGAACATACTTAATTCATCACGCGCCACGGATTTTATGACGCCCAAAACAGGCATTAGTCAGGTCTTTCGTAACGCGGTGCTTGATCTTGCCCGCGAATATGAATTTGCCCGCCCCATTGTGAATTCTGGCCGCCTGTCGGTGCCCTGCACCTATGATGGTCATGACGGGTTTTGCGCTGATACACTGGAGGCCCCCAAAATCAGTCGCCCGGGTTCTGTCTGCCCTGACGGCCCGCTGAATGACGGGTATCTTTTGGATCAATTAGGGGGGCACTTCACCATTTTGAGTTTTGGCGACCCTTCTTTTACTCCTGCTCCTCTGGCTGATTTGGCGGTTCAGGTGCTTCACATCCCTTATCCGACTGAAGAGTTAATTTGGCGTTATCTCGGGGCCAATAGTGCGGCCACATACCTGATCCGACCGGACCAACATGTGGTGGCCAGATGGGCGGAATTCAACCTTGAAAAGGTTTCTGCGGCACTCAGGAACAGCTTGGAAGGAGCCTGTAAGTGACATTATCTTTGCACCCTAACCTACTGAACGTTGACGCATTTTATAGCAAACTCATCGACTCCCATGATGGGCTAACACAAGATGAAAGCGCGCAGTTCAACGCCAGACTGATCTTACTACTTGCAAACCACATTGGTGACCTACCCGTGTTGCAAGAGGCGCTAGAAAAGGCGCGGTCTTAGCCGCAGATCCCCTGTTCCAAATGTTTAAATCTGAGGAGAGTTCGGTGAAATAATGCGTAAAAAGCTCGACAGGTCGGGTATCTCCACCTAGGTGTTTATGCATTATCTCAAGGAACTGTCGATGACCTCCGTACTTGTCCTAAATGGACCCAACCTGAACCTCCTCGGGACGCGTCAGCCCGAAGTCTATGGTTCTACTACATTATCTGACGTTGAAACCCTATGTGTGACCCACGGTGACACCCTTGGAATGGCCGTAACATGCCTGCAATCCAATCATGAAGGCGTATTGATCGACGCCATTCATGCGGCCAAAGGGGTTCATGGGGGGATCGTGCTAAATGCCGGTGCCTTCACCCACACCTCTGTCGCGCTGATGGATGCAATCTCGTCCGTTGAGCTGCCGGTGGTCGAAGTCCATCTTTCGAACATCCATGCGCGCGAGGCGTTCCGCCATAAATCGTATATTGCCCCCGTCGCATTGGGCCAAATCGCGGGCTTCGGCGCGCAGGGATATGTGTTGGCGCTAGAGGCCCTGTCGAGCCACTTTGGGTCCGCTACATGATCCAAGACCACTTGAACTTGATTATCACCAGCAATTCTCTTGAAGAAATGTGGTCGATACACACGGCTAAGATGGCCGAATTCGGCTTTGACCGGCTCGTTTACGGCTACACCCGTTTCAGGACCGGGACCACCTTGGGCGACTTGCAGGATGCTTTGATCCTCACCAATCACGACCCTGCTTATGTTGAGCATTTCGTTGGTGATGGGGCTTATTATCAAGGGCCAATGGTGGCATGGGCCGCGGATAACGTCGGCGCGTGCAGTTGGCGCATGATGCAAGAGTTGGCGATGTCTGGCCAATTGAGCGAAGGGGAGCTTGCTGTATTGGCTCTCAATCAGAGGTTAGGTGTGACCGCGGGCTACACGATCAGCTTTCACGATGTCTCCACGCGCGCCAAAGGTGCGATCGGGCTTACCGCTCGACACGGCTTGAGCCAGGATGACGTGGATGGTATTTGGAAAGAGCACGGGCCTGATCTGGAATTGGCCAACAAGGTTATGCACCTCAAGGTTACGCAGCTTCCTCACACCACCGGCCAGCGTCGCCCATTAACCGCGCGCCAGCGTGAGGTTTTGGAGTGGGTCGCAGATGGGAAAACGATACAAGACACGGCGACAATCATGGGGTTGAATCCGGCGACAATCGAGAAACACCTACGATTGGCGCGAGAAACTTTGGATGTTGATACAACAGCCCAAGCTATCCTCAAGGCTTCCAGCCAGAACCAATTCTTCCTAATCGAGCGATGAGCTTTTAATTTTTCCTAGGAAATTCAATGAGATGCGGCCTCTTGGCTCCCATGATAGCCTGCCTGTTGATCACGTATCAGGGGCGTTGGCCCCATTCTTGGCGCCTATTATGTTTCAAAAGGTAGGGAAACCCGTACTTTGCTTTCCTGCACTGCAGCGTAAATATTAACACATGCTCTATGAGTGGCAGTCTTGGCTGCAGGGCAATTTCAGTGTGCACCTTGAAATACCAAGGATAGCAGCGGATTGAGGCTTTGGCCTTGATCGGTGGTTCGTTTCTTACGGTTAGTCACCGTAAAAGATGTTAGCTTTCCTCCCAGTCGGGCACCATCATCCCCAGCATGGGGCCCGAAATTAGAAACGGCGCGTAGGTACTTCCCCCACGCGCCGTTTTTATTTTTAGACTTGAGAGTAGGCCTTAGCCTTTCAGCGTCGCCGCCACTTCCTCTGCAAAGTTTTCAACTTTTTTCTCAATGCCTTCGCCAACTTCCAAGCGCTTGAAGCCTACGATTTCAACGCCAGCTTCTTTGGCCGCAGCCCCGACAGTCAGGTCAGGGTTCACCACAAATTGTTGGTTCAGCAAAGTTACTTCAGCCATGTATTTTTTCATACGACCGATGATCATCTTCTCGATCACAGCCTCTGGCTTGCCGCTTTCGCGCGCGATATCAATCTGAACGGCTTTTTCTTTCTCAACGATAGCCGCGTCTAGATCCGCCTCGGACAAGGACGCAGGGTTCACAGCTGCAACGTGCATCGCAACCTGTTTGCCGAAAGCCTCGTTCTCGCTCGACAGGGCAACCAGAACACCGATTTTACCCATGTCGCTGGTGACCGAGTTGTGCACGTAAGACACGACAGATGGCCCTTCCAAGCGCGACATGCGGCGCAGAGACATGTTCTCGCCGATGGTCGCAACCTTGGCGGTGATCACGTCAGCCACGGATTTTCCACCCATGTCAGCCGCAGCCAATTCTTCGGTGTTTGCCACACCAAGGGCCACGTCCACTACGCCTGAAACCATAGCTTGGAATTCGGCGTTTTTACCAACGAAGTCGGTTTCCGAGTTCACTTCGACAGCGACACCAGCGCCGTCTTTAACTTTGACAGCCACAAGACCTTCCGCCGCGGTGCGGCCGGATTTCTTGGCGGCTTTGGCCAAACCTTTGGTGCGCAGCCAGTCAACAGCGGCTTCCATATCACCGTCAGTTTCGGTCAGCGCTTTCTTAGCGTCCATCATGCCTGCGCCAGTTGAATCGCGCAGTTCTTTCACCATTGCAGCAGTAATTGCCATCTCGGTATCTCCTAAAGCAAAAGTTGGTCCCGAAGGCGGTTAGCGCCTTCGGGTAAACGATGTAAAGCGAAAGCTATTTAGCCTTCAGCCGGAGCCTCAGCAGCAACGGCTTCTTCTGCCGGAGCCTCATCCATAGCGCCCAAATCAACGCCAGCGGCGCCCATTTGCGCCTGCATGCCGTCCAGAGCCGCACGGGCAACCAGATCGGTGTACAGGCCGATTGCGCGCGATGCGTCATCATTGCCCGGGATCAGGTAGTCGATGCCGTCTGGCGAGCAGTTCGTGTCCACGACCGCAATAACCGGAATGCCCAGTTTCTTGGCTTCAGCGATGGCCAGGTCTTCTTTGTTCACGTCGATAACGAACAACAGATCAGGAACGCCGCCCATTTCACGAATGCCGCCCAAGGACGCTTGCAATTTGCCTTGGTCACGTTCCATGCCCAAGCGCTCTTTCTTGGTCAGACCTTCAAAGCCAGATTCCTGTGCTTCGTCGATTTTCTTCAAGCGGTTGATCGAGTTGGAAACAGTTTTCCAGTTCGTCAACGTGCCACCCAACCAACGGTGGTTCATGTAGTATTGTGCGCATTTCTCTGCGGCTTCTGCGACGGGGCGTTGTGCCTGACGCTTGGTGCCGACGAAGAGAACGCGGCCACCTTTTGCAGTCGTATCACGTACAACTTGCAACGCTTGGTCCAGCATTGGAACTGTTTGTGTCAGGTCCATGATGTGGATGCCGTTTTTAGCGCCGTAGATATACGGGGCCATACGGGGGTTCCAGCGTTTGGTTTGGTGACCAAAGTGAACGCCAGCCTCAAGTAGCTGACGGAGCGAAAATTCTGGCAATGCCATGTCCGTTTTCCTTTCCGGTTTAAGCCTCAGCGGGGTGTCAGAGGCATGTGCCTCAACCGGTGGACGTCATGGGATTTCTCCCCCAATCGGCCCGACCCCGCCTGCGAAGTGAGCGCCAAATAGCCCAGATACTTGCCTGTCGCAAGCCCCAAAGCCTCCAAAGGTGAGCACAGCGTGAGAATGCAGTGAAATAACGGCATTTTAGCGCCAAAAGCCTAGGAGAACGCGTATTTTTAAAGTATAAGCCAGAGCATTAGGAAGATTTTATTTTAGGAGTATTTACTGTGATTAACCGCACTCTTTACGTATTCTGCATTGCCAGTGCCGCCCTGTCCTTGAGCACACCAGTGATCGCCGCCGAAGCCATGCGCTGCAACGCCCAAACCAAGCCGGGATTGTTTCAGCCTGTGTTGCGGGTGGTGAGCCAAGGGGCGCAACGCGACATTGCCTTGGGGCAAGATGGTATGACCCGCAAAATTTTCTACCGTGACCGCGCGGTCATTGCCTATATGGCGCAAAAAATGGGCATCCCTGCAACGCAGCTCCCCTCCTCGGTCTCATCGGTCTGTGGCGCGGCTGAAGAATTTGCTGCCGCCCCTGCCGCCGCCCCTGCTCCGGCAGCAGTTACAGCCCCAACCGCCGCACCGGTCTCTGATGGTGGCAGCGGCGACGGTGGGTCTGGCAGCGTGTCAGATGGGGATGGCGGTGAGGTCCGTTAACTACACTTGCCTGACGCAGCCCCTTTGCATCCCGCTCTGACCTGCCCCCAACCCTAGCAGTTGGTCTAGGGGGCAGGTTGTGTTACGATAGCGCCATTATAGACGACCTGCTTTTTCACGACCTGCTTTCGGGTTCTATTTTCGGAGCTATCATTATGAATTTATTTGTCCACGGACGCCTGTTTGAATTACGCCTTCATCGCTCGCTTGAGCGCAACGATCTCTCTGTTACCAAAGACCAATGCGGCAAAATTCAACGCTCTTTGTCGGCCGTACCCCCCGAGCATCTTACCGGGCTGCAATATGTTGAAATTCGCCAGCGCGAGGGCGCGGGTGGCAGCTCGAACCCCCTGCATTGCGAAGACACATCGACCGGTGATCAGTACTTTATCGTCCTTGATATCGACTGTTTTTCCAAGCCATGGAACAACCGCCCCCACGGGCTGCTTTATACATTGCTTCATGAAATGGGCCATGTGCGCGACTGGCGTACGCGGGCTTTTGACTGGGTGCGCCGCAATGACCGTGACGGCTACAGCGCTATAATCGCCCGCACGCATCGGGGCCGCACGCAACACAACCAAGAAAAATTCGCGGATTGCTACGCGGATATTTTCACGCAAACAGACGGGTTTTCCTCTACAGATCCGGCTTTGGTTGCGTGCCGCAACTCGCCTGCGTTTTCACCCGTTGGGCGCGCCGCCCCCGGTGGTGTCTGAGCACATCTGCGTAACGCCTCTTGCACAGATGCGCATGGCCTGCCCATAAAGTGGCCATGAGCAAAACACCTGACATCTTGTGCATCGGTGCCGTCCTTTGGGACATTATCGGGCGCCACGACAATGACATGCAGCGCGGCCACGACCGTCCCGGTCGCATCACCCGCCTGCCCGGCGGTGTGGCGATGAACATTGCCATGGCCCTGCGCGCCTATGGGATGACCCCCGCGTTACTCACCGCCATCGGGCAAGACGCTGAGGGCGCTGCCTTGATCTCTGAGTGTGAAAATCTGGGCATGATTTGCGATCATATCCATCGCCCCAAAGACCTGCCCACTGACCGCTACATGGCCATTGAGGGGCGCAACGGCTTGATCGCCGCAATCGCTGATGCGCATTCTCTGGAGCAGGCTGGCGATACAATCCTGCGCCCGATGCAGGCTGGTCTCAAGGGCTGGTCTGGGCTGGTTGCGCTGGATGGGAATTTGACCCTGCACCTTTTGAGCCGCATCGCCAAGGATCCGGCATTTGCGCAAACCGACCTGCGCCTCGCCCCCGCCTCGCCCGGCAAGGCCGAACGTCTGCGCCCGTTTCTGATGCACCCGACTGCGACGCTTTACGTCAATCTTGAAGAATCCGGCCTGCTGCTGGACACCGTTTTCCATGACAGCGCCACCGCCGCCGCGGCTCTGCTGGGCCAAGGCCTGCACCGCGCAGTTGTGACCAATGGTGCGCAGCCTGCCGCACTGGCCAGCGCTGAGGGCGTGCTTACATACGCCCCGCCCCAAGTGCAGGTGAAACGCATCACGGGTGCGGGCGATACCTTCATGGCGGCTCATATTGCTGCCGAGGCCGGCGGGGCTGCCCCCGCGGCTGCTTTGCAAAATGCCATCCACGCCACGGCCACCTATATCTCTGGAGATAGCTATTGATACCCGTCCATTACGCCCCCGAGGTTGAGACCGCCCGCACCCAAAATGCGCCCATCGTGGCGCTTGAAAGCACCATCATCACCCATGGTATGCCCTACCCGCAAAACGTCGAGACCGCGCGCCGCGTCGAGCAGGTTATTCGCGATAACGGGGCAGTGCCTGCGACCATAGCCGTTATATCTGGCAATCTGCACATCGGCCTGACCGACGCGCAGCTTGACACTTTGGGGCAGGCCCAAAACGTCGCCAAACTGTCGCGCGCAGATATTTCCGCCTGCATAGCCACTGGCGGCACTGGCGCCACAACCGTGGCCGCAACCATGATTGCCGCCCATCACGCAGGCATCGAGGTTTTTGCCACGGGTGGCATTGGCGGTGTGCATCGCGGGGCGGAGCTTAGCTTTGATATCTCCGCCGACCTGCATGAATTGGCCCAAACGCCTGTGACGGTAGTTGCCGCCGGACCGAAGGCCATACTCGATTTGCCAAAAACCCTCGAAGTGCTGGAAACATTGGGCGTGCCGGTCATCGCATATGGCCAAGACGCCCTGCCCGCGTTCTGGTCGCGGCACTCGGAGTTGCAAGCCCCGTTGCGCATGGATGATGCCGCAAGTATCGCCAAGGCGCATAGGATGCGGGCTGCATTTGGGCTGTCTGGCGGGCAGCTAATCGCCAACCCGATCCCGCAAGAAGCCGAGATCGCCGCGCAAATCCTGTCGCCTATTATCGCCCAAGCGCTGGACGAGGCGCAGGCCCAAGGCATCGGCGGCAAATCTGTGACGCCATTCCTTTTGGGGCGCATTTTTGAGCTAACAAAGGGCGCATCGCTGGAGGCCAATATCGCGTTGGTGCTCAACAATGCCCGTCTAGCGGCCGAGATTGCCCGCGAATTGCAGGAATAATCAGCGAAATCGCAGCACAAAGCATGGATAGCTTGTCGAGGCGAGGTCGGCGACATAGATAGGGTCGGTAACCTCAGGATATTATACCGTGCCCAAGCTTTCCGAAGACCATGAAGAGATCGCCAAGAAACCTTTGCGCAAGCCGAGCCTTTTCGCGCGGATGCGGGGGAATTTTCTGGCGGGTCTCATTGTTATTGCCCCCATTTTCCTGACGGCTTGGCTGATTTGGGGCTTTGTCGGCTGGATTGATGGCTGGGTGCTGCCTCTTGTGCCCTACAATTACCGCCCCGAGCAATATATCGGCATCAATCTGCGTGGCGTCGGCGTGCTGCTATTCTTGCTGGTCACCATGGTTATTGGCTGGATGGGCAAGGGCATTCTGGGCCGCTCGTTCCTGCGGTTGGGCGAAGGTATCGTGGACCGGATGCCTGTGGTGCGCTCAATCTATAACGGGCTAAAGCAAATCGCCGAGACGGTGTTTTCGCAGCGCGAAACCTCGTTTGAGAAAGCCTGTTTGGTGGAATATCCGCGCCGGGGCATCTGGGCGATTGCCTTCATCTCAATCCCCGCCAAGGACGAGATTGATCGCGACATCAACGTCGAAGGCGAGATCATGTCGGTGTTTTTGCCGACCACGCCGAACCCGACCTCTGGGTTCTTGCTGTTCGTGCCGCGCGTGGATGTGATTGAGCTGGATATGAGCGTCGAAGATGCGGCCAAGCTGGTGATCTCCGCCGGGCTGGTCTATCCGAACAAAGATAATCCGGCTGAACCCGTGGCGGTTGCGGCTCAATAATTAAATAGTAAACGGTGACACCTGAGATGCCGCCGTTGGATTTTGAGTATTTTTGGCAAAAAGAAACCTAGGGCGCCGTTATTGCGACCACCACACGTCTGGCTGAAACCCGATCCAGTCGCCATAGGCGGGCAAGCTGGGCGAGTATTTCAAGTTGGCATCATGCGCCAGCATCGAGAATTCGGAATACCACAAAGGCACTACATAGCGTCCAGCAGTCAGGATGCGGTCCAGCGCTTTGACGGCGGCGCGATAGTCGTCTTGGCTCTGCGATGTCAGCATGGTTTGGATCATCGCCTCTGCGGCAGGACTGGCCATACCCATCAGGTTGCGCGAGCCGGGGTTTGCCACTCCGTCGCTGCCCCAATAGGCCAGTTGTTCGTTGCCGGGGCTAAGGGATAATCCGCGTATAAAATGCGTCATATCAAAGTCATAACTGTCCAGCCGCTCGCGGTATTGCGCGCTGTCGACCACGGTAACTGTTGGAAAAATGCCGAGCCGTTCCAGATGTTCTTTGTAGATGCTGGCGATGGATTGATGCTCCGAGCTGCCTTGCTTGAGCAAGATTTCAAACACAAACGGCTTGCCCTCTGGTCCGGTCAGTACGCCATCTTTGACCATCCATCCAGCGTCTTCCAGTAGGCGCGTGGCCTCTTTGATGCCAGTGCGATTGCGCTCCGAGCCATTGCCTTTGGGCAGCTCGTAGCCCTTCAACGTGCCGGGCAGCAGGGTTTCTTTATACGGCTCTAGCAGGGTCGCGACTTTACCCGTTGCCGCACCGGGGGTCATGCCCAACACCGAGTTGGAAAAGTAAGAAGAGATGCGCGGCAGGCCCTCGCCGTTTTGATCTCCGTTCAACTTGCCGTTGATGAATTCGTAGTTGAACGCCTGCAACATCGCCTCGCGGACACGCCAGTCTTTGAAAACACCGCGACGGGTGTTCATCACGAAACCGGTCATGCCGGTGGGGCGTTGGTGCGCGATCTCGGACTGGATCACTTCGCCAGACGTCACCCTTGGGAAGTCGTATTGCTGCGCCCATTTGGCGGCATTGCCTTCGCGCAGGGTGTTCAACTCTCCGGCTTTAAAGGCCTCAAACATCGCCGTTGCGTCGCCGAAAAACTCCATGCGCAACTCGTCAATGTTATGGGTGCCACGCCGAAAAGGAATGTCGCGCCCCCAATAGTCCGGGTTGCGTTTGAGCGATACAAAACGGCCCGCCTCAAAGTCATCAATCACATAGGGTGCGGATGAAATCGGGATCGTGTCCAGCCCGCTGCTGGTGAAATCGACACCATCCCATTGCGCCTTTTTCAAGATCGGGCGCATCCCCATGATCAGCGCCAATTCGCGGTCCGGCTCGTTAAAGGTGAAGCGGACATTGCCCTCGGAAGTGATCTCGGATTTGGCAATTTTCGCCCATGTCCCAGCATAGCGCGGATGACCTTGCGTGCCCATGGTCTCGTAGGACCAGATCACATCCTCGGCGGTCACTGGTGTGCCGTCAGAGAATCGGGCCTCGGGGCGCAGGGCAAATTCCACCCACAGATTCGTCGAATCGGTCTCAACAGTCTCGGCCAACACGCCATAAAGGGTGAAAGGCTCATCCCATGAGCGGCCCATAAGGCTCTCATATGTCAGGAATCGTAGCTGCCAAGGCACACGTCCTTTGCGCACATGTGGGTTCAGCGAATCGAAGCCACCGACCTCTCCGGTGACAATCTTGCCACCCGTGGGCGCATTAGGGTTAACGTATGGGAGGGACACAAAGTCTGGTGGTAAAGCAGGCTCACCATACATAGCTATGCCATGTTGAGGATCAGCAAAGGCTGTCGTCCCGGCAAGGATCGCCGCGACGGTTAACCCATTGCGCAGGGTTTGGAAAAAGTTTGACTTCATTTTGGCAACAATCCTTCGTGAGCCTGCATTGGTTGTCTGTCATGATACTCAGGGTTTTCAACCTTTTCAAACTTTTAGCTTGGCGTGTGAAGGTGCGGCGACTATAAAGGGGTCACTGCTCGATAGGTTTCTTGCCTGTATGAAACCTGCCTCAATAACTTAACGCCAGCTTCGTGCTGGCGTTTTTTTTTGGCCAAGCGAGGGAAATATTCACCAAACTGTGCGCCCTGCTTTGCGCCTTTCGGGTGCACTTTGCAGGTGCAGCATGTAGTGTCCGTGCAAAGTTGTTCAAAAGGAGTCTGGCCAATGTCACACGCAACACCCCTTCTAGGAAAAACCGCAGTTATCACCGGGTCCAATTCGGGCATCGGTCTAGGTATTGCCCGCGAGTTGGCCAAGTCTGGCGCCGACGTGGTTTTGAACTCCTACACCGACCGCGACGAGGACCACGCCCTTGCCGCCAAGATTGGCAAAGAGACCGGCACCAACGCGCGCTACATTGCCGCCGACCTATCCAATGGCGACGCAGCCCGCGCATTGATCAAGCAAGCTGGAAAATGCGACATCTTGATTAACAACGCAGGCATCCAGCATGTGGCCCCGATTGACGAGTTTCCGGTCGAGAAATGGGACGCGATCATGGCGATCATGTTGAACTCTGTCTTTCACACCACCGCCATGGCCTTGCCGATGATGCGCGCTGCGGGCTGGGGCCGGATCATCAATATCTCGTCGGCGCATGGGCTAACCGCCTCGCCGTATAAATCTGCCTATGTCGCTGCCAAGCACGGTGTTGTTGGCATGACCAAAGTTGTGGCACTGGAAACTGCGCGCGAGCCGATCACGGCCAATGCCATTTGTCCTGGCTATGTGATGACCCCGCTGGTCGAGAGCCAAATCCCCGACACCATGGCCAAATACGGCATGGACCGCGAGACGGTGATCGAAGAGGTCATGCTGCTGCGCCAACCATCGCGCGAATTTGCCACCACCGAGCAATTGGGCGGTGTGGCGACGTTCCTGTGCTCGGACGCGGCGACGCAGATCACTGGCACGACAATATCTGTTGATGGTGGCTGGACGGCGCTTTAAACGCCACTTGATCCTAGCCCCAATCCCCTAAGTGAAGTGCAAAATAACATGGTAAAACAGATCAATCTGGCCTTGCAGGGCGGTGGTGCCCATGGGGCATTTACTTGGGGGGTCTTAGATCGCCTGTTGGAAGATGAACGCTTGGAGATCGGTGCGATAACTGGCACCTCAGCGGGCGCGTTAAATGGCGCCGCGCTGAAGTCGGGCCTGCTGGAGAATGGCCGCGACGGGGCAAAGGAAAAGCTCGACTGGCTTTGGGGTGAAATAGGCGCGACCGATCAATCCCACCTGAGCAGTTGGATGAGCGGGATGAGCGCCGGGGCTGTCAGTCAAGCTCTTGAATCTTCGCCATTTTATCAAACTATTGACATGATCAGCCGTCTGGCCAGCCCCTACACTATGGGGCCGCTTTATTCGCATCCTCTGCGCTCGATCGTGGAGCAGTTCAATTTTGACGAGGTTTGCGCGCCAGAAGGTCCCGAGCTGTTTGTATGCGCCACCAATGTGCGGTCTGGCAAAATCCGCATCTTTGCCCATCACGACATTAGCACCGATGCGATCCTTGCCTCTGGCTGCCTGCCAACGATCTTTCAGGCAGTGGAAATTTTCGACCCAAAAACCGATCGGGTTGAGGCCTATTGGGACGGTGGTTACATGGGCAACCCTGCCCTGTTCCCGCTGTTCGTGCCAGAGTTGTCGCAAGACGTGGTGATCGTGAATATCAACCCGCTCTACCGCGAAGACTTGCCGCGCACGGCCTCGGAAATTCAAAACCGGATCAACGAGATCAGCTTTAACGGCTCGCTGTTTCGTGAGCTGCGCGCGGTCCAGTTTGTACGCGAATTGATCACCAGCGGTCAGGTCAAACCCGGCTCGATGAAGGATGTGTTGGTGCATATGATTGCTGATGATGCGTTGATGACGCAGCTTACTGTCGCCACAAAATCCGTGCCAATGCCCTATGTTTTGTCCGAGTTGAAAGCCGCGGGGCGCACCGCGGCGCATGGTTTTCTGGATGCTCATTTCGATGATTTGGGCGTGCGATCCTCAGTCGATTTGCGTTCCATGTTTGAGTAGTCGTAAAAGCGTCATATGGGGGCGCTATGCCCGCCGGATGATGCTTTTGGGGGGCGGTACATGAACATTTTGGTGCTCTGCACAGGCAATTCGGCCCGCTCTATAATGCTTGAGGCAATATTGGACGACTTGGGCTACAACAGCTTTTCGGCGGGCTCTAGGCCTGCCGGTCTGGTGCACCCGGTGGCACTGGAAACCCTAAGCCACCATGGCATTGCGCCAATGGCTCCGCGCTCCAAAAGCTGGGACGAATTTGCGGAGGCACCCGCCATGGATTTGGTTGTCACCGTCTGTGGCAACGCGGCCTCCGAGGTCTGCCCTATTTGGCCTGCAAGGAACGGTGTGGCCCCGATCCGCACTCATTGGGGTGTTGACGATCCCGCCGCTGCCGCGCCAGATAAACAGCCACAAGCGTTCGAGGATGCCTTCCAAATTTTGCGCCGCCGCGCCGAGGCTTTCCATGTATTAGCTGACACACAAGATACCACTGCGCTGGCCCAAATAGGAGAGTTGTCATGAGTGCGCGCAAACTGGTGGCCGAGGCGCTCGGCACCGCGCTATTGCTGATCTCCGTGGTAGGCTCCGGCATCATGGGCGACAGCCTCTCGGGCGGGAATACTGCCATCGCGCTGCTGGCCAACGCCATTGCCACGGGCTGCATGCTTTATGCCATCATCACGGTGCTTGGCCCGATCTCGGGCGCGCATTTCAACCCCGCGGTGAGCCTTGCCTTTGTGCTGCGCGGCGAATTGGCCGTGCCGCTCGCCTTGGCCTATGTCGCGTGCCAAATTGCGGGTGGAGTGCTGGGCGTTTGGCTCACTCACATCATGTTTGGCCTTGATATCATACAGTTTTCTACCACGTCGCGCACGGGAGTTGCGCAATGGGTGGCGGAAGCTACCGCCATGTTCGGGCTGTTATTTGTGATCCTCGGCGGGTTAAAATCACGCCCCGAGGCGGTGCCAATGCTGGTCGCGATCTATATTACGGGCGCCTATTGGTTCACTGCGTCCACGAGTTTCGCCAACCCCGCGGTGAGCATCGCGCGCAGTTTTACCGATACATTTTCAGGCATTCTACCCGCCCATGCACCCGGCTTTGTCGCGGTGCAATTGGTCGCCACATTGCTGGCGGTTCCGGTGCTGCGTTGGCTGTTCAAATTCGAAAAATAGGCCGCTAAGCCATCGAGGTGACCCATAAGATCAGCGCATCCTCGGCGCTGGTCGAGACCACATTATGGCCCATGGAGGCATCATAATAGGCGCTGTCACCGCGCTTCATCTCTACGGGTTCGTAGAACTCGGTGTACAGTCGCAACATGCCGGTCAGCACATATAAAAATTCCTCGCCATCATGGCGAATCCAGCCGTCAAAGTCGTCAAAACTGCGGGCGCGAACACGGGCGCGATAGGGTAACATCGCCTTCTTGGTCAGGCCGGAATTTAACAGCTCGTGTTCGTAAGTTGGCGTCACATGATGCGCCCCTTCATCCGAGCGGGTGATGTCCATCCGCCCGTTGACCTGCGCTTTTTGAGGCGGCGTAAACAATTGTGGCATGTCGATACCCAAGCCATCGGCCAGCTTTTTCATCAGCTCGAATGTTGGCGACATTTGCTCGTTCTCGATCTTGGAGAGGGTCGAGCGCGCCAGGCCTGCCTCTTTTGCCGCCTGCTCCATCGTCCAGTCGCGCGCTTTGCGCAATTCGCGAACGCGCTCTCCAAGGTTTAGCGGCTCGACAGAGCCGGTTTCGCCACTGGCACGCGCAAGTCGGATAAGGCTGGGTTCATCATGTGATGTCATGGCCTCTCATAGCGCCCCCTTGCGGCTTGTTGCAATGGGGGCTAGCTCTTGGCCATGCAATCTGTGTTTACCCAAGACCCCGCCGCAGCCTCTTTTGCGCCCTGCCCCAAGCCGTTCAATATGGCGCAATATGTCTTGTCCAAAGCACAAAACATGGGCGACAAACCGGCATTGGAACTGGTCGGCGGCGCCCCTCATGCCATCAGCTACACACAGCTACAAGCGCGGGTCACGGCGGTCGCTGGTGGCCTACGTGCTCGCGGCCTGAAAGACGGCGAGCGTGTGCTGTTCCGGCTGGGGAATACGCCGGAGTTTCCTGTGGCCTATCTGGCCTGTATCTGGGCCGGATTGGTGCCAGTTCCGGCCTCCTCACAGCTTACCAAACCCGAGATTAACCATATCGCAGGACAGACCAAACCCGCGCTGATATTGCACCAAAACGGTATCTCCTTGCCGGATCATGATTGTCCAGTTTTGAAAATCCTGCCCGAGGCCGCGCCGATCCCGCCCGTGATGGGGGATCCAGACCGCTTGGCCTATATTATTTTCACCTCCGGGACCTCGGGGCAGCCCAGCGGTGTGCGCCACGCGCATCGTGCCATTTGGGCGCGGCGGATGATGTGGGACGGCTGGTACGGGTTGCGCGAAACGGACCGGGTTATGCATGCGGGTGCGTTCAACTGGACCTATACGCTTGGGACGGGGTTGATGGACCCGTGGAGCATCGGAGCCACGGCGCTGATCCCCGTAGATGGGGTGAAATCTGACGCGCTGACGGGGCTGATCTCTAAGCACAAAGCCAGTATATTTGCTGCTGCGCCGGGGGTTTACCGTCAAATGCTAAAGTCGAATATAGCTGAAACGCCTGACCTGCGACATGGGTTGTCAGCGGGGGAAAGCCTGCCCGAGGCCTTGCGGAGCGAGTGGCGCAGCAGAACCAAAACCGATCTGCACGAGGCGCTTGGCATGTCGGAATGCTCCACCTTTGTTTCGGGCAGCCCGAGTGCTCCGGCGCGCGCAGGCACCTCTGGAAGGCCACAGAATGGGCGCCATATTGCGGTGATGAAAGACGGCAAACCAGTGCCCTTTGACACGCCCGGCTTGCTGGCTATCCATCGTGACGACCCCGGTTTGATGTTAGGCTATCTGGGCGCGGATTTGCCCGCAGGAGACTGGTTTATTACCGCCGACACCATCACCATGAGCGCGCAGGGTGACATCACCTATATGGGCCGTAATGATGATATGATGAACGCTGGTGGTTACCGCGTCTCGCCGCTGGAGGTCGAGGCCGCCTTTGCCCCCTTCCCGCAGATGACTGCGAGTGCTGCAACCACCGTGCAAATCAAGGCGAACACAGAGGTTATTGCCCTGTTTTACAGCGCCCCCGCCCCCCTGCCTGAGGAGGCATTGCGCGCCCATGCACAGGCCCTGCTCGCGCGCTATAAGCAGCCGCGCCTTTACATCCACCGCGACCCGTTGCCTAAAGGGGGAAATGGCAAGCTGAACCGACGCTTGCTGCGCGAAACATTTGAGGCCCCCCATGGTTAAGCTTGATATTATTTCCGACGTAATTTGCCCGTGGTGCTACATCGGCAAGGCCCATCTGGACCGCGCATTGGAAGCCCATCCAGATCACCCGTTTACGATTGAGTGGCACCCGTTCCAGCTCAACCCGACGATGGCCGAGGGCGGCATGGATCGGCACGAATACCTAGAGCATAAGTTTGGCGGAAAAGACGGCGCGCTGCGCGTTTATGGCCAGATAGCCGAGGCCGCCGAAGCTGCGGGGCTCGATGTTGATTTTGGCGCAATTCAGCGCACGCCCAACACCGTCAATGCCCATCGGCTGATCCATTGGGCCGGGCTTGAGGGGCGCCAAACGGCGGTGGTTTCCAAGCTGTTCAAAGCCTACTTTAAAGAGGGCCGCGACATTGGTGACACAGATGTGTTGCTCGAGATTGCCCAAGCAGCCGAGATGGGCGGCGATATGATCGCGCGCCTGTTGGCGTCCGATTCGGACGCGCAAGACATCCGCGACCGCGACGCCAATGCGCGCGCCAAAGGTGTCACTGGCGTGCCAACCTTCATCGTCGCAGGCCAACATGTGCTGCCCGGCGCGCAGCAACCCGACCTCTGGGCGCGCGTGATCGAAGACATTGCCGCGCAGCAGCAAGACAGCTCCAGCACATGATCACAGCACACCTGCCCGCAGGCTATATCGTTGGCCGTACTGCAAAACGCTATGGTGTTGACCGATGGTTAATGGCTGCGGCTCTGCTTGGCTCTGTACTGCCCGATTTTGACCTGATCTGGTTCTACTTCATCGACGGTCGCGCCATTCATCACCACCATTACTGGGTCCACATTCCCGGCTTTTGGCTTATTGTGGCCACGGTCACGCTTCTTGCGCTACGCAGATGGCGGCCAGAGTTCAGCCCTGCGGCGCGGGCATTCTTTGCGGCCATCTTCGTGCACCTGCTGCTAGACACAATCGCGGGATCAATCGCCTGGGGTTGGCCCTTCACCGATAGGCTTTTCGAGCTGTTTACCGTGCCTGCCACCCAAAACTACTGGGTTATGTCCTTCATATTGCATTGGACATTTCTGTTTGAAATCGCTGTCTGGTCACTGGCCATCTATCTGTACAAAAAAGAAAAAACATGAACATCACCCCATCACGGCGGCTTTCTCAACCCGAATTTATCGCCTTAATCGCCATGAACTTCGCCCTCGTGGCCTTTAGCATCGACTCGATGCTTCCCGCCCTGCCCGAGATCGCGCAGGCCCTAACACCCGATGCCCCTAATCGCGCGCAATTGGTCCTGACCAGTTTTGTGCTGGGCATGGGGTTAGGCACCTTGGTGACAGGCCCGCTGTCAGATAGTTTCGGGCGCAAGCCAATCATTTTGGTCGGCGTTGCGCTTTATATGGTCGGCGCCACCCTCGCGGCACAGGCGCAAACCCTTGAGAGCATGCTCGCCGCGCGCATCATTCAGGGTCTTGGAGTTGCGGGGCCACGGATTGTGGCGCTTGCCATTGTGCGTGACCTCTATGAGGGCCGCCCAATGGCCGCGATCATGTCCTATGCGATGATGATCTTTACACTGGTTCCCGCCGTTGCACCGTTGCTGGGCAGCTTTATCATTGCGGGTTTTGGCTGGCGCGCAGTGTTTGTCAGCTTTGTCATCTTCGCGACGATCGTGACCTCATGGATGATGCTTCGCCAGCCGGAAACCCTGCCACCAGAGGCCCGCAGACCGTTCCAAGCCTCCGCCATCATCGCGGCTATTAAGGAATGCTTTACCTATAAGGTCTTCGTGCTATCGACCTTTGTGCAAGTGCTGGCGTACGGCATGTTGTTCGCCTGCCTCAGCTCTACCCAGCAAATTTTCGAGACCAGTTTCAACCGCGCCGAGAGCTTCCCTTTGTGGTTTGCACTCATCGCAGTCGTGGCAGGGAGTGCTTCTATCTTCAACGCCCGCATGGTTGTGCGACTGGGGATGCAGCGCATTGTGGCGGCGGGAATGGGGATGCAAATTGCCTTCTCCGTGGCGGTGTTGGTGGCGGCGATGCTCGGGCCAGTTCCGTTTTGGCTCTATATCTTATGGACGATATCGCTGTTCTTCATGGCCGGTTTGGTGATCGGCAATCTGAACGCGCTCGCGATGGAGCCTGTGGGCCATATCGCGGGTCTTGCCGCATCCGTTATCGGGGCCGTTGCCACGGTTGTGGGCGCCGCCATCGCCATGCCCATTGGACTGGCGTTTGACGGCACGCCACTGCCACTGGCCATCGCAACATCGGTGCTGGCCACGATAGGCTTTGTGGTGGTCCGGCGCGGCTTGCGTTAAACTTTCTTAACACGAGGTTTGCGTGCGGGCTTTGCCGCAGGCGGCGACTGCAACGCTTCCGGATTTCGCAGCCATACATCGCGCTGAGCGAAGGGTATTTCCAGCCCCTCTTCGGCAAAGCGTTGCGCGATTGCATGGTTAATATTCGAGACTACAGAAAGTGAATAATTCACGTCGCGAAGCACGGCCCGGATCTCGAAATCCATCGAATCCGCGCCAAAACCACGGAACAAAACCGAAGGTGGCGGGTTCATAATCACCAATGGCTCGGCCTCGGCAATTTCGCGCAAAATCCCCTCGACCTTTTTGGTGTCGGAGCCATAGGCCACCCCCACCGGAACAATAACGCGGCCCGTCAGATTGCCCTTGGTCCAGTTGGTCACCGAGGTCGAGATCAGGTCGGCATTGGGCACGATCACATCACGGCGATCAAAGGTCTCAACGCGCGTGGCCCGCACCGAGATATCACGCACCACGCCCATGGTGCCGCCGACCTCGATCCAGTCGCCCTCTGATATGGGGCGCTCGACCAGCAAAATGATGCCGGAGACAAAGTTTGACACGATCGTTTGCAGGCCAAAACCAATGCCCACTGACAAGGCCCCAGCCACAATCGCCAGTGACGACAAATCAATGCCCGCACTGGTGATGGCAATGACAGCGGCTAGAAATATTCCGATATATCCGGTGCCTGCGACCATCGCATTGCGCCCGCCGGTATCAAGTTTAGTGCGCGGCAAGACCTGCGTTTTTAGGGTGCCTTGAAGCAGGCGGGTCAGCCCGTATCCAAGTGCAAAAACCACGGCAAACTTCATGAAATCTACCGGCGATATGCGCGTCTCGCCCAGTGGAACGCCCGCGGCAATGACTGTCCAAGCTTCGCTTAAATCGGTCACCCGCGCGCCCCAAATCAGCGCCAAAATCGGGAGGGACAGGACTGCAAGGGCGAAGCCAAGTAGTACCGGTATAAGCCCTTCTGAGCCGGCCTCCTCGCCCCTTAATGTGCCGTAAATATCGCGCACAAGCCTTTGTAGCGTGGCAACGAACGCAATCAACGCCAAGGTTAAAAAACTGGAAAAAACCAACATGTTACCGGCAAATGTATAGCCGATTGCTGCCAAAATCGGCCCGACAACTGCCACGATGCGCAATGCGCGGCCAAGGTAGCGTAATATCAGGCCCGACGGGGCATCCGAGCCAGGATCTTCCCCGTTACCGTCATGTTTGGAGCTTGCCGCGCATTGCACCATGATTTGCCCAATGCGAAACAAAACAAGCCCCGCCAGCGCGATCAATGGCAACCCGATCACCGAGGCCGCCGTTTCAGAAATGAACTTCCCGCTCAACGCCCCGTTGACCACCAGATTGCCCGCCATCAACAGGCCTGACAGATTGGACAATAGGCGTATCTGGATGCTTTGGCGTTCGGTCAATGTAAGGATCGGATGTGGCGGATATGCGGGGGGGGCCACTTGACGGCCAAGCCAACGCGCCACGTAAATTCCAAGAGCCGACGCGCCAAGTAACGCCAATAACTCGGTCCCCGATGGGCCCAGTAGCTCGCTTTGCTCTGCGGCGATGATCAGGGACATCACCCCGACCAAAGGCAGCAATAATGAGGCCAGAGAGATGAGAAACACCACGACCCGCACCCGCGCACGGCTTGCATGGCGGCTGCTGCGCAATAAGGATACGCCATGCTCGACCCACGCCCCGCCACGCGTCACCAAAGCCGCGCCAATGATCAGTAAAATCACAATAAGCGGCAGGTTGTCACGCAGGGTTTCAGCCCTGAATGGCGAGTGGTAATTCGTTTTCACCTCATTGGAGATCTTGCCAAAAAACTCTACCACCGAGAATGCAGCTTCTGGCCAAAGGCTTGGGTTGAGCGGCGTCGGATTCAACTCTAAAATCTGGTTGGTCTGGCGGTCGCGCACAATGCTGTCGAGCTGGGTGACAAGCCCTTCCGAGCGCGCATATGCCTCCTCGGCACGCCGAACCGGAGAGGTCATCTGTTCCAGAATCTGTCCCAATTCCTCGCGCCGTTGTGCAATCTCAGAGGCCTCTGCTTCACCGTCCTCTGGGATCGGTCCCAAGGCTTCGATCTGGCTTTCCAGCGTGGTGATTTGATCTTGGTTAACCTCTTGGCGTTCCAAAAACAGGTCGCGCCACGATACCAATTGTTCCCGAAGTGCGCCAAGCCCCTCGGTCGAGGCACGGTTGGCATCTAAGACCCCGGCACCGCGCACTGCGTCGCGCTCCCAAGCCGTATAATCAGGCGCGCCATCTTGCGTGACCACCGATTGCGCCCAACCCATTCCATGCGGAACGGCCCCGGCTAACACAAGGAAGAAAGCCGTTAGAAGTATTCGTAACACACTGAAATATTTCATTTATTCGTAAACACTTGGCATAAGTTGCGGGTCGTCATCCAGCCATTTGGGGTATGGCAGGCCTTTTTCTTTCAAGAATTCCGGGTTCCACAGTTTGGACTGATAGCGCGAGCCATAATCGCATAGGACCGTCACAATCGTGTGCCCCGGCCCCATGTCTTTGGCCAAGCGAATGGCGCCTGCGATGTTCACCCCGGTCGAGGCGCCCATGCAAAGCCCCTCATCGGCGAGCAGGTCAAACACAACCGGCAGCGCCTCCTCATCGGGGATTTGGTAGGAATAATCTGGCGTCAACCCTTCAAGGTTTTTGGTGATCCGGACTTGCCCGATCCCCTCGGCGATCGAGCCACCATCCATTGTCAACTCGCCCTTGGTGTACCAATCAAACAGCGCGGCCCCCATCGGGTCGGCCAGCCCTATTTTCACGCCTTTCGGTTGCAACGCCATGGCAATGCCAGCCAAAGTGCCGCCAGAGCCAACGGCGCAGATAAAGCCATCAACCTTGCCGTCAGTTTGCGCCCAAATCTCGGGACCTGTGGTCTCTATATGGGCTTGTCGGTTGGCCACATTGTCAAATTGATTGGCCCAGATTGCACCGTTCGGCTCGCTCTCGTTCAACCTTGCTGCCAGCCGCTCGGAATAGCGCACAAAGTTGTTGGGGTTGCGGTATGGCGCGGCGGGAACCTGCACCAATTCCGCGCCCGCCAAGAGCAACATATCTTTCTTTTCCTGACTTTGGGTCTCGGGGATTACGATCACTGTTTTGAACCCCATTGACGCGCCCACAAGCGCCAAACCGATTCCGGTGTTGCCTGCGGTGCCTTCCACAATCGTGCCACCGGGTTTCAACGCGCCAGAGGCCATCGCCGCGCGGATAATATACAGCGCAGGGCGATCTTTGACGGATTGGCCGGGGTTCATGAACTCGGCCTTGCCAAGGATTTCGCACCCCGTCGCCTCGGAGGCGGCATTCAGTCGGATCAAGGGCGTGTTGCCCACCAATTCGGCCAGATTTTGTCGGATGGTCATCTGCGGCAACTCCTATACAACGCTTAGGCATTGATAGGCATGGCGCAGCATGAACTCAAGCGGCTGTTGCGCCAGCGCGCAGAGCATCGCGTGTTCGATCCAGACAAAGTGCCAAAATCAGCAAGGGGCCGTTTTGCACCTCGCCACGATGGACTGCCGCCATCAACGCCTCAAATGGGACCACCATGGAGCGGATATCCTCGGCTTCACTGGCCAAACCACCCAAGCCTGCTGCGGATTGGGGCAACTCGGAAACGCCAATGTAGCAGTATAGATATTCGAGCGCGGCCCCCGGGGATGGATAGTATTCTGCCGCAGCAACCAAGTCTTTGATGTGCAGCCCGCTTTCCTCCAAAGCCTCGCGATGGGCGGCTTGCTGCGGTGTTTCGCCACCGTCAATACGGCCTGCAATGGCCTCCAGCGACCATGGGTTAGCCTCGCCACGCGCATAGGGAATCGGGCGAAACTGCTCAATCAACAGCACCGTATCGCGCACCGGATCATAGGGTAGTACCACGACGGCATCGGCCATCACAAAGATCGCGCGCTCGATCGTATTTTCACCGCCGTCGAACCTGCGGTGGCGCAGGGTCAATTCATCCACAGCAAAGAATTTCGAATAGGGCCTATGCGTGGCCTCTAGCACAACGTCTTTGCGCGAAAACCCGTGCCGCAAAGTGTTCTCAACATTGCGCGCGCGCCCATTCAACTGCGCCTGTGCGCGGCTGGAAATCGGAGCAAGCATCTGGATTATTTCCGCTACAGAATGAGTGTTAAACATCCCCATGACCTCGCGGGCAATCTCACGGGCAAGCGGGCCATGTTCTTGTTGCCACTGGGATAAATCCCACAGCGCGCCCTTCATAAGCTGCGCGCCGGTGGGCCGGTAGATCCACGCGTCTTGGCTGCCGGTTAAGGTGATTGGCTCCAGCTCATAGCCAAAAAGCCGCTCATAGAAATCGAGACGCGCCACTTGCTCATCCGTCAAGCCTTGCAGGAGCAGCCCCTCTGCATGAGCCGCCTCAACGGGGAAAACCAGCGGAAAGCTCTCTCCTTTGGCGCTAAATACACCGTACCCCGGCAAGCTGACAGGTTGCGCATCTGCCACAGTGCCCAGCACCACACCCAGCAATTTTGGGTCGCGTAAGGTGCCAAATAAAACAATGTCGGTTGGGCGGACGCGTGCGGTCATTTGGTTACTCAAACTTGCGGTGTGCCCACTCAGCCGCAACGCCCCCGATGAAGCCACCGCAAACCAAAACCACTAAAACGAACGGATTTAGCAGTAGCAAACCATACTCCAGCATCAATGCGAAGACGTCGACCAAAGCCTCCATTGGGCCATCATATTGTAGCCGCCGTGACTTCTTGATCATTAAGGCAACGGCAAAAATGAAAGTCACAGAAACTGTAGACAGAACAATGCCATAGAAGCCGGAGTTCATGGCTGCCCCGTAGTTTTTGCCAACCAGTTTCCCCATGACCCGCCAGCCAATAAGCAATGGAATGATCACGCAAATTTTGACCAACCACTTCAATGGTTGACCCTCGGGAAGATCCGCGCGGATCAATTCGGATACAAAATACCCGGTGATTGCAAAGATGATCGCGGCAACAAGTTTGGCGGCGGTGGGCATGGGCTGGCTACTCGGTTTATTCGTGTGATTGCTTTGGTGCGCAGTTTCCACCCCAAAACAGATTGGTGCAAGAGGTCGGCGTGAAGTTTGCCCGCATTAAGTGCACCGCGGACACGCCCTTCGGGCTTTGGGGCAATAGCCCATCCGCACAAAAATTATATTCTGGTCGCACAATAAGCAACATTCTGTCGCCATCAGACCTAATCATTTCGCTTTCAGACGTTGCGACATTCTGTCCATCTGGCAAAATATTGCCAGAGCTTGCCCGACGAGGGCGGGAAGTCGAGGCGTATACAAAAACACGATTTTTCTACATCGGACATGACGCCCCGCCAATTCAAGGACAGGGAAATATGAGTGTCAAACCACCATTCACCGACCTAAATATCAAGACTGCTGATGACGGGTTTTACGAGGGCAACAGCGTCCCAATCGCATTAGTTTCCAAGGGGATCATGGTCGCCTTGGTTCTTTGGGCGCTGGTCTTTCCGGGCAATGCAAACAGCACATTGGGCAGTTGGAACAGCCTAATTCTATCAGGATTTAACTCTTTCTACATCGTCATCGTCGGCATCTTCCTCTTGTTCCTTTTGATCGTGGCGGCCATACCCGCCACAGGGCGCCGCATCATGGGTAAACCCGGGCAAAAGCCGGAATTCTCCAACTTTTCATGGTTCTCGATGATGTTTGGCGCCGGTCTGGGTGTGGGCTTGATGGTGTTCGCCACCGCCGAGCCGCTTGGCTTGTGGGGGTCCAACCCCGTTGTGCTGGCCGGAGACGTCGCGGGCACCACCGAGGAGGCTTTGACCGCCACCTACCGCTACACCTTTTTGCACTATGGCTTTCACGCTTGGGCCATCTATGTGGTGACCGGGCTTAGCCTCGCCTACTACTCTTATACACGCGACATGCCTTTGACGATCCGCTCGGCGCTGTCACCACTGTTTGGCAAAGCATTGAACGGTGTGCTTGGGCATATCGTCGATATTTTGGGGGTCGTTGCCACGATCCTTGGTGTCTCGGTGACGATCGGGTTCGGGGTCAGCCAGTTTATTGACGGGGTCTATGCGATCACCGGCATGGAGTGGATGATGAACATGGAGGGCGACGCCCCCACGCCGGGCAAAGTCGGTCTTGTGGCTGGTCTGATCATGATCATGGCAATGTCGATCCTGTCCGCCGTATCTGGAGTTGGCAAAGGGGTTAAGTACCTCTCGAACCTCAATCTGGTGCTGTCGCTGATCTTGCTGATTGTGTTCGTTGTTTTTGGGTCGTTCACCTTCGCGCTGTCCACCTATGGCTCGGCCTTCATCGACTACATCTTGCACCTCGTGCAGTTGTCGTTTGGCGCTTATGGCCCGCAATCAGCCGACGCCTTTGCCGCCGCCTTGCCGGAAGCAGCCAAACCATTGGCGGGTGATCTGATGGCTGGGGCAACCAACGCTTGGGGTTCGTTTGATGGCTTTAAATCCGGCCTTGAAGGTGCCGCCGCAGCGCTGCCGGATGATGTTTTGGCCGCGGCTTATGATGCGGGCAACCAAGGTCGTCAATTTGGCTGGCAGTCCGGTTGGACCACTTTCTACTGGGCTTGGTGGATCGCGTTCTCGCCATTTGTTGGCTTGTTCCTTGCGCGTATCTCCAAAGGTCGCTCCGTGCGCGAATTCATCATCGGCTGCGTTATCGCACCGTCGCTGGTGTGCTTTGCATGGATGACCATCCTTGGTGGCACGGCGATTAACCTAGAGCTAACTGGCGGTGCAGAAGGTGCCATTCTTGGGGCCTCCAACACTGCCAAGCTGTTCGTGACACTGGGCGAGATGATCTCGGGCGGGTTCTTGTCGGCTATCACCATCATGTGCGTGGTGCTGATCATGACCTTCTTGGTGACCTCTGCGGACTCGGGTATTTTGGTGATGAACACCATCATGTCGGGTGGCGCAGAAGAAACCGGCATCAAGCACCGCATCGTTTGGGGCATCGTCCTGACTTTGGTGATCGGCACGTTGTTGTTGGCCGCTGGTGAGAACAACCCGATGGATGCGCTGAAAAATGCGATGATCATCGGGGCGTTGCCCTTCACAGCAGTCATGGGGCTGATGATGATTGCGCTGACCAAGGCGCTGTATCGTGACAGTTTGCGCGATAAGCACGCGGCGGAAAACCCACCTGCCGAATAGCTATTTCGATAGAACAAAAAGAAACGGCGCCCTCAATTGGGGCGCCGTTTCTCGTTTCTCAATATGGAGCGCTTAAGCGTTCACATCAACCACAACGCGGCCCTTGATCTGCCCTTTCAGGATGTCGCGTCCAAGTTGTGGTAAGTCCGCCAGCGTCGCGGTTTGCACCATCGCCTCTAGCTTATCCATCGGCAGGTCTTTGGCGATCCGGTCCCAGGCGCGCACGCGGTTGTCATAGGGCTGCATCACGCTGTCGATGCCCAGCAGGTTCACACCGCGCAGCAAGAACGGGATGACTGTCGCAGGCAAGCCCGCGCCACCCGCAAGCCCGACCGCCGCGACCGAGCCGCCGTATTTGATCTGGCCCAAAAGGCGTGCCAACATCTCGCCGCCGACCGCATCGACGCAGCCGCCCCACGTTTCGGCTTCCATAGGGCGTTTGATCGCCTCGTTGATCTCTTCGCGCGCTACGATTTGCGTGGCCCCAAGGGATTTGAGGTAATCCGCCGCTTCTGGCCGCCCGGTCACGGCTGCAACCTCATGCCCCAGATTGGCCAAAATCGCCGTCGCCACCGAGCCAACGCCGCCTGCGGCCCCCGTCACCAAAACAGGGCCGTCTTTGATGCCGTGATCTTCCAACGCCATCACCGCCAACATCGCCGTGAAGCCCGCCGTGCCAACCGCCATCGCTTGGCGGGTATTCAACCCGTCGGGCAACGGCACCAGCCAGTCGGCCTTCACGCGGGCCTTTTGCGCATAGCCGCCCCAATAGGCCTCGCCCACGCGCCAGCCGGTCAGCACGACCTTGTCGCCCGCCTTGTAGCGTGGATCATCCGAGGCCTCGACGGTGCCGGCGAAATCAATCCCCGGTACATGGGGGTAAGTGCGCACCAAACCGCCGCCCGGCCCAACACATAGCCCGTCTTTATAGTTCACGGTGGAGTAGTCCACCGCCACCAATACCTCGCCCTCGGGCAGGCGATCTTGCGATATGGCTTGAACCGAGGCGCTGGTTTTTCCCTCGTCATTTTTCTCTACAATCAATGCGTTAAACATGGTTTTTCCTCTAGTCTTCGTATTCATTTGTGCGCATCAACCCGCCTCCGGCATCAAAACCAGATCGGTATCATCGGGCTTATATCCTGCCGCGGTCAGCATGGCGTGAATTTGCCCGCGATGATGGGTTTGATGGTTGAAAAAATGGGTGACGCACATGGCCTTAGGCTTGCTCAACTCACGCTTCGACAGGCCGGAGTACCATGTCAGCGGGCCGCTTAGCTGCGCCTCGCTCAGCCCCTGCGCCCAACGGTTGATCCGCGCATCTGTGCTTTGGCGGTCCTCCAGAAAGCCCTGCAACTGCGCATGCAAACGCACGCTGTCGGCACCCTCGACCTCGGGCGCGGGTCCGCCGTCAAAGCGCGACATCCACAGGCGATCTCCCCAAAGCAGGTGGTTCGCAGTCGCAAAGATAGAGCCGAAAAACGCCTGCCGATCCATGGCCAAATCAGCGGGCGTGATGGCGCTCATTCCCTCCATCATACCCTTGTTTTGCCACGCATTATAGCGCGCCATGGTCTGGCAATAGTCAGGGCTTATCATTGTGGCACCGGCCCGCCCCAGTTGATCTGGCAGATCTCGGCGGAGCGCCCGTCAAAGTCCCAAACCCGACCGTAAGCCCGCACTTTGCCACGGTTCGCCGTGGCCACCGTGATGTCCTTGCCCATCCAGTATTCGGTGTTGGTGATCACCATATCGGCACCGTCTTTGCCGGCTACCGGTACGACTTCACCTTGGATTTTCTTGCCGACCATCAGACGGCGCACGTTGCCCTCGGTGGCGAATGAAATCGGAGCGCGTTCGGCCCCCAGAAATTCGCCAACCAACATGCGAAACAAACCCGTCGTGCCTTTGGCCGCCCCCGACAGGATCGCGATCAACCCGTCATAGGCCGCCTCGCTGGCTTGGTCGTCAATGTAGGCCGCCACTTTCCAGTTGCCGCGCCCCATGTTGCCCGGAATATCCATCACCATGCCAACGGCAAGCCCCGAGAGGGATTCGTCGCCGTAATGCCCCTCGTCGATGCGAATGCCCATCCAGGCCTGACAGTAGCCTTCCGTGGGCGGGTGCTTGCCCAGCGAGACCACGCAGGGGCAAAACACCGTGCAGTTACAGTTCAAAATCAGCTCGCCCTTGATGTTCCAAGGGACGGTGCCAAGCTCTTGTGTGTCGCGTGCCATGTGGTTTTCCTTAGCTTCGTTAAAGTTCGTTAAATTGCACCCGCAAGGGTCAATGCGCTTGCTGCCAGCAATGCCACCCCCAGCGGTTTGGTAATATATCGCCCCAGATCGGGCAGCTTTTCGACCACCATAATCAGCGTCGCGAGGCCCATGAAAGCGACGTTCATCACGCCGCCCACAAAGCCTAAAAGCATCAAGGCCCAGCAGCATCCCAAGCAGACCAGTCCAAGGCGGATGCCATTGCGCCACGGGCCCTCCTCGAAATGCTGCATGAAGAAAGTCATCGGCTGGCGGCACTTGGACAGGCACGCCTCTTTATGGGTTGAAAACTGGTACGCCCCCGCCACGGCCAGCAGTCCGGCCGATAAGATAACAGAGAGGCTGCCGCCGAACGCGCCAAGTAAGCCAGCTTGAAACAAGAGCATTTGCAGCCCCGCGGCCAAAAAGGAAAATCCAATCCAAACAAACATATAGCCAGCAATAAGCGTGCCAAACCCCGTGTTTTGGCTGACATTGGATAAGTCTTCATACGTCGCTAAGGCGGGCAAGATCGTCGGGGCCATCATTGCCGCAGACATTAGAACCCACATCAACACAACGCGCGCAAATCCCGCCGCGTCGGGCGTTATCGTGCACAAGCCGGTCCAAAAGTCGCGCCCGTAGAGGCCCTCCAACAGGCGCAGCTCGGACGGGATCGACAGGGCATATAGCGCGGCCCAAGACGCAAGGATTACCCCGAACAGCACGATCCAATGCGCCCCTGCCATTGCCCTGATCCGATCCGCCCACATCCGCGTTGCGCCTCCCGCTGTCGCTGTTAAGTTAGGGTGTCAGATTTTTATATGTCTGACAATTGATTAAATGCCCGCTGATGAAAATTAACTTATGAAAAAATCTGAGCCCGCCCGCGATCTTTCCAGCACGATAGCCGCCTCGATCCGCAACGCGATCATGGCGGGAGAGCTGATCGTTGATGCCCGCCTGCCCTCCGAGGCAGAGCTGGCCGAGCAGTTCAAAGTGTCCCGTCCCACCGTGCGCGAGGCGTTGAAACGTCTGGCCGCCCAAGCCCTGATCCGCACGCAGCGCGGTGCCACTGGCGGGGCTTTTGTGAACCGGCTGACCTTTGAAGACGCCTACGCGCAGCAGATCACCACCTCCACATTGCTCCTTTCAATGAACGAGGTCAGCTTCGAGACCGCTTGCGAGGCCCGCTTCACCCTCGAGCGCGCCTGCACCCCCCTGTCAGCCAAGCGCCGCAGCGCCGATCACCTTGCCACCATGCGTGCCGAAATATTTCGCCAGACCCAAGCAGGCCTCAGCGACGAAGCCTTTTGCGCCTCGGATGTGGCCTTTCACCGTGCCTTGGTGGACGGGGCGCAAAACCCGGTGATGTCCTACCAATTGGCCGGCGCGGTCGAGGCGATGCAGCCGTTGATGAACATGATCACCTTCACCGCGCGCTCGCGCGAGCGCATCGTCGCCTTGCACACACAGGTCGCCGATGCGTTGGAGGCCCAAGACGCCACGGCTGCTGATGCGGCCCTGACCGAGTTGGAAGCCTACACCATCTTGCTGGCCCAAGACGTGATGAGCGCGCGCGCCGCTCGCTAACCCGCCCAGCCCTGCCTTGTCCCGCCCCGCCCTGTCGCGCAGTTTTATCTTGCTGGACACAGGTTGCTCGCCTAGGCTCATCCCCCAGTATAGCCTTCACACATCCGGGAGCCTCCACCTATGAACCGCTTGACCAAATTGCTGGGCACTGCCGCCCTCACGCTTGCCTCCACCGCCGCATTTGCCGCCGATCCCGACCTTCTGGTTTTTGACTGGTCCGGCTACGAGGAAGACGGGTTTTTCATCAAATACGCAGCCACACACGGCGCTGGCCCCACCTATGCGTTCTTTGGCGAAGAGGAAGAAGCCTTCCAAAAACTGCGCTCCGGCTTCAAGGCTGATGTGGCACATCCGTGCTCGCAATCTATTGATAAGTGGTTCCAAGCGGGCCTGCTGGAGCCTTGGGACCTGTCAAAAGTCCCAAGCTATGACACTTTGGCCGATATCTACAAAAACGATCCGACATTTGTGCGCGATGGGGACGTATACTTCATCCCCGCCGATCTGGGCATGACGGGCATCGCCTATAATAGCGATAAAATCACCGCCGATCAGATCGCCACGCTAGAGATTTTCGTCGATCCAGCCATGGCAGGTCGCATCTCCCTGCCCGACAACGTCGAAGACGCTTACGCGTTGGCCTATCTGGCCACTGGCACCGCGGATTGGACCAAAGCCACCGAGGAGGATTTCAAGAAAGCCTCGGAATGGATGCGCAAGGCCCACGCCAACACCCGCGCCTATTGGGCCGACGGCGCAGAGCTGGCGCAACTGATGGCCACCGGTGAAGTTTTGGTGGCATGGGCGTGGAACGAGACCCCGGTGCAAATGGTCGCCGACGGCTATAACATCGGCTTCCAGCGCGAGGCCAAAGAAGGCTCCTCGTCGTGGTTTTGCGGCTATGTGAACCTGAAAGACGGCCCCGGCTCCGAAGATAAAGCGCATGATTTCATCGAGTCGTTCCTCAGCCAAGAGACCGCCGATTACATCGTCAATGAATGGGGCTACGGCCACTCCAACACCGCCGCCATGGGAACATTTTCCCAAGAGGTACTGAGCGAAGTTGGCCTAAACGAGATCACCGCGCCGCAACTGGCACAACTGCCAATGGACATCACCCTGCGCGAAATGATGATCAAAGAATTCGAGCGCATCAAAGCCGGGTTCTAAAGGTTTTCAGCAGCCGTCATTGCTTGGCGGCTGCCCTTTTCTACGCCCCTGATCTAAGCAATGTCTGCTTTGCGGACTTTGTTGACATTCGCTGAAGGTGCGTCAATGGCCGGTTCGGTGAACCGTTCAACAAACGGTCGTTTTTGGTGGTATATCTGCTGTTACAAAGGTTCTGCTCGCGCAAACCTTCAATTAGGATGCCGACATAAACTCTAACACAAAAACATAGTGATGGGGCAGAGTGACGTATCGATTGGGTGATCTAGAAAGTGAGGCGATATGGCGGAATTTCGCAATAGTGAGAAGTTTTCAGCATTAATGGTTTCTCTAGGTCGGATCGAAAATGTTAATCAGACTGCATTCGAAGCAGCTCAGGCTTCAGAGCGCCAACCTCAAGATATTAACGATAGACGTCGCTTGGAATTGGAAAATAAATTACTAGCTCGTCAGTTGCGCTCAGCGTTGCTTTGCTCTGCATATTCGATGGCCGAAGCCGCTATCATAGGTCTTACTCCTGAGGGTAGTGCGCCCGCCGCAGATGTGAGAAGGAAATATGAGCTCACCAAAGATGGCCGTATTCCTCCATTGTATCGCTCTCAATACATCCTGCAACACGTTGCAGATTTATGCAAAACCACAGAATGGGACCGCGACTGGGCCAGTTTGCATCGACTACGAGGTTTGCGTAACAAGATAATTCACGAGGGCGGACTTGACCAAGAGAGTAAACTTACAGCTGCAATAGATCGTGATGACGGCTTTGGTGCTTGGATTGAGCCCTTTTTTGATGGTTCAGAAGTTACGATATCTGTACTCGTCGTCGGTGAAATGCACTTCAGACAATGGCTACAACGGCTGCAAAGAATGATCTTCGATATTGATGCTGAGTTGTCGAAATTGATCATCAAATAATGTAGTTAAAATTTGGGTTCATAACGTGGAAATTCACCAAAACGATGCCGAGCGTACCAGAACGTTACCAAAAACGCTCGTTTTTGGCTCACCCGCAAAGCACCTCGTTTAACGCTGCCACAAACCCCGTTCCAAACCTAAGCAGTTGTTGAAGGTTTTTGGCTCTTTCGTAAATAACGGACCTTAGTGCAACATGCAGTATTCAGTAACTTTGGGCTCCAAGCAGCCACCTCAGAACCTCACCCAACTCAGCATCACAGAGATTGTATATCCCCACACCCCGCCCTATATATAAACCGTCCCCTCGGGGACTATGGACATAAACGCGCTCGTAATACACGGATCGGACCCGGGGGCGGTACCCGGCGACTCCACCAACACATCGCTCATTTGGCGATCATGGGGTCGAAATAGGATCGACGGACGTCTAAAGGGGTTTGCTTTGTTTCGGTGAGTTACCACCGTTATCGGTACATACAAGCTAGTTGCAAATGACAACAAAGCTCCAATGGCGATGGCTGCGTAAGCAGTCGGATCTATTGAAAACTTAAGTCCTCTCGCTTAGCAGCGTTTGGCGGGGTTTGCAGGTACCTGGCAACAGAAACCTGCGCTAATCTCCAACCATTGCACCTTACCACTTCGTAGGTTTGCACAGTCAAACGGCTCTGTCATGTAGTGAACGCTTCCGCCACTTTTTGGCGTGCGGTAGCTTGGATTGACTAATTCACATCTACAGGCCTAACATTCACCATTAAAAATATACAAATTTAAATAAAAACTGCAATAAACATGGGATACTTTCCAATGGTGAAATTCAGCAGCACTAAACCTCCAAAAAATACCTACTCGGCCAAAAGCGTAGCCGAGTGGATCGTACTTAATGTAAACACAGTCATACTTGAGACACCATGCCAAGTCGACGGCCCATCGCCCAATCAACGAAAAATGATATTTCTATACCTAGTATATGATTTAAACTTGAGTCTGTCTGTCGTAACCGAGGCAGTAAACATCGTTTACGGAACCCCAAAAGTTCCCGATCTTAGCAAACCCCGGGGCCCCGAGATGAAACCCCAGACAGTACATATTGGGCACACGTTTGCTTGGTACGAGGAACGCTTCAAGAGAGCCCTTCTTCGCAGCGATTATCAAGAAATGGATGCCGTTGTGACCGCTTGTTTGGAAATTCTCATTGCCAGTGCAACAAGAACAAGTAAGGAATTTGAGAGAGTAAGAAGCCTCCTGATTGATTACGCCGCGAACATTTCCAAGCAATTACGTGACAAAAATCAAGAGGGTTTGCGCCGCCTAAGAAACACCAGAGGCAAGGCGCTTAGAAGTCACGTAACCCGTGCAAGAATGAGGCCGCAACGACGTCAGCAAAGGCGCGGGAGATGATCACCACGCCTATTTGGGCTCACTAAGCCAGCCTCCCTCTTGACGCCGCCCACAAGCAAAGGCATTTTAGCCTCATGGGGACACCGCGACACCCCGTGAGGCGCCAGCCGATTGCTCGCATCCCTTCGACACAAACATATTAGGGGTGCCACCATGGCCAGTTTTAATGAAATTACCTGCTCCGCACTGATGCGCCTTATCGGCACGTCCGATGCACCGCACATTCTAGACGTGTGCATCGAGCCAGACTTTGCCGAGGACCCGCGCCTTGTGCCCACCTCTCAACGCTGGAAGCATACTGAGATTAACCAATATAGCGGCACTGGCCCAGTGGTTGTGATCTGCCAAAAGGGGCTAAAACTAAGCCATGGCGCGGCCGCAATTCTGCGCGCCAAAGGCCTCAAGGCCGAGGCCCTAGAGGGCGGTATATTTGCGTGGCGCGACGCAGGCCTGCCGCTGATCCCCGCGCATGAAATTCCCGGCCCCTTATGGGTCACACGCCACCGCCCCAAGATCGACCGCATCGCCTGCCCATGGCTGATCCGCCGCTTTGTCGATCCGGGCGCACAATTCATGTTTGTACCCCCCTCAGAGGTGCTGAACGTGGCCGAAAAGTTCAACGCCACCCCATTTGATGTGGAGGACAGCGCCTTCTCGCATAAGGACGATTTATGCAGTTTTGACGCCATGATGACCGCGTTCAAACTAGACATGGCACCGCTGCAATCAATGGCCAAAATCATCCGCGCCGCTGATACAAACCGCCATGACTTGGCCCCCGAGGCCACAGGCCTACTGGCACTATCAGTCGGGCTATCGCGCCAATATAAAGACGATAATGCACAGCTTGATGCAGGCATGATGATCTATGATGCGCTCTATCGTTGGGCGCGTGATGGTCAGGGCGAAACCCATGCATCTCAGGTGGCAAGCACATGATTTCTTACCGTGATATGGCACGCATTTTTGGGCGCATTGGCGTGCTATCCTTTGGTGGCCCTGCGGCACAAATTGCCTTGATGCACAAAGAGTTAGTCGAGGACCGTCCCTGGCTAAGCGAGGCACAATTCCTGCGTGCACTGTCATTTTGCATGGTCCTGCCCGGGCCAGAGGCGATGCAATTGGCCACCTATTCAGGCTGGCGCATGCGCGGCGTTCCGGGTGGGCTTTTGGCCGGGCTGTTATTTGTCATTCCGGGTGCGGTCGTGATTGCAATATTGGCGCTGGCTTACGGCGTTTACGGCGCACTCCCTTTGGTGCAATCGCTGTTTTTGGGCGTGAAGGCCGCCGTGGTGGTGATTGTGATCCAAGCCCTGATCAAGGTTGCCAAGAAAGCGCTAAAAGGCCCGGTGCATTACGCAATCGCAGCACTTAGTTTCGCCGCGTTGTTCTTGCTTAACGCGCCGTTTCCATTGGTCATTATACTGGCCGCAATCATCGGCACTTTGACCTTAAAGGGCGAGGTCGAAGACACGCCCCCTGCCCCAAAAACACCCCTCATAGAAACGGTACGTACAATCGCCATCGGCCTCGCCATCTGGCTGATCCCGGTCGCGGTATTGGCGCTCATTTCACCGGGTATTTTGCTGGATATGGCAAAGTTTTTCTCGACCCTTGCGGTGGTCACATTTGGCGGGGCCTACGCGGTTTTGACCTATATGACACAGACCGTAGTGGGAGATTTCGGCTGGCTCAGCACCGCGCAAATGGTTGACGCCTTGGGCTTGGCCGAGACCACACCGGGGCCACTGATATTGGTGACGCAATTTGTGGCCATGGTGGTTGGATTTTCCACGGGAGGGCTAACGCTTGCGCTAGCAGCCGGGATTGTGACGCTTTGGGTAACCTTTACCCCATGTTTCCTTTGGATTTTCGCGGGTGCCCCTTATATTGACCGGCTCGCGCATATGCCGCGCCTGTCGGGCGCTTTGGCAGCAATCACGGCCGCGGTGGTTGGCGTCATTGCCAATCTGGGGCTTTGGTTTGGCGGCGCAGTGTTTTTCGAGAGTGGCGCGCCACATTGGGGGGCGTTTTTGATTGCCGTAATCGCGGCGGTACTTCTGCTGTGGCGCAAATGGGATATGCTACTGGTTTTGCCAATTTGCGCGGTACTCGGTCTGGTTTTAAGCTATCTGGCCTGAGCCCCCCTTCCCCTCGCCTGCGAATCCGCGCATGGTGGAGCCGCGTCTAACCGGGGGCTAAAAACATGTCCGACAGCATCGACTATGGCAACAAAATGCACCGCGCTATGCGTGGGCTGATTGCGGAAGTATTGGAAGATGTCGGCGCGAATGGCCTGCCCGGCGAGCATCACTTCTTCATTACGTTTGATACCCGTCACCCGAATGTGGAAATGGCCGACTGGCTGTTTGACCGCTACCCGGCAGATATGACAATCGTCGTGCAACATTGGTTCGACAACCTGATTGTGGCTCCTGATGGCTTCCAGATCACGCTTAACTTTGGCGATAATCCCGAGCCACTGTCGATCCCATTCGAGGCGTTGCGCACGTTTGTCGACCCCTCGGTTGAGTTCGGCCTGCGGTTTGAGAGTCACGATGATGACGAGGACGAAGCCTTGCACGAAGTGGTGGAATTGCCCGACCTTGATCTGGCCGAAGCGCTCGATCTGAAGAATCCCGAGGATGATGCCGAGCTTGAGGAAGACGCGAACGAGCCTGCAAAAGAGGCAGATGTCGTCTCGCTGGACGCTTTTCGCAAGCCTTAGGCCTTTGTTTGCGCAACCGCGCGCTCCTGCCCAATTGCCAAGCCCGCGTCGCACCGCTACATCAGTGCCGAGTTTGCTTTTGGAAGGACAATTCCCATGACCGCCACCCGTACCGAGACTGACAGCTTTGGCCCGTTAGAGGTTCCTGCAGATAAGTATTGGGGCGCGCAGACGCAGCGCTCGATCATGAATTTCCCGATCGGTTGGGAGCGCCAGCCCGTGGCCATCGTGCGCGCACTTGGCGTTATCAAGAAAGCTGCCGCCGCCGTGAACCTTGAGTTCGGTGATTTGCCCGCAGACTTAGCACCCCATATCCAAGCCGCCGCCCAAGAGGTGATTGACGGCAAGCTGGACGACAACTTCCCGCTGGTCGTGTGGCAAACCGGCTCTGGCACGCAAAGCAACATGAACGCCAACGAAGTTATCTCGAACCGCGCGATTGAAATGATGGGCGGCGTGATGGCATCAAAATCCCCCGTCCACCCCAATGATCACTGCAATATGGGGCAGTCCTCCAACGACACCTTCCCCACTGCGATGCATGTGGCCATCGGCATGGTTGCACGCGACACCTTGCTGCCGGGTCTGCGCAAATTGCACGCCGCTTTGGACGCAAAGTCAGTTGAATTCAAAGACATCATCAAGATCGGGCGCACGCATACGCAAGACGCGACACCGCTGACCTTGGGCCAAGAATTTGGTGGCTATGCGCATCAAATGGCCAAAGGCATCGCCCGCGTCGAGGCCTGCCTGCCCGACATCTACGAGCTGGCTCAAGGCGGCACGGCAGTTGGCACGGGCCTAAACACCCGCAAAGGTTTTGCCGAGAAAGTCGCGGCTGAGATCGCTTCGATCACCGAGCTGCCATTCGTGACCGCCCCCAATAAATTCGAGGCCTTGGCCGCACATGACGCGATGGTGATGTTCTCGGGCGCGCTGAAAACTGTCGCCGCCTCGATGTTCAAAATCGCCAATGACATGCGCTTGCTTGGCTCTGGCCCGCGCTCGGGTCTGGGCGAGCTGATCTTGCCAGAAAACGAGCCGGGCTCGTCCATTATGCCCGGTAAAGTGAACCCGACACAGGCCGAGGCGTTAACCATGGTTTGCATCCATGTGATGGGCAATGATGCGGCCGTGGGCATGGCAGGCTCACAGGGTCATTTCGAGTTGAACGTCTACAACCCGATGATGAGCTATAACGTGATCCAGTCGATGCAACTTTTGGGCGATGCAGGGTCTAGCTTCACCGACAACATGGTGGTTGGCACGCTGGCCAATGAAGAACGCATTGATAAATTGATGAAGGAAAGCCTAATGTTGGTCACAGCACTGGCGCCGACCATTGGCTACGACAACGCTACAAAAGTCGCTAAAACGGCGCATAAAAACGGGACAACATTGAAGGAAGAGGCCATCGCCCTTGGGCTGGTGGACGCTGAAACCTTCGACCGCGTTGTGCGGCCCGAAGATATGATTGGACCGAAATGAAAGCTGGAAATCTGAGCAAGGCTCGCAAAGAAAGAACCCGCGCTGGCAAACGCGTACAGGGTGACGCCAACGCGCTTAAATTTGGGCGCACCAAAGAGCAAAAGCAGGCTGATATGAAGGCGCAACTGGCCGCGAGAACCAAACTCGACGGCCATAAGTTGGACAAGTGAGCCGGCCCAAGAAACGATCCTTAACCTTAAAGGGGCACCGCACGTCGGTGTCCCTTGAGGATGAATTTTGGGCGGCCTTCCGGCGCATGGCCTCCGAGCAAAACATTCCCATCAACGAGTTCGCCGCGCGCATTGATAAAGACCGCGGGCTGGATCTGGGGCTGGCCTCGGCCATAAGGTTGCGGGTGCTAGACTGGGCTTTGAACAGGAATAAAGCCTAACAGAGACAGGACTTACTTGTTTTCAAGGAAGTGATAAGCCTCAAGAATTGTTGCGCTTAGCCCGTCAAAAAATCCCGGCACAGTGACATCAACAAGGCCTACGGCGGGGCGCGCCTCATCGACGATAATATCCTCAGATGGTTTCACCACAAAAAGAGCGCTTGGGCTTTCAAGCAATTCGCGATGACTGGCACCTTTGCCATGCTTCAACACGTTAATCGCTAGATAATATTGGTGAACCCTATCGGCGAGATCAACTTTCTCTGCCTTCAACAATAGGGCTTTCAATTTGCGTGAAAACGGGCCGCGCTTAAAGTGGTTTTGCATCCGCGCCTCGAACACGCAAAAGATATCGACCGCCGCCAGTTCAAGCGAAACAGTCGCATCACGAAGCTCTTCAGCTTGGGCCTCAGACGCGCTCTGCCCATCTATAAGTTTGACGACTTCTGAAATGCGATCTTCAAACGCCTTTGCATTGGTCTGCGCCGCCGCAATCAGGTCAAGTAAGCTTGGTGAAGCTCCCATTAGTCATTCTCCTTAAGACACCGCTTTTCATAAGCTATCGGGCTAGGAATGATAGTGGGAGCAAGGATTAATTCTGTTTGAAAGTTCAGATTTTTTGGTCAGATCACAGTATCGGTTTGAAGCCCTAAAATGCCTGGCTACATGTCGGCACGCCTTGCACGTCGCGCACGCCATGCCAAAAATATGCGGAGCAAAACAAACCAAAACGCCGCCAGCAGCAGCACAATCCCAACAGCCGTAAAAACCCACATCACAATCGCCACCGCCCAATGACGCTGAAACGGCAATTGTATAGAAATCGTCTGGTTTTCTGCGCGCCAAAGAACTGTCACGCGATCACCTTTGCGGAAATTATAATCAGGCGAGCCAGCCTTGACGGTAATTTCTCGATCAATGCCACCGGGATCAGTGAAACTTACCCGTGGTAGGAAGGACAAAGTAGGATCACCGGACGTGGCCCTAATACTATGCATGTCAATCACCCGCCCGGCAACTGGCTCCCCATATGATGACATGCTCCAGATCGCGCGATCCACATTACCCAAAGACATCAACACCACGCCCAACGCAAAGCAAATCCCAACAACCAGCCACGATCTTGGTGCTGCACCTTTGCCTTTACTCATCTGGGTCTCTCCTTGTCAGCTTTAACCATATCCCATCCTTGGAGCGCACGGTCAAATGCGCAACAGGCACCGGCGTGCGGTCCGTCAGCTCAAAGCGGAACGCACGCACCAACATTGATAGCAGCAACGGCCCCTCAACCATCGCAAACCCCGCCCCTGTGCACACCCGCGGCCCACTGGAAAACGGGATGTATGCGTTGCGCTGGCACTCTTTGCCATTCTCGGTCGCCCACCTTGTTGGGTCGAACCCGTCGGGGTTGTCCCACAGGCGCTCGTGGCGGTGCAAATGCCATGGCGAGATCACCACCTGCGCGCCAGCCTTCACTTGACGGTCGCGAAATGTCACGGGGCATGTGGCCTCGCGCACCATCATCGGCACAGGCGGGTAAAGGCGCAAGGCTTCGCGGAATACGTCGCGCGAGGCACGCAGTTTAGACATCACTTTGAAGTCACAGCCACCATCCAACGCCTTTGCTTCTTGTGCTAATTTGTCCTGCCACTCAGGGAATAAAGCTAGTAAATACAAGGTCCAAGCCAAGGCAGAGGCGCTGGTTTCGTGACCTGCCAGAAAGAAAATCGCCACCTGATCGACCATTTCTTCAGTGGTGAAAACCTCGCCGGTCTCGGGATCAGCGGTGGTCATAATCTTGGTCGCGAGATCATCAGGCGCAGTGCCTGCCTTAATCTTGACCATGCGCGCTTCGGTCAATTGCGTGATCAACCCGCGAATGGATTTGGCCGTTTCCTTGGTGCGCTTGCGAAACAGGCGCGGCATCCATTTCGGGCCTTTGATGAAGGCCGCAAGGTTCAAGATCGGCTGGGTTCTCTGATAGTCGCGGAACTCGTGAAACACGGCTTGCGCCGTTTTATCCTCAATCGGGATCGAGAAAAGCGTGCGAAAAATCACATCGGCTGCGGCAAAACTGGTGATGGCCTCGACCTCTTGCACCCCATCGTTAAGGCGCGCAGTCGCCGCTTCCCCAGCCTGCCACATGGCAGGGAAAGTATCGCGCAAACGCCCCCCCTCAAAGGCCGGATCAATAATGCGACGCTGACGCTTCCAAACCTCACCATTGGTCAAAAATACCGAGTTGCCCAGCAAGGGGCGCAATCCCGCGCCTATACGATCTGATTTGGGGAAATCTTGCGGGCGATCTTTTAGAACGGTCTTCACCAGATCTGGTTGATTGATCATGTAGCTGTGAAAAAAAGGCGTCTTAAACTCCGCCATCCACGCGCGATACAGCTTGGCCGGTTGTGCCGACAAAATGTCTTGGCGAAACAGCCGCAGATATTTAAGCAAAGAGACCTTATCCGGGCGCGCGGTTGGTTTTGGCGGGATGATTTCACTCATGACATAGAGGTATAGCCAGAGGCGGCGACGTCAATGCGGGATTTGGACTGCGGGCGATCGTGATAGCGCTCATGCAGCGTTATTGGTCCAGCGGTGATTTGAAAGTAATCGTAGTCCTTAGGGCGATCAAAAGCGCAAAGGTATTGAAAATGCAGCCGAAAAAAGCGCCATCGCAATTCCTTCCACCGCGCGGGGCTAAGGCTTTGGGTGAATGCGGCTGAGAAAATCAGTGGCCATTTTTTGCCCTTAGGCTCCACCCCAGAGACCGAAACCGGGTCACACAACGCAAAAGCGCAGCCATCACCGGGGGCTGTGACATCAATCCAAGTGATCTCATCTCGGGTGGAAAGATAGTGTAAATCTGCCCGCAATCGCGTGGCTTTGGGCAGGAACGAGACCATCGGAACCACTTGTCCAAGGCTCAAAAATGCCAGTTTCGGGCCGTCTGGCGGCACCTCACCCGCACGGATCAAATCGGCCAGAATTGACACTGCCAAATGTGCGCCCGAGGAATGGCCAACGATTAAAACCTCGTCCACATCTTCATGCAAAGCCTGCGCTATCGTAGCGCGAAATTCCGTCATGCGGCTTTCCAACTCCGGTGGGTTTGCCCCCATCCAGCGGGCTGAATAGGCGAAGTCATGCATCAAATAATAGGCGAAAAACTTACCGTCTTTGGCCTGAAACCAGCGCAATATTTTGAATGCCGCAGTGGCAACGACAGCCCACCCAAACAAAGCCATTACCCAAGGGAATACCCCGAAACCAATGGCCTCAACCGCTTTGGCCACACCAAACTTCAATAGGTTTGCCAACAGCGTGCCCAGTAATATCGCGAGGCCAAGCTGCGCAAGTAACATCCCAATCGGGTATAGCGCTGCAATAATTGGCCCTTTGCGCAGACGCATCAGGCGAAACAAGGCACCGGTGCCGATGTAGGTTGCCGCCGTGCGTAGCAGTTGAAAGTAGGTCGCAGGGATCGTGTTCGACATTGAACCGCGCACGATATCAGACCAGATCAGCACATCAATCTGGGCGTCAGTTTGTGCGCCATTGATCTCTGAATGGGCGTGCCATCCGTAAATTTCTTTGCCAGATTTTGATTTTAAATCAATGCTATACCCGCTTATATTGGCCTGATCCGCACCTTCTTTTCGGTACAATTCACGGTATCGGCGTGGGGGAATAGGGTCATAGCCGGGAATGTAGAACACCCGCCTTTTGCGCACGGTTTGCACCTGCGCTTCATTTGCCACCACTTCCATGGCCGCACGATACCCCGCGTTTCAGGCAAAAGTAAGAAGGCTGCGCGTGGACAAAGGCGTGCGTGTCGCCTAGATCACGCATATGGATTTTGACGCGGAACTTGACGCAATTGGGCTGCTCTGCCCCCTGCCCGTCTTAAAGGCGCGCAAGCGCTTACAAGCGCTGTCTTCAGGACAAGTTTTACGCGTGTTGGCAAATGACCCGGCAGCCGTGATCGACATGCCACATTTTTGCGCCGAGGCCGGTCATGAATTGATCTCATCAACCGATGAAGACAAGCACCAAATTTACCTTTTGCGTAAAGGTTAAGCGCCTACGGTGCTCATTGCGCCGCGAGTGCGGGTTCAGATAAATTCAGCACGGAAATAAGCTCCTCGCGTCGTTTTTCTGCCTTCTCAATATTGGCTTTCTTGACCGGACCAAAACCACGAATTTGCAAGGGCAATTCAGCCAATGCAATCGCCGCATCACGGTTCGTAGCCGCGATTATCTTGGGTAAATCTGCCTCATACTGTTTGATCAAAGCGCGCTCTGTTTTGCGCTCCTCAGTGTAGCCAAACGGATCAAAAACTGTGCCGCGCAGGGGTTTCAGTTTAGCCAAAATGGCAAAGCCGCGCGCCATCCATCCCCCGTACTCTTTCTTAAGGGGGCGCCCGTCAGGCCCCATCTTGCTCAGCATTGGCGGCGCAAGGTGGTAGGTCAATTTCAACTCACCATCGAAAGCCGCACGCACCTTGGCTTCTGTTTCTAAATGAAGTCGTGCAACTTCATATTCATCCTTGTAACTCAATAGCTTATGATACCCATTAGCAACAGCATCCTTCAATTGAAGGTCATCAACTTTAGCCAATTTCTTCTCATAACGCCTAGCTAAACGCGACGATTGATAGGCTAGTAAATGAGTGCGCCTGAAGCTGATTTTCTCATCTAATGTCTTGGGTAGATCAACCAGCGGATCGCCAATATAACCAGCCGCCTGATCCGGGAATTCTGCGGCCCAACGGCCCAACTCGAAGGCGCGCTTATTACGCTCTGGCGCGGCACCGTTCAACTCGATCGCCCCTATCAGGGACGCATAGGTGATTGGTAAAAGCCCTCGTTGCCAAGCCGCCCCGAAAATCATCATATTTGAATAGATACTATCGCCCATCAACACCCGCGCCAGCTCGGAGGCATCAAAGAATTGCACATCCTCTTTCAGGCGTGCCTGAAGCGACAATTGCAAGCGATCCGAGGGGATTGTGAACTCTGTATCCCGGGTGAAATCACCTGTCGTAATCTCATGATTGTTAACCACTGCCGCCGTGCGCCCTTGGGTCATTAACCCTAGGGTTTTGGCCCCTGCCGTCGTCACCAAATCACCGCCAATAATCGCGTCAGCCTCGCCTATTGCAACGCGAATGGCGCTGATATCGTCAGGATTGTTGGAAAGGCGGCAATGGATGTGCACAGCGCCACCTTTTTGTGCCAAACCTGCCATTTCCATCATGCCAGCCCCCTTACCGTCGATATGAGCAGCCATTGCCAAAATAGCCCCAATCGTGACGACGCCAGTGCCACCAACACCTGTGATCACAACGTTATGCGTACCTGTGATCACAGGCAGTTTTGGTGTGGGCAAATCGGGTAATTCCACCTCTGCGGTGGCCTGTTTTTTCAACTGCGCGCCTTGAATCGTCACAAAGGATGGGCAGAAGCCGCTGACACAGCTAAAATCTTTATTGCACGACGATTGATCAATCGCCCGTTTTCGGCCAAATTCAGTCTCGAGCGGAACGATAGAGACGCAGTTAGATTGCACCCCACAATCGCCACAGCCTTCGCAAATTTCGGCATTGATAAACACCCGTTTATCAGGGTCAGGAAATAGTCCACGTTTACGGCGTCGGCGTTTCTCTGCGGCGCAAGTTTGAACATAAACAATGACCGATACGCCTTTGAATTTACTAAAATCTTTCTGAACAAAAAGAAGGTTAGCTCGTTCATGGCGCTCTAAACCTGACGGAAATTGGCTGAAGTCTACATCCTCTTTTTCGTCGTAAACCAGCGCTAGTTTTTCAATCCCCATGGCACGCAACTCATTCACGATACGCGGCGCATCTAGGCCACCCTCATTGCCCTGCCCACCAGTCATGGCAACGGCATCGTTGAACAACAGCTTATAGGTGATGTTGGTTTCCGCCGCGACAGCCGCACGAATGGCCTGAATTCCCGAGTGATTATAGGTGCCGTCCCCGAGGTTTTGAAAAACGTGATCACGTTTGCTGAACGGAGCCTCGCCGATCCAGTTTGCCCCCTCGCCGCCCATCTGCGTAAAGCCCACAGTTTCGCGGTCCATCCACTGCACCATGTAGTGACAGCCGATGCCCGCATAAGCGCGCGAACCCTCAGGCACTTTGGTCGAGGAATTATGTGGGCAGCCCGAGCAGAAATACGGCAAACGGGCCGCGATATCTTGGGCATTATCCGCGCGCTTGGCCTCATCCAGCTTTACCAAACCCGCATCCATACGCTCAGTACGCCGCCCTTCCTCAATTAAGATGGCGCCAATTTTCTCTGCAATTTCAATTGGGTTCAAGGCCATGCGTGGCGAGAACAACTCCTCCCCCTCTTTGAGGCCGCCATAGACGCGCCGCCCCCGACGATCATCAAAAATCGCCTCCTTAATTTGCACTTCGATCAGTTTGCGTTTTTCTTCGACCACCACGATCAAATCCAGATCACGCGCCCAATCGTTGAAACTGTCCATGTCCAACGGCCAAACCTGACCAATTTTATAGGTCGCAATGCCAAGGCGCGCTGCCTCGGCCTCGTCAATGCCCAGCAATGACAGCGCATGGGTCAGGTCGAGCCAGTTCTTGCCAGCCGCCACAAACCCGATTTTAGCCTTGGCATTACCAAACATCGGGCGGTCAATTTTATTAGCCTTTGCAAAGGCTTCCGCCGCCACGCGCTTATAATCAATCACCCGCGCCTCTTGTAGTTGTGGCGTGTCGATCAGGCGAATATTCAACCCATCCTCGGGCATATCAAACTTAGGCTCAACAAAGGACACGCGGTTGGGATTGCCATCAATGACCGAGGTGACCTCGATCGTATCCTTCATGGTTTTCAAGCCCACCCAAAGGCCGCAAAAGCGCGACAACGCCCAGCCATACAGGCCGTAATCAAGGATTTCCTGCACGCCAGCAGGCGACACGATGGGCATATAAGCGTCCACCATGGCCCAATCAGATTGGTGCAATGTGGTCGAGGATTCGCCAGTGTGATCATCGCCCATCGCCATCAATACGCCGCCATGTACAGACGTTCCCGCCATATTGGCGTGGCGCATCACATCACCGGACCGGTCCACGCCGGGGCCTTTGCCATACCACAGGCCAAACACGCCATCGAAGCGTCCCTCTCCGCGTAATTCCGCCTGTTGCGCGCCCCAAATCGCGGTGGCGGCAAGATCCTCGTTAAGACCCAACTGAAAGGTGACATCCGCGTCATCCAGCACTTTAGAGGCACGGCTCATTTGCATATCAACCGCCCCTAAAGGCGAGCCGCGATACCCTGTGACCAGCCCGGCAGTGTTCAACCCAGCCGCCGCATCACGGGCCTTTTGCATCAATACGAGGCGCACCAGCGCTTGCGTGCCGTTCAACAACACAGGCGATTTCGTCAGGTCATATTTATCGTTTAGTGAAATGGATTGAGTACCCATGTCGCGCCTCCCAGTGCTCATGATTTAATCATTATAGGTCACAAAACCTGACCTACCAAGCAATTTTTACGAAACTTCCCTTTGCGACCACCACTCCACAGGGTTACAAATAAAAAACACTGTATTTTATGATGAAAGAGCGTCCAAAATGGATTGGGACAAGCTAAGAGTATTTCACGCAGTTGCCGATGCAGGCAGCCTGACCCACGCCGGAGACACGCTACATCTGTCTCAATCGGCCGTTTCGCGGCAGGTGCGCGCGTTAGAGGATTCCTTAAATACCACCCTTTTTCACCGCCACGCGCGCGGGCTGATTCTCACTGAACAGGGTGAATTGCTGTTCGATGCGACCCGCGCCATGTCCAAGCGACTAGACGCCGCCTCGGCCCGCATTCGTGACAGCGAGGAAGAGGTCTTTGGCGAGTTGCGCGTGACCACCACAATCGGCTTTGGCTCGCTTTGGCTAGCGCCACGCCTGTCCAACTTCTATACGGATTTCCCCGAATTAAATATTGACCTGATGCTGACCGAGCGCGTCCTTGACCTGCCAATGCGTGAGGCCGACGTGGCAATCCGCATGAAAGAGCCGTCACAGGCGGATTTGGTGCGCAAACGGCTGATGTCGGTAAAAATGCGGCTCTATGCGTCGCGGGAATACCTGACAACCCACGAGATGCCGCAAACTATCAAGGATTTGCAGGACCATCGCCTGATCTGCCAAAATTCTTCCTCGGAACAGGTCAGCGCCGGGGCCACGCTGGTGCGTGAATTGATGAGCTATGAGTTGCCAAGCCTGCTGACCGTGAACAACTACTTTGGCTGCCTTCAGGCCGTCCGCCATGGTCTTGGGATCGGCATGTTGCCCGATTATGTGGCGATCGACGATCAAGAAGTGGTGCGGGTACTGCCCGAGGTCGAATCGAACGAGGTTCCGGTGTTCCTCGCCTATCCGGAAGAATTGCGTCAGTCTAAACGCATCTCGGCCTTCCGCGACTTTGTTGTGTCCCAAATAGGTGAGCAGAGAAAACGGGTTAAAATGATTGAAAACGGCTGATTTAGCGGATGTATGCGCCAAATGCATAACGGATATGCTTTAAAAACTGCCTATTTTTCTTGAACCGCGCGGGTCGGATGCCTAAATCCTAATCATCGGGGGACACTGATGTGTCTCCCACCTCCCTGTTGGACTTCGGCCGAGCCTTGTGCTCGGCCTTTTTTTTGCCCGCAGTTTTACGTGATGAGGTGGCCCAGCAGCGTAAATATTAGCACAGTGATGGCGGCACATATACATATGTGCCCCCTAATCATGTCGGGTTGATGCGTTATTTTGAGATGTTCAGCAGTTCAAAATATGTAGTCAATAATAGTTGACAAAAATTGTATGATACTATTTTAGAGACGCGTCGGCAGGCTTTAGCCTGTCGTTTAATACATCAAGGAGAGACCCATGAATGTCAGATCACTGACGCGGGGTCTTTGCTCCGCTACCGCAGCTGCCGCAATTTGTCTTGCGACTGCCACGCTCGCCACCGCAGAGACGATCACCGTAACCGATATCGCCGGCCGTTCGGTCGAAGTTGAGAAAAACCCATCCAAAGTGGTCATCGGCGAAGGCCGCATGATCTATTCCATCGCATTATTGGACAAAGAAAACCCCTTTGCTCGTATCGCCGGTTGGAAAAACGACATGGTGCTTTACGATCCGGATGCTTATCGCAAATACCTCGAAATCTTCCCTGAAGCCGCAGATATTCCAAGCTTTGGCAGCCCGTATTCCGACGAGTGGAACCTAGAGGCCGTTATCTCGTTAGGCACAGAAGTTGTCTTGATGAACCTTGGGAACCTGCTGAAAGCACAGGAAAGCGGTATTATCGAGAAGCTGGAAGAGGCTGGAATCGCGACAGTATTCGTCGACTTCAGGCAAGATCCCACCCAAAATACTGTGCCGAGCCTTCAGCTTTTAGGTCGGATTTTTGACAAACGTGATGAGGCCGATAAATTCTCTGACTATTACCAGTCACAGATGAAATTGATCTATTCGCGGGTCGAGCAAATACCGCTTGAAGATCGCCCTGTCGTATTTATTGAACGCGCCGCAGGCTACAACCCTGCCAAGTGCTGCAATACTTTTGGGGCAGCCAATATGGGGCGGCTGGTTGATTTAGCGGGGGGCCGGAACTGGGGCTCTCAAAAAACACCGGGCTTCTCTGCTGCGGTGAGCCTTGAGGCGATTTTCTCGGATGATCCGGCCATTATCATTGGTACGGGTGCGAATTGGGCCGAGGCCAATCCGGCAACTGAGGCTGTTCTTTTTGGCTATGAAGCCACCGAAGAAGCCGTTCAGGTACGTTTAGCCGCGCTTGCATCTCGTGAAGGTTGGCCAGAGCTTTCGGCTGTCAAAAATGGCCGTTTCCACTCTGTTTACCACCAATTCTACAACAGCCCGTATCACTTTGTGGCCATGCAGGCATTCGCCAAATGGCTACACCCTGATCTGTTTGCAGACTTGGACCCGGATGCAACAATGAAGGAGCTACATGAGACCTTCCTGCCCATCGGGTATTCTGGTGTGTTCTGGGGAACACTAAAATCTGGCGGTTAACCGTAGCTACTATTTAGTCGCGTCTGGGGCATTTTCCCAGACGCGATTGCCGTGGCTTAGGAGGCCCAACTCATGACATCTGAAGTCGACCATGCCGATATGCGGCAAGCCTATTCTATGCAAATTACGCGCCGGTATCTGATGATCGGTATTGTTGCGGCGCTTTTGCTTCTCAGTTTCTTTTTGGATGTTGCAACAGGTCCAGGGAAATATCCGCTCTCAACTGTCTTTGATGTCTTCAAAGAACCAATGTCGCATGGTGTTCGGCTTAAGGTGATAGTCTGGGATTACCGGCTACCTGTCGCCGTCACGGCCATCCTTGTTGGTGCACTTTTGGCTGTTGCTGGCGCGCAAATGCAGACCATTTTGAACAACCCGTTGGCAGAGCCGTTTACCTTGGGTGTTTCTGCCGCCGCAAGTTTCGGAGCCTCGCTTGCCATTGTCCTTGGGTTCAGCGTCATTCCAGCCGTTGGCCCGCTTTTGGTGACGATGAACGCCTTTGTGTTCGCATTGTTAACCTGCGGCTTCATCTTGTTTGCGACCCGCCTCAAGGGCGTTGGCTCTGAAACGATGATCCTTTTTGGGATTGCTATATTCTTCACCTTCTCGGCGCTTTTGTCACTGATGCAATATATGGCATCCGAGGACCAAATTGCCCGAATTGTGTTTTGGATGATGGGGTCTCTTAGTCGCGCGAGTTGGGAGAAAATATCACTTGGCAGCCTGCTTTTGTGTGTCGCTATTCCGTTTAGCCTTTACAGAACCTGGCCGATGACGGCGCTGCGCATGGGCGAAGCGACGGCTGAAAGCATGGGCGTCGATGTTGGCCGTTTGCGTGTCGAGATGTTGATTTGTGTCTCTTTGCTTGCGGCGACGGCGGTGTCATTCGTCGGGACCGTTGGTTTTATCGGGTTGGTTGGCCCCCATATTGCCCGCCTTTTGGTTGGGGAGGATCAAAGGTATTTCGTGCCCCTTTCCGCACTGGTCGGCGCATTGGTCTTATCGCTGACATCGTTGATTTCAAAATCAATCACACCGGGAATCATTTACCCCATCGGGATCATCACGGCCCTTATTGGCGTTCCGGTTTTCATCTCAATTATCCTCAGCACCCGGCGGGAGAAGTTGTCATGACCCTTTCGATTAACAACTTAACGTCAGGCTATAGCGGTCGCGCTATTCTTGAAGACATCAACATTTCGGCGATAGAGGGCGGCTCGTTTGTCGGCCTGATTGGGCCGAACGCATCAGGCAAATCGACGCTGTTTAAGACGTTAGCTGGCCTGATCAAGCCGATGAGTGGCACGCTTCATATTGATGCAGAAGACATCACAGACCTTAAGCGCAAAGACCGTGCCCGACGGGTCGCCTATATGCCGCAAGCCTTCGGGTGCAATGCGTTACTTACGGTGTTTGAAAGCGTGTTGCTGGCGTTGAAGCAGACAAGCGGCTGGCGGGTGAAACCTGAAAATTTGGATCAGGTTTCTGATACGTTGAATGCGTTAGGGCTGTCACATTTGTCCAGCCGTGGCATTGCCGATCTTAGCGGTGGGCAGGCACAAATGGTTGCCGTTGCGCAAACTTTGGTCCGCACGCCCGAGGTTATTTTGCTGGATGAGCCGACGAGTGCCCTCGACCTCCACCATCAACTGTCGATTATGACGTCCATCCAAGCAGAGGTCGGGCGGCGCAAGCCCGTGGTGATGGCCGCTTTGCACGACCTGAATTTGGCGGCAAAGTTTTGTGACAGGCTTGTCTTGCTGCGCGATGGTAAGATTTTGGCGGATGGTTTGCCTGCGGATATTCTTTCACTTCCTGTCATTGGTGAAACATATCGGGTTGAAACTGATCTGGAGAAAACGCAACGCGGGGCGCTTTATGTTGATGCGAGGTTGCCAGCGTGACGGGGAACAGAGGTCCTGGTCAAAACTTTGACCTTAAAGAAGAAATCCGCGCCTACTGGTCCGCTCGTGCAGAAACATTTGACCAGAGCGCATCCCATAAAATCGAAGATCAATTTGGCATGCCGTGTTGGCAAGCCTTGTTCCGAGATGCAAATGGCCTGATGCCAAATGAAGACATGCTTGGTTTAAAGGTGCTGGATCTGGGCTGTGGCACCGGCGAGATCAGCCGGATGCTGTGCAGCCTTGGGGCTGAGGTGACGGGCTTGGATTTTTCCGAGGCGATGCATGCCAAAGCCAAACGCAAGCTGGAGGGCGCGTCGTGGACGCCGCTTTTGTGCGATGCAGAACATTTGGCAGGTTGTCGCGATGAGAGCTTTGATTTTGCAACGACGCGGCATTTGTCTTGGACATTAACCGACCCCAAATCTGCGTATTCGGAATGGTTCCGTGTGCTTAAACCCGGGGGGCGGCTGTTGATAAACGATGGGGATTGGGCGCAGCCGTTTTCCCGCTCCCATCGCTTTAAGCGCTGGCTCTCGGGGCTCATCGCGCCAGAGCCGGAACGCCCCCGAGATGAGCGTGCAAACGATGCCTCCATCCGCAAAAGGCTCCCTTATGCCAATGGGTTGCAGGCCTCAAAGCTGGCCGAAGATGTAACATCGCAAGGGTTCGCCTATCTCGGCTCACTAGATGTCGCGCCACTTTATACGCGGGGCATGCGTGCTGTACCGCTTTTCAAGCGCCTAAGATTGACATCCGAGAACCGTTTCGCACTTTTGTTTGAGAAACCTCTCGGGGACTGACCCGCAAGACCGCCCATAAGTTTACTTAAGCAAAGCATACTTCATCCTAAAGTCGGTTTTGAGTTTCGTGTAAAATGTAAATTTTTGTGCGGCGAGTATAGTATGCGGTTTCTAGCCTTCGATATGAAAGTTGAATATTAGCCTGCACGGCTGGAATCTGAGAGGTTTCCAAAAGAGTGGCCTATGTCGCAATGGGTTACGCCGCAAAGGCCCACATCGTAAAGGCTCGCGTCACAAAGTCGGAAGGGTTAATCTATGTGGCGCAAAGCGATGGGCAATGCGTCGTCACAAAGACTTTAGATGGTCGGGGCGAGAGGATTCGAACCTCCGACCCCCTGTACCCAAAACAGGTGCGCTACCAGGCTGCGCCACGCCCCGACTATCTGTGGGCTTCCTAACGGCAGATTCTCCGATTGAAAAGCCCTAACCGCAGGGCCAGAGCGCTTCTTTTTGCTTGAAGGACGGATGGCGCAATATATCGCCCTCTTTGATGCCGAAATCCGCGGCCAAACCGCCGCCAATTTCCAAAACATGGGTCAAACCGGAGCCGCCAATGATCGAGGTTTCATCTAGGGGAATCGCTTTTGAGTGAATTTTGGCAATCCGCCCGTCTGGCTCGACAAAAATGATATCAAGCGAAATGAGTGTGTTGCGCATCCAGAAGGCAAGACTTTGGGGCTGGTCGTAGATAAACAACATTCCCGCAAGGCGGGCCATGGAGGGGCGGTTCATCAATCCGGTGGCACGCTCGCGCGCATCATCAGCAATCTCAACGCGAAAGTTGATTTGCCCGAAGTCCCCTTTGATGGACACCTGCTCTGGCGCGCATGAACCGGCCCAAGCAGGTCCGCTTTGCGCACTCAGAGAGAGCGCCACCAGCATCGCTAAAACAGTTTTAGCTATTGAGTTGTGAAAAGTCCCAGGCATGAACTTCCGCAGCCATTTGCCCGCGTTCGCCATTGATGACCCGCAGGCAAATGGCTTCGCCCACCAAGAGGTCGGCCAACCCGCAGCGGCGCAAGACTTCGACATGCAGGAATATATCTTTATTCGATCCATAGGCATTGGCAAAACCGAAGCCCTTGCCTTTGTCAAACCATTTCACCCGCGCAGGAACCAATTCGCCGACAACTTCCCCCGAGAGATCAGGCTCAAGAGGGCTAGAAGGTTCTGATGGTGCCGCCGGTGGCGATAAGGCCAAAATTTCGACAGCCTGAAGGCCGCGATCGGTTTCCTGAACGCGCATGTCAATCAGACTGCTGTCTGCCACAGACCCCTGCCCGAAGTTTCGCAACACATTGGCGTGGAGCAAAATGTCTGGGCCACCCTCATCGGCGACGACAAAGCCAAATCCTTTGACTGCGTCAAACCACTTAACATGTCCTGCCACGAACCGGGTCGTGTCTGATATTTCTGTATTCTGTGTCATCCACACCGCGTCGAATTTTTCGACGCCTCCAAGATTTCCCATGGAGCACCCTCAATTAGTATTATTAAAGCGAGGTTCTCACATTGATGCGTTTCAAGATAGGTAAGGGTTTCCTGCCCTTCTCGTGTCTGCGTTTACGTATACGTCAATTGTTGTTCGTTTTGGCCTAGTTACGGGTTTAGCCTAACAATTCGCCAAGGGCTATTTTTATCTTTCCTTCGCCAACAAAAACGATCGTGAAGTCGTGCGGGTCCATCGGCCCAGAACTCAATTTCGAGGGGATGAATTCGATAGCCTCCCCAGTTGGGAGGCCTGCTTGGGTTAAGCCCTTTTGTGGCTGTGACCTGCACAACTTTCGCAATCAGCGCCGCGCGTGACGACAGCGGTTGTGACTGCTTCGACGCCCATGCTCCGAGGCGGCTTTTGAGCGATCGTGACTGGTAATATGCGTCGGCTTGGGGGCCATCTTCGCGTGTGATCAGACCGCGGACCCGTACTTGCCTGCGCAGAGACTTCCAATGCATCACAAATGCTGCTTTTCCTGAGGAATCTAGCTCCTCAGCCTTGGCGCTTTCATAATTTGTATAGAACACAAAGGCATCGTCTTCGACGTCTTTTAGCAAGACCATACGCGCATTGGGCAACCCATCTTTATCCACCGTAGACAATGCAATTGCGTTCGGGTCGTTGGGCTCTGTTTGCTCGGCTTCAGCCATCCATTCGCGGATGATTAGAAACGGGTCATCGCCCGCAAATTTATCAACTCGGTCATTCATTACAATGCGCTCACTTTTTCGTGATCAGGGTTAACCACCTTCAGGGATGGTATCAATAATTACCCTGCGTCGCAAAATTTACCAAACGGGAAAAAATCGACATATTCTCACAATATTTTGATGAAACCGGCAGTGTTGCGGCGCAAGTGCACCCCGTTAGCGGCCCAAATGCTGCACCTTGAAGCAAGGCTTGCTTTCGCCTAAACCAGCTCAACACAAAAAGACTTGGGCTTAGGGGACAACATGTCAAATGGATTGATGGCAGGCAAACGCGGCTTGATCATGGGGGTGGCCAACGACAGGTCCATCGCTTGGGGGATTGCCAAGGCTTGCGCTGATCAGGGTGCGGAAATCGCGTTTTCCTACCAAGGGGATGCATTGTTAAAGCGCGTTAAGCCTTTGGCCGACAGCATTGGCGCCAAACTTGTGCTGCCATGCGATGTCAGTGACGGGGCCTCTATGGACGCCTTGTTTGCGACCTTGAAAGAAGAATGGGGCACGCTGGATTTCATCGTTCACGCGATTGGCTTTTCCGATAAGAACGAGTTGCGTGGCCGATATGTCGACACCACGCCCGACAATTTCCGCATGACGATGGATATTTCAGTTTATTCCTTCACCGCCGTCGCACAGCGCGCCGAGAAGATGATGAACAAAGGTGGCTCCATGCTGACCTTGACCTACTACGGCGCGGAAAAAGTCATGCCGCATTACAATGTCATGGGCGTGGCCAAAGCCGCGCTGGAGGCCTCGGTCAAATATATGGCAGAGGATTTGGGCAAAGACGGCATCCGCGTGAATGCGATCTCGGCAGGCACGATTAAAACGCTGGCCGCTTCGGGCATTGGCGACTTTCGCTATATTATGAAGTGGAACGAATACAATTCACCGCTGCGCCGCACTGTGACCACGCAAGAGGTCGGCAACTCTGCCCTCTATCTTCTGTCTGACCTAAGTTCTGCGGTCACTGGCGAGGTGCTGCATGTGGATGCGGGCTATCATGTTGTTGGCATGAAGGCCGTCGACGCGCCTGATATCGAGAAATGATGGCCCCATGACCTTTACCGCATTCTTTGCGATCTGGCTGCTGCATCTGTTTGCGGCCATCAGCCCCGGACCGTCGGTTTTGATGTCGGCGCGCGTTGGCGTGCTGCAAGGGATGCGCGCCGGAGCCTTTGTGGCCATCGGCATTGGCATCAGTGCGGTTATTTGGGCCTCGGCAGCCCTGTTTGGCTTGGCCATCATCTTCGAGGCCGCGCCCGCCTTACTCTGGGCGTTTAAAATCGTCGGCGGCCTCTATTTGATCTGGATGGGCTGGCAAATGTGGAAAAGCGCCGACACGCCGCTTAGTGAGGCCGACACAGCGCCCCTGCCCCGCAGCGATTGGTCTGCCTTGCGCCTTGGGGTGATCACCCAATTGGCCAACCCAAAACCTGCCATCTTATTTAGCGCGATTTTCCTTGGCACCGTCCCCCAGACCGCCCCGATCTGGGTGTATGGGGTGATTCTTGTCATGGTTTTTGCCAATGATACGATCTGGAACATGGTCGTGGCGCGACTGTTCTCGTTTGACCGAAGCCGCAAAGCCTACCTTGGCCTGAAATCACGACTGGACCGCTGTTTTGGCGGTCTCCTAGCCCTTCTTGGCGTTAAAATCGCCGCCACCTAGCCGCATATAACGGAGCCTCACTGCCATGAGCAACGATGACACAAGCCGCCTGCCCCATGAAAAAGGGTTCCACATCAGCTGGGACCAGATCCACCGTGACAGCCGCGCATTGGCGTGGCGCCTTGATGGGCATGGGCCAGATGACGGTGCATGGCGTGCTGTGGTGGCGATTACACGCGGCGGCATGGCGCCTGCGATGATTGCCGCGCGCGAGTTGGATATTCGCACCGTCGATACCATCTCGGTCAAATCCTACGACAACCAAACACAGGCCGAGGCGGCCGTGCTGAAAAAGCCTGACGCGGAATTGATGGGCGACGGTACTGGCATTTTGATCATCGACGATCTGGTTGATAGCGGAAAGACGCTGGAAATCGTACGCGCCCTGTACCCGAAAGCCCATTTTGCCACGGTCTATGCCAAGCCCAAGGGGCGCGCGCAGGTGGATACATTCATCACCGAAGTGTCTCAAGATACGTGGATTTTCTTTCCGTGGGACATGGCGATGCAATATGTGAAACCCTATCGCGGCGAATAAGACGAATAGAAAGACAACGATATGATCCGGCTCAATCCCAATATGGCGGCGACGTTTTCCCCTCCGGTGATGGAGGCACGGCGCTGGATCGAGGGGATCACCTTCCCCGCTGAGCGCCCTTTGATCAACGTCTCGCAAGCGGCGCCCGTTGACCCGCCACCCACCGCCTTGCGCGAAGCCATGGCGCGCTTTGTGCTCGAGGACGACGCGACCCATCTTTACGGGCCGGTTCTGGGCCTGCCAGAGTTGCGCGCCGAGGTGGCCAGCCAATGGTCCGCAGCCTATGGGGCAAACATCAAAGCGTCTCAGGTGGCGATCACATCGGGCTGCAACCAAGCCTTTGCCGCGATCATCGCCACGCTTTGCGCGCCCGACGATGAGGTCATCATCCCGACACCATGGTATTTCAACCATAAGATGTGGCTGGATATGGCAGGCATTGACGCCGTGGCCTTGCCAACAGACGGTGGGTTATTGCCTTCGGTCAAGGATGCGGCCAAGCTAATCACATCAAGAACGCGCGCTATCACCTTGGTATCACCAAATAATCCGGGTGGCGTTGAGTATCCGTCCGAGCTGCTGGGCGCATTCTTTGATCTCTGCGAGGCCAATAATATTGCGCTGATTGTGGATGAAACCTACCGCGATTTTGACAGCCGTAGCACCGCGCCGCATGATCTGCTTTCCCGCCCGAATTGCTCTGAGACGCTGATCCAGCTCTACTCTTTCTCCAAGGCATACCGCCTAACTGGCCACCGTGTCGGTGCGGTTGTGGCCTCTGAGGCGCGGCTGTCAGAGGCCGAGAAATTCCTCGATACCGTCACCATTTGCCCCAACCAATTGGGCCAGCGCGCCGCGCTTTGGGGGATGCAAAACCTCGGGTCATGGCTGGCCGAACAGCGGGATGAAATCCTATCGCGGAGCGCGGCAATAGCCGAGCATTTCCCCAAACTGGCCGCCAAAGGCTGGACGCTTCAGGGTAACGGCGCCTATTTCGCTTATATGACCCACCCGTTTGACGAGCCGTCGGATGTTTTGGCCCAGCGAATGGTGCGCGAGATCTCGGTCTTGTGCCTGCCCGGTACGATGTTCGTGCCAAAGGGCGACGCATCCGGGGCGCAATCGCTGCGGATTGCCTTTGCCAACATCGACGCCAAAGGCATCGCAGAGCTTTTCACACGCATGGAAACGCTGTGATCCGCTTGCCCCTCTGAGGGCAACGGTCTAACACGTTCCAAACGGGTTTCTTCTAAGGGTGGTAAGACATGGCCAAGTCAGGTAAATCTAGCGCATCGCGCATCGCGGTTTGGGCCATTTTATTGCTGTTGGTGGCAGGGCTTGCGGGCTTTGGCGCGGGCGGTTTGGGCGGCAATATCACGACCATCGGCACGGTTGGCGAAACGCCGATCACCGTCGAGGATTACCAACGCGCTATACAACAAGAACTGGCGTTCGAGAGCCGTCGTCGTGGTCAAAACGTCACCATGCAAGGTGCCTTGCAAGAAGGGCTGGATTTACGCATCCGCGAACGGCTGGTCGCCTCCACCGCCCTGACGGAAGAGGCCCGCGTGATGGGCTTGTCTGTGGGCGACGCCGAAGTGTTAAGCCAGTTGCAACAGGTGCAGGCGTTCCAAGGGCCAAGTGGCACGTTTGAGCGTGGTGCCTATGAGTTTGCGCTAGAGCAAAGCAACCTGCGCCCGGCTGATTTTGAAGATGATTTGCGCCGCACCGCCGCGCGCGAGTTGCTGCAACAATCGGTCACTGGCGGGCTGACATTGAACAAAGATTACGCCGAGGCCCTGTATGGGTTTCTGGGCGAGCAACGCTCGTTCCGCTGGGCCGAGTTGACGCCTGAAGTGTTGGACGGTGCGAACGCCGCACCGACCGATGCGCAATTGCAAAGCCACTATGATGATAACGCCAAATCCTTTGAGACACTGGAAGTTCGCAAGCTCAGCTATGCATGGTTAACGCCGGATATGCTGGTGGACGGCATCACACCGACCACGGAAGAACTACAAGCGCTGTATGAAGAGCACTCCGAGCAATATAACCAGCCCGAGCGCCGGATTGTGGAGCGTCTTAGCTTTGCTGATGCACAAGCTGCTGACGCGGCCAAAGCGGCACTGGATGCAGGCGAGACCACGTTTGAGGCCTTGGTCGAAGATCGCGGCCTGACGCTAGAGGATGTGGACCAAGGCGAGGTGTCGCGTGACGACCTAGATGGGCCGATTGCGGATGCCGTATTTGCCCTGACCGAGCCGGGTATTTCCGCACCAGTCGAGACCTCTCTTGGCCCTGCGCTCTACCGGATCAACGCTGTTTTGGAAGCGCGCTCGACCCCGTTTGAAGATGTACGCACCGAGTTGGTCGCACAGGCCGCTGCCGACCAAGCCCGCCGCGCCGTGCTTGATAAGATGGAAGAAATTGACGATCTTCTGGCCGGTGGCGCGACCCTAGAGGAGCTGGGCAAAGAGACCGACATGACCTTCGCCCAACTTGACTTCACCACCGCAATAACCGACGGCATTGCAGGCTATGACAGCTTTCGCGAGGAAGTCGCCCGCCTGCAAGATGGCGATTTCCCCGAAGTGCGCGAACTGTCTGACGGTGGCATTTTCGCAGTGCGTCTGGACGAGGTTGTCAGCCCAGAGGTGCCTGCTTTGGACGCCATTCGCACTGATGTCGCCGCCGCTTGGGATCGGGCCGAGACAGGCCGCCGTCTGACTGAATTGGCAACAGAAATGAAAGCCAAACTCGACGCGGGCGAAACGATGGAAGCGCTTGGCCTTGAGGGGCATACCGAGACCGATCGCGGGCGCTCCGAGTTCATGGAAGGCACGCCGATTGCGTTGCTTATCACGACATTCGAGTTGGATGAGACCACCGCTACGACCTCTGTGGCCTCAGAGAGCGGCACCATTTTGGTGAAGCTTCTGGACGTCTCGTCGCCTGATCTTGGCACTGACGAGGCGAAGATCTTTCTGGCGCAATTGTCGCAACAAGGCAGCGCTGGATTGGCCGCAGATGTGTTCGAGTTGTATGGCCATGCGGTGCAAGCGCGCCACGGGTTGACCCTCAACCAAACTGCGTTGAATGCCGTCCACGCGTCGATGCCCTAAACGATGGCCCTTTCCCCAGAATATAGTGATTTTGCGCCGCGCTACGACGCGGGCGAAAATCAGGTTGTCTACACGCGATTGGCCGCCGATCTGGACACACCAGTGTCGCTGCTGTTGAAGCTTACGGCGGCGCAGCCCGACAGTTTTGTGCTGGAATCCGTGACCGGTGGCGAAGTCCGTGGACGCTATTCGATTATCGGTATGAAGCCCGATCTCATCTGGCGGTGCCGGGGCGAGACCAGCGAATTGAACCGCTCTGCGCGCTTTGACCGCGAGGCGTTTGAGCCTTGCGCCAGTGATCCGCTAACGGCCCTGCGCGAGGTTCTGGCCGAAAGCCGGATTGACCTGCCAGAAGGGCTTCCTGCTGCCTCGGCCGGTTTGTTTGGCTATCTGGGATACGACATGATCCGGCTGGTCGAACACCTGCCCGATGTGAACCCTGACCCGTTGGGTTTGCCTGATGCGATAATGCAGCGCCCGTCCGTGGTGGTGGTGTTGGACGGCGTCAAAGGCGAGGTGATCGTGGTCAGCCCGGCATGGGCCGCGACCGGCCAATCAGCCAAAGCCGCCTACGCCCAAGCGGCGGAGCGGGTGATGGATGCGGTGCGTGATCTGGAGCGCCCCGTGCCCTCCGAGGCGCGCGATTTTGGCGAGGCCAGCCCCGTGGCTGATCCGGTGTCGAACTTCACCCACTCCGGTTATTTGGAAGCCGTCGAGAAGGCCCGCGACTACATCCGCGCCGGGGACATTTTTCAAGTGGTGCCGTCGCAACGCTGGACGCAGGACTTCCCGTTGCCGCCGTTTTCGCTTTACCGCGCATTGCGCCGCACCAACCCGTCTCCGTTCATGTTTTACTTCAACATGGGCGGATTTCAGATCGTTGGGGCCAGCCCTGAGATTTTGGTGCGCGTGTTCGGCAATGAAGTCACTATTCGCCCGATTGCAGGCACCCGCCCACGCGGTGCGACACCTGATGAGGACCGCGCGCTGGAGGCGGATCTGTTAGCAGATCCTAAAGAATGTGCCGAGCATTTGATGCTGCTTGATCTGGGTCGCAATGACACTGGCAAGGTGTCAAAAATTGGCACTGTGAAGCCGACCGAGAAGTTTATCATCGAGCGCTACAGCCATGTGATGCACATCGTCTCTAACGTCACCGGAGAGCTGGCTGAGGGTCAAGATGCGCTCTCCGCGCTGCTGTCGGGCCTGCCTGCGGGCACGGTTTCCGGCGCCCCAAAAGTGCGCGCGATGGAGATCATCGACGAGTTGGAGCCTGAGAAACGCGGCGTTTATGGCGGCGGGTGTGGCTACTTCTCGGCCAATGGGGACATGGATATTTGCATCGCCCTGCGCACTGGTGTGGTCAAGGATGACAAGCTGTATGTGCAAGCTGGCGGTGGCGTGGTCTATGACAGCGATCCACAGGCCGAGTTTGACGAAACCGTCAACAAATCCAAAGCCTTACGTATGGCAGCGAAAGAGGCCAGCCTGTTCCTGCGCGGCGGGAATAACTAGCCGCTATTAGCCCTGATCCGCGAGCATAATCGCCGAAACCGGAACCACGGCGATGCCAGCTTCCTTCTTCTCCAACGCCCATTCGACGATTGCGCGCACAGTTTCAGGGTAGCTGCGCCCAACGACAACAACGGCCCCATCCCGGGTCGCGTTAAACGCCGCGCGGCTCAGGTAGCGTTTGATCTTTGAACCAGCTTCCAAATCGGCATCCAGTACGCGAAACACCGTGGCCGCTGGAATATCTTCGCGCCGTGCCGCCTGTTGTGCCGTGTTCAGCCCGCGGTTGTAGGTGATCAACCCATGGCCGCTGTCACGGATGGCCCCCAAAACAGGTTGCAATAACGAGCGGTTAGCCTGAATGCGCCCGTCAAGCGGGTCCATCAAGGCTACGGCCTGATCCAGCACGTCGAAATAGGCCGAAATAGCGGTGGCCACATCACCCGGCCCAGCCGCGGTTGGCAAGTCATTTGCCAAAGCGACGACCTCGATGCCCGCCGCGCGGTATTCGCCCATAATCTGTTGTGCGTTGGTGGCCGTGGGATCAATCGCAATGGTAATTGGAATCGTCAACTTGGCCAAATCGGCCCGTGGTATCCCGTCTTCTCCGCTGTCGATCAGGACCACAGAGAAAAGCGCCTTCCCGTCAATATCCTCAACCACCGGGGAGGAAAATTGTGTTAATGCCCCAACATCATCGGGAGTGGCCTCGGGGGCGGGCTCTGGCGTGATTTGTGTCGTTGGTGTGGGTGTCGTGGCCGCGCCGCTTAAGCTGGGCAAACGGTTGGTCACCACGCCGGTATCTATACTTGGTAATGTGATCGGAGTATCGGCGGAGACCGGCTCAACGACCGCCTGTTGGCCCCCGATTGACGGCAAACTAGATGTCCGTGGGGCAGCCTTGGGCGGAGTTTCAACTGTCGGCACCTGTTCAGTCCCAACAACTTTGGGAGAAGGCACCGTCGTCGGTTGAAGTGCCAAAGCGGCCTCTTGGGTCGAGGCTTCGACAGTTGGGGGCGCATCCGGCGTGGGCGCTTGAATGTTGGTTTCGACTTGCGCAAGTGGCGCAGGCTTTGGCTCCGTTGATCCGGTAATCACGCTATCATCTTGTGTGGTTTGAGCAGTCGCTACGGCGGGGCTATCGACGTCTAAGGCGCCCGTGGCTTCCTCGGGGGTAACGGCAGGCTGAACATCCGCAGGCTCAACAGGTGCTACTTCGGGCGCAACCACTGTGGCTGGCGTCTGTGTGCCAAGCTCCACTTGAGGGGAGGCGCTGGTGTCGGTGTTTTGTGGCGTGACGGTCTGCGGCACAGGGTGCTCGGCCTCTAGCTTTGGAGCCGCTTTGAGAGTGTCCTGGCGCAATGGCGCATAGAGCGACAACATCGACAGGACCACAGCCCCGACAATACCACCCGACAAAATGCCTGCGCCTAATCCTTTGCCCATCGTCTTGATCCTCGCACGATCGTTTCTGTTCTAGCCCAGTGGCCGCACATTTCGGGCTTTTCGCCCTGTTGTTTCGAGGGGGACGCGGATAAGCGGCCTTGACCCCGACGCGCAGCTCTGGGCATTTATACCGCGACAGGTAACTCGGTGGAAAGCCCTTTCAGGGCAAAGGGTAAGATGATGCTGCTTCTGATCGATAATTACGACAGTTTCACCTATAATTTGGTGCACTTCTTTGGGGAATTGGGGGCGGATGTAAAGGTCGTGCGTAATGATGCCATTGATGTGCAGGCCGCGATGGCGATGAACCCGCGCGGTATTGTACTTAGCCCCGGCCCCAAGACGCCCTCGGACGCGGGCATTTGTTTGGCACTGACGCAAGCCGCTGCCGAGACCCGCACGCCATTGTTCGGCGTTTGCCTTGGGCATCAAACCATCGGCGAGGCGTTTGGCGGTAAGGTGATACGCCACTCCGAGATCGTACATGGCAAGATGGGGCGCTACACGCATGAGGGAAAAAGCGTCTTCAAAGGCCTGCCCTCGCCGTTCAACGCGACGCGCTACCATTCTTTGGTGGTCGAGCGCGAGACGCTGCCCGAGGCGTTGGAAATCACCGCGCAATTGGACGATGGCACCATTATGGGGCTGCAACACCGCGAATTACCGCTTCATGGTGTGCAGTTTCATCCCGAAAGCATTGCCTCCGAGCATGGCCATCAAATGTTGCAAAACTTCCTTGATATATTGCCCGCCAAAGAGAGGGTATCCGCATGAGCAATTTGTTAAAACCACTGATCGGCACGGCTGCCGACCGTCCCCTGACGCGCGAAGAGGCCGAGGTGGCTTTCGGCGTTCTTTTTGACGGTGCAGCCACGCCTAGCCAGATTGGTGGGTTCTTGATGGCCCTGCGCACCCGTGGCGAAACGGTGGAAGAATATGCCGCCGCCGCCGCCGTGATGCGCGCCAAATGCAACCCGGTAAAAGCCCCCGAGGGCGCGATGGATATCGTCGGTACGGGCGGCGATGGCAAAGGCACGCTGAACATCTCGACCGCGACTGCATTTGTGGTGGCGGGCGCGGGCGTCGTGGTGGCCAAACATGGCAACCGCAACCTGTCGTCAAAATCCGGCGCCGCAGATGCGCTTGGCGCCATGGGGATCAACGTGATGGTTAAGGCCGATGTGGTCGAGCGCGCGATTTCGCAGATCGGCATCGGCTTTATGATGGCCCCGATGCACCATCCCGCGATTGCCCATGTGATGCCGACCCGCGCGGAATTGGGCACCCGCACGATCTTCAATATCCTCGGCCCGCTGACCAACCCTGCCGGGGTAAAGCGCCAACTCACAGGCGCGTTTTCCGCCGATCTGATCCGCCCGATGGCCGAGACGTTACTGGCGCTTGGCTCCGAAAAAGCCTGGTTGGTGCATGGTGGCGACGGCACGGATGAGTTGGCAATTTCTGCGCCCTCAAAGGTTGCCGTGCTGGACAATGGTCGCGTGAGCGAAATGGAGATTGCGCCCGAAGATGCGGGCCTGACACCACATCCGTTCGAGGATATTCTAGGCGGCACACCGGAAGAGAACGCCGTTGCATTTCGCGCCTTGCTGGAGGGCGACCCTTCGGCTTACCGCGACGCTGTTTTGCTGAACTCTGCGGCGGCTTTGGTTGTGGCAGACAAGGCCCCAAACCTGCGAGTGGGCGTCGAGATGGCGCGCGAAAGCATCGACAGCGGTGCCGCTAAATCCAAGGTGCAGGCCTTGGCCAAACTGACCTCGGAGGCCGCATGAGCACCCCAACAATTCTAGAAAAGATCAAAGCCTACAAACTGGAAGAGGTCGCCGCCCGCAAAGCCGAGCGCTCGCTTGAGGCCATCGAGGCCGACGCGGCCAACGCCCCTGCCCCACGCGGCTTTGCCAATGCTCTGAGCGAGGCCGCGCAAACCGGTTATGGGCTGATTGCCGAGATCAAGAAAGCCAGCCCCTCCAAAGGCTTGATCCGCGAAGATTTCGACGTCCCAGCCTTGGCGCAGGCCTATGCTGCGGGCGGTGCCTGTTGCCTTAGCGTGTTGACCGATGCACCTTCTTTTCAAGGCGCAGACGCGTATTTGATGCAGGCGCGCGACGCTTGCGAGCTGCCAGTCCTGCGCAAGGATTTCTTGTATGACCCCTATCAGGTAGTCGAGGCGCGGGCCTTGGGCGCGGACTGTATTTTGATCATCATGGCCTCGGTCGAAGACGCGCTGGCGCATGAGTTGGAAAGCACGGCTTTCGACCTCGGCATGGATGTCTTGATCGAGGTCCATGACGCTGACGAGTTGGAGCGCGCGCTGGCGTTGAAAAGCCCGCTTCTAGGGATCAACAACCGGAATTTGCATAATTTCGAGGTCACGCTTGAGACCACCCGCACCTTGGCGCGCCATGTGCCGGAAGACAAAATGATTGTCTCGGAAAGCGGGTTATTTGAGCCGACAGATCTGTCAGATTTAGCCCGCTACGGCGCGCGGTGTTTCTTGATTGGCGAAAGCCTGATGCGCCAAGAGGATGTGACCTCGGCGACCCGCCACATTCTGAGCGACAAGCCGCAGTCCGGGGGTTTTTAGATGTCCGAGTTGACCCATTTTGATGGCGACGGTCATGCCCATATGGTGGATGTTTCCGATAAGCCAGTAACCTCGCGTGTGGCGGTGGCGCAGGGTTTTGTGAAGATGCTTCCCGACACTTTTGAACTGATCACGCAGGGGCGCGCCAAGAAAGGTGACGTTCTGGGTGTGGCGCGTTTGGCGGGCATTATGGGGGCGAAGAAATGCGCCGAGCTGATCCCGCTGTGCCACCCGTTGCCGATCACCAAAGTGGCGGTGGCGTTGACGCCCGACGCTGATCTGCCGGGCATTCGGATTGAGGCCACGGTGAAGACCACGGGTCAAACTGGCGTGGAGATGGAGGCGTTAACCGCCGTATCCACTGCCGCGTTAACTGTCTTTGATATGGTTAAGGCCGCCGAGAAAACCATGGAAATTGGCGGTATTCGTGTGGTGTTGAAAGATGGCGGAAAATCCGGCTTGTTTCAGGCGTCAGGCTCATGATTTCAGTCGCGGAGGCACTGGAGGCAGTCTTGGCTCTTGGCGCGCCGCTGGACATTGAAACGGTGCCGCTGATCGAGGCCGATGGCCGTGTTTTGGCGCAAGACGTGGCGGCTACGCGCAACCAGCCGCCCTTTTCGGCCTCGGCGATGGATGGCTATGCCATATCTACTGAAATTGCGGCGGAGGGTGACCGGTTTACCGTTATTGGTGAATCTGCGGCAGGGCATCGCTTTGATGGCATGGTGAACGCGGGTCAGGCGTTGCGCATTTTTACTGGCGCGCCCCTTCCCGAGGGGGCCAAGCGCATCATTATCCAAGAAGACACGACACGCGACGGCGATGTGATCACCTTGAGTGGCCCGGTGGATAAGGGGTTTCATATCCGCCCCGCCGGTGGTGATTTCAATGTCGGAGATACCATATCCGCGCCGCGCCGCCTGCGCCCCTCAGATGTGGCATTGCTGGCGTCTATGAATATTGCGCAAGTGCCCGTTCATCGTCGCCCCGTGGTGGCCATCATCGCCACTGGGGACGAATTGGTCGTGGCCGGAGAGGCCCCGCGGGGCGACCAAATTATTGCCTCGAACTCATTGGGGTTGGCGGCCATGTTTCGCCGTGCAGGGGCGGTTGCAAGGTTGCTGCCCATAGCAAAAGACACGCCGTCGTCGCTGAAAATGGCCATAAAATTAGCACAGGGGGCCGACGTGTTGGTCACCATTGGCGGCGCCTCGGTTGGCGATCATGATATTGTCGCGCAAGTGGCGCAAAGCCAAGGCTTAGAGCGCCAATTCTACAAGGTGGCCATGCGCCCTGGGAAGCCGCTGATGGCGGGCCGCATTGGCGGTATGGCCATGATTGGTTTACCGGGAAACCCTGTCTCATCAATGATTTGCGGAGAGATTTTCATCCTCCCTCTCTTGGACAAGTTTTTGGGGCTTCCGGCTGTCGCACGACCTCGCGTCCAACGTGCTCTGGCCGAGCCACTCAGTGCCAACGGCCCGCGCGAACACTTCATGCGCGCGGTACTCAACGACGGTGCTGTGCAGGCCTTCACCCGACAAGATAGCTCGCTGCTGACCGTTCTATCATTGGCCAACGCGCTGATTGCCCGCCCGCCCAATGATCCGGCCCGTCAAACCGATGACCTCGTGGATGTTATCGAGTTGTAGACGCACCTTGTACGTTGACACAAAACGAGAACACGGGTAGAACACTTGTGAACATGGTGCGAAAACGTGCCGTTATCAGGGAGTTCTGAGCCAATGCTGACCAAGAAACAGCTGGATCTGCTAAAATTCATTCACACCCGCATTCAACGCGACGGGGTTCCACCTTCGTTCGACGAAATGAAGGATGAGTTGGACTTGCGGTCCAAATCGGGCATTCACCGATTGGTCACGGCACTAGAAGAGCGGGGCTTTATTCAGCGATTGGCCCATAAAGCGCGGGCCTTGGAAATTTTGAAACTGCCGGATGCGATTAACACCGGTGGCTTTACCCCTCGGGTGATTGAGGGCGACCGACCTGCCCCCAACCCAGCTGCGATGGAACTTGAAGCGGTTCATGCGATGGAGATTCCACTGATGGGTCGCATCGCGGCAGGCACTCCGATTGAAGCCATTAGTGAAGCATCACACAATGTTGCCGTTCCCAGCTCTATGATGAGTGGAAACGCGCATCATTACGCCCTTGAGGTCAAAGGTGACTCGATGATCGAGGCGGGCATTAATGACGGTGATGTTGTGGTTATCCGCGAGCAGGTTACGGCCGAGAATGGCGATATTATTGTGGCTTTGATCGAGGGCCAGGAGGCGACGCTAAAGCGGTTCCGCCGCCACGGGTCTTCTATTGCGCTTGAGCCTGCGAACTCTGCCTATGAAACCCGCGTGTTGCCGGACAATATGGTAAAAGTGCAAGGTCGCCTTGTTGGATTGATCCGCTCTTACTGACGCTTGCGTTTTCGATGCAAAACCCACAACCGGTCGCCTTGACGCGTCCGGCTGTCCTCGTACCTGAGGCCTTGCTCGGAGGTGTAAATAGCGACGGAGCCACCAAAGCTGAAGTCACCCTCGACCCAGCCTACGCATGATTTTGGCAATGGCACCTCTACGCGGGGCAGAACGACTAGATCATTGCTGGCACAGATGGACGCCACATCAATTTTATCCGGGTTTTGCGCATCAAAACCCAGCGTCCCCCCGGCAAGTTCCAAGGTGAATACATTGGGATGCATGTCGCCGCGTGCGGCAGCCTGCGCCTGCGTCACAATATCTGCGTCATTTTCAAGCCAAACCCGCGCCGAGAAGCTATCGCCTTTGGGCTTGTTCAAAATGCGACCCTGATCTTGCAGCACCCCAAGCAGGCGGCCACTTTCTGAGATCAGAACCACTGGGCGCTCGGCCCCGACCCACAAAACCACCGCCGCCGCCAACGGCACCAATCCGGCCATTCGCCCCCTGCCTTGCCATATGCAAATAAACAGCCCACCGAGGGAGACCAGCGGTAAAACCCATGGGCCCGGTGCGATGATGCCACGCGTCGAGCCATCCAGCGTAGCCACGAAATCGGCCACGCCTAATATCCACGCAAGCCCCTGTTCCATGACCCAAAGCCCGACCCATTCCAGTCCCAACGGGGCCAGCAAACCCGCAGCAATTGCGCCCGGCATGACGATCAGCCCCATCACCGGAACCGACAGCAAGTTTGCCAGCAGGCCATATTGCGCCAGTTGATTAAAATGCGCTGCGCCAAAGGGGGCCGTCGCAGCACCCGCAATAAAGGACGAGATTACCAAGGACGCCACGCCCCCCATCCAACCCGGCATGTGCAAGAATAAGCTACGATCACGGATCACCGCAAAGACTGCGACAAGGGCCGTGGTCGCGGCAAAAGACATTTGAAAACCGGGGCCGATCAACGCCTCGGGCGACATGATCAACACCGCGAGGGCAGCAATGGCGACCGCGCGCAGGGACAAGGCGGGGCGGTCGATGCAGATAGCAAAAAGCATGACTGACACCATGATGAATGCCCGCTGCGTGGCGACGCTGGCCCCTGACACGCCGAGGTAGACTAAAGCCGCCGCAAATGCCCCGACCGCGGCGACTTTGCGCGCGTTTAGCCGGGTAGACACTGCGGGGATCAAAGACACAAAAATGCGGATCAGTGCGAAAACGGCCCCGGTCAACAAGCCCATATGAAGGCCGGAAATCGCCAACAGATGGGCCAAATTCGACGCTCGAAGATTGCCCAGAGCCTCCGCGTCGATATCCGTGCGGTCCCCGGTGATGATGGCCGCTGCAAACGGCCCATTGGGCGCCGGCATCCGCGATTTGATTGCCGCAGATAACGACAGGCGAAAACTATAAAGCTGTAACCGCCAACTAAGATCAGCCTTATCCACGCCAGACACCCGCAACAACGGCGTGCGGGTGTAGCCCAATGCCCCAAGTTGTTGAAACCAAAGATGGCGCTGAAAATCAAAGCCCCCCGGCTCGACCGGACCGGACGGCGGTCCCAGATGGCCCGTCACCATCACCACATCACCCGGGCTTAGGGTTTCCAACAGCATCGGGCCATGCAGAGATATACGCACCCGCTTGGGTGTTCTCGCCGGTGCCATGCGGGTCAGGCGCACTTGATCTAGGGTCAGGCGGGTCTTTTGGGACGCGGACTTGTCGATCTTGATCACCCGGCCCTCAATTGGTCCGTAATACCGATAGCCAAGTACCGGTGCCGCCACCCAATGGGCCCGAAAACTGGCCAGCATACTGCCCGCAACAACCAGCGTCATCGCCCAAAGCAGGACCGAGGCCCAACAGCCCCGATGCCTCTCCCGCTCTACCGCCCATAGCCACAAAGCCAATAATGCCAAGACAAGTGGCGCAAAAATAGCGAGGCTTGGCTCCGACATCATGCTGAAATATATGCCGATACCAACCCCAAGGCATATCGGCATCCATACAAACAAATAGCCTTGCTGACGTCCAAAAGCGTCGCTGAGCCTGACCCTCAGGGAATGAGGCTCACTCGGCGCTCCAATTTCTGCTGCCCTTGTCTCCATCTGATCGATTGCCTAAACCTAGCGCCTGAACAGATTGGCGCGCACCCTCGGCGCTGACCCTGCCCGAACATGCTTTCCAAAAGGTAAACATCCGAATGCCCGATCCTTCCTCAAACGCCCCTGTTGTCACCCGTTTCGCCCCCTCTCCGACAGGCTACCTTCATATCGGCGGTGCCCGTACGGCCTTGTTCAACTGGCTTTACGCCCGTGGGCGTGGCGGCAAATTTTTACTGCGGATCGAGGACACGGATCGCGCGCGCTCCACCCCTGAGGCGACACAAGCCATTCTTGATGGGCTGACTTGGCTGGGCTTGGAGTGGGATGGCGAGGCCGTTAGCCAGTTTGACAGTGCCGCCCGCCACGCCGCTGTGGCCGAAGAAATGCTAACCTCGGGTGCGGCATATAAGTGCTTTTCCACGCAAGCCGAGATCGAGAGTTTCCGGGAGGCCGCGCGCGCTGATGGCCGCTCGACCCTGTTTCGCTCGCCTTGGCGCGATGTGGTGAAATCCGAGCACCCAGACCTGCCTTATGTGGTGCGCATCAAGGCCCCGCAAGACGGGGTAGTGACCATCAAGGACGCGGTGCAAGGCGATGTCACCTGGAAGGCCGAGACGCTGGACGATATGGTTTTGCTCCGCTCGGATGGCACTCCTGTTTACATGCTCGCCGTTGTTGTCGATGATCACGATATGGGGGTGACCCATGTTATTCGCGGGGATGATCACCTTGCAAATGCGGCGCGCCAGTCGATGATTTATACTGCCATGGGCTGGCCTCTTCCGACCTATGCCCACATCCCGCTGATCCATGGCCCGGACGGTAAAAAGCTGTCGAAACGCCATGGAGCCTTGGGTGTCGGCGAATATGGCGCAATGGGGTACACGCCCTCGGGCATGCGCAATTATCTGGCCCGTTTGGGCTGGAGCCACGGTGACGACGAGGTGTTTACCACCCAGCAAGCCATAGATTGGTTTGATCTTGGCGGGATCGGAAAAGCACCTGCGCGGCTAGATTTTAAGAAAATGGAAAACATTAACCGTCATCACATCGGAATGAGCGATTCTGATACCATGCTGCGTGATGCACAAAGCTACCTTGCAGCGACAGGGCAGCCGACCTTGTCAGAGGAGAAGGCTCTGGCGTTTGCATCGGCTTTTGGAAAAATGGACGTGACGGATAAGACGGTTGGAAATTTGTTGGAAAAATTCGCATTCGTTTTGGAAGAGTTGCCATTTACCTATGACGAAAAGGCCGCGAAATTACTCGATCCGGTATCCCGTGGTATACTGACGCAATTGACGCCGCAGCTGCAAACTGTTAGCTGGGACCGTGAGCCGCTGGAGCAAACCGTAATGGGTTTCGCCGAAGCGCAAGATCTCAAATTTGGGAAGCTTGCCGGGCCTTTGCGGGCCGCCCTCTCGGGCCGAGCGGTGTCGCCCAGCGTCTTTGACATGATGATGGTCATTGGGCGTGACGAGACCATAAAACGCATAGCCGCAGCAACGGCTTAAAATATCCTACCTTGCCGTTTATCGGCTGGGTGATCACAAAGCAAACATGGCCATAAATGCCATTATTAACAGGGGGTTGCGACCGCGCAAACCCCAGACACACGAAAGGTGAAAATATGTCAAACAAGTCCGCAAAATTAACAATTGGTGATAAGGTAATCGAGTTACCCATCCACTCCCCCACGGTGGGGCCTGACGTATTGGACATCACCAAGCTCTATGCGCAGGGCGATGTATTCACCTATGATCCCGGCTTCACATCAACAGCTGCGTGCGACAGCACCATCACCTTCATTGACGGCATCAAAGGCGAATTGCTGCACCGCGGCTATCCAATCGACCAACTGGCCGAAAAATCTCATTTCCTAGAGGTCTGCTACCTGCTGCTTTATGGTGAGCTGCCATCCGCTACGAAATTGGAAGACTTTGAGACCCGCGTGACCAGCCACACGATGGTGCATGAGCAAATGCACAACTTCTTCCGTGGTTTCCGTCGTGACGCGCCCCCGATGGCCACATTGGTTGGTGTTGTTGGCGCAATGTCGGCGTTCTATCACGACAGCACCGACATCAATGACCCATGGCAGCGCGAAGTTGCGGCCATTCGACTGATTGCAAAGCTGCCGACCATCGCGGCTATGGCTTACAAATACTCCATCGGGCAACCTTTTGTGTACCCGCGCAATGACCTCGATTATGCGTCTAATTTCTTGCACATGTGTTTCTCGGTTCCGGCAGAGAAATACGAGGTTAACCCCGTGTTGGCCCGTGCCATGGACCGAATTTTCACCTTGCACGCCGATCACGAGCAAAACGCGTCGACTTCTACCGTGCGTTTGGCCTCTTCGTCGGGCGCAAACCCGTTCGCATGTATCGCTGCTGGTATCGCCTGCCTATGGGGCCCGGCACATGGTGGCGCAAACCAAGCGTGCCTGGAAATGCTTAAGGAAATCGGCACGGTTGATCGTATTCCTGAGTTCATTGCTCGCGCAAAAGACAAAAACGACACCTACCGCCTGATGGGCTTTGGTCACCGGGTCTATAAAAACTTCGACCCGCGCGCGACTGTCTTAAAACAATCCGCAGACGAAGTTCTTGAGTTGTTGGGCGTTGAAAATAACCCGCTATTGCAGGTCGCGATGGAGCTTGAAAAACAAGCCTTGGCTGATCCGTATTTTGCCGAGAAAAAGTTGTTCCCGAATGTGGACTTCTATTCCGGTATCATTTTGGAAGCGATGGGGTTCCCAACCTCGATGTTTACCCCAATCTTCGCTTTGGCGCGGACTGTGGGCTGGATTTCTCAATGGAAAGAGCAGATTTCTGATCCAAAATTGAAAATCGGGCGCCCTCGTCAACTGTATAAAGGTGAGACGTTCCGTGATTATGTCGACATTGAAAAACGGTAAATCGAACTGACCTAGAACGAATTAAGAAAGGCGCGGCGACATTGCCGCGCCTTTCTTTTATCTGCCTTCGTAATTGGCACGCCGCTTTTCTAGGAAGGCCAGAACGCCCTCTTGGAAATCATAGGTTTTACCGCATTCGCCTTGCAGTTTGGCTTCAAGCAACAACTGCTTTTCCAGATCATTCTCAAAGCTGGATCGAATGATGGTTTTGACCCGCGCATAAGCCTCAGTCGGGCCATTGGCCAGATAGGTGGCGCGGTCGTTCCAGTGTTTCTTAAAGTCGCCGTCTGGGATGGATTCCCAAATCATGCCCATCGCGCTGGCTTCATCGGCGCTCAAAGGTTCGGCAAATAAGGCGGCCCCCATTGCTTTGGCCATACCGACCTGTCGAGGTAAAAAATAACTGCCGCCCGCATCCGGTATCAACCCGATCCGGGTGAATGCCTGCAAAAACACCGCAGATTGCGTGGCGATCACAACGTCGGCAGCTAAAGCCAAATTCGCCCCGGCCCCGGCGGCAGGGCCATTCACCGCAGAAATTGTCGGAATTTTGCAATTGTAAATAGCCATGAGCATCGGCACATATTCGTCACGCAAGGTCCGCTCCAGATCCGTTGTGGCCACTGTCGCGCGATCCCCCAAATCTTGGCCGGAACAAAACGCACGACCCTTTCCCGTTAGAACCAAAACGCGCGCGCTGGTCTCGGCGGCTTTGACGGCATGCAGAATTTCCGCACGCATCTGAGTGTTCAGCGCATTCATCACGTCGTCGCGCGTAAACTCAATCACCGCCACGTTATTGCTGACGTTTAGGCGCAGGGTCTCATAGTGCATCGCAGTTCTCCAAATCCGGTTGCCACCAAGATAGCGAACTGATCAGTTTAGAAAAGCGAAACGCGCCGTCACGTGCAAATTTTATCCCCCTCGCTTGGAACGCCAAGCCTCCAAGGCAGGGTTGGTGGTTGGTTTAGGGCCATTTGGTTTAAGTTGGACAACAGATTTCAGGCCGCGGCTATAATGCAGCTCGCGCGCGCCAAAGTAGAAACTGACAATAGCCCCCAACAGCCACCAAAGCGGATCGGGCACGAAGGCAAGCCCTTGCATTCGCTCAGAAAATGACGTGGGATCAACCATTGCATAGATGAACAATCCCAAAGTTCCAAGTGCGAGCATCGGCCTAGGGAGGCGGTTCAATCCGTTCATCAAGCGATCAAATCTGCCCATGCGCCCAAATTCGAACTCTGCGCCATGTTGTGCCAAAGCGGCAGTGTAGGCCTTATGACCCAACTCCATCTGTCGGGTTGCATTGGGGCGAAAGGCCTCGGCTACATTGACGACGGCAGCTCCGGCCTCGCCAATTCCGCCGCGCAAAATGCTTGAAATCAACCCCATGACGCCACCCGTTGACGGTGCTGCGTTGCGGAAAAATGGTAGTGTGGCGACATAAACTCCTCGGCGCGTTTGATCCAGCCGCCTTTGCCGCCATCACGCCGTCGTGCATATTTTCGCGACGCTGGGCGACGGTCTGCGAGGCGATAATAATAGCTTCGCCGTGCAATTCCATAGGCATCAACCATGTGATCAGGAGCCTCTTTGAGCGCGCCATAAGTCGCGCGAATAGTGTGGGGGCCAAGTTGGCCATCGACAGCAACGTCCTGCCCCATGTCGTTCAACAGCCGTTGCAGCAGTTTGATGGCATTCGACCCAGCATTCACATGCATATCAAAAACTGTGGCCTGAAGCGGCTCTGGCAGACGGTTGATCTGCGGGGCATTGAAGTAATGATCAATAAAAACATCAACGGCCTGGGCGCGGCTTAGCGCCTTCACATCGGACGCATTTACCCGCCCGTCACCGGTCAAATCCAGACCTAATCGACGCATAGTGTGAATGGTCACTCCATAATTGGTGGCCCCGCCCGGATCATCGGGGTCATTCACATAGCCACCTTCACGGCGCACAATATCCTGGGCAATTTCGAGAACGGTTTGCATGGCTGACCCCTGATCTAAAGAGGTCTCAAACCTGCTGCAAAGAAGTTAACCGCGCCTCTAGGTACCGTTCGGTTCTTGGTAAATACCTTGCTCCTTCAAGGCGTCAATCACCTCAACGGGCATATAGTTTTCATCGTGTTTTGCAAGTATTTCAGAGGCTTCAAAGACGCCGTTAATGTATTTTCCCGTCCCCACCATACCTTGACCTTCCTCAAAAAGGTCAGGCAGAATGCCTGTGTAAGTCACCGGAACCACTGCGTTTCCATCCGTGACATTGAACGCGGTTTGCTGCGCTGCATTCACCGTTAAGCTGCCCTCTTCGACCAAGCCGCCGATGCGGAATGTCTCGGTCGGTGTCGGTGGAGCTTCCATGACTTCCGTCGGCGAGCGGAAAAAGTTAATCCCGTCGCGCAAGGCGAAACCGATCAATCCAGTGGACAGGGTCAACGCCACAACCGCGACGGCTATAATTTGAATGCGACGTTTTTTCTTGAGGCCCTTCATGACCAATCCCCTACGGAAATACCGGGGCCATCATCAGCCCCAAAGTCTCATCTAGACCTAACATCAGATTGGCATTTTGCAATGCTTGGCCGGACGAGCCTTTCGTGAGGTTATCCAAGGCTGCGATCACAATCGCGCGCCCTTCAATCCGGTCAGCGGTCACCCCGATGTGGACAAAATTGGACCCACGCACATCATGGCTGGAGGGGGCCTGTCCAAACGGTAAAATCTCGATAAAGGCCTCGCCACTATAGGCCTCGGCCAAGGTGGCATGAATTTCAGCCGCATTCCCGTGTAGGTAAACCGTCGCAAGGATGCCACGGTTCATCGGCAATAAATGCGGCGTGAATTGAACCTGAACAGGGCGCCCGGCAATGGCCGAGAACTCTTGGTCAAACTCGCCAAGATGACGGTGCGTGCCGCCAATGGCGTAAGCGCTTGTTCCCTCCGACAGCTCCGCGTGCAAAAGGTTCTCTTTTAACGAGCGCCCTGCCCCGGACACACCAGATTTCAGGTCAATGATGATGTTATCAAGATCAATCACCCCTGCTTCAATCAGGGGCCGTAAAGCAAATTGCCCGGCGGCCGCATTACAGCCGGTCCCCGCAACCAACCGTGCTTTTGCAATGTCGTCACGGTAGAATTCGGTCAGGCCATAGATTGCTTCTTTTTGCATCTCTTGCGCCGAATGCGCGTTGCCGTACCACTGTTTATAGGCCTCAGTATCGCGAAGCCTAAAGTCGGCAGACAGGTCAACAATCTTCAACGTATCGGGCAGTTTAGAGATAACCTCTTGCGAGGTTTTATGCGGCAAGGCACAAAAACACAGGTCGACATCCGAGAAATCAATCTCGTTAATCTTAACCAGTGTCGGCAATGCCAAATGGCGCAAATGTGGAAAGACATCAGCCATTTCCATGCCTGCTTTGCGATCAGCAGACAGGGCAGTGATCACCATGGTGGGGTGAGTGGAAATGAGCCGACACAGCTCTGCGCCCGTGTAGCCGGACGCACCAAGGATGGCGATATTTTGGGTCATAACAGACTCCATATGAATTTATATGTGGTTTAGTAGAAAGATGCGGTGGCGGCAATCATGCCGCTTCAAACAGGATCTTTCGTCGCAGGAACTGGGTGGCTCGGTCACTAACTTGAGCCGGGCTTCCAGACGTCAGGAACTTGGTTTGCGTCCCTGCCCCGGTCATTGCAGGGTGCCGTTTCAGGTAGTCTCTAAGGCTCGCAGAGACCAAATTGGCCTGAGAATACACCATAACATCGCTGCCAAGCGCGTCTTGAAATGCCTGTTGCATCAAAGGGTAATGGGTGCAGCCCAAGATGGCCGCTTGCGGATTTGGCATCCGCCGCTTTAGGGCATCAACATGGCTGCGCACCAAGGCCTCGGCCAGCATCTCGTCGCCATCTTCAAGCGCATCGACCAAGCCGCCACAGGGCTGCGCCTCGACATCAACGCCAATCGCGCGAAAGGCCAATTCCCGCTGGAAGGCCCGTGAGGCAACGGTCGCGGGAGTTGCGAATAATGCCACGTCCCGCACGCCAACTTCGCGCGGTGGGGAGTTATCGCCCCAATTGCGCTCCGTCAGGGCCTCGATCATCGGAACAAAAACGCCCAACACCCGCTTATCTGTGGGAACCCAGCTCTCCTGCATCCGCCGCAACGCCGCGGCCGAGGCCGTGTTGCAGGCCAAAATCACCAAATCACAGCCCTCATCGAACAGGGCCTGTGTCGCAGTGCAGGTCAGGTTGAAAATGTCATCAGGCGTGCGCACCCCATAAGGCGTGTTGGCGCTGTCAGCGAAATAGCAAACCGGCAACTCCGGCATGTCTTTCGCTATCTGGTCGTAAACGGTCAACCCGCCCAACCCGCTGTCAAAAATTCCTACCGCCATCAGCCCGTGCCATTTCTCTTGGTTTTCCACTTATCCTCGAACTCATACCCATAGTCCAGCGAAGACAAAGGCTTGGGGGCCAGCTCATAGGTGGCGCGGCGTAAAAACTGCATCATCGCCGTGGGGTCTTTGTAATGTGGCTCAAGCAGTGCGGGTGGGATTGGCTTGCCAATGACCACCCGCACAGGGGTATCAACGCGGCGCTTAAACTCGGCGATCAACAGGGCCAAGCGCAGGGTCGGATGGGCATGGCTGGCCAGTTGAAACAGACGGGAATTGCATCCGTCAAAGTAAATAGGAACTACTGAAGCCTTTGATTTAGCTACAAGTTTGGCCGTAAACGTGCGCCATGCAGGGTCCATGGCACGCCCGAATGCCTTGGCTGAGGTAGACACGGTTCCGCCCGGAAAAATGCCCATTGCCCCGCCATTTGCCAGATAGCGAAGCGCCTCTTTGCGGGTTGCAATATTTTGGGCAATGGCCTCTTTGGTTTGGTCAAAACTGATCGGCAATATGTTTTTGTTGATATCGTCAGCTTTGTGAAACACCGTATTGGCAAGGATGCGAAAATCCCCACGGGTGCGGTTGAGGATACGCCCCATCATTAGCCCGTCTAAAATGCCGTAGGGGTGATTTGCGATGGTAATCAACGGCCCTTGTGCTGGAATATCGCCCAATGCCCCACCAACGATCTCCAACGACAGCCCATAGCGCTTTGCCATAACCTCCCAGAAATTCGCGCCGGTGGCGACCTCATGCTCATAGCCTTTTGCGCGCCGGATAAGGCGAAGCCGTCCTGTCGAATTCTCAATAACTCGAATTACGGCGCGTCCCGTGCGGGTGCGCGCTGATTGGGCGTAACTGATCTCTTTTGGCGCGTTTTCCATGGCGCGAAAGCCTTTTTTGCAGCAATTTACGCAGCTACCTATACGGCACCCCGGGTAAAACCGACAGCATTTCGAACATGATATTGGCCGCGGTCAGTGCCGTGTTTCCAGACGGATCATAGGGTGGCGAAACTTCCACCAAGTCACAACCAACGATGGGCAAACCGCGCAGGCCGCGGATCAGCTCCAAAGCTTGCGGCGTGGTTAATCCCCCGATTTCAGGTGTGCCAGTTCCCGGCGCAATTGAAGGATCAAGGCTGTCGATGTCATAGGTGATATAGACAGGTCCCGCGCCCATATCAGCCTTGATTTTAGCCGCCAGAGGCGCGGTGGATTTATGCCAAAGCTCTTGCGCCAAGGTCAGATTGAAGCCCCAGTCGCGCGGCTCGTCAAAGTCTTCGGCGGTGTAGCCTGTGCCACGCAAACCGATCTGATAGACGTCTGTGGGGCGCAGCAACCCTTCCTCATAAGCACGGCGAAACACCGTGCCGTGGGTCTCTCGCTCGCCAAACATCTCGTCATTAACATCGGCATGGGCATCCACATGAACTAACCCAACGGGTCCGTGTTTTTTTGCGATTGCACGCAGTATTGGCAGGGTGATCGTGTGGTCCCCGCCAAGGGTCATCGGGATGACATCGTACTTTAACAACGCATCGTAATACTCTGTAATTATACGAATACTTTCCCGAAGGTTGAATGTGTTGATTGGCACATCCCCCACATCCGCGCAGTGCAAGGCGTCAAAAGGGGCCGCGCCAGTTTGGACGGCATAGGGGCGGATCATCGCGCTCTCACTGCGCACTTGGGCAGGCCCAAACCGCGTGCCAGATCGCCAGCTAGAGCCATGATCCATCGGGATACCAAGGAAGGCCACGTCCAGCCCCTCGGCCGTCGCGGCTTGAGGCAACCGCATGAAGGTTCCCTGCCCTGCGAACCGGGCCAGATCATTGCCTGATGTCGGTTGATTCGGCATTAGCCACGCTCCCGTTTGTTATAGCAATAAAGGCACATCAATTCAGTTGCGACATGGGCACCCGCCACGGCTGTGGCGCTGCCGACATCAAAGGGCGGCGAGACCTCGACCACATCGCCGCCGACCATGTTGATGCCCCTCAAGTCGCGCAAAATATGCAGCGCTTGGGCCGAACTAAGCCCACCAGACACCGGCGTTCCAGTCCCCGGCGCAAAGGCGGGGTCTAGGCAGTCGATATCAAAGGTCAGGTAGGTAAGGTTGTCGCCAAGGATGCTTTTTATCTTTGCCACAACTGCCGCAGTCCCGGATTCGTGGACCTCACGGGCGTCGATAATATTGACGCCCAAATAATCCTCGCAAACCGTTCGAATACCCACCTGCACCGAGCGTTCAGGGATAATCAGCCCCTCCTTCACCGCCTTATAAAACATCGTGCCATGATCCACGCGCGCCATGTCATCATCGGGCCAAGTGTCGGAATGCGCATCAAATTGCAGCAGGGACAGCGGCCCGAATTTCTTCACATAGGCCCGCAGGATCGGGAAGGTAATGTAGTGATCCCCCCCAAGGCACAATGACCCTGACCCAGCATCCAAGATGCCGGATATATGATTTGTTAATGCATTAGGAAAGGCAGGTATATCAGCGTAATCAAATGATAAATCGCCATAATCTGCAATGTTATACTCCAGCATCGGGTCGATATCCCAACCATAGGGCGGATCACAGGCTTGCAAGGTGGAAGCCTCGCGGATGGCGCGTGGGCCAAGGCGCGTTCCGGGCCTGTGGGTGACCGCTTGATCAAACGGCACACCGGTAATGGCCAGATCAACACCCGTGAGATCCTTGGTATAGGTTCGGCGCAAAAAGCTTAGCGCGCCACCAAAGGCGTTCTCGAAACTATGCCCCCGAAACCCGTCTCGCGTTAGGGCATTGTCCACATCATTCGCTGCATCTTTGAGGGCCATTTATCCGATCCTTTCCCCGTCTCGCACCAATTTATCGGTGACCTCGTTAATGGACGCCTCCAGTGTCTCGGTGACGAAATCGACCTGTGATTTGGTGATAACCAACGGCGGAGACATGACATTCAGATGCCCCATTGGGCGGACCATCAATCCGCGCGCCTCGGCCGCGTCCGAGATGAGCTTGCCGACGTTCAATCCATCCGGCAGCAGCTCTTTGGTCTCTTTATTGGCCACGTTTTCCACGCAAATCATCAGTTTGCGACCGCGCACGTCACCGACCAATGGCAAGGCATTCAACGCGCCTATTCGCTCTTCAAAATAACTGCCAACCGACGTGGCCTGCGCCAGTAGGTTTTCTCGCTCGATGATCTCGATATTTTTCAGCGCGGCGGCACAGGCCACCGGATGGCCCGCATAGGTAAAGCCGGATGCATACCAGCGATCCCCCTGCATTGCGTCCCAAATTTTATCCGAGAAAATCATCGCGCCGATCGGCAGGTAGCCGGAACTAAGCCCCTTTGCGCAGCAAATAATATCTGGCTGTGCGCCGAACTCGTCCCATGAGGCGAACCAATGCCCCAAGCGGCCGAACCCTGTCACCACCTCATCCGCAATGAACAAAATATCATGCTTGCGGCAAATGTCGGCCATGCGTTTCAGATAGCCCTGTGGCGGCACCACAACGCCGCCCGACGCCTGAATGGGTTCCGCAAAGAAACCGCCTATTTTGTCGGGGCCAACCTCCATGATTTTCGCTTCGAACTCGGCCACAAGATCATCAGTGAATTCGGCCTCGGACCGGCCCCCAATGGCGCGGTAACAGTCGGGCGCGCTGACGTGGTGAATGCCGCTTTGCTTATACTCGAATTCGGGCATTTTATCGCCCGCGCGTTGACCAATTGATATCGCCGCAAAGGTCGAGCCATGATAGGAACAATCGCGTGCGATCACTTGGGTTTTCTCAGGCCGGCCCGCGCACCGCTGGTAATAGGCCACCATGCGGTAAGCGCTATCAATCGCGGTCGAGCCGCCGGTAGTCAGGTGCACATGGTTCAAATCCCCCGGTGCAAGTTCTGCCAGTTTGGCCGAGAGCAACGCCGCAGGGCCGTTGGTCATATCGACGAAGGTATTGGAAAAAGCCAGCTTTTCGACCTGATCAGCGATGGCTTGCGCCATCTCTTTGCGCCCAAGACCGATGTTGGTGCACCAAAGCCCGCCGACCGCATCAAGGTATTCGCGCCCGTCACTGTCCCACAAGGTACACCCCAGACCGCGCTCGATCACCAATGGCCCGTCGCGCACGAAACTCTCGAAATGGGTCCAGGGATGCAGCGCATGGGCCTTATCTAAAGCCGCAATATCTAGGTTGGTCTCGGTCGTCATGGTAACTCCTCCGGTATGCCCAAAAGCAGCCTGCCCCCGCGCCCTTAACAATGCAAGGCTTGCGAATAGGTCCAAGCGCAGGCAGACAGGCAATGCGCGAACAATCAAAGAGTCTCCCATGCCAAATGCGACATCACCACCGATCCGCGACGCCTTCCTTGATGCGATGAGCCATCTGGTGTCCTCGGTGACGATCGTCACGACGGATGGCATCGCAGGGGCCGCGGGGGCAACGGTTTCGGCCATGACGTCCGTGTCAGCAGATGGGGATGCCCCGACAATGCTGGTGTGCCTGCATCACGAGGCCTCGGCCTCGCCCGCGATTTTGCGCAACCGCTGTTTTTGCATAAATGTACTCAGCGCCGACCAAGAAGACATAGCGAACGTCTTTGCCGGACGCGCCCCGGCCCCCGGTGACGACAAATTCGCGGCTGGTGCGTTCGAGCCAATGGCCACGGGCGCACCAAGCTTGATCTCGGCCCTGGCGCGCTTTGATTGTACTTTATTGTCGGACGAGCGGATCGGCACGCATCACCTGATGATCGGGTCGGTGCGACAGGTGTCACGCCTCAGCGGCCCACCGCTCATGTATGGCAATCGGGCCTATCAAAGACTTGCCTAACGGTCAGTGCACAAGGCTCAAAGCGGTTGGGCGTTTTCCACCAGTTTGACGAAAAATGACGCACCAATCGGGGCCACATCATCGTTAAAATTGTAGTTGGGGTTGTGCAGGCCGGCGCCCTCACCCTGCCCTAGGAACAGGTATGATCCGGGGCGGCTTTCCAACATGTAGGAAAAATCTTCGGCGCCCATTTCACGCCCGCCTTGGTCATTCACACCGGTATCACCGACAATTTCGCGCGCAACACTGGCCGCAAAGGCCGTTTTATCCGCGTCATTGATCGTCGCAGGGTAGCCGCGCTCATAGTCCAGCCGCGCGCTCACACCATAACTCGCCGCCTGCCCCGCCACGATCTCGCCCATGCGCCGCTCAACCATATCCTGCACTTCTGGGTCAAAAGTCCGAACGGTGCCGTTGATATAAGAGGTGTCGGGGATGATATTATCCGCCGAGCCGGTGTGGATTTGCGTGACCGAGACCACCAGATCATCCAGCGGGCGATGGTTGCGCGACACGATGGTCTGTAAGGCGTTACAAATGCCCAAAGTTGCCACCACCGGATCCTTGGTTTCGTGCGGATAAGCCCCATGCCCCCCAACCCCGTCGATATGAATTGTAAACATATCAACGGCGGCCATCAGTGGCCCGGATTTGGTTAAAAAGGTGCCAAAATCCACCCCCGGAGCATTGTGCAACGCATAGACCTGCGCGATGTCAAAGCGGTCCATGATGCCCTCATTAACCATAACGCCCGCGCCACCGCCGTCTTCCTCGGCAGGTTGGAAAATCAACGCCACGCGGCCTTTGAAATTACGGGTCTCTGCCAGATACTTAGCCGCGCCCAGCAGCATAGTTGTGTGGCCATCGTGACCACAGGCGTGCATCTTCCCGTCAACTGTCGAGGCGTACTCCAGCCCCGTGGTTTCTTGCAAAGGCAGCGCATCCATATCGGCGCGCAGGCCAATTGTCGGCCCCTCCCCCTGCCCCTCGATGATGGCGACCACACCGCTTTGCGCGATCCCTTCATGGATGTCTGTGATCCCAAATTCCTTCAGCCGTTCCACGACAAACGCCGCGGTTTCATGGCAGTCGAATTGCAATTCGGGATGTTGGTGCATCCAACGCCGCCAAGCCTTCATATCCTCGGCAAAATCGGCAATGCGGTTCACGGGTGGCATGCGGGCGCTCCTTCTGGTTATCTGCGCCTAAGTTTCACCAAAGCGATAGGCTCCGCAATGCCCGATCTTATCTATGATGCCAGCCAACCCATGCCTCGTCTGATCGAGATCATGCGCCGTTTGCGCGATCCTGATAGCGGATGCCCGTGGGATATTGAGCAGGATTTTGCCTCCATCGCGCCCTACACGATCGAGGAAGCCTACGAGGTCGCCGATGCGATTGAGCGCGGTGATATGGGCGAATTAGAGGGCGAATTGGGTGATTTATTGCTGCAAACGGTCTATCACACCCAAATGGGCAGCGAGGCTGGCGTCTTTGATTTTGCCTCGGTGGCGAATGCTATTTCCGACAAAATGATTGCCCGCCATCCACATGTTTTTGGCGATGAGAGCCGCGATAAATCAGCCGAGCAACAGATTGCGGATTGGGAGCAAATCAAAGCGGCAGAGCGCGCAGGCAAAGCGCAGGGTGGCACTTTGGACGGGGTGGCCATTGGCTTGCCCGCCCTGCTGCGCGCGATGAAGCTGCAAAAACGTGCCGCACGGGTTGGGTTTGACTGGCCGTCCACGGATCAGGTGCTTGATAAAATCGTGGAGGAATCGCGCGAGTTGGTAGAGGCCAAAGAGAGCCTGACGCAGCAAGAGGTTGAAGAAGAATACGGGGATTTATTGTTTGTTATGGCCAACTTAGGTCGGCATTTAAACATTGACCCCGAGGCCGCACTTCGAGCCGCAAATGGTAAGTTTATCCGGCGCTTTGAAGGCGTAGAGGCCAAACTGGCCAGAATTGGCAAGACCCCGGCGGCGTCCAACCTAGAAGAGATGGACGCCTTTTGGGATGCGGTCAAAGCCGACGAGCGCGCCTGAATTTAACGCCCTTTAAACAGGCTCCCCATGATGCCACGCACGATGGCGGTGCCGGCCTTGGTGCCGATCGAGCGCATCATGGATTTGGCAAATGCCTCGCCCACACTATCGCCGCGCCGCTTGCGGGTGGTGGTTTTCTTCGAGGTGGAACGTTTCACGCGGGTGCCGGAATATCGTCGCCCTGTTTGATACTCACGATCACGGACTTCCATTTCCTCTTCTTTGGCCTCGGCCTCCTCGGCAGCTTTGGCTGCCTTATCAGCGCGCGCTTGCAGCATCTCAAAGGCCGAATTGCGGTCCATCGCAGTCTCGTATTTTCCGGCGACTGGCGATGCGGCGATCACCGCGCGGCGCTCCGCCGCTGTGATCGGCCCAAGCTGGGAGGACGGCGGCCGGATCAAGGTTCTCTCGACCATGCCCGGCACGCCTTTCTTTTGCAAAAATGACGTCACGGCTTCGCCGACGCCCACTTCCTTGATCGCGTCCTCTACATCAAAGCGCGGGTTTTCGCGGTAGGTATCCGCCGCCGCGTGCAAGTCTTTTTGGTCCCTGCGGGTGAAGGCGCGCAGGGCGTGTTGTACACGGTTGCCAAGCTGGCCCAGAATATCCTCAGGCACATCGGCAGGTTTTTGAGTGATGAAATAGACCCCGACACCCTTGGAGCGGATCAGGCGCGCGACCTGCTCGACCTTATCAACCAGTGCTTTTGGGGCACCGTCAAACAGCAGGTGCGCCTCGTCAAAGAAGAACACGAAAATCGGCTTATCGGGGTCGCCAATCTCGGGCAGCGTTTCGAATAGTTCTGACAACATCCACAACAAGAAAGTCGCGTAAAGTTTCGGCGCAGACATCAATTTGTTGGCGGCAAGGATATTGATTTGGCCACGACCATCGGGGCCGACCCGGAACATATCCTCCAAATCCAGTGCAGGTTCCCCAAAGAAGTCAGCCGCCCCTTGGTTTTCCAAGACCAATAAGCGTCGCTGGATAGCGCCCACCGATTGCGAGGACACAAACCCGTAACGCAGCGCCAAAGTTTTGGCATTCTGGCCGATCCAGACCAGCAGCGATTGCAAGTCCTTGAGGTCCAGCAGTGGCAAGCCTTCCTCATCAGCCAAGCGAAACGCGATATTGAGGATGCCTTCTTGCGCCTCCGACAGTTCCAGTAAACGCGACAACAACAACGGCCCCATTTCCGAGACCGTGGTGCGAACCGGGTGCCCGCTTTCGCCGTACATATCCCAAAATGTGACGGGAAAAGAGTCGTAGATATAGTCGGAAAAGCCGATCTTCTCGGCACGCTCCATGAAGGGGCCGTGCAGCTTGTGCGTCTCGGTCCCCGCCTTCGCCAACCCCGACAAATCGCCCTTCACATCGGACATGAAAACCGGAACACCCGCGTTCGACAGGCTTTCCGCCAGAATTTGCAAGGTCACAGTTTTACCCGTCCCCGTGGCCCCGGCAATCAGACCGTGACGGTTGGCATATTTCAACAAAAGCCCCTGTGGGTCCGCGTAACCTTCGCCGCCACCACCAACAAATATCGTATCTTTATCAGCCATTTTCGCCCCGTTGTTTGGATCGCTCATTATTTTATTCAGCGTTACAATAGCTTGTTAACATCTTTGTGCCAGAGTGATCCACATGCAGATGCGCCTCATTTTGGGCCTCAATGGCCTGCGTGTTGTCGCGTAGTTGTATAACTTCCTCCCTGTCGACTTGGCCGTGTCTTTAAGACACGGCCTTTTTTTTCACCTAAACGATCCGGGGGTATGTACAGATTGTCGCAGTAACATGTTGACCAAATCGCTAATAAGGCATAAAGTCCGCGCATAAGTCGGCCTAGTCCGACGGGGAGAAGACATTCTATGAAAGGGTCTGCGAAAGCAGGCCCTTTTTTCTCGTCTGGTGGTAAATTTTATACGTTCTTGGCCTCTCCAATCGACATGATACCTTACAAAAACCGCTCAAACTGTGATTTCAGGCCTGACACTCTCAATCACTCATGTTAGTTTTCACCAACTTTAAAAATAAGAAACAGGACCCCCATGTCTGAGTATTTCAAAACCCTGCTAATCGGTGCCGCATTAGGCGCGTTTGTCGCAAGCGGCGCTATCGCACAAACAACAACTGACACCACGGCTGAGGCCACGACCGAAACGCCCGCAGCCGAGGTCGAGGCCCCCGCCACACAAGAGGCTGACGCAACGCGCGATGATGGTCTCAACACTGGCACCGAGGTCGTTGAGGTTGGTAAAACCTACCGCGTTTCCAACCATGGTGACTGGGAGTTGCGCTGTATCAAAGCCCCTGAAGGAACCAAAGATCCGTGCCAGCTTTACCAATTACTGGAAGATCAGCAGGGAAACTCTGTAGCTGAAATCAATCTGTTCAGCTTGCCGAAAGATGACAAGTTGGCCGCGGGTGCGACGATCGTTACGCCCTTGCAAACCTTGCTGACGAAAAATGTTTTGCTGTCCGTTGATGGAGGCAAAGCCAAAGTCTACCCTTTCACCTTTTGCACCACCATTGGTTGCTTCTCGCGGGTTGGTTTCACCTCAGGTGATGTGGCCGCATTTAAAGGTGGTAACGCGGCCAAAATCGTCGTGGTTCCAGCTCAGGCCCCCGACCAAACGGTTGAGTTAACGATGTCGCTGAAAGGCTTCACCGCTGGGCTAAAAGCCGTTCAAGCCGCCGCTGAGTAACATTTAAAAAACTATAAGCCCGCCACGTCTTACCGTGTGGCGGGCTTTATATTTTGTAAGCTGTGATAGCTTAGACAAGCCGCCCTTTACGCCCGCCACGACGTCGGGCAATCGGCTGCTTTACCAAACCTTCGTTAAGAACTGCCGTCATTGGGTGGTCAGACGCATCGCCACTGTAGACTTGTAACAAATGTAGTATGGCCCGGTGATTGTCTTGCCCTTCCGGTAGGTTAAGCGCCCAATCCAGAAAAATAGACCGACATTCCCCCGCAGTAATTCCTACGATGCGGTATGCTTCAAGGATTAACCCTTTGCGGTCGATTGTGTTGAGGTCCATGTGGTCACGCTCCGGTTGTCACAGAAGTTCCCCTTCCTAACACGCAGTAGGGTTTATGCCAGAACCTGTTCCACGACCTCTGCCGCACGTTTGCGACACTCTTGCAGGCGCGTGGCCAACTCCTCCAGCGTATCACATCCGCAATCACGTAAAAGCAACGCTTGCCCGCCGGCCCCCACGGCCTCTGGATCAAGCGGGCGATCGGACAACAGGCGCGCGGCCAATTGGACGTTCCAAAACAAAGTATAGCCCTCGGACAAAATGCTAAGCTGGGCGTCACTTAACAGCCCCGCACCCCGCGCCTCTTGCAACTGAGCGGCGGTCTGGCGCGCCATGCCGCCGCGTGCGATCAAACTCAAAGCCTGTGCGGTCAGCTCTATATCTTGCAGCCCCCCAGCCCCGAGTTTCACATCCCACGGCCTTGCCTTTTCACGCATGGCATCGGCCAATCGAGACCGCATGTCTTGCGTCTCGGATTTAATCCGCCCCGCCTCAAAACTGGCTTTCAAAATAGCGCACCGCACTGCCTCGACACTGGCGGCAAGCCCTTGGTTTCCGGTCACAACCCGCGCCCGCGTCAGCGCTAAATGCTCCCAAACCCACGCGTCATTTGCCTGATAGGTTTTGAATGCACCCAGTGAGGTCGCCACTGGGCCAGATTGGCCGGATGGCCTAAGGCGCAAGTCCACCTCATACAGGCGTCCCTGCGCCATCGGGGCGCTTAAAGCTGTCACGAACGCTTGTGTCAGACGTGAAAAGTAAATGCGTGTATCCAATGGCTTACGCCCATTCGAGGTCTCAACCCCATTCGCATCATAAATCACGATTAGATCCAGATCAGATTGTGCGCTTAAGGCGGCCGCCCCCAACGACCCCATGCCCAAAACCACGGCCCCATGCCCCGGCGCAGCCCCGTGTTTATGCGCAAATTCCTGCGCAACAACGGGCATCAGACCTGCCAATGTTGCCTCCGCCAGTTCTGCATATTGGCGCGCCGCATCCATTGGGTTCAACAGGCCTTGCAAGTGATGGACACCGACGCGGAAGTGCCATTCTTTTTGCCAACGCCGCGCGGCGTCCAGCTTTGCCTCATAATCTGGCGCGGTCTTCATTTGAAGCGATATGCTAGACACCAACGCCTCCACCCCGGGCCAAGGCGCGAAAAATTCCCCGATGATCACAGCATCCAAAACCCCCGAATTTCGCGATAGATATGTCGCCAATGCGGGGGATGTGGCGCAAATATCCACGATGAGCTTGGTCAAAGACGGGTTGGCTTCAAACAAAGAAAACACTTGGACGCCCGCAGGAAGCCCTGCTAAAAATCGCTCGAATTCGACCATTGCCTCAGTCGGGCGTGGGGCCTGCGCCAGTTGCCGCAAAATGCCGGGAAACACACGTTTGAACAAGGCCACGGCCCGCTCCGAGCGCAGCGCCGGAACCCCTCGCCATTGCTCCAAGTAATGATCGGCGCTCTCCAACCCGTCGGTCTGCGGGGCATCTTGTGCATCGTCAGGCGCAAAGAAACTATCGCTAACCTTTGCCACATCTTCCAATCTATTCAAAAGCGTCGCCCGAAGGTTATCTGTGTTTTCCTCCCCCATAAAATGGGCGAGACGGGCAAAACCGTCATCCGTTTTGGGCAGATCATGGGTCTGCGCATCATTAATCATTTGCAACCGGTGCTCGACCTCCCGGTGCGCCACATAAGCCGCCTTTAAGCGCTCCGCGGCCTCAAGCGACACCCACCCAGATGCAACCAGCCGGTCCAACCCCTCGCATGTTCCGCGCACCCGCAAGCTTGGGTCGCGGCCCCCGGCAATAAGCTGGCGCGTTTGGGTGAAAAACTCGATCTCCCGAATGCCCCCGGCGCCCAGTTTCATATTGTGCCCCTCTAGCAGCATTTCACCGCCAAGCCCCTTGTGGCTTCGAATGCGTAGCCGCATGTCGTGGGCATCCTCAATAGCGGCAAAATCCAGATGCTTGCGCCAAATGAACGGGCTGAGGCGGTCCAGCATGTGATGCCCCGCCTCCAGATCACCCGCGCAGGGGCGTGCCTTGATAAAGGCCGCGCGCTCCCATGTGCGCCCGACGCTTTCATAGTAGCGCTCGGCGGCTTCCATCGCGATGCACACGGGCGTCACCGAGGCGTCAGGGCGCAGGCGTAAGTCGGTGCGAAACACATATCCGTCAGCGGTGACTTCCGACATTAACCCCATGAGAGTACGCGTTATTTTGACAAATGTCGCGCGGACTTCCATGTAATCATTCGGGTCGTAGCGGGTCTCGTCGAACAGGCAAATCAGGTCGATGTCGGACGAGTAATTTAACTCATATGCCCCCATTTTCCCCATCGCTAAAATACACATCCCCGCCCCCGACGAGGCATCCGCAGCGGTTTGCCCCGGCAGTTTTCCGCGCGAAATATAAGTGGCGGTCAATTGGGCCAGCCCTTTACTAAGACATCTATCGGCCAATTCGGTGAGGCAGCTTGTCACCGACATGAGCGGCCAAACCCCGGCCAAATCCGCGACAGCCGTCAGCAAGGCAATACGGGCTTTGGCTTGCCTGAAGACAGGCTTGAGGTCCCCGTCGGCAGCCTCGATATCTGCCCAAACGGTGTCGCGTAAATCTTCGGCATCCATGTGGGCCAACTCAGCAATCCAAACGCTCTCGCGCGCCATCAAACCCGCAAGGTAAGGGCTGCACCCCGCCGTGTTTTCCAGCAGGTCACTTAAAACACGCGGCAGCCCCTCAAAACGGGCGCGCGCCTCGGCTCCGCGCTCAAAATTATGGGGCAAAGGACTGCGGGAGATTTTATCTGAAAAAGCCATAGGTCACGATGGAAGGCTACAGGCCCAAGGTCAATACGCGCTTGTGATCGCCGCACCTTCTTCTAAGTTATCTCTCATGAGCAAAAGCCAGAAACGCGTGACCAAAGCCCTAGCCGATGCTGGGTTTGATACTGAAATCATCGAGACAGCTGATCAAACCCGCACCGCCGCCCAAGCCGCCGTGCAAGCAAATTGCGAGGTTGATCAAATAGCCAAATCCATCATCTTTCGCACCGAAAGCACTGGGGTTGCTGTCTTGTTTGTGACCGCCGGTGGCAATCAGGTCGACACAGCCAAAGCCAGCGCGTTAGTCGGTGAGGCCTTGGGAAAAGCCGACGCGGCGCTTATTCGCAAGCAAACGGGGTTCGCCATTGGTGGCGTGTCCCCGGTGGGGCATCTGTCCCCGATTGAAACCTTCATTGACCCTCGCCTTTTGGATTTCAGCATTATCTGGGCCGCCGCAGGCACCCCGCGCCACATCTTTTCGCTTGCGCCATCCGTCTTGCGCGACCTCACTCAAGGCCAGGTCGCAGATTTCACCCAGTAAGTCACCTTGGCTCAATTATTCTCGCCATGGGCCACACGCGCGACCACACGCGCGGCGCGCATCCCCGGAGGCTCATCGCCACGCCCCAAACGCTCCATCGTGATCTCGGCAGCGGCCGCCTGAGCCGATCGCGCAGGTGGCGAGGTCAGCAATTCGCCCAAGGCACGCGCGATGTCCTCGGGTTTACACGCATCGCCCAAAAACTCCGGCACCGTTCGCGTTTCTGACACCAAGTTCACCAAAGTCACCGTGTCGATTTGCAACATCGCCTTGATCATCTTGCGAGACAGCCAATTCATGTCATAGGCAACCACCATTGGCACCGTGTTGGCTGCAAGTTCTAAAGAGACCGTTCCCGACGCGGCCAAGGCGACATCTGCCGCAGCGAAGGCCGCCCGTTTTTCTGCAAGCGCCATGTCCATATTTACCCCGCGCGGGTCGAGTATCACCGGCTGTCCCGGCCAGTTTTTCGTTTGCTGCTGCACCAATGACGCAACCGGAGCCGCCGCAGGGATCACCACGCGGATATCTGGGCGTATTTTCACTAATTTACGCAGGCTTTCCCCGAACACATCGGTTAAACGCGTGACCTCTCCGCGGCGCGATCCGGGCAAAGCCAGCACAATCGGCGCCTCCCCCAATCCGTGGGCCGCGCGAAAATCCGCCGCATCCGCCAGATCCGCCAGCGGCTCGGCCACCACCGGATGCCCGACGAAATCGCAGGGCAATCCCGCTCGCTCCATGTAAGGTGGCTCAAACGGCAGCAATGCCAAAACATGGTCGACAATTCCCACCATGCGGTCGGTGCGTTTCGGACGCCAAGCCCAAACCGAGGGGGCCACGTAATGAACAACCGGAACCTGCGAAAACTTGCGCAGTTTGCGGGCCACTCGAAGGCAAAAATCCGGGCTGTCAATCGTCACAACCACATCAGCGCCAGAGCCGATAATATCTTCAACCACCTGATCGCGGCGCTTAAACAGCCCGCGCAGTTTTGGCAAAACCTCTGCAATCCCCATGACCGACAACTCTTCTATCGGAAACAACGAGCTCATGCCTTGGGCCTCCATCAAGGCCCCGCCAACGCCTTGAAAATTCACAGCCGGATCAAGGTGCTTGAGGCCTTCCATCAAGGCCCCGCCCAACTTGTCGCCCGATGGCTCGCCTGCAATCAGATAGACCTTCATTCGCGCACCCAAAAGAACAGCCCATGGGCATTTGCGCTTTTGATGCAGGCCGCCGCGTCTAAAACCATGACGCCGCCGGCCTCAACCACCACACCACGCAAGCCTACCTGTGCGGCGCGCTCAAAAGTTTGAGGGCCAATCGTCGGCATATCCACGCGGCGATCTTGCCCGGGCTTGCTGGCTTTCACCAATATTCCACCTTCGAGCAAATGGCGCGTGCTCGGCTCATCTGCGGCCATCAGCAATGTGCGCATCATCCAATCCGTGCCGCCAATAGCCTCAATGGCAAGCGCTTGGCCACGCGCAATAATGCACGCCTGCCCGACATCCACCTTGGCCATTGCCTCGATAATCTCAACGCCTCGAAGGGCATCAGCGCGGTCTTGCTTGGCGGGCTGTACTTCGCCCAACACCCCAGCCTCAGGCATCAAATCAGGTGAAATTTCATGGGCGGCCCTCACGCCAATTCCTGCCTCCTCAAAGAAGCTCAATACCACCCGAAGCGCGCCATCATCCCCGTTCTGCAAGGCCGCCATCATCCGAGGTACCAAGGGCATAGTCGCGACATCAATGGCGGAGGGGTCCAGTTTCGGGCGTGCGACCCTGCCTGCAAAACAGACATCACTCACCCCCAAACGCTTTAACTCGGCGATGAAACTTCCCAGTGTTTCAATGCGAAATGTCAGGGCAGGTTGATCACTTTGCACCTCGGATGGGTGCCCGTCCAATTCGCACAGCAAAACCTGCGTTCCTGCATCGCGTAATTGTCGCAGCAAGATGCCCGGCAACGCGCCTTCCCCTGCGACCAACGCCAACATCAGCGTGGCGTCAGGAACGACCGATCACTGTCGCCCAACACAAAATCAACGACTTCACGCACATAATCGCTGTCGGTCTCGTCTGACAAACGGCGCGCACGATCTTGGAATGCCCCATCACCCTGGCGCAACATCTGATAGGCCGCCCGCAGCGCCGTCAAATCCGCACGCGCCACGCCTGCACGCTTCAGGCCAACATAATTCAACCCGTCCAGCTCGCCGCGCGGCGACTGAACCAAACCGTACGGAATGACATCATTTGTCACCATGGTCACCGCGCCAATAATAGCCCCGCGCCCGATCCGTACAAACTGGTGAATGCCCGCCAGCCCGCCGATGATAACCCTATCCTCAATGATGCAATGCCCTGCCAAAGCCGCTTGGTTGGCCATAATAACGCCGTCGCCAACGATCGCATCATGACCGACATGAGAGCCGGTCATAAACAGGCAATCGTCGCCCACACGGGTCAGCCCGCCGCCGCCGGATGTGCCTGTGTTCATGGTCACGCCTTCGCGGATACGGTTACGCGCACCGATCTCTAGGCGGGTATGCTCGCCGTCAAATTTCAGGTCTTGGGGGATTTCGCCGATCACCGCGAAAGGGAAAACAACCGTGTCTTCCCCAATCGAGGTTTTACCAGTCACCACCACATGGCTTTTCAATTCCACGCCACGCGCCAGCGACACATTTGGCCCAACCGTGCAAAATGGCCCGACGATTGCCCCGTCGGCAATGCTCGCGCCCTCTTCGATAAAAGCGCTTGGGTGAATGGTGGCGCTCACTTTGGCAGGTCCATCATGGCGGTAAATTCGGCTTGTGCTGCCATTTCGCCGTCCACTGTCGCCACGCCTTTAAATTTCCAGACTTTTGCGCCAGCTTTACCGCGGGTCACCGTGACATCCAAATGAAGCACATCGCTTGGCACGACTTTGCGGCGGAATTTACAGCCGTCAATTGCCATGAAATACACCAGTAAATCCTTGTCGGCCATGTCCATGGTAACCCCGACCATTACGGCTGCGGTTTGCGCCATTGCCTCGATAATCGTCACACCCGGCATGATCGGAGCACCCGGGAAGTGGCCTTGAAAATGAGGCTCGTTGAAGGTGACATTCTTGATGCCGCGCGCGCTTTCGCCGGCTTTGATATCCACAACTTTGTCGATCAGCAAAAACGGGTAGCGGTGCGGGATGATCCGTTGGATGAGGTCAATATCAGCGGTCGTTGGCGTCATGGGTTCGTCCTTTGGCCTTTGGCTATTTTTGGTATCATCGGCTCTGTAATCGAGCAAGCCGCGTGGTCTAATTGTCGGTCTGGATAGGCTCTGTCACATCGGCGGCGGAACCTATATCGGGGCGTTGTACGGGAAGTTTTCCCGGGTCAATCGGTCCGGGTGATGCCCCGATTGCCGCGTCAATCCGGGCGATAGCGGCATCGGTAATGTCAATTTGGCGAACCGAGAAAATAATTGCAGAGTTATTCAGGATTGCAATCGCGCCAGTTTCTTCAACCAGTTGCAAGAGTATAGGAAAGGCCGCCTCAAAGAAGCGCACCCGTTCTGCTTCGGCCTGACGGCGGATACTATCTGACTTGGCGGACTGCGCCTGACGGATGCCTATGACCCGCTGATCAAAATCGGTAGCCAGAGTTTGAAAAGCATCCGCATCCATGCCCGATCTGTCATCGGTGAGCCTGCGTTCTTCTTCTTCTAATGCGGCTTCAATTTTACGGTTCTCATGCGCTAATTCGGTGGAGTCTGCGGTCAGATCATCCTGCACCCGCTTCCCAAACAAAGACGCAGAGTACATCCGGTCCTGATCCAGCGTCAGCACCGGACTTGGTTGCACGGCCTCTTGTGCAAAAGCGGGCGCGATGAAAGCGGCACTTGCCGCCATCACCCCCGCTGCAACTCGGGACATCATACTCAGAACTGCGTCGAGACAGTTAAGTCGAAGGAACGCTCTTGGTCATAAGATTCCTTCCTCAGCGCTTTGGAGAAGTTAAAGCGCAACGGGCCAATCTGTGTCTTCCAAAGAACTGAAACCCCAATAACCGAGCGCAGATGGAAGCCGTCATCGACAGCCGCACCGGGGATAGCAACGGTTCCGGTATTCACGTCATCAAGGCCCCATAGAGACCCCACATCGAAGAAAACCCCGCCGCGAATGCCATATTCTTCGGGCAGCCCAAGGGGGAAATCAGCCTCAAGGCGGGCAACGGCATAATAGTTGCCGCCCAATGCGTCTTGATTGGCGCTTGTCAGGTCGCGTGGACCAAGCCCTGCCCCGTCAAACCCGCGCATCTTGTTGGAATTCAGGAAAAACCGTTCCGTGATACGGCTGTTGCCGGTCAGGCGCGTGTTTACCCCGAACTCGAACTGAGCGCGCAAAGTTATTTCCTCGCGGGCGACTTTGGTCTCGGCGGAAATCAACCCGCTGGTTTGGACATAGCGCAGCCCGCCACCAACACCGGCAAATTGCTGGCCGAAACGCAGCAACACACCGCTGTTCGGGTTCAAACCTGTCCGGCGCGAATCGTATGAATATAAGTAGCCCAAGGCCGAGGTGAAAGCCGAGCTCTCATCGCGACGAATGATATTGGACACAGTGTTCTTGACGTTTTTCACCGCGTCTTTCGATATCCGGTAGTTCAAGCGCAGACGGCCATTCTCGGACACGGGAAATTCGATGCTTGGCTCGAAGCCTACGTTTTGTGTGTCATAATCAGAGAACTGGCTGTCAGTTGTCCGGTAATAAGCGTTCAGCCCCAAGGCCAGATCACGGCCCAAAAAGGCGGGCTCGATAAAGTTAATCGACGTATTTTGGTTGTCAGATCCGGTGTCAAAAGAGAGCCCAAGTGTTTGGCCACGGCCAAGGAAATTGCGCTCCTTAAAGCTCACATTCAGCGAGGCACCGGAATCGGCGCCGTAACTAACACCAAAGCCCAATGAGCCGGTTGTGGTTTCCTCGACGTCCACGTCCACGACGACCTGCTCGGGCCCACTGCCCTCACGCGTGTTGACATCTGCCGTGGAAAAATAGCCAAGCGCGCGAATGCGTTCCGCCGCATCGCGAATTTCACGCGGGTTGAACGGGTCACCTTCGACGGTCTTGAATTGGCGGCGTACAACGCGGTCCAGCGTGGTTGCGTTGCCCTCGATATCAATGCGCTCCACAAAGACGCGCGGCCCGCGGATGATTGCAAATTCCACGTCCAACGTCACATCCGCATCATTGCGGTTGATGCGTGGCTCAACCCGAATGAAGTTGAGACCTTTCTTCAGGGCAAGACGTTCCATGCGCGTAATTGTGTTCTCGATCTTGGACGGCGAGTAGATTTCGCCGTCTTTCAGCTTTGCCACCTTATGGAATTCGTCCGCATCAATCTCCGGCAGATCTGAATAGGTCGACACTGCTCCCACATGGAACTGCTGCCCTTCACGGACTTTGAAACTGACAAAATACCCGTCGCGTTGGCGCGTTAGCTCCGGTGTCGAGGAGAGGACCTGAAAATCGACATAGCCGCGCGACAGATAGAAATCACGCAACAATTGGCGGTCAAATGCAATGCGATCGGCCACGAAAGTGTCCGACTGAATGACGGACCGCAAGATGCCAGCCTGTTTTGAGTCAATGACCCGGCGCAAGCGGCGATCCGAATAGGACCGGTTCCCAGTGAAGCTGATCCGCTCCACCTCAACCACATCGCCCTCGGACACTTCGAACACCAGATCAACACGGTTGTTCGAGCGTGCAATGATGCGCGGTGTTACTGAGGCGGCGATCCGCCCTGCCTGATTGTAGCCCTCGGCCAGCAGTGCCGCATCGGCCTCGGCGGTGGCAGGGCTATAGACCCGGCGTGATTTTGATTGCAGCAAAGGCAGCAGGTCATCGTCCTTGAGGCGCTTGTTGCCCTCAATATTGACCCGGTTGATGGTCGGATACTCTTTCACCGTTACAACCAACCGGTTGCCTGCGGGAACAATATCGACAGTCTCGAACAGGCCCGAGCGTTGCAATCGTTGCAAAGCATCATTGAGCTTGGCCGCAGATGTGCGCTCGCCACGCTTTAGGCGCAGATAGTTGAGGATCGTGGCATCTTCGATGCGCTGATTGCCCTCAATTTCGACACTACTAACCTGAATACTCTGCGCCCAGACCGGCGCCAGTGGCACCGTGCTGCTGATGGCGGCGATGGCCAAGCCGGATAAGGCAGCCCTAACGCACTGAATCTTAATGAATTGACGTGCGTTCTGCGTCGCTGATGCGATCTTCATGTGTTTGGGTCCCGCTCTGACACTCTATGTTGTGTGTTCGGTCTAGACCGAGTCTGCACAGTTGTCAAAACGAAGACCAAAAAAGGCGCCCAGAAAACAAGCGCCTTTTCACCGAAATTGTTTCAAAGGTTTCGCAGGCCTATAACCCGGCCAAAAGTCCAGCCGTTGTGAGCGCCGCAATGATGGCCACGGGCCAGATCAGGCGGTCCCAGTTAATGCGCACAAGCAGGCTCAAGCCTTGGTAGCTGTTTTGAATATGGGTCATATGTCCCGTCCCTCATAGAAGTCCGGTCCTAAATGCCCCTCAAATGTGTCGCAAATGCGGCAAGATCAGGGGCAAAGGAAGTCATTTAGCGAGGCAAACACCATTAATGACAGGAGTAAAAACAGGCCCCCCGTCATCAAATAGCCCATCACTTTGTCATTTGGCGGACGGCGGAAAACGGCCTCATAGGCGTAGAATACCAAGTGACCGCCATCCAAGACAGGGATCGGAAACAGGTTCATAAAGCCAATCGCTGTCGATAACAGCCCGATAAAGCTAATGAATTCAATGACCCCAAGGGACGCCATATCACCGGATGCTTTGGCAAGCCCAACCGGGCCTTGAATATTACACGAGCTAATGGCCCCCGTTGCCATGTTTTTCAGGCCCGACAGGCTCGAAGTGATAACAAACCAGGTTTGGCGAACACCGCCCATGAGCGCGTCACCAAGGCTCAAATCTTCTATGGGTGCGTCGAAGAAAACCCCGCCCGAGAAGCCGATCAACCAGCGTTTCTCGAAGCCATCCGCGGTTGGAATATCGCGTGGACGTGGCTCCAGCGTTTTCTCCAGCGTTGCCCCGTCACGCCAAATCGACAGCGCCAAAGGTTTCCCTTCGCTGGCTTGCACAATATCAGCCAGTTGTCCGAAGGCATAAATATCCACGCCATCAACGGCTTGAATCACGTCGCCAACCAGCAAGCCACCGTCTATCGCCGCCGACCTTGGGCGGATGCTGCCAATTTTTGCAGGATAGGGATAAATGCTTTCAAAGCTGAGTGTTTCGCCGTCGCGCAGCACCTCATAGGTGACTGTCGGCGCGGGTTCCGTCGCCTTTGCCGCCGTATAGAAGCTGGTCATGTCGGTAATTTCGACGTCCCCTAACCGCGTGATCTGATCCCCGACTTGAAACATCTCCACAGGCCCGGGCAATGGGGGCAATGTGCCAATCACCGGCTTGTCGGAGGCGACGCCAGAGTAAAAGAACACCCCAGCAAACACGAAAATGGACAAGATGAAGTTAAACACCGGCCCTGCTGCGACCGTTGCCGTACGTCTCCAAAGGTCTGCCCCGTGCATCGTGCGCTTCAGCTCAGCGTCAGACAGGCTGGACATAACCTCGCCATCCTTGGCCGATGCGGCGCTCGCGTCGCCCATAAACTTGACGTAGCCACCAAAGGGAATCGCCGCCAACTGCCAGCGCGTGCCGCGTTTATCTACGCGCGAATACAGCACCGGCCCAAAGCCCAGCGAGAAGACCTCGGCATGGATGCCGCACCAACGCCCCACGATGTAGTGGCCATATTCATGGATCGCGACAATGATGCTAAGGGCGACCACAAAGGCCACCAGCGCGCCAAAAAAGCCGCCAAACGAGGGTAGCATCCCCAAGATATCCATAAACTGCCCTCTCAAAATTTCGATTGCGGCGTTATAGCCGCGTTAGACTGCCTGCCGCGTCATGTGCTCTCTGACGTGCCTGATGGTCAGTTTCAAGCACCTTATCAAGGGTGAGTATGTCGCAACTAAGACCGTTTTCACGCTGAAAGCCATTCAAAACCACGTCAACGACCCGCGCCATATCCTGGAAGCCGATTTTGCCCGCAATAAACTCATCAAGCGCCGCCTCTTTGGCCGCGTTGAAAACGGCACCGGCAAGCCCGCCCGTTTCCATCACAATGCGCGCCAAAGCCAGCGCCGGATAGCGCTCTGTGCTTGCCGCTCGAAAGTTCAAACAGGCTATTTTAGCCAGATCAAGCCGCTCAACCGGCACATGCCCGCGGTCGGGCCAATGCAGCGCATAGCCGATGGCATGGCGCATATCGGGCGGCCCAAGATGCGCCATCAGCGCCCCGTCGTTGAACCCAACCAGCGCGTGGATCAGGCTTTCGGGATGAATAATTGTCTCTATTTGATTTGGTTTTACGCCGAAAAATTCTTTAGTTTCAATTAGCTCCATGGCTTTGTTAAACATAGAGGCGCTATCAATAGTGATCCGTTGGCCCATATCCCAGTTCGGGTGTGCCGAGGCCTCGGCCAGCGTCGCGGTTTCAAGTTTTCCTATCGGCCAGTCGCGAAATGCCCCGCCAGAGGCCGTGATGATAACGCGCTCGACGGCGGCCATATCCTCGCCAACCAAAGCCTGAAACACGGCCGAGTGTTCACTATCAACGGGCAGGATTGTTGCCCCGTGGCGCGCGGCCTCTGCCAACAAATACGGGCCTGCGGTTACCAGCGATTCCTTGTTGGCCAGCGCCAAGGTCGTGCCATGGCGCAACGCACGCAGCCCCGGCACCAAGCCCGCCGCGCCAACAATCGCCGACATGAACCAATCGGCCTTGCGGTCCGCCGCCTCTGCCACCGCCTGCGCCCCGGCGGCGACCTCGATACCGCTGCCGGACAAAGCCGCTTTCAAGTCGGCATAGCACTCCTCAAAGGCTGTCACGGCCAACTCGGCGTTCACTGCAATCGCCTGCTCCGCCAGCCGCGCGACATTGCGCCCGCCGGTTAAAGCCACCACATCATAGCGGTCCGGCGCACGGGCGATCAGGTCTAACGTGCTCTCTCCGATCGAGCCGGTCGAGCCAAATATTGTGACCTTGCGCATCAATTGAGAATTGGCGGAAAGCCCGCCAAAAGCATGATTGGCAGCAGTATAACTGCCGCCCCTAGCATCCCGTCAAAGCGATCAAAAAAGCCGCCATGGCCGGGGATCAAGTTCGAGGAATCTTTGACGCCCATCTTGCGTTTCAACGCGCTTTCCGCGACATCACCTGCCTGAGAAGCTATTGATATCAAAATGGAAAACAGCACGACCTCTGCGCCAGCGCCCCTTGTTCCGATAAAAACCATCCCGACAATTGCCGCCGCAACCCAGCCCGCCGAAGTGCCGGACCATGTTTTCTTTGGGCTGACTGCCGGCCAGAATTTCGGTCCACCGATAATGCGCCCTGCAAAGTAGCCCAACACGTCCGTGGCGATGACCACCAGTGCCAGCCATAGCATCCAGATAAAGCCATCAGCCCGAAGCAAAACAAGGGTGAAACAGGCGACCATGATCAGCACGGCAAAGCCCGCATGTAGCGCGCGATGCTTGTTTACCAAAGCAACCCCAACGAGCGCAGGGACCACCAAAACCAAAAGCGCCATCCCGAGTGGCAGCATTTTCGCGGCAACCAGCGATCCTGCGGCAATCGCCCCCAATAATATGGCTCTCTTTTGGCAACACACGCCCAACATCCGGGCCAACTCCCACATCAAGGCCGCACAAATCAGTGCCACTAGGGCCAGAAACAAAAAGCCCCCGATCCACAGTGCGCCAATTCCCACCACGGCCATAACCGCGGCCGAGGTCATACGAGCTGTCAGGTCAGAAAATTTGTCAGATGCCATGGTCTTGGGCCCCTCTTCTTACTGCTGAGCGGGGCATCGGCCCTTGCATCATGTTAATTACGCCTTAAGCGGTGGCGCCCCCGAAACGGCGATCCCGGCTGCTATAGCGTGCGACAACTGAGGCAAAGACCTCCGGCGTGAAATCAGGCCAATGCGTATCGATAAATTCGTACTCTGCATAGGCCGACTGCCACAACAAGAAATTCGAGATCCGCGCCTCGCCGGAGGTTCGAATCACAAGGTCGGGGTCTGGCAATACATATGTGTCCAAAAAGGACGCCAAGACTTCCGAATTCACCTGATCAGGGCGTAGGCGTTTTTCTGCTATTTCCACCGCCAACCTTTGCGTGGCGCGTGTCACCTCGTCGCGCGCACCGTAGTTCAGCGCAATTGTCAGGTGGGTTGTGTCATTATTTTCGGTCAGTTTTTCCAGATAATCCATTAACGCCTGAAGCTTTTTATCCAGCTTTTCGCGGTCGCCAATAAAGCGGACCCGCGTGCCCAAGCGGTGCAAGTAGTTGGCTTCGCGTTGAATATAGCGGCGAAACAGCGCCATCAATCCCGAGACCTCAGATTGGGTGCGTTTCCAGTTTTCAGTGGAAAATGCGAACATTGTCAGATACTTAACGCCCAGACTTGGGCAAGTTTCAACCGCTTGGCGCACCCGCTTTGCACCGGCTTGATGCCCAAAAAGGCGCGGCCGATTGCGATGTGTCGCCCACCGCCCGTTGCCATCCATAATAATGGCCACGTGTTTTGGCCCATTAGGGTTAATATCCACCACGCTCACAATGCCACCTCGAGTTATTATTATTTCTTAAAATTTAGCACACAACATATCCCGTAGTCAGGGGGAAATCCCAAGACGTCAACGCCAGCACTTTCTCAGGCCAGATAATTTCTTAAACCTGCATGATTTCTTCTTGTTTGTTCTCCAGCGCCTTGTCGACCAACTTAATCTGCGCATCAATCATTTCTTGAACTTCGGTTTCCCAAAATTTCTGATCATCTTCGCCCAAGCCATCAGATTTGGCTTTTTTGATCTGATCCATCGCATCGCGGCGAATATTGCGTACAGAGACGCGGGCGTGCTCGGCATATTGCCCCGCAACCTTGGTTAATTCGCGGCGGCGCTCCTCGTTCAGCTCTGGAATTGGCAGCATGATTATCGTGCCGTTCAGTTGAGGATTGATCCCTAAGCCACTCTCTCGAATGGCTTTTTCAACTTTACTCACCAAACCCTTATCCCAAACATTGATCGTAACCATCCGTGGTTCTGGCACATTGACCGTGCCCACTTGGTTGATCGGCGTCATGGAGCCATAGGCGTCAACCATCACTGGCTCCAACATGGAGCCAGAGGCGCGCCCTGTCCGCAAAGAGCCAAATTCGGTCCGCAACGAGCTCATCGCCCCGTCCATGCGGCGTTGAATGTCGTCGGTGTCTAGCATGAAGTCGTCTGACATGATGTGTGCTCGTCCCGTTATGTCGATTTTTGCGATGTATATCTGGAATTCATCCGGCGAGCTAGCCGATTTGAAACCCAGCGGAAAATCTGTGACCCTTAATCAAGGTCAGTCTCTTACAACCGTGTAAGTCCCCTCGCCCGCCAATATGCCTTTGAAGCCGCCCGGCTCGTCCAACGAGAACACAATTATTGGCAGATCATTGTCGCGCGCCAAGGCGATGGCCGAGGCGTCCATAACGCCTAGACGCTTCATCAAGACGTCATCGAAGCTGATCTCATCATAGCGCACGGCGTCATCAAATTTGGCCGGGTCTTTGTCATATACGCCGTCAACTTTAGTGCCTTTAAAGATCGCCTCGCAAGACATCTCGCTGGCGCGCAGTGTCGCGGCGGTATCGGTGGTGAAATAGGGGTTGCCGGTGCCCGCGGCAAAAATGCAGACCCGCTTTTTCTCTAGGTGGCGCACGGCGCGGCGGCGGATATAGGGCTCGGCCACCTCGTTCATCGTAATCGCCGAGATCACCCGTGTGTGAATTTTCAACGCCTCCAGTGCGCCTTGCATCGCCAGTGCATTCATCACCGTGGCCAGCATGCCCATGTAGTCGGCGGTGGTGCGCTCCATCCCTTGGGCCGAGCCTTGCAGCCCGCGGAAAATATTGCCGCCACCAATCACCATGCAAATCTCAACGCCCATGTCGTGTACGGTCTTAACCTCGCGCGCGATCCGCTCCACGGTGGGCGGATGAAGGCCAAATCCCTGATCCCCCATCAGCGCCTCACCCGAGATTTTCAGCATCACGCGTTTGTAGGTCGTTTGTGGGGCATGGGACATAATGGGGCAGCCTTTCAGGCGTGATGGCAGGGGTGATGGGTTGTACAGTTGCAACTGCTGGGCAAAATGTAGGAAAACGCGGCGAGTTTCAACGGCGAAGCGCGTCAATATCGGCCCAAACGCCATAAAGTGGAAATAGTTCGAGCCAATGCAGCATTTCCTTCAGAATTTAGCGCCGGAACAGCCGGTTTTAATCGCCGGGCCGACGGCATCGGGCAAGTCGTCCCTAGCTTTGCACATCGCCACCCATCACGGCGGCACTGTGATCAATGCCGATGCGTTGCAGGTGTTTGATTGCTGGCAATTGCTATCTGCGCGCCCTGACGCGTCAGAGTTAGGCCAAGCCCCCCATGCGCTTTATGGCCATGTGCCGTACCGCGAGACCTATTCTACCGGCCATTGGTTGCGCGACGTGAGCAAGCTGTTGGGCACAGGAAACCGAGCTATTATTGTTGGCGGCACCGGTCTTAATTTTGCCGCCCTCACCCAAGGGTTGGCCGACATTCCACCCGTCCCCGCGCAGGTGCGCGACATCGCACAAGCCATGTCGCGCGAGGCTATGCTGGGTGAGTTGGACCCCGAGACCTGCACCCGCATCGACGTGATGAACCGCGCACGGGTGCAGCGCGCTTGGGAAGTGGCGCGCACCACCGGACGCTCGATCAGCGCGTGGCAGGACGAGACCCCGCCCCCGACGCTGCGCCTTGAAGACTGCGCCGCTTTTGTGTTGAACGCTCCGGTGCCATGGCTGGACGCACGCATCACCCGCCGCTTTGACCAAATGCTGGATCAGGGCGCGTTGGACGAGGTGCGCGCGCTGCAAAATGACTGGGATCCGCAACGCCCGTCGGCAAGGGCCATCGGCGGACCTGAGCTTATGGCGCATCTAAATGGCAAAATCTCGCTGTCAGAGGCGCGCACGCTGGCCATAACCGCCTCGCGCCAATATGCTAAACGGCAACGGACATGGTTTCGCTCCAAGATGAAGCAATGGATGCAAATCCCTGCTGACCAAATCGACGACCAATTGAAGTTGTAGTACCACAGTTACCCAAACGCGGCATTTGACACGATCGAACGCCACGCTCTATCAAAGATAAGACCAAACAGCACACGCCCAAGGACGACCCTTCATGCCGCACCAAAACCTGCCAAAAGTCGAGACGCTTGCAACGCACTTGCGGACCGAAGCTTGGCGCGGTGATGCGGCACAATCACTTGACCACCCGATCCTGTTTTGGATATCGCGCGGTCAAGGTCGGGTGATGGTCGATTGCCGGATGCGTGGCATCGGGCCAAACACTGCCATCTATATCCCGCCCCACACCCTGTTTAGCTACGAAATGTTCGCCGCCCCGCAAGGCATGGTCGTGTCCCTGCCGCGCGACGAGACCTCTGGTTTCCCGCGCAGACCTGCAATTCTAAAAGCCACCTCTGTGCAGCTCCAAAGCGAGATCACCGGGCTGATCGACGCCTTATCGCGCGAATTGCTGGAGTTGCGGCCCGGACAGCGCCGCGCGGTGATGGCCTATGTGATGATGCTCGGGGTGTGGCTGGACCGCGCCTTGACCGAGCAACCACAAGACAAGCTGGGGAAATCCGAGCGCGTTTTGCGCAAGTTTAGTCATGTGGTCAGTATTGGCCACCGCGATGGGAAATCCTTGGGTGAATTCGCCGCCGATCTGAAAGTCACGCCAACCCATTTGACGCGCCTCACGCAAAGCGCTGTCGGCAAGCCGGCGTCCACCCTTTTACAAGAGCGCGTCATTCAAGCCGCCTGCGAAGCGCTGCTTCATACCGATCGCCCGGTGCAAGACATCGCGCAAAAGCTTGGATTCTCCAGCCCGGCCTACTTCACACGGGCATTTCAGGCTCATACGGGCAAAAACCCCTCAGAGTTCCGCAAGGCGCGTTAGTCGACCCGAAATTCCCCGTATTGCCGGAATTTTGGTTATTTTAGCCCCTACTTACCTACCGAGTGTCGCTATCTGACAAGGATTTTGTCGTTTTTTTTACATGTGGTGACGGTCCTAACCGTTGACCTTCCGGCAAAATTGGTGCGCAATGTGCCCCGGAGCGTTGAGGGGAGACGCAAAAGCTGAACTCAATAAGCGACATCATGAAGGCTGGCCCGCGAATATTGCGGGGTAATCAGGCCTCATTTCGAAAAAGTCTACAGGGAGACACACATGACAAAACAAACATTTAGCGGCGAAGCCGTGCATCCAGCAGTTGAGATGTACGCCTCCGAGCACAAAGCGGGCAAGATGGACCGCCGCGAGTTTATGACGCGCGCAACTATGCTGGGCGTCACTGCAACAGCCGCCTACGGCATGATCGGCGCGGTGCAACCAGCCCACGCCATGACCGCCGCCAAGCAAGGCGGCACTATGCGTATGGAAATGGAAGTCCGCGCACTAAAAGATCCACGCACCTTTGACTGGACCCAAATCGCCTATTTCACCGCTGGTTGGCTGGAATATATGGTTGAGTACAACTCTGACGGCTCGTTCAACCCGATGCTGCTGGAATCGTGGGTTATCAGCGATGACGCGACCGAGTACACGTTGAACGTGCGCAAAGGCGTCAAATGGAACAATGGCGACGACTTTACGGCTGACGATGTGGTCCGCATGGTTACCGCTTGGTGTGACAAAGACGTTGAAGGCAACTCCATGGCTGGCCGTTTCGCCACCCTGATTGATGCCAAAACCAACAAGATCGTAGACGGCGGTGCCACTGCTGTTGACAGCCACACTGTTAAATTGTCGCTGCCTGCGCCTGACATCACATTGATTGCGGGCATGTCGGATTATCCGGCGGCTGTTTATCACGGCTCTGCCACAGGTACGCCTGAGGATATGTTGGCCAATCCTGTTGGGACTGGTCCTTACAAGCCTGAATCGCTCGAAGTTGGTGTTAAAGCCGTCATCGTGCGCAACGAGGGTTTCGACTGGTGGGGTTATTCCGCTGGCAAAGGCGCATACCTCGACCGGATCGAATACATCGACTACGGCACAGACCCCGCTGCTTGGATTGCTGCTGCTGAAGCCGAAGAAGTTGATTGCCTGTACGAGACCGTTGGCGATTTCGTTGACGTGATGGACGGCTTGGGCTGGGAAAAATCCGAAGTGGCCTCTGGTGCCACCATCGCGATCCGTCCAAACCAAGTGGCCGAAGATGCAGATGGCAAGAAACCTTACGCCGACAAGCGCGTGCGTCAGGCGATTTCCTATGCGGTTGACCGCGCTGTTTGCCTTGAATTGGGCTATGCAGGTCAAGGTCAAGTTGGTGAGAACACTCACGTTGGACCAATGCACCCAGAGTACGCAGATGTTGCGGGCTTTGAGCATGACCCAGCGAAGGCGAAAGCCCTGCTCGAGGAAGCCGGTATGGCTGACTATGAGTTCGAGCTGATCTCCATCGACGATGACTGGCGCAAGAACACCACCGATGCGGTCGGTGCTCAACTGCGTGACGCTGGCTTCAACATCAAACGGACCATCATCCCGGGCACGACGTTCTGGAATGACTGGACCAAATACGGCTTCTCCTCGACCAACTGGAACCACCGCCCACTTGGCGTCCAGATCCTTGGTCTGGCGTACCGTTCTGGTGAAGCATGGAATGAAAGCGCGTTCTCTAACGCCGAATTCGATGCCGCGCTGGCCGAAGCCAACTCCATTGCCGATGCGGACAAGCGTCGCGAAGTGATGAAAACGCTGCAAACCATCATGCGTGACGAAGGTGTAACGATCCAGCCGTACTGGCGTTCACTCTACCGCCACAGCAAGCCGGGCCTCGTGAATATGGATATGCACATCGCGTATCTGCCACAGGTCTATAAGTGGGGCTTTGCCGCTTAAGGCAGCTCGGAACATGGGCCGCACCTCTTGACTGAGGTGCGGCCCTTTTCAAATCCAGTTATGCCGCCGCACTGAGGGCACATGCCCCAGCTCCAGACGTCCAAAAGGGCGCACCGCGACGGCCAACCAGACAGGGACCCATACATGGGACGTTTCATCCTACGGCGTGTAGGCGTGATGCTGCTGACGGCACTTTGCCTGACCTTCATCGTGTTCTTCATGACGAACCTCTACCCCAACCTCGAGAAGCTGGCCAAAACCCAAGGCAACTTCCGCATGTCCGACGAGGCCGTGGTCAGCTACCTGACCCGCGAGGGCTACATGGCCCCCCTGCCCGTCAAATATGGCCGCTGGCTTGGGGTTCTGCCCAACCATGTCAACACGGCTGAGGATGGAACTGTCACTGGCAAATGTATCCGCGAGGGGCGCAACACCCCCGAGACAGCCCCCAAATATTGCGGCGTATTGCAAGGTGAATGGGGCTATTCGTCGGTGTTCAAGGATGATGCCGGCTCGATATTGAAAAAACGTCTGGGGCTTACCGGCTGGCTGGCACTTCTTGCCTTTGCCGTGATGATCCCAGCTGCACTTATTATTGGCGTTCTTGCCGGGATGCGCGAGGGCAGCCGGCTGGACCGCACGTTATCCACCTTCTCGATCGCGTCCTCCGCCACGCCTGAGTACGTCTCTGGTGTGATTTTCATCGCCGTGTTCGCCTCCTCTTCCTTCGGCCTCAAGTGGTTCAAGGGGTCCTCCACCTCTGCGATGGAAGACTTCACTTGGGCCAACATCACCCTGCCGGTGGCCACCATCGCACTTTACGGCGTCGGCTACGTCGCCCGTATGACCCGCGCCTCCATGGCCGAGGTCATGACCGCGCAATATGTGCGCACTGCCCGCCTGAAAGGTGTCAGCTTCGGCAACATCGTGATGAAGCACGCCCTGCGCAACGCGCTGATCGCGCCGTTCACTGTCATCATGTTGCAGTTCCCGTATCTTCTGACCGGTGTGGTCATCACCGAGACCTTGTTCAACTACAAAGGTTTTGGCTGGATGCTGGTGCAGGCTGCATCGAACAATGACATCGACTTGCTGCTTGGCGGCTCTGTCGTGGCTGTATTTGTGGTTCTGGTCACCCAGCTGATTTCCGATATCGGCTATGTGTTCCTGAACCCCCGCATTAGGATTTCATGATGGACCCGTTAAACTGGACCGGCGCAGTTGGCGCCTACCTCAACCCCGTCCTCACCCTTGCCCTTTTGGCACTCACACTGTCGATTCTGGGCTATCTGGTGCTCAACATCTTTGAATATGCAAAGGCAACCTTCGATGATGCACCTGAAACGATCAGCACAAATATCTTCCCCTCGGAGGCGGTGAATAAATTCATCGTGCCGTCGGCTTTGGTAGTCATGGTGTTGTGCTTGCTCTACGTCTTGGCTGGCATTTTACTGCCCTATGGCTCTGCTGGCATTGTTGGCGAGCTGGGACAGCGCTTCTTGCCCGTCTGGGTCGCGCTGATTGTGACGTTCATCTTGTCGATCAAGTACAAGCGCAAGCTGGGCCTTTACGGCAAGCTGTTCGACAGCCCCATCGGCATGATCGGCTTTGCCATCGTTATGTTTTGGGTGTTCACGGCGATCTTTGTGGCCATGGATTTGGTCATCACCCATGATCCCCTGACCCAAGTGTCCGGCATGAAAAACAAAGTGCCCGGCACCCCCCTACGCGGCGCCGAGGATGGCGATTATGTCCACTACCTGCTGGGTGGTGACAACCTCGCGCGCGATGTGTTCTCGCGGGTGGTGAAAGGCAGCCAAGTCGTGCTGCTTATCGCACCTGCGGCAACCCTGTTCGCCTTCATGGTCGGCATCACGCTGGGCCTGCCTGCTGGCTATTTCGGCGGCAAGCTGGACACTGTGATCAGCTTCCTCGCCAATCTGGTTTTGGCATTTCCGGTGATCTTGTTGTTCTTCTTGCTGGTGACGCCAGAGATCAGGTCCGCAGGGGTCACGATCCCGTTTACCGACTACATCTGGACGGTGCCGACGATTTTGGCCTCGGTCCTGTTCCTGTTCCCGTTGGTGTTCCTTGTGGTGCTGTTCGACTCGCGCTTCTTCACCCAACCGGCGAAACGGAACCTCTATGTCGGCCTGACCATCCTGATCGGTGGCTACATCTATCTGGGCATGGCGTGGGACGCTGACCCGCTGGGCATCATCTCGATTGATGGCGGCGTGTTGATCGTCTTCGTCTCGGTGGTCTTTGTGAACTCGCCCACCGTGTTTCGGATCGTGCGCGGCCTCGTGCTCGATATCAAAACCCGTGACTACGTGGCGGCGGGGCAAACCCGTGGCGAGGGGCCTTGGTATATCATGCTTTGGGAAATTCTGCCCAACGCCCGTGGCCCGCTGATCGTCGATTTCTGCCTACGCATTGGCTATACCACCATCCTGCTCGGCACCTTGGGCTTCTTTGGCCTTGGCCTGTCGCCGGAAAGCCCCGACTGGGGCACCACGATCAACTCCGGTCGTCGCCTGCTGAGCATCTTCCCCCATCCGGCCATTGTGCCTGCGGTGGCCTTGATGAGCCTCGTTTTGGGCCTAAACCTTCTCGCAGATGGTCTGCGCGAAGAAAGCTTGAAGGATTAAGCCATGTCTGATGATACATACACCGGCCCGATCCTAGAGATCGACAAACTGTCCATTTCGTTCTTCACGCGGTTGCGCGAAATTCCCGCCGTTATGGATTTCTCCTGCGTGGTGCAGCCCGGCGAGGCCATGGGCCTTGTGGGCGAATCCGGCTGCGGTAAATCCACCGTGGCGCTTGGGGTTATGCAAGACCTTGGCGTGAACGGGCGCGTGGTTGGCGGCTCTATCAAGTTCAAAGGCCGCGACCTTGGCCAGATGAGCCCCGAGGAGCTGCGCGCCATTCGCGGCTCCGAGATTGCCATGATTTACCAAGAACCCATGGCGTCGCTAAACCCCGCCATGCGCATCGGTAAGCAGTTGATGGAAGTGCCGATGATCCACTTCGGCAGCTCCGAGAAAGAGGCATATGACCGCGCATTGGAAGTGGTCACGGACGTTAAACTCCCTGACCCCAAGCGCATTCTAAACTCCTTCCCGCATCAGCTTTCTGGCGGACAACAGCAACGCATCGTGATTGCTATGGCCTTGATGTCAAAGCCGTCTTTGCTGATCTTGGACGAGCCGACCACCGCGCTAGACGTGACGGTCGAGGCCGCGGTGGTGGAACTGGTCAAAGACCTTGGCAAGAAGTACGGCACCTCGATGCTGTTCATCTCGCATAACCTTGGATTGATCCTAGAGACCTGTGACCGCATTTGCGTGATGTATTCCGGCGAAGCGGTTGAAACCGGCTCGATCACGGATGTATTCGACGACATGCAGCACCCCTATACGCAGGCGCTGTTCCGCTCGATCCCACTGCCAAGTGCGGATAAAAACTCGCATCCCTTGGTGGCCATCCCCGGCAACTTCCCCCTGCCCCACGAGCGCCCTCAGGGCTGTAACTTCGGCCCACGCTGCGACTATTTCAAAGAAGGGCTTTGTGACCAAGGCGATCTGCGGATGCAGCCGATTTCTGGCAGTGATCGCCACGGCTCGCGCTGCTTGCGCATAGACGAAATCGACTGGAACGCGCCCATCGAGGCTGGTGCGCAAACTGAGAAGGCCGAGCCGGGCGAAGTGGTCTTGAAGATGGAAAACCTCAAGAAATACTATGAGGTTGCCGCCTCCGCGCTGTTTGGCGGGGCCGACAAGAAAGTGGTCAAAGCCAATGAGACCCTAAGCTTCGAGGCGCGCGAAAGCGAAACCCTCGCAATTGTGGGGGAATCCGGGTGTGGCAAATCAACCTTCGCCAAGGTTCTGATGGGCTTGGAAACCGCGACGGACGGCAAAATTTTCCTCCATGGGAAGGAAATCCAAAACACCCCGATCGAGGAGCGTGACACGAAAACTGTCTCCAATGTGCAAATGGTGTTCCAAAACCCGTTTGATACGCTGAACCCGTCAATGACTGTCGGGCGGCAAATCATCCGGGCCTTGGAAATCTTTGGTATCGGCGACAATGAGGCCGCGCGCGAGACCCGTATGCTGGAGCTGCTGGATCTGGTGAAACTACCGCGAGAGTTCGCCACAAGGATGCCGCGCCAGCTGTCGGGCGGGCAAAAACAGCGCGTTGGTATCGCCCGCGCCTTCGCCGGTGACGCGAAAATCGTGGTAGCGGATGAGCCGGTCTCGGCCTTGGACGTCTCGGTTCAGGCGGCGGTGACCGACTTGCTCATGGAGATCCAGCGCGAGAATAAAACCACGCTTCTGTTCATCTCTCATGACCTTAGCATCGTGCGCTATCTGTCTGATCGCGTTATGGTTATGTACCTTGGCCACGTGGTCGAACTCGGCTCCACGGATCAAGTATTCCAGCCCCCGTATCACCCCTATACCGAGGCCTTGCTATCGGCGGTTCCCATCGCGGACACCAAGATCGAGAAGCAACATATCGTGCTAGAGGGCGACATCCCATCCGCCATGAACCCGCCCCCCGGTTGCCCGTTTCAAACGCGCTGCCGCTGGAAGGATCAGGTGCCAAACGGGCTGTGCGAGAAAGATGTGCCGCCAGTGCGGACCTTGGCGGAAGGCCATCAGGTCAAATGCCACCTTGCCGATGACGTGCTGTCGCGCATGGAGCCGGTGATCAAAATCGCTGCGGAATAACAAAAGCGGCGCGCCCTATTTCATGTAGGGCGCGCCGCCTGCTTCTCTTTACAGTTTCTTTTTGCCAAAAATACTCAAATCCCGTCAGACGCCATAAAGCGTGCCAAATTTGTCTTCGAGATACCCCAGCAAAGGCCCCTCGGTCGGCGCAAAACCACATGCGTGTTCAATCGTTGCACCGGGGTCGCGCAACCCGCCAAATTGTTGCAAATTCTCACGTAGCCAAGTGGTCGCGCCATTGGTCTCCCCCTTCGCCAAATCACTGTCTAACGATGGCACCGCCTCGCGTAACGACTGGTACAAGCAACCCGCATAAACATTGCCCAAACTATAGGTCGGGAAATACCCAAACAACCCGAACGACCAATGCACATCCTGCAAAACACCGTTCGATGGCTTATCAACGGCCACGCCGAAATCCGCCTCGAACCGCGCGTTCCACGCATCCTCCAGATCCGCCACTTCCAGCACGCCAGACACCAGTTGTCGCTCCAAATCAAAGCGCAGCATGACGTGCAGGTTGTAGTTCACCTCGTCAGCCTCGGTGCGAATATAGCCCGTGCCCACACGATTCACGACGCCGTAAAATGCCTCTTCACTGGCCACGCCAAAATCGCCAAACTGATCGCGCATCAGCCCGTAAAGATAGCCGGTAAAGGCCCGCGAGCGGCCAAGTTGGTTCTCATAAATCCGCGACTGGCTTTCATGCACGCCCATCGACACCCCAGCCCCCAGAGGCGTTAGCGCGTACTCATCCCAAATACCTTGCTCATAGCAGGCATGGCCAACCTCATGAATTGTCGAGTAAAAACAGTTGAACGGATCACGCGGGCTGGTGCGTGTGGTGATGCGCACATCCGTGCCCGAGCCGCTGGAGAACGGGTGCACCGCCTTGTCGATACGCCCGCGCGATAGGTCATAGCCAAAGACCTCGGCCAGCTTGGCGGTCAGCGCCATTTGGCCCGCCTCGTCAAACGCGCGGTCCAGTTTATCTGGGCCATCCGCAGCCAAAACCCGCGCGCGCAGATCAACCAGCCGTGGGCGCATCCGGTCAAACAAGCCTTGCAGCTCCGCACCTGACATACCCGGCTCGTAATCCTCCAAAAGCGCGTCGTATAAATCCCCGCCATCGGCAACACAGGCGGCTTCCTCGCGCTTCAACTCAATCATCCGCGTTAATGTCGGCGCAAATGCCGCAAAGTCATTGTCAGCGCGCGCCTTGGCCCAAATACCCTGCCCCGCAGAGGTGTGGCGCGCGATGTCTGTCGCGAGTTTCTCCGGCACCTTGGTGTTGCGCTGATAGGAGCGTCGCAGATGGCGCAGCTTGGCCTCGCCAACCGCATCGGGGGCCTGCGCCTGTGCCAACCAATCCCCGATCCGCCCATCGGTGCGGCGCGCGTGCAGCACCGCCTCTAGCGCCGCCATTTCCTCGGAGCGCAATCCGGCCGCGCCCTCGGGCATGACCGTTTCCTGATCCCACCCCGTGCGCCCCGCCACCGAGGCCAAAGCCTGCGTGGTATGATCATACGCCATAAGTTCATCAAATGCAGACATGCTAATTCCTCACAGATTGAGCAGTTGGATAGGTACTTTGGAAACGGGCGAACAGAGCCAGACAGATCAGCGCTACAGCCCCCAATTGATGGGTCAACGCCAGATGCAGCGGCGCGGCATAGAGCACCGTTCCGATGCCCAAGATCACTTGCCAGATCAACATAAAGCCAAGCCAGTTATAGGCCCGCTTCACGGCGTGGTTGGCATTCTTGCGAGACCGCCACCACGTGAACAGCCCGAAGGCAAAGGCGCCATAGCCAAGCATACGGTGGTTGAATTGGACTAGGGCCTCGCTCTCGAAGAAATTGCGTCCCCATGGGGTGTGCTCAAAGGCCAATGCGGGAAAGAAATCGCCCGCCATTAGCGGCCAATCGGTATAGGTGCGCCCGGCGTCAATGCCCGCCACCAACGCGCCCGCAATCACCTGCACAAAGATCAAAACCACCAACCATGTTGTTAGTCGGCTCAAAACCGGCGCGCCGGAACGGCGCGCTTGCAACAGGTCCGCATCCGAGCGGCTCAGCGCATAGACATACCATGCGATCAGGCCCAAAATAACGAAGGCCAAGCCCAGATGCGTGGCCAAGCGGTACGACGCCACATCGACCATCTGCCCCGTCAAACCCGAGGCCACCATCCACCAGCCTATCGCGCCTTGCAGGCCACCCAAAGCCCCCACTGCGATCAAGCGTCCGGTCCAGCCTGTCGGGATTTGTTTGCGGATCAGGAACCACAAAAAGCCCACAGCCCAAACCAAGCCAATCACGCGGCCCAATTGGCGGTGGCCCCATTCCCACCAATAGATAGATTTGAACTCGGACAGGGTCATGCCTTTGTTTTGCAACTGATATTCGGGGCTGTCTTGGTATTTCGCCAATTCTGCCGCCCATGCGGCCTCGGACAGTGGCGGCACGGCTCCGGTCACGGGTTTCCACTCGGTAATCGACAAGCCGCTGTCGGTCAGCCGCGTCAGCCCGCCGACTGCGATCATCACCACCACCAGCGCGAACAACACCATCAACCAGCCGCGGATACCGCGCCGGTTTCCACGGTGCGCGGCACGGTCGATTGCACCGGGTTGCGCCATGGGTTTTTCAGCCGTTTCGACCTCTTCGAAGATGCTGCGTTTGCCTGCCATATCCTGCCTCACTCTTGTCCCAGATAACCTATGCGCGCGAGACCCGCACGACAAGTCACTCGCCGCGTTCTTTCCAGCGCACAAACTGTCGCAGCATGCCGTGAAAGGCCTGAATATCGGCCTGCGTCATCGGCATCCGCGAGAACATATTGCGCAGGTTCAACTTCATCGAGTCGGCCTTGTGATCAGGGTAGAAGAAACCGGCTGTATCAAGGCGTTGCTGGAAATGCTCGAACAGCTTTTCGACCTCGATCTGAGTGGCCATCGCGGTGCCTGCCATCTCGACCACCTCTGGCGCTTCCTCGCCCGTCAGGCGGCGCCACTCGTAGGACACCAGCAACACGCATTGCGCCAAATTGAGCGAGGCAAAGCCCGGGTTCACTGGCACCGAGATAATGGCGTTGGCTTGTGCTATATCGACGTTTTCCAGCCCTGCGCGCTCTGGCCCGAACATGATGCCCACGCGTTTGCCTGCTGTTGTCATGGCGCGGGCGTGCTCCATCGCGCGTTGCGGCGTCATCACGGGTTTGGTCAGGTCGCGTGACCGCGCGGTGGTGGCAAATACATAGTCCAGATCACCCAAAGCGCCTGCCGTGCTGTCAAACACACCGACATGATCCAAGACCCGCGACGCGCCGGACGCCGTGGCCACAGCCGCCGGATTGGGCCAGCCATCACGCGGATTAACCAAACGCATCCGCTCCAGTCCAAAATTCCACATGGCCCGCGCGGCAGAGCCGATATTCTCGCCCATCTGCGCGCCAATCAGGACAACGGTGGGTTGCGGGCCGCTCCAAGGGGTTTGTGAATTGTGATCAGTGCCGGACATGGGGCCTCTTCGGGTGTGCAATTGAACAGGCTTGGGTTTAGGCGGCTGCGCGCGCCCCCGCAACACCCTTGTGAGCGGCCCCGCGCCCCGCTATGACACCGTGAAACAGAGGATAGAGACCATGGCCCAAGACCGCACTGCCCAAGAGGGCCCTGAAACTCCGCAAATCTACATTATCACACCGCCCGAATTCGAGCTGGACGTGTTCCCCGATCAATTGTCGCGCGTGCTCGACAGCGTAGACATTGCCTGCTTGCGCCTGAGCCTTGCCACCAAGGACGAGGGCCGCATCGCCAAAGCTGCCGACCAAATCCGCGAATTGGCCCATGCCCGTGATATTCCACTGGTGATTGAAAGCCATTTCCTGCTGGTTGAGAAACTGGGGCTAGACGGTGTTCACCTGCTCGATGGCGCGCGCTCGGTGCGTTACGTGCGCAAGGAAATCGGCGCGGATCCAGTGATCGGCACGTTTTGCGGCCCGTCGCGCCATGACGGCATGGCGGCAGGCGAAAGCGGTGCGGATTACGTAGCACTTGGCCCGATTGGCCAGACTACGCTGGGCGACGGCCAAATTGCCGAGACCGAAGCCTTTGAGTGGTGGTCACAAATGATCGAGCTGCCCGTGGTGGCCGAGGGCGCGCTGAACATTAAGGGCGTCGAGAGGCTGGCCCCCTACACCGATTTCTTTGCCGTGGGCGAGGAAATTTGGGGCGCGGAAGATCCTAGCGCGGCTTTGAAAGCATTGCTTGCGCCGCTGGGCTAAGTTTTAGGCCAGAGCGGACGATCTTTTCGCAGGCCGCAGCCAAATCTTTGCGATTGGCAAAATCGGACACTTTTAACGGGTGATGGTAGGTGACCGTGACCCGCCCGTGGTGCGCCGTGGCCAGCGTTTGCAACAGATGCGGCCCAAACTCCATGTCGCCCCACCAGCCGTATTGACGCGGGTCCGCGCCGTGCGGGGCCTCATAGGATAAGGTGACGGGCTGAACATACAGTTTTTCACGTAAACTTTGCGTAAAAAACGCCGCAAACAGCGTTGATTTGAATGGTAAAATCCTAATTCCGTCAGAGCTTGTCCCCTCGGGGAAAAACAACAACTTGTGGCCCGCCAGCAATCTGCCCTCAAAAAGTTCCCGCTGGGCGCGGGCCTGCTTGGGGTCGCGGTCAATGAAAACCGTCCCCGTTGCGCGCGCCAGCCAGCCGATTCCTGGCCAGTTGGCCACCTCGGACTTGGAGACGAAATAGACCCGTTTGCGCGCGTTGAGCGAGAAGATATCCAGCCAGCCACAATGGTTCGAGACCACAGCGCCCGCCTGCGTCATTGGCGTGCCCTCGGAGCGGAATTTTATCCCTAGAAACAGAAACGTCGCGCGGCAAACAAGCCGCGTAATATGTGGCGTCCAAGGGCGGCGAAGCCCGTGGATTGGCCGCTCGATCAAGCGCAGCGCCAGCAAGATTAGCAGCCCGCCGAACACCAAGCCCGCAAGCGGCACGCCCCGCACGATGATACGCGCCCAACCGGTGGCCCCCAAGCGTTGATGAGGCGGAGGATCGCCGCTGTCCCAAGTGCTCATGTGCTCACCCGCTCTGCACCGCGCGGACGAGTGTAGATGTCGCGGTGGCGTTTTGACATGCGCAGGGCATCCATCACCAAGCAGACATCTATCGTGTTGAATTCATGGTCAATATAGGCACCATCCCCAACCGTTCCACCAAGGCGCAGGTAGGCCTTTATCAACGCCGGCGTATCCTTCACCGCCTGCGGGCGGTCGATCAAATCCGGCGCGATAATATCCATCCTTTGATGGGCAAGCGCGCGTGGGCGCAGCTCTGCCGGGGCCAAATGGGCATGGTATAAATGCGAAAGCGATTGCGCCACCGTTTGCACATCTGTGCCATGAAACGAGGCCACCCCGAACATCACCTCGATAGAGTGCTCGGCCACATACTCCGCCAGCCCTTGCCAAAGATGGTACATCGCCGTCCCGCCGCGATAATCCGGATGCAGGCACGAGCGCCCCAACTCCAACAACCGCCTGCCGCTGGCCTTGAGCGCGCTCAGGTCGTATTCGCCCTCGCTATAGAACCCGGTGCTCGCTTTGATCTGGTCCCCGCGCAAAAGGCGGTAAACTCCGACAATTTGCCCCAAGGATTTGGGGCGTGCATGGTCGATCAGGATCAAATGGTCAAAATACTGGTCAAAGCTGTCATGCTCTAGCTGGCCGTCATGATCAACGCCCGTCCCGTCCCCGCCCAGCTCCTCGACAAAAACCATATAGCGCAAATGTTGCGAAGCGCGCAGCTCGTCGGCATCTTTGATCAAGCGGGTTTCGAACTGCGGAGCGGTTTGGATCATGGGTCAACGAGATTGCAACAGGTTGCATAGCAAGTAAGCGCAGGCGCGGCGCATGGCAATGGGCACATGCTCTTGCCGATTTGACCTATGTTAGCCATTTAACTGCAAATTGAGTGTAATCCGGTCACTTTGTAAAACCATTTTACCCATATTCTCAAAGTTAACCGTTATTTTACCGTTTATGTTAGATTGAACTTGTCCAAGCCCCCAATCAGGCTCGGTCGGGTTGCGCACCAGCATTCCCGGTTCCAACAAGGAGTTCATATTGCCCGACATTGCCCACTCCACCGAAATTAGCGCAGATTCTGCGGATCAAGACCTTAAGGATACTGCATCCCTTTTGGCCTCGCGCATCTGCCACGACCTTATTAGCCCAATTGGCGCGATCAGCAATGGCATGGAGCTGTTGGTGATGTCGGGGTTAAAACCCTCGCCAGAGCTGGCCTTGATTGAGGAAAGCATCGCCAACGCCAATGCGCGTGTGCGATTATTCCGGCTGGCCTTCGGGGCTGCCACCGCAGGTCAACGCATGGCGCGCGGTGACATCGTGAGCCTGCTGCGTGATTGCTACGGAGAGGGCCGCATCAAGGTGATGTGGGAGCCGACCTCCGATGTCAGCCGTGTCGAGGCTAAGGTGGCACTTTTGGCGATCCTTTGTTTGGAAGTCACCCTGCCTGCGGGCGGCAAGATCGTTGTGCAATGCGAGCGCGGGCAATGGCAGATGCAATCCTACGGCCCAAAAATTCGCGTTGATGCGCAGGCATGGGGGCAATTGTCAGGGATCAGTAAGGCGGACGGGGATTTACCCGCCAGCCAAGTGCAATTCATCTTGTTGCGCGATGCGCTGGAAAAACTAGGCAAGAAAGCCCAAGCGGGCCATTCTGACAGCGCCGCTTCTCTGCGCTACGAGTTTTAAAGCGCGCGCAGGCCTTTGCGGAACCGGCGCATGTTGGCCTGATACCCCAAGGCAGAGTTGATCAAGCCTTGCTGGGCTTGCGCATCCAGATCGCGCACAACCTTGCCCGGCGCACCCATCACCAGCGAGCCGTCGGGAATAACTTTGCCCTCAGTAATCAGCGCACCCGCCCCGATCAGGCAGCCTTTGCCAATTTTGGCCCCGTTCAACACGGTAGCGCCCATACCAATCAACGACCCCTCGCCGATGGTGCAGCCATGCAGCATGGCCTTATGCCCGATCGTACAATTTTCCCCTATTGTCAGCGGAAACCCGATGTCGGTGTGCAGCACACTGTTTTCTTGGATGTTGGAGCCGCGCCCGAGCGTGATGCGCTCATTATCGCCGCGCAATGTCGCGCCAAACCATACGGACGCGGCGTCTTCGATCAAAATATCGCCGATCAAATTGGCGTCAGCGGCGATCCAGAAATCGTCCCCCTCTGGAAGGATCGGCGCAACACCCTCTAATGCATAAAGCGTCATGGTCGGGCCTCATATTGTTCATTCAACTCGCGCACGAGGGTCATCAAGCCCGGTTGACGGGATCGTTTCAAGCGCTCGGCGGTCAGGATCGCGCGCAACTCTTGCTCGGCCACATCAAGGTCGCGGTTGATCAGGCAATAGTCATATTCGGCCCAATGGCTGATCTCGTCGCGGCTTTTCTGCATCCGGGCGGCGATCACCTCATCACTGTCTTGCGCGCGCGAACGCAGGCGTTTCTCCAGCTCCACAATTGAGGGCGGCAGAATGAAAATTGAGACCACATCCTCGGCCAGACCAGAGTTTCGAACCTGTTGGCCACCTTGCCAATCAATGTCAAAAATCACGTCATGACCCGCACTTATCGCCTCATCAACCGGACCCTTGGGCGAGCCATAGAGGTTGTCGAAGACCTCCGCGTGCTCCAGCATCTCATCGTCTTCAACCATTTTCTTGAATTCATCATGGCTGCGGAAATAATACTCGCGCCCATCCTGCTCTCCATCGCGCGGTGGACGCGTTGTTGCCGAAACCGAAAACGACAACGTGTCATCCCATTTCATCAGGCGACCTGCCAAGGTTGATTTGCCCGCGCCAGAGGGCGAAGAAAGAATGATTAAAATACCGCGCCGGATTGTCATGGCTACTCCACGTTTTGAACTTGTTCGCGCATCTGGTCGATGATCGCTTTGAGGTCAAGCCCAACCCGTGTCAGCTCGGGCGAGCCGGATTTGGAACACAGGGTGTTCGCCTCACGGTTGAACTCTTGCATGAGAAAATCAAGCTTGCGCCCGACGGGGCCTTGCAGGCCCATTAACTCTTGGGTCGCCGCAACATGGGCGGTTAAGCGGTCGATTTCCTCGGAGACATCGGCCTTGACCGCCAACAGCGCCAATTCCTGCGCCACCCGGTCCGGATCGGCACCGTCCACATTGTCCATGACGCGGGCAAGGTTGGTTTTCAGCGTGGCGCGCATGTGGTCCTTGCGGGCCTCTGCCAATTCCGCAGCCTGCGTGGTGAGTGTCGCAATTTGGCGCAACTGCGCCTGCAATACGCGCTCTAGAGCCTCGCCTTCCGAGGCGCGCATGACAGCAAAATCTGCGATAGCATCCCCTAGGCTGGCCAGAATTTCAGCCGCGGGAAGTGTGGCGCCGCCCGTGTCTTGGCACATGACGCCGCGCAGCCCCAGATAGTCGGGCGCGCTCGCCTCGGTGAGTTTTAAGCCACGGTTTTTTGCGACGGTCCGCACACGAATGGCCGCGAGAATATATGCATCTAAGACATGCTCATCAATTTGCAACGGGGCCGAGCCGCCGTCGTGCTCGACCTTCAACGACACATTAATGTTGCCACGCCCAAAGGCCTTGGCAAGCTGCGTGCGGATATTTTGCTCCTGCGACATCAGCCCTTCGGGCAAACGCATGCGGATATCCAAGCCCTTGGCGTTCACGCCGCGCATCTCCAAAATCCACGACACAGAGCCACTGCGGCCAGTTTTCGATGCGAATGCGGTCATGGATTGGATCATGGTGAGTTAACCTATTAACACTTTAGAAACCCACTTAGGGCAACTTATGTGCCATATTAAGACAACAGTAACGAATTGCTCTTGTGGGTAGCAAACCCCGGAGCCGATCACAACCAAGGCCGCCAAAAACAAGGCGGCTTCAACCAAAGGCAGAATGCCACGTCAAATTGAGCACAACATGAGGACGCAAAGGCTGGGGGGCCTGCGCAACCACCACACCTGGGGTAGACAGATGACACAGCACCGCACCACCGAGACCCAAAGCGCCGAAATCGTATCGCTCTGGCAGCACCAAGCCAAGCACGAGAAATCTGCGCTGACCGAAATGCGCTCCTACTGGGAGAGCCTGCGTTCTGGCCGGCTTGTGCCGCTGCGCTCGGAGATTGATCCGCGCGAAATTTCGGGCGCCTTGGAGTACGGGTTCATTCTGGAACGCCTGCAACCCGGCGCTGTTCGGTTCCGCCTTGCGGGCATGCATTTGTGCGATTTGATGGGCATGGAAGTGCGCGGAATGCCGCTGCGCTCGTTCATCTCGCCGACCAGTCGCGCGCGGTTCTCGTCCTCGTTGGAGCGGGTCTTTACCCAGCCTGAAATTCAAGAATACATCATGGTATCCGAGGACAGCAACGGCACCCAACTGAAAGCTAAGTTGCTGATTTTACCGCTTAAAAGCGATGGTGGCGGCGTCGACCGTGCGATCGGTTGCTTCACCACGGAAGGCGTTGTTGGCCTTGCCCCACGCCGGTTCCGCATCCTAGAGACCCGCGTGACCAACCTGAGCGATGGCACCCAAACCCGTGAGATGGAGCCTGCGCAAACATCAGCTATCCCTGCCCTGATTGCCGGATTTGGCGAGGCACAAGCCGAGTTCAACCCAGAGCCTTTGCCAAAGACCAAACCCACTGAGCACGCTGGTGGCAAAGGGTTCCTGCGCCTTGTCGTGTCCGACACCGAGCAGGTTTAAAACGAGAAAAGGCCGGGCGTTATCCGCCCGACCTTTAAAACTTGAAGTAGTCTTGATTTAAACTGCGGCCCGGTTTGCCTCGGCGCGGCGAGCCGACAATTCTTCCGAGACCAAGAAGGCCAATTCCAAAGATTGCGACGCGTTCAGGCGTGGGTCGCACGCGGTGTGATACCTATCCGACAGGTCCTCGTCTGTGACTGCACGGACACCGCCGGTGCATTCCGTCACATCCTGGCCGGTCATCTCGAAATGCACACCACCGGGAACCGTGCCCTCAGAGGCGTGAATGCCAAAGAACTCACGAACCTCGCGTAATACCGACTCGAATGGCCGCGTTTTATAGCCGGTTGAGGATTTGATCGTGTTGCCATGCATCGGATCACAGGTCCAAACCACGTTGGCGCCTTCTTCCTTCACGGCTTTGATCAGGCGCGGCAGGTGTTCGCCCACATTGCCAGCCCCGAAACGCGCGATCAGGGTCAAGCGACCTGCCTCGTTCTCCGGGTTTAGCTTGTTCATCAAAACCTTCAGGTCGTCAGCCGTGGTGGTTGGGCCGCATTTCAACCCGATCGGGTTTTGCACGCCACGGGCAAACTCAACATGTGCGCCATCAGGCTGGCGGGTCCGGTCGCCAATCCAAAGCATGTGGCCAGAGCCCGCAACAGGCAGGCCAGTGGTGCTATCAATCCGGCAAAGCGCCTCTTCATACTCCAGCAACAACGACTCGTGCGAGGTGTAGAAGTCCACCGATTGCAGCGTATGCGCGGTCTCTTGGTTCACGCCTGCGGCCTTCATGAAGTCCAGCGCATCCGAGATATGGTTCGCCATGTCACGATATTTGGCAGCGTTTTCACCTTTGGTGAAGCCCAGCGTCCACGCGTGGACCTGATGCACATCGGCATAGCCCCCGGTTGAAAACGCGCGCAACAGGTTCAGCGTCGCGGCCGATTGCGTGTAGGCTTGCAGCATCTTTTGCGGGTTCGGAATGCGGCCTTCCGGCGTGAAATCCAGCTCGTTGATGATGTCACCACGGTAGCTTGGCAACTCGATGCCGTCCTTGGTCTCGGTCGCAGCCGAGCGTGGTTTGGCAAATTGTCCGGCCATACGGCCCACTTTGACCACGGGTACTTTCGCGCCATAGGTCAGCACCATCGCCATTTGCAACATAACCTTGAACGTGTCGCGAATAGTGTCGGCAGAAAACTGCGAGAAACTTTCGGCACAATCGCCGCCTTGCAACAAGAATGCCTCGCCACGCGACACGGCAGCAAGGGAGGTTGTCAAACGGCGCGCTTCACCCGCAAACACGAGCGGCGGATAATTCGACAGCTGTGCCTCTGCGGCTTTCAGCGCGGCTTCATCCGTATAGTCAGGCATCTGTACGCGGGGTTTATTGCGCCAGTCTGACTTGCTCCATGTCTGTGCCATGGTCTCATGCTCCATTTTATGATAGCGGTATCAGTATTGAGCCCCGTGTATAACCGCACACGCGAGGGCTTGCCAATGTCGAAAACTCAGCTAAGGGTGAGTTTCGGCCTGTTCAGTTTTAGAACCACTGGCCGCTTTACTGACATGAGGCGTTTGGATTGGGAGGTCCGCTGCGTGGCTCACTTAGGCAACTTGAGTAACAATACGACCGCTCCGGTCAAAACGAAGCGCTATGTATTTGTTTTAATGAACAATTTTACCATGCTGAGCTTTGCAGGGGCGATAGATGCCTTGCGCATAGCCAACCGCATGGTGCCCGGATCCTATGATTGGGTTCTGGCGGGCGAAGGTGGTGAAAAAATTACCTGCTCGTCAGGGATTGTCTTTAATTTAGACATGGATTTAGTCGAAGTACTTCGCGACGATACAATAATCTTATGTGGTGGCACCCATGTGCAAGAAGCCACCACCAAACGGCTGCTCAATTGGGTGCGCCGCGAGGCCCGTCGCGGTGCCACCATCGGCGCATTGTGCACGGCTGCCTATGTTTTGGCGCGCGCCGGGCTTTTGGACGGGAAACGCGCGACTATTCACTGGGAAAACCAAGATAGCTTTATTGAGGAATTCCCCGACGTTGAGTTAACAAAATCTGTGTTCGTCATGGATGGCAACCGGATGACCACGGCCGGCGGCACCTCGTCAATTGACCTCATGCTTAAGATCATCGCCTCTGATTTGGGCGAGGATGTCGCCAATATGGTGGCGGACCAACAGATTTACTCCTCCATCCGGACCGACCAAGACCAACAGCGCCTATCTATTCCAACGCGCATTGGCGTGCGTCATCCCAAGCTCAGCCGCGTTATTCAGATGATGGAAGTTAATGTTGAGGAACCTATAAGCCCCTCGGTGCTGGCAAAAGATGTGGGCATGTCGACCCGCCAGCTTGAACGGCTGTTCCGACGTTATCTGAACCGCAGCCCCAAGCGGTATTACATGGAAATCCGGCTGCAAAAGGCGCGCAACCTGCTGATGCAAACCGATATGAGCGTGATCAACGTCGCATTGGCCTGTGGCTTTGCCTCACCGTCGCATTTTTCCAAGTGTTATCGCGCGCATTATGACACCACCCCATACCGCGAACGAGGTGCACAGGCTGCTAAGTTTCTAGGCTAGAAGAGCCTTGTGCTGGCGTCTTGGTTAATACTCGGCTAGGTCGAAGCAGCAGAGTATTTTGTACTGCGAATCGTTATCGCAAATTGCCGTTTCAACCATGTACACTCTCCGGCAGCACTTTTCAGGAAGCACAAACGTATGAGCCGCGGCCCAGACTATAGCGACGACATGCTCGCCTCTTTTTTGAAGGGTGAGGGGGATAACGCGACCCACAAAGCGCTGATCTTGGACTTGACCAAGAGTGAAGAGCTGCGCGCGCGCATTGATGCCATAAGTGCCTCGCTGTCAAACATTCGGCCCGCATTCGATACCCGTGAAGAGGGCATCACGCCACGGCTGATCCAGACCTCTCCGATACACCCTGCGCCGCCCTCCCCGCCGAAGGCCGCAACCCCGCTCAAAACCATAACCGCGGCTTTGGTGACCTTGGGGATTGGCTTTGGAATGGGGCAAATCCTGCGCTCTAACCCCGGCGCCAATTTGGGCTGGCATGATTACGTCGCCGCCTACCAAGCTCTCTATGTGCCAGATACATTGAACGTCATCACGCAAACGCCGCAGGCTCGATCGGCGCAATTGCAGCGTGTTGCATCCGCATTGGGCCGCCCGTTAAGCGTTGCGATGCAAGTTCCCGGGCTAGAATATAAGCGTGCACAAATTTTGGGATTTCGCGGCAAACCCCTTATTCAAATGGCATATACCACGGTTGATGGCATCCCTGTGGCCTTGTGTATTCTGCGCAGTACCAAAACATCTGACCTAAAGACTATGCAACTTGAGGGGATGAAATCCGCCATCTGGTTTGATGGTCAATTTGGCTATCTTCTTATTGGAAGCGAGGATGCCAAGCTGGTGAGACACGCAGCCAAGCACCTCCAAGCCGTCCTCTAGGCCCGTTTTCAGGCCCGTCTTAACCCCGGCGCAGCACCAAAACCGCATTCATTCCGCCAAAGGCAAAAGCATTGGACAAGGCGACCTCGACGTCGGCATCGCGGGCCTCGTTTGGCACCACGTCTAACGCGCATTCGGGGTCGGGCTCGTCGTAGTTGATCGTGGGCGCCACCACGCCTTCACGCAACGCCATGATGCAGGCCAGCAGCTCAATCGCGCCGGTGCCACCAATGACATGGCCGTGCATCGACTTGGTGGAGGACATCATTAACTTATCCGCATGCGCCCCGAACACATCGGCAACTGCCGCACATTCGGTCTTGTCATTGGCCGCCGTACCAGTGCCGTGGGCGTTGATATAGGCCACATCGGACGGGTTCAGCTTTGCATCACGCAGCGCGCCAGAGATCGCACGCGCCGCCCCCTGCTTGGACGGCATCACAATGTCGGCGGCGTCCGAGGTCATGGCGAAGCCGATAACCTCCGCCAAAATATCCGCGCCGCGTGCTTTGGCGTGCTCGTATTCCTCGAACACAAAGATCGCCGCACCCTCGCCCTGCACCATGCCGTTGCGGTTGGCCGAGAACGGGCGGCAAGCGTCTTTTGACATCACCCGTAACCCTTCCCAGGCCTTCACCCCGCCAAAGCACAGCATTGATTCCGCGCCGCCGGTGACCATGGCCTTGGTCATGCCGGAGCGCACAAATTGGAACGCCTGCCCCATGGCGTGATTGGACGACGCGCAAGCCGTGGCGACAGTAAACGACGGCCCCTTGAGGTTGTATTGCATCGACACATGCGCCGCGGCGGCGTTGTTCATCAGTTTCGGGACAACAAAAGGGTGAACGCGATTTTTGCCCTCTTCATAGACCGCGCGGTAGTTTTCATCTTGGGTGTTCATGCCGCCGCCCGCAGTGCCCAGCACGACCCCCGCCTGATTGGCCAGCTCGCCGCTGAAAATCAGGCCCGATTGCGCCAACGCCTCGCGCGCGGCGATCAGGGTGAATTGCGTGTAGCGGTCATAGAGCGCAATTTGCTGGCGGTTGAACTCGGCCTGCGGGTCATAGCCTTTGACTTGGCCCCCGATGCGGATCGACAGGCGCTCTACATCGCGAATGTCCAACGCGCCGATACCGCAGCGCCCTTGGCGAAATGCATCCAGCGTTTGCGCGACGCTAATCCCCAAGGCGTTAACCGTACCCTGCCCCGTGATAACGACCCGTTTCATCGGAAATCAGCCCTTCTGCTCGGCCACAAGGCCCTCGACAGCGGCCACTATGCTGGTCACGCTAGAGATATCAAAATCACCCTCAGAAGGGTCGTTGGCATTAAACGGCACCGTGATATCAAAGGCTTCCTCAATGGCGAAAATGCTCTCGACCAAGCCAAGGCTGTCGATGCCCAAATCCTCTAGCGATGCGCTCAACTTGACGTCGCCCACTTCCAGCACTGCCTGTTCTGCAATGATGGCTATCACCTGATCTTTGACGCTCTCGGCCATAAATCGCCCCTCGGTCTGTTCGCGTTAAGGGGGATTTAAGCCCTCATACCCGTTTTTGCTACTGGCTATTTGCCCTGTTGCAAAGACTTCATAAACCGGGGCAAGCGGCGCAGGGCCTTTTGCATATCAATATGGGTTTCCATTTTCACCGCAGGATAGCCCAGCAAAACCCGCCCCGCTGGCGCGTTGGTGAAGATCTTGGTGGCCCCGCCCGCAATCACGTCATCGCCAACAAAGATGTTGTCATTCACGCCGCATTGACCCGCCATAACCACGCGATTGCCGATCCTTGACGAGCCTGCAATGCCCACCTGCCCGCACAGCAGGCAATCATTGCCGACCTGCACATTGTGGCCAATATGCACGAGATTATCGAGCTTGGTACCGTTGCCAATCGTCGTGTCGCGGATAGTGCCACGGTCAATTGCGCAATTGGCACCGATCTCGACATCATTGCCAATCTTGACGGCCCCGAGCGAATGGATACGGGTCCAGCTTTGCTGCGCCGCATCGCCTTGGCTGCCCAAAGATTTGCGCACATTCTCAACCGCGCTTTTCTCTGGGGTGACGAATGAGAACCCGTCCGAGCCGATGACGCACCCCGGTTGGGCAATGAAATTATCGCCGATATGCACGCGCGCACCGATACGAACGCCCTGCAATATCAAAGCATTACGCCCGATAGTTGATCCTTCGGCTAAGGAGGCATGTGACGCGATACGTGCGCCCTCGCCAAGTGTCACATCCGCACCAATCACCACGAATGGTCCGATCGCCGCCCCCGCGCCAATTTGCGCGCTTGGGTGAACCACGGCCATCGGGTGAATGCCCGCGTCAATCTGCGGACCGGGATCCATGAGCGTGGTCAGGCCGGACATGGCATAGCGCGGGCGAGGCACGAAGATCGCCGCGCGCAGCCCCAAAGCCTGCCAATCCGCACCCTGCCACAAAATCGCAGCCTGAGCCGCCCCTTGCGCCAGCCCATCGCCATATTTCGGGTCCATCGCCAAAGCCAGTTGATCGGCGCGCGCAGAGGCCGGTTCCGATGCGCCCGAGATACGCAAATCGCCATCGCCTTCCAGCGTCGCCCCAAGCGCCGTCGCGATTTGGGCCAGAGTGAAATCCGTCATGGTAATTGCTCCGCAAAAGAAAAGGCGCGCCGCAGTCCGCCCGCAACGCGCCCGATGACCTGTCTGGTCAGTTTTAGCTTGCGATTGCGCGCAACGTAACCCCAGCTTTGGTCAGCCCTGCAAAAATACGCGCATCACGATTGTAGATATCGTTGCGGTAATTCGCGCGCCCTTTCGCATCCACCCAAGCGGTGTAATACACGATATGCACGGGCAAAGGTTCGCGCAGATCAACACGGCGCTCTTTGCGGGTTTTGATCACACCTTGGAAGAACCCTTCGGGGTTTTTCTCTTGGCTTGCCAATAGGGTATAGGCAAAATCGAACGGTTTGTGCACTCGAATACAGCCATGGCTAAACGCACGGGACTCGCGGCCAAACAATGATTTGGATGGGGTGTCATGCAGGTAGATGTTGTGTTTGTTCGGGAAAATGAACTTCACCAAACCAAGCGCGTTCCCCTTGGAGGGCGGCTGTTTCATCGAATACGGGAAATTCTTTTCGTTATATTGCGAGAAATTGATCGACGAGCGGCTTACAGGCTTGCCGCTCGGCCCGATGATTTGCAACTGGCCCGCGGCCCCTTTGTTGCGCTTCAACAGCGGCAGGTATTCTTTGGTCACAATCGAGCGCGGCACATACCAGCTAGGGTTGATGACCATGAATTCCATCATATCGGAAAACTCCGGCGTGCGACGGTCATTGGTGTTTTTGCCAACCACAACGCGCGAGCGGAAGGTCGATTTCCCCCCCTTCATCAGGTCCACATGGAAGTCAGGAATGTTCACCCAAATATGTTTGTTTTCCAGCGGCTTGGAGGCCCAACGGTTACGCTCCATCGCGACAATCACCGATTGCAGGCGATCCTGGACGCCCTTGTTGACCTGCGAAATGGTAGAACCGCCAGCAACCCCATCGGGCGACAAGCCGTGGCTGATCTGAAACTGTTGCACGGCCGATTGAATGGCCGCGTCATAGGTTTGGGTCGCAGACTTTCGCATATATCCCATACGGATCAACCGGTTACGAAGCTGTACCACCGCACCACCTGATTGGCCGGGCTTCAAGGATTTGGCTTGAACCTTGTCACCCCAGCCGCCTTTGCCAAGCAGTTTTTCAAGCTTGAGCTTTTGCTTTTGCAGCCGCACATACTCCGCTTTACGTGGGGCCAGCTTTTTCAAGAATGCCTGCGGGTTTGACTTGGAAAACGCATCAATGGTCGAGGCGCGATCGTAGCGTGCGACCTCCATCACGATCAGTCGATCAATTTTGCGCGGATTCAGAATGCCGGACCGCAGGTGATCCGCATAGTCCAGAAAGCGTTTGGCGGCCTCCACCTCAACGCGGCCACGATCACTCGGGGTCTTGGCGGCTTTCATTGCGGCTTTCAGACCGGCTGCATCATAGGCTTTGGCTGGCAAGCCGTGATCGCCTGCCGATGCCAGAGCCTTCAACAAAGCCCCACGGCGGCGCCCGTCGCTTTTGCCTGCAAAAACGGGCTTATAATTCCGTTCACGATAGAATTTGCTCAGATCTTTATCACGCGCCGCGGCTTCGGCAATCGCTTGCTTCATCGCCGTCACAGCCGCGTCGGCCCGCCCTGCTCCGAACACCGGAAGCATCGCCCCAATGGCCCCTGCGGCCATCATTTTCAAAGTAGAGCGACGAGTTGGGGAATGGGTCATGGCAGTGCACCTCAATACGGATTAATTTAATTTTGGCGACTAAAATTCACCTGCGCGTAAGAGTCCATTCACAATCCTGCCACATTCGTGCCTTTTTCTTGCCACGTTGCGCTTAGGTCACCTTGGGAACGATCAATTTTTACCTACTTCTCTTTGATGTAGCTCAATGCAAATTGCGCAAAATTTCGCCTATTTGGAACATATTAATGCCTCGCTTGCAGAGTGTACTTGGTAAAAGAATCAAGTTGTGGCATAGGTTTCCCATCTGGGGACGAAAAAAGACAGCCGTGGCAACGGCATGGGCATACGGGACAGGCACTAAACATGAGCGATACAAAATCCGCATCCATCTCGCGGCGCGCCCTTCTAGGGGCTTTTGCAGCGACGACCCTTACAGCGGCTCCAGTATATTCCAAAGCTTTCGGCTTCCTTAAAGGCGCAGGCGATGTGCGCCGGATCAAGATGCTCTCTGGCCGCACTGGCGAGAAGATCGACATGATCTATTGGATCGAAGGCGAGTACATCAAAGAATCCCTAAAAGAGCTGAACTACTTTATGCGTGACTGGCGCCAAAACAGCACCGTCAACATGGACACACGCACGATCGACATCATGTCCGCCTCGCACAACCTTATGGGGGTGAACGAGCCTTATATGTTGCTGTCAGGGTATCGCTCGCCAAAGACCAACGCGATGCTGCGGTCCCGCTCGCGCGGTGTTGCGAAGAACTCTCTGCACATGAAAGGTCAAGCTGCTGATTTGCGGCTGGCTTCACGCTCGGTCGGTCAAATTTCTCGTGCGGCCTCTTCTTGCTCGGCGGGTGGCGTTGGACGCTATTCCAGCTCGAACTTCGTCCACATGGACTGCGGCCCCGTACGCAACTGGGGTCGGTAATAGCCCAACCTCTTGACGACAAAATCGGTGCGACATACAAACCGGCCTCAAGCGAGGTCGGTTTTTTAATGGTAGATGATCTGCACTAAACAGGTTTGGCCTTTCGCTACACGAAGGGCCATTGGTGCAGGTGAATGGAGAAACCAAGAACCTGCACGGCCTCAAGTAGCCGAAAGCGATAGGCCAAATAAAAATGGTGCAGATGGCCGGACGAACCTAGAACCGTCAAAGCTCTCATCGTTTCTGCGAAACGACTGCCGCCCAGTGAAATCTTGCAAAAGGGATTGGCCTTTCGTTGCACGAAAGACCTTTGGTGCGGGTGAGAAGACAAATCTAGAAACCATACACCCAAAGGTGCGACTGCGCCTCGGGCGGCCAGCCCGGCCCCGTCGGAGGTGCTGCGCACCGTGAGACAGAAAATGGTGCACCCAGCAGGATTCGAACCTGCGGCCTCTGCCTTCGGAGGGCAGCGCTCTATCCAGCTGAGCTATGGGTGCCTGACACCGCTATACAAGTGCACCACACCTGCCGCAACGCAAAACGAGAACTTCTTTTTTCCTAAAATACCTCCGCCGGAGGCTCCTGCCCTCACCCATAACGCACCGCCTGATTTTGACACGTCGCGTTCATGGAAAGCTATAAATAAAATGCGCGGTAGCGCTCAATTTGGCTAAGAAAACAACTCGTGGCAAAGCTCCAACGCCTCAACCAATGCGTCAACCTCTTGAACTGTATTGTACATTCCAAATGAGGCCCGGCAGGTGGCACTCACCCCCATGTGTTCCATCAACGGTTGTGCGCAATGCTGGCCAGCCCGCACGGCCACACCTTTTTTATCCAACACGGTTGAGATGTCATGCGCATGGGCGGCGCCTTCCAGCGTAAACGAAAATATCGCCCCCTTGCTGACCGACTGCCCCTGCACATTCAGCCAGTTCAGCCCGTCTAGCTTGGTGCGAGCATAGTCGCGCAATTCTTGCTCATGGCGCGCAATATTTTCCATGCCAACGCCCGTCATATAGTCCAGCGCAACACCCATGCCGATCATTTGTACGATCCCCGGCGTGCCCGCTTCAAATTTCATCGGCGCGTCGTTGTAGATCACCTCGCCCTTGTGGACGTCGCGGATCATGTCGCCACCGCCCATAAATGGCTGCATCTCGGCCATCCGCTCCGCCGCCACATAAATCGCGCCAGCCCCGGAAGGGCCGTATAGTTTATGTCCCGTCACCGGATAAAAATCACAGCCGATATCTTGCACATTAACCGGCATATGCACCGCCGCCTGCGAGCCATCGACCAACACAGGCACACCGCGCGCACGCGCCGCCTCGCAAATGGTTTTCACGTCGACCACGGTTCCCAGCACATTGGACATATGGGTCACGGCAATCAATTTGGTGCGCGGTGTGATCGCATCAATCACCTTTTGAGGGTCCAGATCGCCTTGGCTATCTACATCGACCCAAACCAGCTTAACCCCAAGGCGCTCGCGCAGAAAATGCCATGGCACGATGTTGGCGTGATGCTCCATCACCGAGAGGATGATCTCGTCGCCGGCTTCCATGCGCGGCGCGGCCCAGCCATAGGCCACCATATTGATGGCCTCGGTGGTGCCTGAGTTGAAAATAATCTCGTCCTCGGACTTGGCACCCAGAAAACTAGCCACCTTCGCGCGCACCGCCTCGTATTTGTCGGTGGCAAGGTTGGACAGATAATGCAGCCCGCGATGCACATTGGCATATTCATGAGCATAGGCCTGCGTCACGGCATCAATTACCACCTGAGGCTTTTGCGCCGACGCACCATTATCAAGATAAACCAAGGGCTTATCATTCACCGTTCGGCTCAAAATTGGAAAGTCGGATCGAATTTTTTGAACATCATACATTAGGAACCAGCTCCAAACCGAAAACGGACGCGATCAATGAAATGACCAAGCTGATACCAAGCATCAACCCGAAAAACGCCGCTACCGCCCCCAAAAACACCATCGGCATTGACTTGAACCCATGCAACAGCTGCACAAACTTCAAGAAGATATATGCCACGTAGATCATCCCAATCCAGCCAAAGAAAAGGGCAAGTATCGGAGACACCATGAACAGCACAATCTGGACCACTTGCAAGACCAGCAATACTGCTTGCATCCAAATGGTCGTCTTAATGCTGTCATCCAGCACACCTTTGCCGCCAAAAGCCCGGCCTGCAAAATGCGTGAAGAACGCAGACGCCACCAAAAGCCCGGCGAGCACCAGCGTCAGCACGAACGGGTCTTTGGGTAACGCGCTATTGCCCGCCGCCAATTCAGTGGGCATAGCAAACATCGTTGCTTTGACAAACAAGGTGGTCAACACCGCGACCAAGCCTAAAGCCATCCACAGAATGTGGCGCTCGACCTTGTAGCCCATCATCATGCGCGCGGCCACTTGTGGCCTTCGCAACGTTTCACCTGTCAGTTGTAGCAAAACACCCAGCATCAGCGCCCGCCTTCCAATTCAATTAAGCTGTTTAGCCAAACCCAAAGAAACACCCCAAAAGCCAAAATAGAGATCAGGCCCAGTTGCGGACCTGCTCCAATAAACCCCGAAATCAAGCCTTGGAACAGCACCAATGGCGACGAGGCCAACAACCCCCAAAACATCGCCAATCGGGCATCCGTCATCGTGCCTTGTCCGCCAAATGCACGCGCAACAAGGTGGCTGCCGCTTGCTAAAACATAGAACAAGATCGGGGCCAAAAGCAGCGTTCCAAAAAATGTGCCAATCGCCAATCCAAAGAATGGGGCCTCGCCGTCGCTTAGATGGGCCGTCCTAGACAGGCCCGGCAATCGCGCCACAAAGAACAAAACGCAGGCTGCAAATAGCCAACCTAGCCCCGTGCTTTCGCCTGCCCCCGCGTCACGAAAACTGCGGGCAACTGCGCGCGGGGCACGGTAGCTGCGTAATATGACGCGTGCCGTTGACATGATTTATGCCAGTCTCCGCGCCAACCAACCCTCAAGCCGGGTTAAAATTTCATCGGCCAAGCCTTGGTCCTCAATCTCGACCAAAGACTCCGCCAAGAACGACAACACCAGCAACGATTGCGCCTCGGCCGCACTCACGCCCCGAGACCGCAGGTAAAACAGCGCGTCTTCATCAATCGCACCCGTGGTAGAGCCGTGCGAGCAGGCCACATCGTCGGCATAGATTTCCAGCTCTGGTTTGGCAAAGAACTGGCTGTCCTCATCCAACAACAGCGCCTTGCTGATCTGATAGCCATCCGTCTTTTGCGCGCCGTCTTTCACCAGAATTTTGCCTTGAAAAACTCCGGTAGCTCCGTTGCGTAGCACCTTTTTGAACACTTGACGGCTTTCGCAATTCACCGCGTCATGGGTGATGAATATCGTATCATCATGCAAAAAATCACCATCGCCCATGGCCGCTCCGGCCACATGCGCAATCGCATTATCGCCGGTCAACTCGATCACGCACTCATTGCGCGTCATCACGCCATTCACCGTCAGAGTGAACGATTTAAACGTGCTTTTCGCACCAAGGCGGGTGAAAATATGTGTCGCAGCGCGGCGCTCATGGTCGCGACCTTGCGCACGCACATGATGCAACGTCGCCCCATCGGCAACCTCAACCTCTAGGCATTGATTGAAACGCGCGGCGGCGGGCCCATCTTCAATAAAAGTCAGTTCTGCGCCCTCTTCGACCTTCACAATATGATGCAAGATCGCATCGGAAGTCGTTGATTTATGTAGATAAGACACCTGAATTGGTTTGCTAACCTTGCCCGTTGCCCGGATCAAAACTCCGTCCGTTGCATAGGCCGTATTGGCGGCCGCCAACGGGCGATCCACGGGGGTTTGACCGTTGTTTTCAAGCACGCCATAGACGTCTTTGGCCCAGTGGATATCCACCGTTACGGCCTGTGCTAAGCGCGTGATCTCCACGCCTTCAAGGCTTAGGTCGTCCGAGGCCTGCTCGTCGAAAACCCCATCAACGAACACCACCCGAAGAGTGTCAGTTCCCTCAAATATCGGGGCATCATCGGACACAAATATCTGCGCCTCGGGGGCTACCACATCGGTGAAGGACGTCGGATTGGTGTATTTCCAATACTCGTCGCGACGTCCCGGCATTCCCATCGCATTCAAGCGCGCCTCGGCGGCAACGCGCGCCGCTTGCGCCCATGCACCCTGCCCGTCAGGCAATTGGCGTGCAGCCACCGTTGGTTGTTTTTCAGCAGCGCCCATCTTAGGCCACCTCTGCCAGCAGGTCGGCGTAGCCGTTGTTTTCCACTTCCAGTGCCAGTTCCGGCCCACCTGTTTTGATAATCCGGCCATTGGCCATGATGTGCACAAAGTCGGGCTTAATATGGTCCAGCAGGCGTTGGTAGTGGGTAATCACAAGGAAAGACCGCCCGTCCGAGCGCAGGGCGTTCACGCCCTCGGCCACCAGTTTCATCGCATCCACATCCAGACCGGAATCCGTTTCATCCAGAATGCACATTTTTGGCTCAAGCATGGCCATCTGCAAGATTTCATTGCGCTTTTTCTCGCCACCGGAGAAGCCTACGTTCACTGGGCGCTTCAACATATCAGCGTCAATTTTTAAATCTTTCGCCTTGGCACGCACAAGTTTCAAGAACTCACCTGCCGACATTTCATCCTCGCCGCGCGCTTTGCGTTGCGAGTTTACCGCCGTGCGCAGGAAGGTCATATTGCCAACACCGGGGATCTCTACCGGGTATTGGAACGCGAGGAACAAGCCAGCCGCGGCACGCTCTTCCGGTTCCATCTCAAGGACTTCTTCGCCTTCCAATGCGGCTGAACCCTCGGTGACCTCATAGCCGCCCTTGCCCGACAGCACATAGGAGAGCGTCGATTTCCCCGAACCATTTGGCCCCATGATCGCGTGGACTTCGCCTGCGCCGATGCTCAGGTTTACCCCTTTAAGGATTTGTTTGTCCTCATCTTCCAAGGATACGTGCAGGTTTTTGATGTCCAACATAGCTTTTCTCTCTTGTCTAACGGCGAAGGCCCCGCAGGCGTGCAGCCGGCAGGGTCTTTAATTCAGGAATTGGGTTAAGTGTTAGGAGCTGGGGTCTGGAGCCAGTTCCGGCGGGACCATGATGCCCCAGTGTGTGGATTGCGCGAAGGCCTGAAATTTCAGCGCCTCGGCATGTTCTACGGAATAGATTTGCGTCCATGCGACTGGCATTGCGCGCGCCAGATGTGGTTCTGCGTAATGTGTGGCGAAGAAGCCCAGCAAGATGACGATCACCAGCATTTTGGAGCGCAGACCGGAGACATAGAGCAAGAAGAACGCCAGCACGGCGGACATCCCGACCGGCCCCAGAGCGTCGACCAAGGGGCGAAACTGATCGAATTCGGAGGCCACGCCCTGCGTCGCGTGAAACGCGCCCAAGCTGCCGCCAAAGAACGAGATGACCCCGAGGATGAAGGCGGTAATCACTTTCTTGACTGGAAACCGCTTCTTCTCGATCACACCAAGCGCCACTTGCTTGGGGGCTTTGCCACTGGCTTGACGATTGCGAAGTTCCTTCAACTCCCCGGACCCCAAAAGCCCCTCGGCCACATAGCCTTGGCCTGTGCTGATCCGCTGTAATCGCGCCTGAAAACTTGCATCTGCCATGCTCATAGGAAGGTCCTTCATCCGTATTCACGAACAAAGATATGGGGCCAACCGGGCTGAAATGTGGCAAGATGCTGGAGTTTTTAAGGGGTGTCATTTCTTCCACCGATCAAAATCGCCACGGGCTTTGGCCTCTTCGATCCTAGTTTGAGTTTGGTTGCGTCGATCTTCATCAAGTTGGGTTTCCATTTCCCAGTTATTTTCAGCTTCTTTACGCTTCTCCCAACGAAAGAACAGGAAATAGAAAAACCCGAAAACTACGGGAGTAATCAACGGCGCAAAGAGAAACAAAATGGAGTAGTCACGGCTTCCAGCAATCAGGACTCCAAGGATAAATCCTGCCGAGCACACAAATGCAAGCTCGCCCCCCAACGCACGGCGGCGTGAGGTTGTGGCGAGCGCCCTTTTAAGGTGCTTTTTATGATCACGGCCCAACGTCAACTTACCCAACCGACCCTTCCAGAGAGATCGCAACCAGCGCCTGCGCTTCCATGGCGAATTCCATCGGCAGGGCTTGCAGCACTTCTTTGCAGAACCCGTTTACCACCAGCGCCACGGCATCTTCCTCGTTCATGCCGCGTTGGCGGCAGTAGAACAGTTGCTCGTCATCGACCTTGGAGGTCGTCGCCTCGTGCTCGACACGGCTCGAGTTGTTTTTCACCTCGATATAGGGAACCGTGTGTGCGCCGCATTTATCGCCAATCAGCAAGCTGTCGCATTGCGTGTAATTGCGCGAGTTCTTCGCTTTCGGGTGCATGGAAACCAGCCCGCGATAGGTGTTTTGCGCCTTACCAGCGGAAATCCCTTTGGACACGATGCGCGATTTGGTGCGCTTGCCCAGATGGATCATCTTGGTGCCTGTGTCGGCCTGCTGCATGTTGTTGGCGATGGCAATGGAGTAGAACTCGCCCTGTGAATCGTCGCCGCGCAGGATGCAGGACGGGTATTTCCACGTCACCGCAGAACCGGTTTCAACCTGCGTCCACATCACCTTGGAGCGGTCGCCACGGCAATCGGCGCGTTTGGTCACAAAATTATAGATGCCGCCCTTGCCCTCTTCATCGCCGGGATACCAGTTTTGAACAGTCGAGTATTTGATCTCGGCATCGTCCATCAAGACCAGTTCAACCACGGCCGCGTGCAACTGATTGGTGTCGCGCATCGGCGCTGTGCAGCCCTCAAGGTAGGAGACATAAGACTCTTTGTCGGCGATGATCAAAGTGCGCTCAAACTGGCCAGTATTTTCGGCGTTAATGCGGAAATATGTGGACAGTTCCATCGGGCAGCGAACGCCCTTTGGGATGTAGACGAACGAGCCATCCGAGAACACGGCAGAGTTCAGTGTTGCATAGTAATTGTCAGTCTGCGGCACCACAGTTCCGAGGTATTTCTTCACCAATTCTGGGTGCTCTTTGATTGCCTCGGAGATCGAGCAAAAGATGACGCCCGCTTTCAGCAATTCCGCTTGGAATGTAGTCCCGACAGAGACACTATCGAACACCGCATCCACGGCCACTTTGCGCGGTGCGTTGCTCATTTCCTCTGCGCCCTCGACGCCAGCAAGGATCATCTGTTCTTTTAAGGGAATGCCGAGTTTTTTGTATGTTTCCAAAAGCTTGGGGTCTACTTCATCCAATGACTTCGGCTTCACCGCCATAGATTTTGGCGAGGCGTAGTAGTAGATGTCTTGGAAATCTATCTTGGGATAATCCACCATCGCCCAATCCGGTTCGGTCATTTTTTCCCAACGACGGAAGGCTTGCAAACGCCACTCCAGCATCCACTCTGGCTCGTCATTTTTACCCGAGATAAGGCGCACGATATCCTCGTTCACGCCCTTGGGGGCATAGTCCATCTCGATCTCGGTTTCCCAGCCGTATTTATAGGCCCCGCCAACTTCGCGAACCGCATCTACGGTGTCCTGATCTACGCCGTCTTTGACGTTATCATCCACTTTATCGAGCGACATAATCGCCTCCTCATCCCTCACGCCGCTTTGGCGTGGAATTTACGTTCTGCCTTCAACCACGCATCCGCGAAGCGAAGGATTTGTTCTTCCGTTGTGTCCGGCCCAAGCGACACGCGCAGGGTGCTGGACGCCACCAATTCATCATGGCCCATAGCGCCAACCGTGCGGCTGGCCTTAACCTTACCGCTGGAGCACGCGGACCCGGCCGAGACCGCAAAACCCGCAAGATCCATCGCCATCACTTGCGTCTCGCCCTTCCAGCCCGGAGTGGCGAAGCAAGTGGTGTTTGGCAGGCGCTTCGATGTGTTCCCGACAAAAATAGTAGTCTTCGCCGAACTCTCAATGGCCTTTTCTAGAATATTTCTAAGTTGCGCAACCCGATCCCACACTCCATCGGTTAAATCACGCAGGCTCGCCTCGGCTGCGGCACCAAATCCGGCAATGCCAATCACGTTTTCCGTACCGGATCTGCGGCCCATTTCTTGGCCACCGCCCTTAATTTGCGTTTCAATATCAAGACCTTGGCGCAACACCAAAGCCCCTATACCTTTCGGGCCGCCCAGTTTATGCCCCGAGATCAGCGCCATTTGCGCCCCGGACCAAGAAAACGCCACAGGCACTTTGCCGAAAGCTTGCGTCATGTCCGACACCGCCAAGCCGTCCGGCAAATCCTGCATCACTCCGGTCTCGGAGTTGGCCAATTGCACTGTGCTATTGGCCGGATCAGTCACCGCCACTTGCCCCAAAGAATCCACAGCCAAATCGCCGGAAGCCCATGCGTCAACCGCGTCATGCTCCACGGCGGCACTTTTCAAATTTCGCCCAGCACAGGCCAAAGCCGCCGCCTCAGTTGCCGAAGATGTGAAGACAATATCCGCCCCTGACGCGCCAAAAGCATCGGATAGCTGCAATCGCGCGCGCTCGACCAGCGACTTTGCAGCGCGCCCCTCGGCGTGGACCGAGGACGGGTTGCCCAGCACATCCATTGCCGCGATCATTGCCGTGCGTGCGGTTTGCCTCAGGGGCATTGTTGCATTGTGGTCCAGATAGACGCGCGAATTAGTCATCATCTACCACGGTAAACAGCGTCGAGACCGCGGGGCATGGGCTTAGGCCGTTCTGTATAACATCCGACAGGCGGGTTTGATGCAAGAACACATAGACATGCGCCGACAGGCTTTCCCACAGGCGGTTGGTCATGCTTTGTGCTTTGGAGCCGGAGGACGCCCCCGACGCCCCCGCCCCGGTGTGCATCGCGCTGACGGTCTCGTCGACGGCTTCCAGAACTTCAGAGACACGAATAGCGTCCGGCGACTTGGCCAAGCGGTAGCCGCCCCCCGGCCCGCGCACGGATTCCACCAATCCCGCACGGCGCAGTTTCACGAATAGTTGCTCCAGATATGGCAAAGACACATCTTGGCGTTTGGAAATTTCCCCAAGCGAGACAAGCCCCTGATCAGCGGATTGCGCAAGGTCGGCCAGCGCAACCATGGCGTAGCGGCCTTTTGTGCTAAGTTTCATCGTATAGTCCCTCAAAAAAGGCGAATATCGTTGACGCTGGCAAGCTCAGACCTTAACTCAGTTTGACCTGTCCGGCGTTCTTTTGGGCAGTTTAGAATAATTCTAGATTACCTGAGCAATCTCGTCAACTATATGAGCACGCTTGGGGTCTGATGCAAGGAAAGACGCCCTCTATGCCCGAAGTGATTTTCCCCGGACCGGAAGGCCGCCTTGAAGGCCGCTACCACCCCCATAAAGGCAAGCGTGACGCGCCGATTGCGATCATCTTGCACCCGCACCCGCAGTTTGGCGGCACGATGAACAACCGTGTTGTCTATAACATGCATTACACGTTCCATAATATGGGCTTCAACGTGCTGCGCTTTAACTTTCGCGGCGTGGGACGCAGCCAAGGTGAATATGACCAAGGCATCGGCGAGCTGTCTGATGCAGCTTCCGCACTGGATTATCTGCAATCCATGAACCCCAATGCCAAACATTGCTGGGTCGCTGGTTTCAGCTTTGGCGCTTGGATCGGTATGCAACTTTTGATGCGCCGCCCCGAGATCACCGGCTTCATCTCGGTCTCGCCGCCTGCCAACATGTATGACTTCTCGTTCCTCGCGCCCTGCCCTGCCTCTGGTCTGATGATCAACGGCCTTGGCGACCGCGTAGCCCCGCCCGCAGACACCGTGACACTGGTGAACAAACTGCACGAGCAGAAGGGCATCACCATTACCCACCAAGAAGTTGAAGGCGCCGGCCACTTCTTCGAGAACGAGCACATGGACACGCTAACCGGCTCGGTCGAGACCTATGTGCAGCGCCGCCTGACGGAGAACACGCGCTAATGGGTATCACCGATGACATCGCCGATAAGCTGGCCCTCAAGGCGATTGAGGCCGAAAAAGTGCTGAACGATGATGGCTTTATCACGCAGGTTTCCATGATCATCGGGGCCTCGTCGCAGACCACGCAAGAGGCTTTCCTAACCGCGGTTCGGGTGCGCAAATCCGAGGCCCGCGCCCATAAGTTTATCGAGGACCGCATGGCCGGACAAAAAGGCGAAGGTATGCCGATAGGCGGCGATGTCATCTGAAGGCGGCCTGACTTCTCACAAAATACTCACTTTGGTTTCACACCTCTTCTGAGACAGAATTAAGCACGGGCCGTTGATTTACGGCCCGTTCTTAATTTAAATTTCAGGAGGCACCGACATGCGAATTACCGCATCATCTCTAGTGGCCCTATTGGCCGCATACACTATTCCAACATCATCTGGTCTCGCCGAGACTGGTGTGCGTTTTCAGAGCTGCGGCACTGAGGTGCGCGAGCGGATCATTTCCGCCTACCAAGTGGTCAATGCCCGCCGCTCTAATCAGCGTGACGAGCTGACGGCCTGCCTAGATCTGGCCTATGTGGTCGAGCATGATCGCCATGGTCCGCAAAAGATTGTGAGCGATCTGCGCAGAAGCCAAGTCACCACATTTCAATGTCGAAACCTGAGTGAGTTTGACGCCAATGCCCGCGCGCATAAACTGGTCTTTAAGCGTGGTAAAATGAAGATCGACCGAGATTTCGTCCGCGACAATTCCCGCGAGGAAGTGGCCGGGGTAATTGCCCATGAGCTAATGCACAACACCGGCTACATGCACTCCGGAAACCCGATAGGCTCGCTTCTCTATCCAAACACCGTCCCCGAGCAAGTCGAGGCCTGCGTCACGGAGTTGCGCCCAAATCCTTACCGGGGTCCGGGCCATGATTATTACGCGCCACAACAAATGCTTGGCTTCGGTCTGGATGGTGAAAACAACTATATGATTGGCTGGAGCAGCAACGGCACCGCCTTTGCCGGATCCTCCACCCGAATACACAATTACCGCGTACCCTACGCCTTTTCCGTGGCCCCCGGCGTAAACCTAAACGACATTGTCGGGCTTGGTATTGATGGCGAAAACAACACCGTGTTTGCCTGGCTGCGCTCGGGCTATGTGATTGCAGGTAGCAGCGATAACCTTGATCGCACCCGCGCACCTTACCGGTATTCCTTGCCATCGGGCTACACCCCGAACGACATCGTGGGAATGGCCGTAGATGGCGAGAATAACTATAATTTCGTGTGGTTTCGCGACGGTCGAGTATCCGCCGGGACCAGTAATGATCTGGATAAATTTCGCAGCCCCTACCGCTATTCCCTCCCCCCCGGATACACTCCGAATGACATCGTGGGGATGGCCCTTGATGGGGAAAACAACATGATTTTCGCCTATTACAAGGACGGCAAAGTGTCGGCAGGCACCTCGGATGATCTCGACAAATTCCGCGCGCCCGCCATGGTCATAACTGGCCGCTAGTCTCTGGCGTGGCCTTGTGGCAAGGTCGCGCTATGACGGATCGACTCGCCTCTCAAATGGCCTTCCTCAATGAGGCCGACAAGCTGAAATCTGTGCTGCGCGGCACCACGCTTTGCGATGGCGCGCGGCGCGAAAATTCCGGCGAGCATAGCTGGCATATTGCGCTTTATGCATTGGTTTTGGCCGAACACGCCAAGCGCCCTGTCAACATAGACCGCGTTATCAAAATGCTGCTGATCCATGACCTGGTCGAGATTGATGCAGGCGATAATCCCATCCACGGCGATCACGACCCCGCCGAGATGGAGCTGGTCGAGAAAGCCGCAGCGGATCGTATCTTTGGGCTTTTACCTGCGGATCAGGGCCGTGAATTTCGCGCTCTGTGGGACGAGTTCGAGGCCGCCGAGACCGATGATGCCATTTTCGCCAAATCCGTGGACCGTGTGCAACCTGTTGTTGCCAATCTGGAATCCGGTGGCGGGACGTGGCCTGAATACAAGGTCACCCCCGCGCAGCTAGAGACCCGTGTCGGCGCCAAAGTGCGGCGTGGCGCCCCGGCACTTTGGCAGCACCTAAAAGGGCGGATCGACACTTGGTTCGATAATTATTACAAAACAAACTAACTGAAGTTCAATTTGAAGTGCGGCATTTCCGTATACAACGGCATACCGACTTCCATCCCCTCGTAACTTGCGCTATGACGCGCGCAATATAGTCCTCATCATTCGGAGAGATACATGTCCAAAATTAAGGTAGAGAACCCCGTCGTCGAGCTAGACGGCGATGAAATGACCCGCATCATCTGGGCGTTCATTAAAGAAAAGCTGATCCTGCCCTATCTGGATATCGACCTGAAATACTACGATCTGGGCATTCAGGCCCGTGACGATACGGATGACCAAATCACGATCGACTCGGCTGAAGCGATCAAGAAATACGGCGTTGGCGTTAAATGTGCGACCATCACCCCCGATGAAGCCCGCGTAGAAGAGTTTGGCCTCAAAAAGATGTGGCGCTCGCCTAACGGCACCATTCGCAACATCCTTGGCGGCACGATTTTCCGCGCCCCTATCATCTGCTCTAACGTGCCGCGCCTTGTGCCGGGTTGGACCCAGCCGATTGTGATCGGCCGTCACGCCTATGGCGATCAGTATCGCGCCACTGACATGAAATTCCCTGGACCGGGCAAACTGACGATGAAATTCGTTGGCGAAGATGGCACTGTGGACGAGCGCGAAGTGTTTGATGCGCCTTCCTCTGGCGTTTACATGGGCATGTTCAATCTTGATGACTCGATCAAAGATTTTGCACGCGCCTCGATGAACTACGGGTTGAACAAAGGCTGGCCTGTATATCTGTCGACCAAAAACACCATCCTCAAGCAATATGATGGTCGTTTCCTCGAGTTGTTCCAAGAAATCTTTGAAGCCGAATTTGAAGACAAATTCAAAGAAGCTGGCATCACCTATGAGCACCGCCTGATCGACGACATGGTGGCTTGCGCGATGAAATGGAATGGCGGCTTTGTTTGGGCCTGCAAAAACTACGATGGCGACGTGCAGTCCGACACCGTGGCGCAGGGCTTTGGCTCGCTGGGCTTGATGACATCGCAACTGATGACGCCAGATGGCAAAGTCGTGGAAGCCGAGGCCGCACACGGCACCGTCACGCGTCACTATCGCCAGCACCAAAAAGGCGAAGCAACTTCGACCAACTCCATCGCGTCAATCTTCGCATGGACAGGCGGGTTGAAGCACCGCGCCAAATTGGACGATAATGCACAGTTGATGAAGTTTGCGGAGACATTGGAAAAAGTTGTCGTGGACACTGTGGAAACCGGCTTCATGACCAAAGACTTGGCCCTGCTGGTTGGCCCAAATCAGAAATGGCTGACCACCGAAGGCTTCTTGGAGAAAATCGACCAGAACCTTCAAGCCGCCATGTAAAGGGCGAAAATATTTCGACAAAGGGGCTGGCAGAAATGCTGGCCCCTTTGCATTTACGACACTGGCCTTCACGCGACTTCCCAATTAGGCTCGTCTCTGCGCACAGGCAATTTGCCTCAAAGGATGCCCGCCATGCCCAAGCACTATCTGTTCCTGATTATCGCGGTCATCGCCGAAACCAGTGGCACCTCCTTCATTCAGGCCTCCCAGCAGTTCACACGCCTCTGGCCATCGGTGCTGGCGTTTATCAGTTTCGGGGTGGCATTCTATTTCTTGTCCCTAACCCTAAAGGTTATGCCCGTCGGCATCATGTATGCCATGTGGTCGGGCCTTGGGATTGTACTTATCGCGATCATCGGCTGGGTATACTTTGGCCAAAAACTTGATCTGGCAGCGGGGTTGGGAATGGGATTAATCCTCTCGGGAATATTAGTCATCAACCTGTTTTCCTCCACGGCAACCCATTGAAAACCGTTGCTCTTCTTCTTGCTGGCGGCGCCTCTTCGCGTATGGGTCGTGTCGACAAACTGCTCGAACCCATTGGCCCAGAGCCCCTATTGCGCAATCGCGCGCAGACCTGTCTTGATGCGCAGGTTGATGAGCTGCGCGTGGTGCTCGCGCCAAATCAGCCGCGCCATCTTGACGCTCTTGCCGGCTTGAACCTGACACTCATTCACACCGAGGGGTCTGATTTGGGCTTGTCTCATTCCCTTCAATGCGGCGCAAAGGGCTTGCGCGATGCGGCCGTTGTCATTGTGTTAGCCGACCTGCCCGACATTCAAACCAAGGACCTAAACAAAGTTATCGCAGCAGCAAACGCACACCCGTTGGCAAAGATAATTCGCGGGGCTGATGACACAGGAAAGCCCGGACATCCCGTGCTGCTCCGACCTGAAATAGTGAGCCAGTTGGCAGACTTATCCGGCGATACAGGTGCACAACCCCTGCTCAAACGCCACAGGAGGGACACTGTTTTGGTGCCCATTGGCCCGGCAGCGTTAAATGATCTTGATACGCCCGAGGACTGGGCCAATTGGCGCGCTGGTCAGCCTAAGTGACCTGATTTCTTGCATTCGCGAGCCAGAATATAGAAGAAAACCGGCACAGCCAAAACGGCCACCATCAACACCATATACCCGAAGCCGAAAGCCGCCAAACTCTCCGCGCCGCGAAGTGCGAGGAAGTACACACCAAGTACGATGTAGCCGAACATGGACAGGGCCAGCCACATCACAGCAGCTCGATTGTCCAACATCCAGAAAATTGCCCCCAAAAGCCCGCTCCAAACCCCGACGGCCCATGCGACTTTCGCCCAGAAAGGCATTTCCAGAAAATAGGCGAGCATCTGAGCGTCAAAACGTGACAAAACCTTTGTGACGGACAGGCTGACCAATATGTATTTGGCCGCTGCAAGGCCTGACCACATCAAAGCGACGAAAGCCATAAAGCGCGTGAATGATTGCATCAGATCTCTCCCGTGTCAGGTTGCCGTTCAAAGTGCCGTGAGACACCGCAGGGTGCAAGCAGCATTTTCACCCCCCCGAACAAAAAGGCCCTCATCAAATGATGAAGGCCCTTGAGTAAAACATGTCTTGGGGAACAGCCCCTAAGGCCTGTTCTCATGCGCTGTCTTTATTTGAACAGCAGTTTGGCTTCGTGCTTTTTCAGGGTCAGACGGGCGGAGGCATATGCCTCGCGGCCAACTTCACCTTGCAGTTCTGGGAACAGCTCAAATATCTCGTTGCGCTGCGCGTTGCCGATACCTTTCAGGCTGTAATCACCCGGTTGGAAGCTCTCGGTCCATGCACCGTTCGACAGCACAACTTCGTGGTTGTCGAACATGAAGTGAATGTAGGTGGTCCCCATCGAGGCGATGGTTTGTACACCTTCCGACGGGTTCACCAGGTGCTTGGCCGAAACCAGAACCTCGTTCTCGTCGAAGTAGAGCGACACGCGGTCATTGTTGACCAGCATCCGGTGGTTCGGGCTTACCAGCATATCGCGCTCTGGCAGGCCATTCCCGAGGGAGCCTTTCTGGATCAACACTGGCTGCAAGTGTGGGTTGTTTTGCAACTCACGACCATCCATGCGTTTGGCACCGATCCAGCGGATCTCTTGGATGCCATTGTCACGGGTGATCACTTTGTCACCGACCATCAGGTCTTCAACCAGCAACTCGCCACGTGGCGTTGCAATCGAGGTGCCCGGCGTGAAGCAAGGCACGATGCTCTCGATCTCGGAGAAGTCCAGAGTGCCGATAACCGCACCGCCAACACCGTCGAGGAATTCGACAGTACCCGAAGTAGAGTTGCCATCCGCATCCGTGGTTTGGTTGATGATGTTCAACGGGCCAGCGCCAGTCAGATCAAGGACGTCATAGTCGTCCACATCACCCGGAGCCGTCGAGCCAGTGCCACCGTCAATGGTGTCACCGATGCCGTCTTCAGCGTTATCAACAATGAACGTGTCGCGGTCGTCGCCACCCGTCATTGTATCAGCGCCCTGACCACCGATGATTGTATCATCGCCAGTGCCGCCGTCGATCGTGTCATCGTCCACGCCACCGTCGATATAGTCATCGCCAGCGTCACCAAACAGCGTGTCATCGTCATCGGCACCGTAGATGGTGTCGTTGCCGTCGCCACCATGGACAATGTCCATGCCGTTGTTTGGCACCAGATCACCATCAACATCAGCAATGTCGAGGTTATCAGGCAAGCCCAGATCGGGGTCGATACCGGCGTAGATCACATCGTCGCCAGCACCACCGTCGATCACGTCGGAGCCTTCGCCACCAACGATCCGGTCGTCGCCTTCGCCACCATCAATCGTATCGGCGTCTAGGCCGGCATCAATAGTGTCGTTGCCGGTGCCACCGAAGATGGTGTCAGCGTCGTCGCCAGTTGTGATTGTGTCGTCGCCCGCACCACCATCGACATAGTCGAGGTCATTGTTCGGGTTAGGATCACTTGGGAACAGACCCGGGTAGCCCAGATCAGGCAGCGGGCTGCCACCAGAGGTATCAATGATATCGTCGCCATCGCCACCCTCAACAGTGTCATTACCGTCGTTGGTCTCAATAGTGTCGTTACCAGCGCCACCCAGAACGGTGTCGTCACCAGAGCCGGTTTGGGCAATATCATCGCCCTCGCCCAGATCAACAGTGTCATCACCAGAGCCGCCCATGACGTTGTCATTGCCGTCGCCGCCAGTGATTTCATCGTCGCCAGCGCCGCCCCAAAGGACGTCATCGCCCTCGTTGCCTTCGATGATGTCATCACCATCGTTGCCTTGGATTTCGTCGTTACCCAAGCCACCGGTCAGCACATCGTCGCCGTCGCCACCGCTGATCGTATCGTCACCTTCGCCGCCATCAACAATATCGTCATCATTGCCAGCGTTGATTGTGTCGTCGCCAGCGCCGCCATCGATAACATCTTCACCTTGGTTGCCGCGGATGTCGTCGTTGCCGCCGTCTCCGAAGATCACATCGTCGCCACGGCCACCGATGATCTCATCGGCAGAGTTGCCACCGGTGATCTCGTCATTGCCGTCGCCACCATCCAGCAAGTCTGGACCCGGCCCGCCAAGCAACACGTCGTCGCCGTCTTCGCCGAACAACTCATCGCCACCTTGGCCCGCATCCAGCGTATCATCGCCGTCACCGCCATAAAGCGTGTCGTTGCCTTCGCCGCCCGACAGGTAATCGTCGCCAGCATCGCCATAGAGGGTGTCATCACCATCTTCGCCGTAGACTTCATCATCACCGTCGCCAGCAAGCACAGTGTCATCACCGTCACCAGCCAACACGATGTCATCTTGTGGGCCTTCACCCGGCAAGAATTCATCATTGTTGTCGATCATGTCGCCTTCTGGATCACCTGTGTAGCTTGCGTCGATCAGGTCGTCGCCGGCAGTGCCTTCAACGATACCGTCATTGACCGCAACCGTGACAGTGGCCGTATCAAAGCCGCCATTGCCGTCGGTGATTGTGTACGTGATCGTTGCGACGCCACCGAAATCAGCAGGCGGAGTATACTCCAACGTGCCATCCGGATTGATCGTAACGGTGCCCTCATCAACCAACGCTTCAGTGACGGTAAGATCGTCATCCTCAGGATCGGTATCATTGTCCAGAACCGCAATGGTCACAGGTGTCACATTGTTGGTCGAAGCTTCATCATCAACCGCATCCGGGCCGTCATTCACTTCCCCAACCGAAACGGTCACGGTCGCTGTGTCCGTGCCACCTTGGCCGTCGGATACAGTGTAGGTGATGGTCGTCTCGCCCGAGAAATCTGGGTCCGGCGTGAAGGTGATCGTGCCGTCTGGGTTGATCACAACGTCGCCATCTGGCGAAGTTGCCTCAGTTACTTCCAGCGGATCGCCGTCAACGTCGGTGTCATTGCCCAAAACGTCGATGGTAACTGGCTCGTCCTCATTGGTCGAAGCCACATCATCATTGGCAACCGGATCGTCGTTCACAGGGGCCACGGTGACGTCAACAGTCGCCGTATCTTCGCCGCCATTGCCGTCGGTGATTGTGTAGGTGATCGTGGTGTCGCCGTTGAAGTTCTCGTCCGGTGTGAAGGTCAGCGTGCCATCTGGATTGATCACCACGGTGCCGTCCGGAGACGTCGCCTCGGTCACTTCCAAATCGTCGCCTTCTGGGTCTGTATCATTGCCCAAGACATTGATTTCAACCGGAGTATCTTCGTCGGTCTCAGCCACATCATTCACCGCGTCAGGGCCGTCGTTGACTGCGCCAACTTCGATGGTGTGCGTTGCTGTGTCGGTGCCGCCGTTGCCGTCGGAGATTTCGTACGAGATCGTTGCCGTCCCGTTGAAGTTCTCGGCCGGAGTGAACGTCACTGTGCCGTCGCCATTGTCGACCAGCGTGCCTTGATCGGCTGGAACTGTCGCGTTGATCACGGTCAGATCGTCGCCATCCGCATCCGTATCATTGGCCAGCAAATCAACGGTGACGGGTGTGTCCTCGTCGGTGGTGTCGCTGTCATCTTCGGCAACCGGGCCGTCGTTAACCGCGCCAACCGAGACGATGGCTTGGCCCTCGTCTTCGCCGCCCTGGCCGTCAACAACCGTGTAGGTGATGGTCGCTGGACCGTTGAAGTTCGGTGCCGGAGTGAACGTCACAGTGCCGTCGCCATTGTCGACAACAGTGCCCTGATCCGCAGGCACGGAAACCGTACCGATGGTCAAAGGATCGCCGTCAACATCGGTGTCATTGCTGATCAAATCAATAGTGACCGGCTCGTCCTCGTCAGTCGTCTCAAGGTCGTCCACGGCTACCGGATCATCATTCACAGAGTTCACTGTGATGACGTGCTCGGCGGTGTCTGTGCCGCCGTTGCCGTCGGTGATCGAGTAGGTGATCGTCGCTGTTCCGTGGAAGTTTTCCGCCGGAGTGAACGTCACTGTGCCGTCGCCATTATCGACAAGCGAGCCTTGATCAGCAGGAACCGAAGCCCCTGTGACACTCAGGTCGTCGCCCTCTTCGTCGGTGTCATTGGCCAGCAAATCAACGGTAACAGGTGTGTCCTCGTCGGTGGTATCGCTATCGTCAACCGCATCCGGGCCATCGTTAACCGCGCCAACATTTACAACCGCTTGGCCTTCGTCGCTGCCGCCTTGGCCGTCAACAACCGTGTAGGTGATCGTCGCCGGGCCATTGAAGTTCGGGGCCGGAGTGAACGTCACGGTGCCGTCGCCATTGTCGACAACTGTGCCCTCATCTGCCGGAACCGAGACGGTGCCGATGGTCAAAGGATCGCCGTCAACGTCGGTGTCATTGCCGATCAGATCGATGGTGACTGGCTCGTCCTCATCGGTGGTCGCAATGTCATCAACTGCAATCGGGTCGTCGTTCTCAGGGGTCACATTGACCTCGACGATTGCCGTGTCTGTGCCGCCGTTGCCGTCGGTGATCGAGTAGCTGATCGTCGCCACGCCATTGAAGTTCTCGGCAGGTGTGAACACCAACTCGTTGCCAACAATCTCAACAGTGCCCTGCTCTGCCGGAACAGTCGCCCCGGTAATTGTCAGGTCATCGCCGTCAACATCCGTGTCATTGCCCAAAGCGTCGATGGTGATCCCAGCCGAGTCCTCAGTCGTCTCAGCAACATCATTCACCGCGTCAGGGCCGTCGTTCACGGACGTCACGCTCACATCGACAGTCGCGGTGTCGGTGCCGCCATTGCCGTCAGAAACGGTGTAAGTGATCGTGGTGTCGCCGTTGAAGTTCTCGTCCGGAGTGAAGGTCAAAGTGCCATCTGGATTGATCACCACGGTGCCGTCCGGAGACGTCGCCTCGGTCACTTCCAGATCATCGCCTTCTGGGTCTGTATCGTTGCCCAACACATTGATATCAACCGAAGAATCTTCATCTACTGTCGCAGTATCATCTACCGCATCAGGGCCTTGATTGACAAGATCACCGATGATTTGCTCGATCTCCGTGAATTGCAAAGTGCCAGTTACATTCCCGTTGCTGTCAAGGAATTCCACTGTACCCGAGGTGCTGTCACCGTCTGCGTCAACAGTCTCGTTCACGATCCGGAACGGGCCTTCGCCTGTCAGGTCCAGAACGTCGCGGTCATCACCCTCAGTGCTGCCGTCGATGACATCGCCTGCGCCGCCATAGATGGTATCCGCATCTGCGCCGCCATAGATTGTGTCAGCGCCGTCGCCACCTGTCAGCGTATCAGAACCGATACCGCCGCGCATGATGTCATCGCCAGTGCCGCCGTCCAAAGTGTCATCGCCGGAGTGGCCCAACAACTCGTCATTGCCAGCGCCGCCGACCAAGGTATCATCGCCTGTGCCACCGACCAGTTTGTCATTGCCGGTACCACCATCAAGGTAGTCATCGCCGCCCTCACCATAAATGATGTCATCGCCAGCATCGCCGTAAAGCGTGTCATTGCCGTCGGGGCCATCATCCACAACCGAGTCAGTCGTGTCGAAGAATACATCTGTGACATTGATCCCAGTATTATCGTGACCTTGCTGATCATGCAGGATTTCAATCCGCGACACAGGGCCAGGAATGCTGACCAGCACCGAATAATGCGGCGAGGTATCATCAACATAGCCACCTTGAGACGTCACGGTGTCATTGCCCGCAACACCATCCGTATTGGACAGGGTTAGACATTGACCAGCGGTCAGGTTGACTGTGATCGGGTTGCCATTGGCATCAAAGGCACGGATACGGATTACACCGTCGCCATCAATGTCGTTGACGCGGAATTCTACGTTTTCAACGGCATTCGAGAAACCCAGTTCATATTCCGCGCGACCATTATCGCCATTGAGCACCGAATAGAGTGAGCTGTTGTCGTCAATCGTCTCGGAACCGCTGTCGATACCGCTAACCAGTTGGGTGTCGGTCTCAAATTGGGTGTCGGCAGAACCTTGCTCGTAGTTGATCGAGAAGGTCACATTCACATTGCCGGTGTCTTGGGTGAAACCGCTTGCACTTGCGTTGTCGCCAAAGCCCGGTGCCTCATCCCAGTTCAGGCTTTCACGCACAGTTGCGCCTGTGCCTGTGCCGTAGTTGCTATCGCCGTAAATGATGTCATCGCCTGAACCGCCATGAACCGTGTCATCGCCTGAGCCAGCATAAACTTCATCATTGGCCGCGCCGGAATTGATCGTGTCATTGCCGCCAAACGCGTCAACGATGTCGTCGTTAGGACCTTCGCCAGGCAAAATTGCATCGCCCGCATCAATGCAGTCACCATCAGGGTCATCGGCATAAGATGCATCGATCACATCATTGCCAGCCGAGCCCTGCACAACACCATCCAGAACCGGATCCGGTGTCGGCGCAACAATGCTGCTATTGTCTACGCTCTGGTTCGAATACCAGCCCGAGGCATTCGTCCCTGTCGGGTAGTTCAGCGTGATCTCGGAGATCGACAAGTTATCAAGCGTACCTTGGTTCAACAGATCCGAGATGAACACATCGCCATTGGTTGCCTGAACAACCAGAACTTCGATGGTTTGAACAGAGCCATCCGTCAGGGTCACGGACGCGTTGAACTTCATCGTGGAGTCCGTCGTCGCGTTAACCTGCGAGCCATTCACATTATAGGAGAAGGTGTCACCCTTGTTGCAATCATCATCCTCAATAACCCCATTATGATGGAGGTCACTGGTTCGAACCTGCACAATATCAAGTGTGCTGGAATCCGCAGTTTGCGAGTTCAGAAGAGACGCATTCTCAGAATCATAATTATGCCAACCTTCATTAGGGTCAGTTGCAGCATAATTACCAAAATAGATCATGTTGATGTTGGTGATAGCAGTCATGGTCGTCTCCTATGAGTTTGCAGACATCGGTCGATGCGCAACCGACCTCCGCAAATCGATGTACTCGTTAGCGCGCACACGTGAGATCACTCCAACGGAAAAGGCGGCGCTAAACGCCGTCAAAACACCCATCAGTATAATCGCTTCAGCCATGAAAATCCCCTTGGCATCGTGCAGTTCGATCTCACCCGTGCAAAGTGAAGACGCCAAGATTGCGGCCACACATCAAACACAGCACCAAAATAGGGGAATAGATGGGCCGAAAGGCCCAATGTCGGTGACAAATTACGTTTTGCTTCGCTGAACCCAACGAACCACGCAAGCGATCACACGACATTTCCCCGCATCTGGCAAAGATGCGTTATCGTGCGGCCGCCCCCGTGGCCAATATGTCTTCACCCCCCAGTTGGGTGTAGTCAGGTAATACCCTTTTGCCCCTACACTCTAAAGCGAAAAATAGCTGTTTCAGGTGGGATTGGCCCAGTTTGCCTTAGGTTGACCTTGGGTAATAAGATTGTTTCCAAAAAATTGCGGCCCGGCGCGTGCAAAATATTAACCAAGAGGCAATCTTTGAAATAATCGAGACATGAACATGTGGATTGTAAAATATATTGAATAAATTCAATTAGGTACAACCATTCATCACTGAAGAATTCACTGTGATTTAGTCATATTCATTCTGGTTTTTTCACCTCACCAAGTTCTACGAATTTATAGGGCGAATTCGCGCTATTGCAGGTTAACCATGGTGATAAGCAATCATTTTTTCCCCGTAGGCAACGATGGAACAATCCCATGCAATTTCCATAACTGTTTTCAAAACGTAAAATATAGGGCGGTTTTCGATTCGAATTCGGAGAGGTTTCCGAAACGTTATCGTAACTGGCACCTTTGTGATTGTTTCCAATTCAGGCATAATGCCAGTAAAATATGGGGATAACTGGCCGAAGTTGGACTGTGCCGCATTACGGCCTTAACCTTACCACCAGCTTGCCACCTCGCGGCACCGACACCCTCAAAGGCCCCAAGCGTTAAGCGCAATACGCAATCAAGCGCTGCTGACATGGCTGTTTCGAAACTGGAAAAGATCGACGAATTAACCTGCCAAATTGGGCTAGGAGCTTGGCATGCGCGCCTCGGCCATGCCTGACAGCCAGCTTGCGCCATAGGGAATGGCCTCATCGTCAAAATTATAGGCCGGGTGGTGGCACATCGCCGTGTCCCCATTGCCAAGGAAGATGTAGGCACCGGGCCGTTCCAGCAACATGTAGCTGAAATCCTCGCCGGGCATGATCGGGTCGGTCGCATCGTCAACCGCCCCTGCAATCGCGCGGGCCACGTCAGCGGCATAGACTGTATTCTCGGGTGTGTTCACCGTGGCCGGGTAGCCGTCCTCCCAAGTCACCTCGACGCTGGCCCCGAATGCGGCAGCGGTCCCTTGCGATATTTCACGAATGCGGTGTTGCGCATCCGCGCGGCTTTCTTCGGCAAGAGTGCGCACTGTGCCTCTCATCACCGCCTCATGCGCGATCACATTGCTGGCAGAGCTGTCCGTTTCAAACGTCCCGACCGTCAGCACCACGCATTTAATCGGGTCCACATTGCGCGAGACAATCGTTTGCAGCGTCACCAAAATTTGTGCCGCCACCAATGTTGTATCCACGGCCTTATGGGGCATCGCCGCATGGCCGCCTTTGCCCGTCACCTTGATCTCGAACTCATCGGTCGAGGCCAAAAGCGCGCCGGGCCGGATCGCAAACTGCCCGACGGGCAGCCCCGGCATATTATGCAGCCCGTAGATTTCCTGAATGCCGAAGCGGTCCATCAACCCGTCGCGGCACATTTCGCGGCCACCTGCCCCGCCCTCCTCGGCGGGCTGGAACACCACCACCGCCGTGCCGTTGAACGCCCGCGTCTCGCACAGATACTTTGCCGCCCCCAGCAACATCGCCGTATGCCCGTCATGGCCGCACGCGTGCATCTTGCCGTCAACGCTCGAGGCATAGTCAACGCCCGTCACCTCGTGAATTGGCAGCGCGTCCATATCCGCGCGTAGCCCGATGACCTTGCCGCTCTTGGTGCTTTGCCCGTTGATTACACCGACCACGCCGGTGCGCCCAACCCCTTCGACCACCTCGTCACAGCCAAACGCGCACAATAGCTCGGCCACCCGCGCGGCGGTGCGATGCACATCATACATCAACTCGGGGTGGCGGTGAAAATCATGGCGCCATTCGGTGATCTCGGAGTGCAGCTCGGCATAGCGGTTTTTGATGGGCATGTGGGCGATCCTAACAGGTTTCAACTGGCTTGAGACCGGACGATAAAGCGGACAGGTTGAAACGCAAGGGTGTACAAAGCGACAAGCCATCAACAGCCTCGGCCAGCCGCATTGCCGCACCTATTTGGAAAAAATGGTACCCGAGGTCGATCCACAAATATCGCCGTATTTCCGTTATAAATAAGGGCGATGTGGACCGCGTTTATGTACTAAACCGCCCCAAATATATCAATAAGTTAGCAATATTGTGGACCACGGAACTGCCAACTTTGGAAGCCCATAATTTAAAATACAGTACCCCAAAGTGAACGAAATCCACCCGCAGTGTAGACCTCAACAGCGTCTAGTAAGTCACCACCTCGATTGGCTTCCGTTTGAAATGCATTGAGAAGGGTTTGGTACTGATCCGGGCTTCCATCATAGACATTGATTGCCCCTAGCAGATTATCAATTGATTGCCGGTAAGAGCGACGGTTGCGATCAATTCGCCAAGTTGGCGCTTCCAACCGAGACAAAGCGTCCAATGTTCCTCTCACGTCGTCTGACATCAAAGTAATATCAGCTTCTGTTGGAAGATCCTTGCTTACGGCAAACTCTTGATGAATTTGAACAAACGTTTCACTAAAGTCAGACCTGCTGTCAGCGACCACAACATATTGAGAGTTGAGGCGCTCAATGGTCTGCGTCCATTGCGGACCCACAACGCTACCTACGGCATAAATCAGCCCAGAAAACGCACTTATCAAGGCTACAAAAGCGTACTTAGCCAGAGCGGACTTAGCCAATTCCACAGCCTTCTCATAAGTTATGCTAGAATCCTGCGACACCATCTACCTTACCATCATTCAACGCGATCTCAGCGCGAAGGTTATCAAGAATTTCCTTAACATCCGTTACCCCTGCGCTCGCTGCATAGTTAACCAGCGCATTTTGGGTTGCGTGTACCACATCGGGCCCTTCTTGAATCTCACTATTACTTAAGACGACATTTTGCGTGTGCAACTCCTGCGCCAACGCATCAAGAGGCAAGCTAGTGGCAGCGACAATCATCAAACTCTTTAGAACATGAGGCACCAATGAGGCTGTTTCAAAATGAACCTTACCATCTTTTGAGTTGACACGTGCATGAAATTTTGGCCCTGAAACTCTGTTGCTTTGGCCAAACACCAAACTTTGTGGTGACCTATAGATGCCAGTATCGATATGATGCTGGATGGACATTGAGAGTGCAATCATCTGCGCAACGACTCTAGAATCTAGGTCATCAGTTCCATTCATGAACTCAGTTACGCTTGCTTTATGCCCTCGCTGATAGTCTCCATAGTACTCTCGCAAGAGCCGTTCGCTGGCATAACCTTCGAACTCGTTAACTACGGAAACAGTTCCGGACGGCTCAGTCACCACTGGCGGAAGATCGCGCATAGCCACCATTTTGATGCGCTCTATACCCCTTGCAGGGTAGAGAATGGTTTCGCGCTTGCCTACACCCGCCACCATCCGACGTGGTGCCAATCTAGGACCAGCTTCCGCCAAAATTGCGTAGGATGACAAATTCGGAGCAGGGACGAATATGAGGCTTTTGTCTTCAATCGACCAGAGTACTTCCTGCGCCGCATTCCGCAATCGTGTCCGTTTTGCTTTACCACCTTGGTCTAACAGAAAGTTCTGATGCCGTTCCAAATCCTCACCGGGACGTGGGCCGCGCCGCTTGTTCGATGCATTGCCCCATTCTCTGAAAGCCAACGCTCGCGCCAGCATACTCTCGATAGAATGTGGGCTTGGAAGCCCATGACCATCAGCCAAGTGCAGAAATGGTGCATCTGCCGCCATCACCGCATTTTCTGCAAATGTTTCGAACAAGTGATACTTTTGCCCGGGTCGGACCATGTAGACGCTTGGGGTCTCGATCAATGTCCGGGTTTTTAAGTCGATTTTCAGTGTCGGCATTGTCACCCTCAAAATACACATTGGGGATGAAACCCCTAAAACACCATTTCACGCATATTTCTAAAGAATGCAAATAACCATGTTAACCGCCAAGCAATCAGGACGCCCCCTGAAGCGGACGTACTTTCAGAGGCTGATAGCTTTACTGTAACTAATGCGAGTCCATGGGGGAGTACAGATAACAGTGTTTGCTTCATACTTTTAAGGGACAGGTGGGCCGCGTTTTTCGTATTCGACGGCATGAAACGGCCCCAGAATCCCAATGTGGACCACGCGGCTATCGTGCAAAATACACTTATCGTTTAGTATCAACATGTTATAAAAATAGTGGTACCCGAGGTCGGACTCGAACCGACACGCCTCTCAGCAACAGATTTTGAATCTGTCGTGTCTACCATTCCACCACTCGGGCCCCCGTCTGCTCAGTGCGGCATGGTAGTCGCCGCCAGAGGTCCGTGCGGTTTAGCCAATGCAATGCGGGCCGTCAATTCGCCCTTGGCCTTCTGGCGAAGTTTTTTCTGCCAAAATTGCAAAATTTCTTAAAACATCACGCCAACCAGCCAGAGCGTCACGCCGGGAAACGCCACCAAAATCACCACCCGAACCATATCAGACAGCACGAATGGCAACACGCCGCGGTATGTTTTGCTGATTGGTATGTCTTCTGCGACCTGATTGATAATGAATAAATTCATCCCCACCGGCGGGGTGATTAACCCGACCTCGACCACAATCAGCGCGAGGATGCCGAACCAGATTGCCGTATTTTCAGCCCCTAGGCCAAAATCCAACGCCTCGATGATCGGAAAGAAGATGGGAATCGTCAGCAAGATCATCGACAGGCTGTCCATCACGCAGCCAAAGATCAGGTAGCACACCAACATGGCAATCAGCACGGTCATCGGTGCGAACCCCTGCCCCGTAACCCACTCCGCCATGGCCTGCGGGGCCTGCGTGAACGCCAGAAACGAGTTGAACACCTGCGCGCCAAAGATGATCAGGAAGATCATCGCCGAGGCCTGCGCGGTCTCCAGAATTGACGCCTTGAAGCTGTCCCAGTTCAAGCCACCTGTGGCCACGCCGTAAAGCCCCGTGGCCACGGCCCCAACCGCCGCGCCCTCGGTCGGCGTGAACAAGGCCTGCACCCCGGGCTTGAACCAGTTCCAATCCGCCGCAATGCCGCCCATGACAAGCACAAAAATCACCACCACGGGCCAGATCATCACAAGCGTGCGAAACCGCTCCCTCATTGGCACACGCTCCGCCACGGGGCCAGATCCGGGCCTCACCCGCACATAAATCGCAACGGTCAACATGTAGCCAAAGGCCGCCAAGATGCCCGGGATCATGGCGGCCATGAACATTTTCACGATGTTTTGCTCGGTCAGGATGGCGTAAATCACCAAAATCACCGAGGGCGGGATCAAAATTCCCAAAGTGCCGCCAGCGGCCAAAACCCCTGTGCTGAGCGCGTCCGAATAGCCACGTTTGCGCATCTCCGGCAGGGCCACCTGCCCCATGGTGCTGGCGGTCGCCAGGGACGAGCCGCACACCGCGCCGAACCCGGCACAGGCCCCGACAGCGGCCATCGCGACCCCACCTTTGTGATGCCCCATCCAGTCGGATGCCGCCTTAAACAGGGCCGCGCTCATGCCGGATTTCGTCGCAAACTGCCCCATGAGCAAAAACAAGGGCACAATGGTCAGCGAGTAGCTGGAGAACGTATCATAGGTTAACGTCTTCATCTGGCTGAGCGTGGCCGAGGGGCGCCCCAGCACGATCCATGTGCCAATAAACCCCGTGGCAAACATCGCCACACCGATTGGAATGCGCAGAAAAATTCCGATAAGCATCAGGCCAAAGCCCGACAGTGCCAACTCAATACCGCTCATTTCAACGTCTCCCGGCCTGCGATCACCCAGTTGAGGGCGCGCCAGACTGTATAAAGGCTCACAATGAAAAACAGCGCCGCGCCGATGCTCGCAAGGCCGTAGGGAATCCACACAGGCATTTCCAACTCATAGGTTGTCTCGGGGAAGAATGGCTTCGAGCCCATGCCAAACACCCCGCGCATGGCGTCTGAGCCGTAGGGGAATTTTTCGCCAAAGCCCAAATAGATACGCCAGATGATCAGGCCCGACAGGATGGCAACCGTGAGATCACCCAACAGTCCGAAAATAGCCTTGGTGCGAGAGCTGAAGCGATCAATCACCACATCCACCGTGACATGCCCGCGATTGAGCTGACACCACGGCATGAAGGCAAAAATCGCGATGGCGCAACCGGCCTCGACCAGCTCGAAGTCCCCCCGGATCGGGCTAAGCCCCGCGAACAAAAAGAACCGCCCGATGATCGAGGCCACCGTGATAACCGCCGCCGTGACCAGCACCATCCCGCCACCATAAGCCAGCAAGCGACATGCCGTGTTAAGCACCCGGCCTACGCGGGCCTCTGTCTGTTGTGCAATTGCCATGACTTTCCCCTCAGATGATCCGCGCCCGCGCATTCAGCGCGTCCACATCCATTCCTGCCACCGATTTATAGGCCTTCGCCAAGCCGTCCAATTCCTCATGCGACATTACATCTTCGATTTGCGCAAACCCGTCGGGCGCACGCGCGTCTACTATATCAAGGATTTTATCCGGCCCGTCACCGCGATTGGCCAGCACCAAAGCGTTCACGTTTTCGCGGCGGATGTCCTCATAACGGTGCAACGCGGCTTCGACAGTGCCGCAATCGCGCATCGCGGCGGCCATATGGCGCGCGTCCAGAATGCATTGCGACGCCCCGTTCGAGCCAATCGGATACATCGCATGGGCCGCGTCGCCCAGCAGCGTCATCCGCCCGTGGGTCCAGCACGCAAGCGGGTCGCGGTCCACCATCGGATATTCCCATACGCCGTCCGCCTGCGCGATCACCGCAGGAATATCGAGCCAGTCAAACGCCCAGTCTTTGAAGTGGTCGGCAAACTCGGTCCGCGCGCCTTCACGCGACCAGTCTTGTGCGCGCCAGTCATAATCCGGCGGCATGGTCAGGTCGGCGATCCAGTTGATTTTCACGCCAGTTTCGGTGCGCCCAATCGGGTAGCACACGAATTTCTGGTCCTTGTTGCCCGTCATCGCCACCGAGCAATCGCTCAGGAATGCCGGCGCATCCGTTGTCCCGCGCCACATCATCGTGCCGCCCCATTGCGCGGCGCCCTCATCCGGGAACAGTTTTGCGCGCAGGGTCGAGTTGATGCCGTCGGCGGCCACCAGAGCCGATCCGCTCACCGATCCCAAGCTGGCGCCACTGCTGCGATCAATCAGGGACACGCTCACGCCGTCGTGCGTCTCGCTCCAGCCGTCAACCGCATGACCAAGGGTGACAGCCTCCGTACCAGCCCGCTCTATCAACGCATCATAGAGCGCCATTTGCAGGCCGCCGCGATGGATCGAGAACTGCGGCCAGGTATAGCCCGCGGCCTGCCCACGCGGCTCGGACCAGATCAACTGGCCATGTTTGGAGAAATACGCGACCTCTTGGGTGCGCAGGCCCACCGCATCCAGCGCGTCCTCCAGCCCCAACTCAAACAACTCTCGTGCCGCATGGGGTTGCAGATTAATGCCAACGCCCAGCGGTTTTATCTCCCGTACAGCCTCGAAAATACGAAACGGTATCCCGACTTGGTGCAACGATAGCCCAAGCGCCAGCCCGCCGATCCCGGCCCCTGCAATTAATACTGTCATGAGTGCCTCCCAAGGCCGCAAAAAGGCCCCACAGCTACGGCGGGGCCTTTGCTTTACCTTGCCAAATTATTCGGAATGCTTGGCTACCAGCGCTTGCGCATCAGCAACCATCGCGGCCCCATCGAGGCCCTTCTCGGTCATCTCGGCAATCCAGGCGGCGGTCAGCTCGTCGCCGATCACCTTCATCTCAGCCACAGCCGCATCATCAAGCGTGACAATCTTATTGTCAGTCCCTTCGGTGACTTTCAGGCCGGTTTTATCGCCCGTATCCATCGCAAGCCCCGCCGCAGCCGAGGTCGCAAGGCCGGAGTTGGCATCAATCACAGCCTTCAAATCATCAGGTAGGCTGTCATATTTGGCCTTATTCATACCCCAAATAAAGAAGGTATTATAAAGCGCGCGGTCGCCACCGATCTGGGTGTGACTGTCGGTCAACTCATGAACTTTCAGCGGAGGGACAATTTCCCAAGGGATCACGCCGCCATCGACGACACCTTTAGACAGGGCCTCGGGGAAGGCAGGCACAGGGATGCCCACGGGAATCGCGCCCAAAGCTTCCAGCAGTTTGTTGGCTTGGCGCGACGGGCCGCGCAGCTTGACGCCCGCAAGGTCAGAGGGCTGCATGATCGGCGCGCCCTTTTTGTGGATGACACCGGGGCCGTGAACATGGGTGGCAATCAGGTGAACATCGCCCATGCGTTCCAACAAATACTTCTGGCTATACTCCCAAACGGCCTTGGAGCTGTCTTCGGCGCTCATCGAGGTCATGAACGGCAGCTCAAACACCTCGGATTCAGGGAAGCGACCCGGTGTGTAGCCCGGCAAAGCCCAGCCGCAATCAATCACCCCGTCGCGGATCTGGTCATACAGTGCAGGCGGTTTGCCCCCAAGCTGCATCGCGGGATATAGCTCCACCTTGATGCGCCCGTTGCTGTCGGCCATCACCTTCTCGGCCCAAGGCTCCATGAAATACTTCGGCACAGAGGCTTTGGGCGACAAGAAGTGCTGACAGCGAAGCGTCACCTCCTGCGCAAAACTAGCAGTATTGCTGATGCCGAGAGCCAGCGCTGCAATAGCAGCACTCTTCATTAGGTGTTTCATTTGGTCTCCTCCCAGAGATAGTTTGATCCGGCACGTCGTACCGCGCGCCTTTTTGAAATTCCGACGCTAGGCATTTTAATTGACATTGCCAACTAAAATTTAGAGCACCTCAGGTTTAAACGTATCACAACTTTGTATTGTTGGGTTATTATAGCCTTTCGTGAACCAGCGCTGGCGCTGCTCAGAGGTGCCATGGGTAAAACTATGAGGATTCGGGCGGCGACCTGCGTTACGTTGTAATGTGTCGTCACCGATCTGCTTGGCCGCGTTAATGGCCTCTTTGAGGTCCCCGCTCTCGAGCGAGTTGAACCGGGCCTGCGCGTAGCGCGCCCAGACACCGGACAGGCAATCCGCCTGCAACTCGATACGCACCGAGATTGAATTGCTCTCCATCAGGCTGACCTGTTTGCGAATGGCGTTTGCCTTGCTCAGGATACCCAACTCGTTTTGAACGTGATGGGCTATTTCATGGGCCACAACATAGGCCGCGGCAAAATCCCCGCCTGCCCCCATCTTGCGCGATAAAGTGCTAAAGAATTCCGTGTCCAGATAGGCCTTCTTATCCACCGGGCAATAAAACGGCCCCGAGGCGCCAGAGGCCCCGCCGCAGGGGCTTTGGGTGCCGCCTTTAAACAAAACCAAAGTTGCGGGCTTATAGACTGCGCCGAGTTCCTTCTTGAAAATCTCGCTCCAGACCTCTTCGGTGTCGGCCAGCACCACCGAGACGAATTTGCCTGCGTCTTTGTCGGCTTGGGTGATTTCTCCGCCCGTTGAAACCGCAGAACCTGTACCGCCACCTTGCAACAGCGGCGTCACATCAACGCCGAGGAAATATCCGATGACCAACACCGCAATCAAGCCAACGCCGCCAATTCCGCCAGCCTTCGCGCCACGCCCAGCACCACCTTGCATGCGACGATCTTCAATGTTGCGGCTGCTCCGCCGACCCTTCCAACGCATATGAATGCTCCTCTTGCTGGACTTGAGGCCCCTATTCGAGCCATGCTATGTATAGAAGGCAAATAACCCCCGTTTGGCAACCGACAACCATAGGTCAGGACCATTTGCGGGATGCAGGACATATAGAATGAAACGTCTCTACGATTGGACTTTGTCCATGGCGAACCACCCCTATGCCCTATGGGTATTGGCGCTGATCGCTTTTGCGGAAAGCTCTTTCTTTCCCATTCCCCCCGATATTTTGATGATTCCAATGATCATCGCGCGCCCCAACAAGGCCTTTGTCATTGCGGGTATCGCGATGTTTGCCTCGGTGCTGGGCGGGCTTTTGGGCTATGCCATCGGCGCCTTGGCGTTCGAGACCATCGGCCAGCCCATCTTGGAAGCCTTTGGCAAAGCCGACAAGGCAGCGGAATTCAACACTCGTTTCAATGACTTAGGGTTCTGGCCTGTCTTGATCGCGGGCCTCACGCCATTCCCCTATAAGGTGATCACGATCATGTCAGGCTGGACGGGGATGCCTTTGGGAACATTCCTTGTTACATCCATCATCGCACGCGGTGGCCGGTTCTTTATCGTTGCTGCTTTGCTGTGGAAATTTGGCGACCCGATCCGCGACTTTATCGAGCGGCGTTTGGGGATGGTCATGACCCTGTTCTTAGTCGCCTTGTTGGGCAGCTTTATATTGGTGAGGTTCTTATGAGCATGTCTCGCACACAAATCGTGGTTACTGCTGCTGGTGGCTCCGCGCTGTTGCTGGCGGGGGCCTTCTTGTTCCAGATGGCAGGATACCCACCGTGCAAAATGTGCCTGTGGCAACGCTGGCCCCATGCTGTCGCCTTTGTAATCGGTGCTGTATTTTTGATTGTTCCAAACCGCATTCTGGCATGGCTCGGCGCGCTTGCTGCCGCCACAACCGGCCTGATCGGTATCTACCATGCGGGCGTCGAGCAAAAATGGTGGGAAGGCCCCAATGATTGCACCGGGGACGGTGCGGGGATCGCCAACCTGTCAGGCGCGGATTTGCTGTCTACAGATGTGGGCGAGGTGATCATCATGTGTGATGATATTGCATGGCAATTGGCAGGTATTTCCATGGCCGGATGGAACGCCATCATATCGCTGTTTTTGGCTGGTCTGTGGGTGGTCGCGGCGCGACGCCAAGGCTAGCTATTCACGCCCCATTGCACACCAAACCTAGGATGGGCTATAGTCTGAACAGCTAGATATAGACCTTGCGCTTCGCGCCAAAAACAAGATCGGATCCAACGTGAACGACACGCCGGAAACCCCTGATAACGAAGAAGAAAACACTCCACAGCGCATGCACCACGACGGGCCGCAGATCAACATCGCGGACGAGATGAAAACCTCGTTCCTTGAATATGCGATGAGCGTGATCATCTCGCGCGCGATTCCAGACCTTCGTGACGGGCTAAAACCGGTCCACAGACGCATCCTTTATGCGATGTACGAGACCGGAAATACGCACGATAAATCCTACAAGAAATCCGCCCGCCCGGTGGGCGATGTCATGGGTAAATACCACCCCCACGGCGACAGCGCGATCTATGATGCGCTGGTGCGTATGGCGCAAGATTTCTCCATGTCGCTGCCACTGCTGGATGGGCAGGGCAACTTTGGCTCGATGGACGGCGATAACCCCGCCGCGATGCGCTACACCGAGGTGCGCATGGACAAGCCCGCCTCCGCGCTGCTGGCTGACATCGAAAAAGATACCGTCGACTTCCAAGACAACTACGACGGCAAGGACCGTGAGCCTTCGGTTTTGCCTGCCCGCTTCCCCAATATGTTGGTTAACGGCGCTGGCGGCATCGCGGTCGGCATGGCGACCAATATTCCGCCCCATAACTTGGGCGAAGTGATCGACGCCACCCTAGCGCTAATCGAGAGCCCGGACCTCGACGCCCATCAGTTGATGGACTACGTTCCTGCCCCTGACTTCCCGACTGGCGGGATCATTCTGGGGCGCTCCGGCGCGATCAAGGCTTATACCGAGGGTCGCGGCTCGGTCATTGTGCGCTCCAAAACCCACGTTGAAGAAATTCGCAAAGACCGCTTCGCCATTATTATCACCGAGATCCCGTATCAGGTGAACAAAGCCACGATGATCGAGCGGATTGCAGAAACCGCCCGCGACAAACGCATTGAGGGCATCAGCCATGTCCAAGACGAATCGGATCGTGTTGGCGTGCGCGTTGTGGTCGAGCTGAAACGCGATGCCACCGCCGAAGTGGTGCTAAACCAACTGTTCCGCTTCACCCCGATGCAGACCTCGTTTGCGTGCAACATGTTGGCGCTGAACGGCGGCAAGCCCGAGCAGCTGACCCTGCGCACCTTCCTGACCAACTTCGTGGCCTTCCGCGAAGAGGTCGTGGCGCGCCGCACCGCGTTCGAGCTGCGCAAAGCCCGCGAGCGCAGCCATATCTTATGTGGCTTGGCCGTCGCCGTGACCAATATTGATGAAATCGTCGCGACGATTCGCTCCTCCGCTGACGCGGCCGAAGCCCGCTCGCGCCTGATGTCGCGCGCATGGCCCGCGGCAGATATTGCGCCTTATATTCGCCTGATTGACGATCCGACCCATACCGTTAACGAGGATGGCACCTATCACCTGTCCGAGACCCAAGCCCGCGCCATTTTGGAGTTGCGCCTGCAACGACTGACCCAAATTGGCGTAAAAGAAGTCACCGACGAGTTGGAGATTTTAGCTGGCAAAATCACCGAATACCTTTCAATTTTGCGTTCACGCGAGCGGATCATGGAGATTATCTCCAATGAATTGAAGGATGTACGAGAACAATTCGCCGTCCCTCGTCGCACCGAGATCGTGGAATGGTCCGGTGATATGGAAGACGAAGACCTGATCGAGAAAGAGGACGTTGTCGTTACGATCACCCAATCGGGTTGGATCAAACGCACGCCTCTGGCCGAGTTCCGCGCGCAGCGTCGTGGCGGCAAAGGCCTGTCGGGCATGTCCACCAAAGAAGACGATGTGATCACACAACTATTTGTGGCCAACACTCATACGCAACTGCTGTTTTTCACGACTGACGGCATGGCCTATAAGCTTAAAACTTGGCGCCTGCCCCAAGGTGGCCGGACCGCCAAGGGCAAGGCCATCGTCAATATTTTGCCCATTCCAACCGGGGTTTCCATCGCGGCGATCCTACCTGTGGACCGTGACGAGGACGATTGGGGCGATTTGCAAATCATCTTCGCCACCACGGCAGGCGACGTGCGCCGCAACGCCTTGTCGGACTTCACCAACGTCATGCGTAACGGCAAGATCGCGATGAAACTGCCCGAAGGCGTCGAGATGGTTAACGCACGCATCTGCGATGAGAATGACGACGTTATGCTGATCACCAATGCAGGGCGCGCTATCCGGTTCCCGACCACCGATGTGCGGGTGTTCTCGTCGCGGGCCTCGACAGGCGTGCGTGGTATTCGTCTCAAAGACGGCCAGCACGTGGTCTCGATGTCGATCATCCGCCACTTCGAGGCCGACCCGTCAGAGCGCGCAGCATATCTAAAAATGCGTCGTGCAAACATGGGCTTAGGCGACGATGTTGATGCAGATGACGAAGAAGCCGTCGCTGGAGATATCAGCCAGGACCGCTATGACGAGATGGCCGCATTCGAGGATTTGATCCTGACCCTGACCACGGGCGGCGCGGGCAAAACCAGCTCCAGCCATGACTATCCGGTGCGCGGACGCGGCGGCATGGGCGTCACGGCCATGGACAAAGCGATGCGCGGCGGCGAGATTATCGCCTCCTTCCCCGTCGCGATTGAGGACCAGATCATGTTGGCCACGTCCAAGGGTCAAGCTATTCGCTGCCCCGTCGAGGGCATCTCTTTCCGGTCACGCTCTGCCGGTGGTGTCAAAGTCTTTGATACTGGCAAGGGCGAGGAAGTCGTCTCGGTTGCCTATATCCCTGACCAAGGCGGCGATGACGACGCGGATGAGGTCGTTTCGGATGAAAATCCCGGCGAAACCTCCTAAACTCTCGTCCAAGTGCTTTTCAGGTGGCCGTCCTTCACAGGGCGGCCATTTTGCTTTTGTGCTTGGGCGCGCCCTGCGCTAAGTGGCTGGCATGACAGATCACATCCTAAATATCATCGGCGGCGGAATGGCCGGTTCTGAAGCAGCATGGCAAGCCGCCAATATGGGCGTCAAAGTGGTAATCCACGAGATGCGCCCAAAGGTGGAAACCTTTGCGCATCGCACGGGCGATCTGGCAGAAATGGTGTGCTCCAACTCTTTCCGCTCGGATGATAGCGAGCAAAATGCCGTTGGCCTGCTGCATTGGGAAATGCGCGCCGCTGGTGGGATCATCATGGAAATGGCCGATAAACACGCCCTGCCCGCTGGCAGCGCCTTGGCCGTGGACCGCGACCCGTTCGCGCAATCCGTCACTGCCGCGCTGACCGCACACCCCAATATTTCGGTGTCATACGAGCCGATCGAGAGCTTGCCCACGGCGGGAAACTGGATCATCGCCACTGGGCCGCTGACCTCGCCCGACCTTGCCGCCGCCATCGCGGCCGAGGCGGGGCAAGACGCGCTGGCGTTCTTTGATGCCATCGCGCCGATCATCTATTTTGACAGCATCGACATGGACAAAGCATGGTTCCAGTCGCGCTATGACAAGGGCGAGACACTGGAAGACCAGACCGCCTACCTCAATTGCCCGATGGACAAAGACACCTACGAGGCCTTCATCGACGCGCTACTTGCCTCGGATAAAACCGAGTTCAAAGAGGGCGAAACTGCGGGCTATTTCGACGGCTGCCTGCCGATTGAAGTGATGGCGGAACGTGGCCGCGAGACCTTGCGGTTTGGCCCGATGAAGCCCGTCGGCCTGACCAATCCGCATCAACCCCAGATCAAAGCCTATGGCATTGTGCAGCTGCGTCGCGACAACGCGCTTGGCACGTTGTTCAACATCGTGGGCTTTCAGACCAAGATGAAATACGGCGCGCAGAAGGACGTTTTGCGGATGATCCCCGGTCTGGAAAACGCTGAATTTGCGCGGCTTGGTGGCATCCACCGCAACACATTTATCAACTCACCGACGCTGCTCGATGATCAGATGCGTTTGAAATCCATGCCACATTTGCGCTTTGCCGGACAGATCACTGGCGTGGAAGGCTATGTGGAATCTGCGGCTATGGGGCTGCTTGCTGGCCGCTTTGCCGCCGCCGAGATGTTGGGTGCGCCAATCACTGCCCCACCGCCACCCGATTGTGCAATGGGCGCGCTGGTCACGCATATTACGGGCGGGGCCGAGGCGAAAACCTTCCAGCCGATGAATATCAACTTCGGCCTGTTCCCTCCGGTCGTCGACGCTAAAACCGGACGCAAGAACCGGAAAACCCGCTATAAAATGTACACCGATCGCGCCAAGGCGTCTTGGTCGCACTGGCTTGAAGGCACGCGGGTAGACTAGCGCGCGCAAATTTGTCAGGCTGGTCTCATGACAGATAAATTTTTAAACAAAGTCTATGAGACCACAGGCGAGGATGCCACGCGCGACCTTTATGACGCATGGGCCGGCAGCTATGACACCGAAGTGGGCGAGCACGGGTATCAGACCCCCGCCCGACTGGCTAAGGCCATGGCGCCATATTGCCCCGACCTCAGCCGCCCCATGCTTGACTACGGCTGCGGCACCGGCCTGTCCGGCTCGGCGCTCACCGCCGCAGGATTCACCATGATTGATGGCGCGGACCCGTCTTGCGGCATGTTGTCAGAGGCCGAAAAAACCGGATATTTTCGCAAATTAATCGAGCTGGATTTAGCCGAACCCCTACCGTTCGAAACGGGCCAGTACCATGCCATTTCCGCCATTGGCGTCATCTCGACCGGTGCCGGTCCCGCCTCTTTGATGGATGTGTTGATGGGCCTGCTCCCCTCGGGAGGGTTGCTTGGGTTTTCACTCAATGACCATGCGCTTGAGGATGAAGACTATCTGCGCGGGGTTGCACGGCTGCAAGATGCAGGGCATTTGGCACGCGTCAAAAATTATGGTGATCACCTCCCTGGGATGGGGATTAAGTCCATGATATATGTGTTTGAAAAGAAATAATGTTTCGCACTAGATTTGCCCCGTCTCCAACCGGACCGCTTCATCTTGGCCATGCCTTTTCCGCGCTACTGGCCCAACACTTAGCCCGTGCTAACGGGGGTGAATTCCTTCTGCGTATTGAAGACATAGATCAATCGCGTGCGCGCCCCGAATGGGAGGCGCAAATTTATGAGGATCTAACTTGGTTGGGCCTAGACTGGCAAAAACCGATGATGCGGCAATCAGAGCAAATGGGGCGCTATACTTCGGCGCTTGAGCAGCTTTGGCACCAAGCGCTGCTATACCCCTGCACCTGTAGTCGGCGCGACATACAAGCAGCCATATCAGCCCCCCAAGAAGGCGTGCCGATGCATGGTCCCGATGGGCTCATCTACCCTCGGGCCTGTGCCGGTAAGACCCCCCGACCTTCTGCGAAAACGCCGCGACCCACGAACCATCCGCTGCGCCTGGATATGGTGGCCGCGACCGCGGATCATGAGCTGTTCACATTTCGCGAAACCGGCGCAGGGCCTGATGGGCAATCCGGCGTTATCCACTTCAGCCCCGAAGACCTCATCGAGACGGTTGGCGACATTGTTTTGGCGCGACGCGATCTCGGCACATCCTATCACCTGTCAGTGGTGCTTGATGACGCGGCCCAAGGCATAACCCATGTGGTGCGCGGGCAAGACCTGTTCGAGGCCACCAAAATCCATGTGGTTTTGCAATCTCTGCTCGGCCTGCCCACGCCAATTTACCACCATCACCGACTTATCCGCGATGATAACGCCCAACGGCTAGCCAAACGAGACGACGCCCGGGCGATTTCCAAATACCGTCAAGACGGGCTGACACCGCAAGACATCAAAGGGATGGTTGGGCTTTAGCTTTCTGGCTTCAACAGCTCAACTTCTGCGCCAGTTTCAACCGATGTATAAAAACATGTCCGCCGATTGGTGTGGCAAGCCGGACCCGTCTGACGCACGATAGCCAGCAAGCAATCCCGGTCACAATCGACCCGCAGGTCAACTAACTCTTGCGTGTTTCCGCTGCTTTCACCCTTAATCCATAAAGATTTTCTAGAACGAGACCAATAGGTTACGCGGCGACTCTCAAGTGTTCTCGACACTGCCTCGGCATTCATCCACGCAAGCATCAAGACCTCACCACTCTGGTGATCTTGGGCAATCACAGGCAGCAAGCCCTGCTCGTTGAACGTCAACGTCTCTGGATCAAAGCGGGTCATTCGATTTCTCTTTTGCAAACTCGACACAACTGCTTATCTATGGTTCTGACCATGATGAAAAGACCCGATGGGACCGCCGAGATGTCTGAGAACTCCGATCTAATCAAGCTCTACTCTGGCCAGATATTGGCCTTGGCCGCTGATATTCCCTTTACCGACAGGCTCGAGGTGCCACATGCCACGATCAAACGGCGCTCGCCGTTATGCGGCTCGACTGTGACGGTAGATGTGGAGGTTGCGGATGGGCGCATCACGGCATTTGGCCAAGATGTGAAGGCCTGCGCATTGGGTCAAGCCGCCGCCAGCGTGGTCGCTGGAGCCATTATCGGGCGCACAGAGGCCGAGGTCTTGGCGGCACAGGCGCAACTAAAAGCAATGTTAAAATCCGACGGCCCTATCCCGGATGCACCTTTTCACGGGCTGGAAGTCCTTGTTCCTGCAAAAGAATTTAAGAACCGGCACGCATCCATCATGTTGGCGCTCGACGCGACTGCGGAAGCGCTGGAGCATGCCCGCAACGTAAATTGCGCATAAAAAAACCGCCGCGCCCATTTGGGACGCGGCGGCAAGTCAGCTAGTCTAATCAGGACAGATACGCATACCGGGAAAGAGGCAGCCGGTGTTGTTTGGGGAACATTGCGCATCCTCGAATGGTCACGGGACAGAGAACCATTCGAGCCTAGGAAACAGACAGCAGGCAGTTAACTCTTAGAAAAGCGACGGCATGTAGAGCCCAAAAGTCATCATCACACCAATGGCCGTAATGCCAGCGGCATCCTGCGCTAGGGATTTTGGGGATCGGGCTAAGATTATCTTTAGATCGTTGATCATGTGAAAGGCTCCCTCAAGTCGTTTTCTTGTTGCATCTTTGTTCTCATTTTAAAGCGCGCATGTAAAGAACTTTTTAAGAACATTTGTGAACAAATGCACTCACCTCGGGATGAAAACCACCTAACCTACTGATATTAAACGAATCGCCTTATCTTGTTCCATCAGCCAAAGGAGAACACGCGCAGCCTGCCCACGCTTAGAATTTAGGGTTGGATCCTCCGCCAGTAGTTTTCGCGCATCACTTTGAGCCACAGCCATCAATGCCGTTTGGCTTTCCATGTCAGCAATACGGAACTTAGGCAGCCCACTTTGCGCAGTGCCGATCAAATCTCCTGCCCCGCGCATTGCCAAATCCTCTTCGGAAATGCGGAATCCATCTTCGGTCTCGCGCATGATCTTAAGGCGGCGTTTCGCGGTTTCTGAAAGGGGATCTTGGAATAATAACAGACAGGTCGAGGCCGCATCCCCGCGTCCAACCCGCCCCCGTAGCTGATGAAGCTGCGCCAAGCCAAACGTCTCGGCGCGCTCAATCACCATAATTGTGGCGTTGGGGACATCCACCCCAACCTCAATAACCGTTGTCGCAACCAAGACCGAGGTGCCCCCGGCCACGAACCGGGCCATCGCAGCATCTTTCTCTGCCGGAGGCATTTGGCCGTGGACCAACCCGACGACGCCTTCGCCTAACGCCGCACGAAGTCGTTTGAACCGATCCTCAGCAGCGGTTTTGTCACTTAGCTCGCTTTCCTCGACCAAGGGACAGACCCAATAGACTTGACGCCCCTGCTCAATCGTTCCGCGTAATTTCTCCACCACCTCGTCAATGCGGGCCGTTGAAACGGTCGCAGTGGCAATTGGTTTTCGGCCAGGTGGTTTTTCGTCCAAAACCGAGATATCCATGTCCCCATATTGGGCCAAAGCCAGCGAGCGTGGGATCGGTGTCGCGGTCATCACCAAGACGTCAACCGCCCGCCCCTTTGCCCCCAACTCCGAGCGTTGATTAACGCCGAACCGATGCTGCTCATCCACCACAGCCAATCTTAAATCATTGAATTCAATATCCTTTTGGAAAACTGCATGTGTCCCAACCAAGACATGAATTTCACCAGCAGCCAGTGCCTTCACTTTGGCGGACCGCTCTGTTCCTTTGTCACGCCCTGTTAGCAGCTCCAAAACGACCCCAGCATCCTTGGCCAATGGAACCAAACTTTGATGGTGTTGACGTGCCAAAATTTCCGTTGGGGCCATCATGACACCCTGCCCACCGGCCTCGACCGCCGCCAGTAAAGCCATGAAAGCAACCAGTGTTTTCCCCGCTCCGACATCGCCTTGAAGCAACCTGTTCATCTTAACCGGAGCGGCCATGTCGGCTGCAATTTCAGCTATGGCACGCGATTGCGCACCTGTCGGATCATACGGCAAAGCGGCAAGTACGCGCGTTTGAAGGTGACCAGTTGCCTTGCTTGAAACACCCGGTTTGGAGCGCACTGTCGCACGCGCCAGCCCAAGGGTCAGTTGATGCGCAAAAAATTCATCATAGGCCAAGCGCTCTCGGCTTGGGTTTTGAGGAGAAATCTCCGACAGTTTTGTAGGCGTATGGGCGGACCGAATTGCATCACTCCAATCGGGCCAGCCGGCTTTGTCTTTTTGATTATGATCGATCCATTCCGCCGTTTCCGGAATGCGGCTCAAAGCTGATTGCGACGCTTTCTGCATCACCCGCTGCGTAATCCCTTGGGTTAACGGGTAAACCGGCTCAAACTCGGGTATTTCATCGCGCTTGGTGGGGGGCAGCATGTAATCGGGGTGCACCATTTGCGCCAGCCCATCAAACATTTCAACCTTGCCAGAAACCACCCGCCGCTGCCCTGTTGGCATCTGCTTTTGCAAATAATCGCCATGGGCATGGAAAAACACCAACCGAAACTCCAGCTTCTCGTCCCGAACATGGATATGGTACGGGCGTCCACGGCTACGCGGCGGAACATGTATTCCAATCTCGACCTCGACCGTCACCACGTCCGGCAACACGGCATCTTGCACGGAAGCTCGGACCGTGCGGTCTATTCCCGACTGAGGCAACGTGAACAGAAGGTCGCGAATCTTTTCGATCCCCATTTGCTCAAAATGCTTGGCCGTTTTAGGGCCAACACCATCCAGCTCGGTTACCGCACTGAAAAGTGGAAATAAAATTTCTGGGCGGCCAGCCATAGCGCTCAAGCGTCCCCGATGAGGGCGATCCAATCGTCCTCATCAATAACTTTTATGCCCAAATCAGTGGCCTTAGATGCCTTCGATCCCGCGCCGGGACCTGCAATTAGCAGGTCGGTTTTCACCGAAACACTACCGGATACTTTGGCCCCCAAAGCTTCGGCACGCGCTTTGGCCTCCGCACGGGTCATTTTTTCCAGCTTCCCAGTGAACACCACAACCTGCCCCTCCACCGGGCTGCCATTGCTATCTGCTTTAGCCATCGGTTGTATCTGCAATTCTGCAACGAGCCGCGATATCGAGGCAAACTCGGCCTCTTGAGAAAATGCATGGCTCACGGATGCCGCCATGGTTGCACCGACCCCGTCAATTGACAACAATTCTTCCCAGGCCGTACCTTCTTGCGGTTCGGCATGGCGCATGGCCTGCTCGAAACTGCTCCACTCCCCGTAATGGTGTGCCAGTAAATTCGAGGCACCTTCACCCACATGGCGTATTCCAAGGGCAAAAATAACCCGGTTGAGTGCTATGTTTCGCCGCTCATCAATCGCATCAAACAGTTTAGCAACCGAGGTATCGCCCCAGCCATCGCGGTTTTTAAGCTTGCTCAAAAGTGCAGCGTCCCGCGCCCGAAGGGTGAAGATATCCGCAGGCTCGCGCACCGGGAGTTGTTCATCATGGTAGAAAAATTCAACCTGTTTCGCCCCCAATCCTTCAACATCAAACGCGCCACGGCCGACAAAATGCTTTAGCTTTTCGACGGCTTGCGCCGGGCAAATAAGCCCCCCAACACATCGGCGAACGGCATCGCCTTCCTCACGAATTGCCATCGAGCCGCATTCGGGGCAAGTGCTGGGAAATTCGAATGGTTTTGCGTCTTTTACCCGCTTTGTTAAATCGACATCTGCAACTTTCGGGATCACATCACCAGCACGGTAAACTTGAACAAGATCGCCCTCTCTGATGTCTTTGCCGTCCCGAATGACCTGCCCCTTGCTGTCAAAGCCAAGAATATAATCTTCATTGTGAAGCGTCGCATTCGAGACCACGACCCCACCAACAGTCACCGGCGCCAAGCGCGCCACCGGGGATAATGCCCCCGTGCGACCCACCTGAATTTCAATGGCCTCCAACCTGGTCCACGCTAATTCTGCGGCAAATTTATGGGCGATGGCCCACCTTGGTGTCGTTGAGCGAAACCCAAGCCTGCGCTGCAAAGCCAGATCGTTCACTTTGTAAACGACGCCGTCGATATCATAACCCAAACTGGGTCGCGCCGAACCTATATCCGCGTAATGTGCGATCAAGGCGTCTGGCCCATCGCATAACTTGGTGAGCGGGTTGGTTTGAAAGCCTAAAGAAGAGAGCTGCTCGATTGCCGCCATTTGGGTTTTGGCCAGCGGGGCGGACAAGGCCCCCCATGCGTAGGCAAAAAATGCCAATGGACGTGATTTTGTGATCGTTGCATCGAGTTGGCGCAGGGAGCCGGCGGCGGCATTACGCGGATTGGCGAATTTTTTTGCGCCCGCACGCTCTTGCACCGCATTCAAATCTGAAAAATCTGCATGGCTCATATAAACTTCGCCACGCACTTCTAAGACATCCGGTGCGTCTTTCAGCCGTTTCGGGATGTTTGAGACCATTCGCGCGTTTGCCGTCACATTTTCCCCAACCGTTCCGTCACCACGAGTCGCGGCGTAAACCAACACCCCTTGCTCATACCGTAACGACAGTGAAAGCCCGTCAATTTTGGGCTCCGCAATATATGAGAGCGCTTCGGTCGAATCCAGCCCAAGATATTTGCGAACGCGCGTGTCAAACTCGACAACATCAGATGGGTCAAACGCATTTCCCAATGATAGCATTCGAACTTCATGCTGGATTTTGCTGAACCCATCGGCCAAAGGCCCGCCCACTTGTTCACTGGGGCTGTCACTGCGCTTTAAATCGGGGAAAATCTCCTCGATCTCGCTGTTTCGACGCTTAAGTGCATCATATTCAGCGTCGCTGATTTCGGGATCATCCTTGCCGTAATACTTTGAATTGGCCGCATGCAGGACAGATGCAAGGCGCGTCAACTCCAGTGACGCTTGATCACGCGTCAGCTGAGTGGGCATCATCAAAATTTCAGTGCCAGTCGATTTCACCATTCGCCCCCTCGCCCAACCTTTCCTTTAGATATGGCGAGAAAGCAGGCCCGTCCAGACATTGACGCTAGATTGGGCGGCGAAAAAAAGCGGCGCACAACAAAGTTGCACACCGCCAATAGCGTGTTTGGATTGTTTTCAGGCGTTCGCGGCGAGGCGTTTTTCTTGCCCAGTGTTTGATGCGGGTTGGGCATCGCGCAAAACATAGCCGCGCCCCCAGACCGTCTCGATATTGTTTTCGCCACCAGTCGCCGTTGCCAGCTTCTTGCGCAGCTTACAAATAAACACATCAATGATCTTCAGCTCGGGCTCATCCATACCGCCATACAGGTGGTTCAGGAACATCTCCTTCGTCAGAGTTGTTCCTTTGCGCAGGCTGAGCAATTCTAGCATCTGATATTCTTTACCTGTCAGGTGCACGGGCGTTCCATCAACATCAACAGTTTTTGCATCCAGATTGACAGCAATGGACCCGGTTTGAATGATCGACTGCGAATGACCTTTAGAGCGCCGGATGATTGCATGAATGCGGGCAACAAGTTCTTCGCGATGAAACGGCTTGGTCAAATAGTCGTCCGCCCCGAAACCAAACCCTTTAAGCTTGCTTTCAGTGTCATCTGCGCCCGATAAAATCAGGATAGGGGTATCAATCCGCGCTTGCCGCAATTGTCGCAAGACCTCATGCCCAGTCATATCAGGCAGATTCAGGTCTAATAAAATAAGATCGTAGTCATATAATTTGGCTAGATCGATACCTTCTTCGCCTAAATCCGTAGAATAGACGTTTAGGTTTGCATGGGTCAGCATCATCGAGATGGACTTTGCTGTAGTTGGGTCGTCTTCGACGAGTAAAACTCGCATTATGTAGTCTCCGATTAGCTTCCCCTCAGATATGTTAACACTAATGCGTAAAAGGTTAATTCGAAGTTACCATCATTTACTATGTTCAGAATCCGCCCCAGATTGCCGATAATTTTGCAAAGAAGTTGCCCTAAGTGCTTGAATTCCATGGACAGATACGGCTGATCTCCATGCGTCCAACTCCTCGGTAGACAAGCTATAGAGCGAACAAGCCTCCTCTGAAGTTATTAATTCAGCCTCGACCGCACGTACAACCAGTGCTTTTCGACTCGCCACCCAGCGGCGTGTAGTGGGGTCTGGCAAGTCTGCGCGACTCATGGTGGAGCCGTCCGGCAAGGTGACCATACGTGGGCCAGTTTCTCGTTTCAGATACATTATTAATCGTCCCGAATGTTTCACAACCTCTTCCGTTTAGCGCCCGATGCCTTAAGGGGAGGTGAAGCGTGGCCTTGTTACTCGCTAAGATTTTCCTATATTTCTGCCTATCCCCCAACGGAGGCCAAAATGGCATTGGACTGGACCCCTGGACGCCTAAATTCGCTCGGCTTTGCCAAGCCCCCTTCCCAGACCCGCGTTGTTGTCGCGATGTCGGGGGGCGTGGACAGCTCGGTCGTGGCCGCACAACTGGCCGAGGACGGCTATGATGTGGTCGGCGTCACCTTGCAATTATATGACCATGGCGCCGCCCTATCGAAAAAAGGCGCGTGTTGCGCGGGCCGCGATATTCATGACGCGCGCCGCGTGGCCGAGGAAATGGGGTTCCCGCATTACGTGCTCGACTATGAGAACATCTTCAAGGATGCGGTGATCGACGAGTTTGCCGACAGCTACCTTGGCGGCGCGACGCCTGTGCCCTGTATCCGCTGCAACGAGCGGGTGAAATTCAAAGACCTGCTGGAAACCGCCAAGGATCTGGATGCCGACTGCATGGCAACGGGCCACTACATTCAACGCAAAATGGGCGCACTGGGGCCAGAGCTGCACTCCGCAACCGATGCCAACCGCGACCAAAGCTATTTCTTATTCTCGACGACCGTGGCGCAACTGGATTACCTGCGCTTCCCGCTGGGGCATCTGGCCTCCAAGGCCGAGACCCGGGCACTGGCGGCCAAATACGGGCTGGCGGTGGCCGATAAGCCGGACAGCATGGACATTTGCTTTGTCCCCGATGGGAACTACGCCGCGGTTATTGAAAAGCTGCGCCCCGGGGCCGGCGAGCCCGGAGATATCGTCGACATGGACGGCAAGGTGCTGGCCACCCATAACGGCGTGATCCATTACACCATCGGCCAGCGTCGCGGGCTTGGCATTGGCGGGCTATCCACGCCGCTGTATGTGGTCAGGTTGGACGTCGACAAGAAGCATGTGGTTGTCGGCCCGAAAGAGGCCTTGGCGACCCGTAAAATCCCAGTGCGCGAAATTAACTGGCTGGGCGACACGCCTTTTGACAGCCAAGAGGAATGGCATGTGGGCGTCAGGGTCCGCTCGACGCGCGCACCTGCCTCTGCAATCATTCGCCCGCTGTCCGCGACCGAGGCCGAGGTGGAATTATTGACCCCGGAGGAAGGCGTCTCTCCGGGGCAGGCTTGCGTATTCTATGACGAGGGCTCCAGCCGCATCTTTGGTGGCGGCTGGATTTGGCGCGGGTACTAGCGCGCTAGCCTGCCTGCCTAAACCGCACGACCCCATCGACCTCCATCGGTTCACATTGGGGTAAGTCTTGTCGCGTCGGAATTTTATGTGGGGCTTGCAAGATGCTAAACTCCCGCGCGGCCTGTGCCAGAAGCTTGGCTTCTACAGGCTTCATGTGTTGGCCTTGCTCACCGCGTTGCGCCCGCAAGCAGTGAAAATCCTGTGTCATAATAGAGGTATGCGGGAATTTCACGCCTAAGCCATCTGGGTTGATAAGCATCGGGTTGTACCTGCTGGAAGGCCTTGAGACGAGGCTGAGTGCAAAGGGCGTTGCGGGGGTAGAGGCCTGCTCCAAACCTACAAAACACTTGTGCTTCATTCCCAAACTAAGCCCCCGTTTAAAGGACAAGAAGGTGCTCTTGGAGGTCTTGCCAGCCCGACCACCCGTCCCGACCGGCGCATTGGCCCAGCTCTCGATACTATGCTCGCGCAGCTTTTGGACAAAGTGCGTGCCGAACGCATCCCCCTCCACAACTTGGGTCTGGATCACGGGCACATCACCACGCCCAAGGCCTTGCATGAAGCGGCGAAAAACCCGACCCGGGATCATCGGGCGCGAATATAAGACTTGAGAGCGTCCCGGCAGGTAGTGATTTAACAGCCAGGTCAGATGCTCTTTGCAGTCCTCGGGCATCCGCGCGCTGGTCAATATGACAAGGCGAAATGACGGATCGCTTTGATCACGCAAAGACGGCAAGGTCACGCGCTCCAGCAGGTCAAACTGCCGCAATATTGTCGCTTCATTCAAAATTTTGGACGCTTTGGTCCGACATGGCAAAATACCACTCGGCTTTCCACAATAGGAAAACCGCATCTGGAAAAACACTTCCATACACATCACCTTCTAAATACTACTCGTGGGCTTTAAGCCCATACTTTTTACTTATTTATGGAGGTAAGATGCCGATGATATCGGATGGAATCAATCACTTAACCAAGGGGAAGCCTTGGGTGTTACTGTGCTGCACCATGTAGTGCATCTGCGCGGGTTTCAAAGGCGCGTACAATCCGTTGCATCGCCTCGTTGAAGAACAAGCCTGCTGCGCCCTGCAAAATGCGGTTCTTAAATTCAAAGTCGACGAAAAATTCTACTTCACATTCGCTCTTGCTGAGATGATGAAATTTCCAAGTGCTTTTTAGAAATTTAAAAGGCCCGTCAAGGTATTCCGTGTCGATCTTCATGTCGCTTTCCCACAGCGTCACCTTGCTGCCAAAGCGTTCGCGGAAGACTTTAAAGCTAATCACCAGATCGGCCAGCATCACCACCGCATCACCTTCCGGAACTTGCGAGCGCACGCGCGCCGCAGAACACCACGGCAGGAATTCGGGGTAGCTGGCAACGTCGCCCACCAGCGCATACATCTTTTGCGCACTGTGGGGCAGCTTGCGTTTTTCGCGGTGGCTTGGCATAGGCGTATCTAAGCTCTGCATTAACAAACAGTCGAAGCGGTGTCCCTTAGCAGCGCGCAAAATACAAGAGGGTAACATGTCTCAGCCAGCCTATGTGATCGACGAGATGATCTCCGCCAAGTCCATTGCCGCCCGAATTGAAGAACTGGCTCGCGAAATTCACGACCGCTTTGAAGGCACGAACAAGCTTGTGGTCGTAGGCCTGCTGCGTGGCTCGTTTGTGTTCATCGCCGATTTGGTGCGCGAGCTGGAGCTGCCTGTTGAGGTCGATTTCCTAGAGGCCTCCAGCTATGGCGACGGCATGGAAAGCTCGCGCGAGGTGCGCATTCTCAAGGATTTACGTGGCGAGATCGGCGGGCGTGATGTGCTGGTTGTCGAGGATATCGTCGACACCGGCTTCACCCTGTCTCATGTGCTGAACCTGCTCAAAAGCCGCAACCCGGCCCGGATCGAGACGATTGCCCTGCTGGACAAGCCCATCCGCCGCGAAGTGGACATCAAGGCCACATGGACCGGCTTTGAGATCCCCGATGAGTTTGTCGTGGGCTACGGCATCGACTACGCGCAGCGCAACCGCAACCTGCCCTACATTGGCAAAGTCCGCTTCACATGAATTGGCGCTGGCTTTGGCGCGCCTCGGTTTGGGCGCGCAGGCCACCCTCAGAGCGCCGTGTTAAACTGGTGGTCGGCCTGATCGCCGCCTGCATCGCCATTGCGTTATTCGAGCACTACGTCGGCTGGCCCGACTGGGCCACGATGGAGCGCATGCCCCGCCGCCCCCGGTTCTAATCCCCGGTTCTAACCCCAATCAAAATCCGTAGGTAGCAGGCCGCCGCGGGCACGCTTTTCAGCGCTGCCCCGGTTGATCCGCAATTTGGCGCAACCGTTTCTCAACTTGCTTGCGCTCCCACTCATCGCCCAGTGCATGCGCGCGCCCGAAGACCTGCATTGCATAGAACACTGTGATGATCCCCATGCCAAACGCAGGCCAGATGACCCACATAGTATCGGGGCTGGTCATCATGTTCAGAACAAACAGAAATCCGAGAATCGCCAAAAAACTTGCCAACAGGATATAAAATCCACGCTCGCACCGCACCTGAGTAAGTATCCGGTTTTCCTGTGCTGACAGGTTCGGATCACCGGCTTTGCGCTGATGCTCCCTGCCATCATGGCCAAGCTCACCGTCGCACCAAGTGTCATATTCGCGCAGGTATCGCGCATAGCGCAGGGCGGCTTTGTCGTCCTCGCTCAGGCCGGGTATGTCTTCGCTTATGGGGCGCGATACGGGCGGTCTAGCTTCGATCGGTTTTGTGACGTCTGGTTCAATATTTTCGGGCATTTGGTCTTCCTTCCTTAGCTCAGGAATGGTTGTTTCAAATACCGCTGCGAAACATTTAAGGGTTTCCAAACTGGCACGCCCGCCCCGTTCAATCCGCTGAATAGTGCGCACCGAGACCCCAGACGTTTCCGCCAGTTGTTCCTGCGACCAGCCTCGGTCTTCACGTAAGCGACGTATGATCATAACTTCCTCAAATGCCTCTCAAAACGGTGCCATAAACATTGACCACGAGGGCTATTTTGCCCACGTCATCGCCCCGACACAAGCCTGACAGCACCCCGCCAATGGCCGTCTAATGGTAAAATCTAGCGCCCATTGAACGCAGCAACAGCGCCGCATCGGGGCGGATATTCACTTGGTTACAAAGCGTCACAGGGTTTGAGGCTACCCCTGCCCTAGCTTTGCCATCCGTGCTTCGCGCAGCTTGGCGAAATCGTCACCAGCGTGGTAGCTAGAGCGGGTCAGAGGCGTGGCCGAGACCATCAAGAACCCCTTGCCGAACGCCGCTTTCTCGTAGGCTTTGAATTCCTCGGGCGTCACGAAACGGTCCACGATGTGGTGTTTGGGCGTGGGTTGCAAATATTGCCCGATTGTCAGGAAGTCGATGTCGGCGGCGCGCATGTCTTCCATCACCTGCATCACCGATTGGCGGTCCTCGCCGAGCCCCACCATGATGCCGGACTTGGTAAACATGCTCGGGTCCAGCTCTTTCACCCGCTGTAACAGGCGCAAGGAGTGGAAGTACCGCGCGCCGGGGCGCACTTCGGGATACAGGCCGGGGACGGTTTCCAGATTGTGATTGAACACATCCGGTCGCGCCTTAACAACGATCTCAAGCACCGACGGATCACAGCGAATAAAGTCAGGCGTCAGAATTTCAATGGTCGTGTCGGGGGACTGGCGGCGAATAGCGCGGATGGTTTGGGCGAAATGCTCGGCCCCGCCGTCCTCGATGTCATCGCGGTCGACCGAGGTGATGACAACGTGCTTCAGCCCCAGTTTTTTTACCGCATCCGCCACGCGGCCCGGCTCGAACACATCGAGATCCTCTGGCGGTTTGCCTGTCGCGATGTTGCAGAAGGTGCAGGCGCGGGTACAGACCTCGCCCATGATCATCATCGTGGCGTGGCCTTGGTTCCAGCATTCGCCCACATTGGGGCAACCGGCCTCTTCACACACGGTCGTTAACTTGTGCTCGCGCATGATATTGCGCGTTTCTTTGTAGCCTTCGCCCATGGGGGCCTTAACCCTGATCCACGCGGGTTTCTTGGGCTGAACATTATCCGGACGCTTTTGCTTTTCAGGGTGGCGTTGGCTAGGAATGGATAGATCACGGGGGGCCATTCACGTCGCTCCTTTTGAGTGTTCTGCCTTAAGGCTCAAAACTAGTTTAATGCTAAACTATATCCTGCCACACAACCATGTGACAAAGCAAACATCAGATTTACCTATACTTAGACCTGTTCGGCCCCTGTTGCCAGTCAAGTCGGCCTTTCCGGGCAAATGTCTTTCCGGCACCGTGCCAGCTCGAACGCGCAGGCCTCCCGAATATGCGCCGCCAAGCCTTCGACCCACCCCGCATCGCTAGAGCTTTTGCGCCGCACCAACACCAAGCTCCGCGACGGCTCCGGGGCGGCAAAGCGGAGCAATTCTATCCGTTTACCGCTGGTTTCACTATGCGCCGCAAGTTCCGGCATAAAAGTCAGGCCAAACCCGCCCTCAACCAAGCCGCATAATGTCGCCAGAGACGAGGCCCCCATATCCAACTGCCCGCGCCCCTTTAGGCCGCACACTTCTAATGCCTGATCCGCAAGACAATGCCCCTCATCCAATAACAACAGATGATCGGGGTCGATTTGTTTGGGGCGAAGCCGCTCTACCCCACGACCAAGTGCTGCGATCCGGCCCTCTGTTCCCGCCAGCAAAAACCGATCTTCACAAAGCGGCGTCGCCACCAGCCGCGCATCCTCCACAGGCAGCGCCATAATCGCCGCATCCAACCGCCCGTTCACGACCCCCTCGATCAGCCGCTCGGTCAGGGCCTCGCGCACCCGAATTTCAAGCTGCGGCTCCTCGCGGTGCAGTCGCGCTAAAAGTTGGGTCAAAACATAGGGGGCCACGGTTGGAATCACCCCCAGTCGTAGCTCTCCGCTTAACCCATCCTGCCAACGCACCGCCTGCTCTAGGTCATGGACCTGCGCAAGAATCACGCGGGCGCGGGCTAGCACATCTTCTCCGGCGCGTGTCAGGCGAATGTCGCGGGGTAAACGCTCCACAAGGAGGGTGCCCAAAGACGTCTCTATCTCTTTGATTTGCAGTGATAAAGCAGGTTGTGAGATATTCACGCGTGCCGCCGCCAGCCCAAAAGATCGGGTGTCTGCCAAGGCCACAAAATAGCGCAATTGTCGTAGAGTTATTTTCATTGGTAAAACTTATGGCAGCAAGAAAAAAATGCAACTTTTAATAATTCCAAATTAGGGTGAAGGTGGCTTTAGATTTCATGTAGTTACAGGAGCGTTCCATGTCCCAAACACCACGTTTAACCACTTCCGCAGTGGCGCCCGTTTCCACCAATAACACCTCCAAGCCCGCAGGCCCGCGTGGCCCGGTTATGCTCGATGACGACCAGTTGATCTAAAACTGGCCCACCAAAACCGCGAGCGCATCCCAGAGCGCGCAGTTCACGCCAAAGGTTGGGGCGCACAGGGCGCGTTACCCCCCCATGACATCAGCAAATACACCTGCGCCAAGCTGTTCAAGCCGGGCACTATGACCGAAGTGTTGTCACGCTAGTCCACCGTCGCGGGCGAGCAAGGCGCCGCCGATACCGAGCGCGACGTGCGTGGCTTTTCGTTAAAATTCTACACCGAGGAAGGCAACTGGGATCTTGTGGGTAACAACACGCCGGTGTTTTTTCTACGCGACGCCTATAAATTCCCTGACTTCATCCGCACCCAAAAACGCCATCCAAAAAACAAATCTGCGCTCCCCTGAGCCCATGTTCGATTTCTGGGCCGCACAGCCAGAATGCGTCCACCAAGTCACTATTTTGATGTCGGATCGCGACATCCCCGTGTCCCCCATGCACATGAACGACGGCTCGCACACCTATTCGTTCTGGAACGAGGCGGGCGAGCGCTCTTGGGTCAAATTCCACTTCAAGACCCAGCAAGGCCACAAGCACTACACCAATGACGAAGCCGCCGGGGTCATCGGCAACAGCCGCGAGGCCTACCAAGAGCAGCTGTTCGGTGCGATTGAAGCGGGCAACGCCCCAAAATGGACCATGTACGTGCAGATCATGCCCGAGGTCGAGCAGACCTCCTACAACCCGTTTGCGTTGACCAAAATCTGGCCACATGAGGATTATCCGTTGATCGAAGTGGGGCAGTTGGTGATGGATAAAAACCCGGAAAATTACTTCCAAATGGTTGAAAATGCAGCTTATTCCCCGTCCAACGTAGTTCCGGGCATCGGTTTCTCACCCGACAAAATGTTGCAAGCGCGGGTCTGGTCCTATGCAGATGCCCATCGCTACCGGCTTGGCACCCACTACGAGGCCCTGCCCGCCAACGCGCCCAAGGCCGCCGCACAGATGAACCACTACCATAAAGATGGCTCGATGCGGTTTTTCACTAATGATTTTGGCAATGCAGATGCTTATTATGAGCCGAACCAGCATGGTGGCCCGGTGGCGGACCCGTCTGTACAAGAGCCTCCGATGACGGTTTCCGGCGACATTTCTCGCTACGAGCAGGCCGACACCGATGGCGACTACATTCAGCCTCGCGCGTTATACGAGACCGTGTTTGATCAAGCTGAGCGGGATCGTTTACATGGTAATATGGCCGGGGCAATGGCCCCCTGCTCTGAGGCAGTAAAAGAGCGCTGGTACGCTGTTTTGGGTCGGGTTCACCCGGACTATGAGGCAGGGGTTCGCGCTGCGGTCGCAGCACTGGCTTAGCCCTAAAGAAACAAAGGGCACCCTGCAATCGGGTGCCCTTTTTACTTTATATCACAACGATCTACCCGATCATTGCACTCTCAAGGCCATGCTTCTCTAGATAGTGGCGACGCAGGCGTTGCAATGCGATGCGCAGCACAACTTTGCCAGACCGTGCGGACCAGCCCATGCGTTTTTCTGCGGCCTCCAGCCCCTCAAGGAAGCAGCAGCACCGCATGATAATGTCACCCAAACCCGGACCCAAATCATCCATGGCCGACAAAATGCGCTCGCGGGCGGCTTTTGGGCCATCAGCCACGTCATCATCACCGACAAAGCCGTCCCTGTCGCCTGTTGCCATAAACTGATCCCAGCTTCGGGCAAAGCGCGGGCCCATTTGTGCCAACTCAAAATCCTCGCGGAACCGCTCTCCGGCTTGCACCAAATCCGCATCCAAGAATGGCCTGCCATCCTTGTCCCGTCGACGCGCCAGCATCGCCAAAGGGCTTTCCGCCATGCTCGAGCGGCTTGGAGGCGTGCCGTCGGCACAAAATGCACCGCTTCCGCCCCAATTTGATGGCCCGTCCGAGAATGGGTTCGATCCATCTTTTTCCCCACGCGCACGACGCTTTCGCTCCATGTCATCAGCAAGGTATTGTTTCAGCGCACTGCGCCCCGTCGCCGTGATTGCATAGCTGGCAACCCGCCCGCTGCGCACGCAACTAATCCACTCTTTCAAGGCAAAAGCCTGGGCAACATCGCGCGGCACCACGGCCGTACGGGTCGGCGGCCCATCTTTAAGCGAGCGCAGAACAACAGCCTTATCCATGTCTGAGGCCAGCGCCAAAACCGCTCCTGTTTCGCACAGGCGACGCAACACCCTGCGGGCCTCTCGCGCCAATGCTTCTGCATCTGCGAGTATGGCAGGGCCGGCAAAAGAGACCGAGGAAGACGTTTTCGAATAGGTTTCTATATGGTTACGAGCATGTGCGGTCATACAGTGCGATCCTTCTTGATGATCAGGCTGAAAGCGGGAACAGAATTGTGTGCTCAGGTGCCGAAGTGCCTCGTCGACTAAAGGATCATCACGACGGCTTTCAAAACGGCGAACCTGACGTAATACGGTCGAGGCATGACACCCCTCACTTCTTGCTAAGCGTCTGAGAGACAACCCTTCTTCTGTGTGTATTAAGTATCGACGTACGGCTTGCGGAATCCACTGCGGGAAAGCCAATACAAGCGGCGAAGGTACAGCGGAAAGCATGTGAGACATCCCCTGAAAAATAGATGAAAGGTGGCGAAACCACCCAAGTAACGCATACAACTAGAGGTTGTATTTCTTACGAGATGGTTAACAAAGATGTTAATCTTTAGAATTTGTTTCCAAATAGTAAACAATACTTTTGCCACCGTTCGCAGACCTTTGCCACGACGCAACACCGCCTCCGCATGCACTAGATTGAAGTAGTCAATTCAATCCCTTGGAGCAAAACTATGGCTGAAATTTCCACTCAACTTTCCAACCTCCGCCGCCCTCGCCTCTTGGTTAGTGCCGCGCGCCATGGCCTGTCAGACTACCGCCGGAGCCGCGACCTGCGTCGCATTGCAGGCCACTCCCTTTCCACAAGTCCACGGGCCGTGGTGGCACAACTTTTGGACCAAGAGGAGCAAATCGAGCAGACTCGCCTTGCCCGAGATGGCACCTATAGCGCCAATAAACATGTCGAGTTGCTGGTCGCTTTGATGGCCGAGAGTCGCGTGCTCACATCCGAACCCAGCCCAGCCCCGCGTACGGCTCATCGGCAGGATTGGCGTCCCAAGGTTGTCTAAGGCGTCTAAGGCCGCCTAGACGAATGCGTCCGCCATGCTCGCTTTCTTCTCGCGAATATAGGCGCGCAATGCGTCATCAATCGCGGGGTCTAAGTGTGGTTGCTGATAGCTATCCAGCAGCTTCTCGACCCGCACCGAAGCAAGTGCCACCGTGTCGCGCTCCCCCTCGTCTGCCCAAGTCTCGAACGGCTTGTAGTCGAACAGATCAGAGCGCCAGAACGCCGTTTTAAAATTGTTCTGCGTATGCTCGCACCCAAGGTAATGCCCGCCCGGGCCTACTTCCTGGATCGCCCCCATGGCCTGTGCATTTTCATCCATGTTCACGCCCTTAGAAAAGTGGTGCAGCGCGCCTAACTGGTCCGCGTCCATCACAAATTTCTCAAACGACGCCACAAGCCCGCCTTCAAGCCAGCCACAGCCGTGCAACATGAAGTTCACACCTGCCAGCAGCCCCATATTCAAACTATTCGCCGTCTCGTAGGCCGCCTGCGCATCTGGCAATTTCGAGCCGCAAAAGGATCCTGCCGAACGGTATGGAAGCCTCAAACGGCGCGCCAATTGCCCAGCCCCATAGGTGATGTGTGATGCTTCTGGCGTGCCAAATGTCGGCGCGCCCGAGTTCATGTCGATCGACGTCACGAACGCCCCGAAAATCACCGGCGCGCCCTTCTTGACCAACTGGCTATAGGCCACACCCGCCAAAACTTCTGCCAGAACTTGCGTCAATGTTCCCGCGACCGAGACCGGAGCCATAGCCCCACCCACGATGAACGGCGAAATAATGCAAGCTTGGTTGGCGCGCGCATAAATCTCTAGCGCGCCCATCATGATCGAATCAAATGTCATCGGCGAGTTGATGTTGATCAGCGAGGTCATCACCGTGCGACCGTCCAAGCCGTCAAACAAAATCTCGCACATATCAACCGAATCTTGCGCGCGCGATGGCTCGGTCACCGAACCCATGAACGGTTTATCGCTCAGGGACATGTGGGCATAAAGCATATCAAGATGGCGCTTGTTCACCGGCACATCCGTCGGCTCGCACACGGTGCCGCCGGAATGGTGCAGCCACTTGGACATATAGCCCAGCTTCACGAATTTATTGAAGTCAGCCATCGTCGCATAGCGACGCCCACCTTGCACATCGCGCACGAAGGGCGGGCCATAAACCGGGGCAATCACCAGATTTTTACCGCCGATTTCTACATTGCGCTCTGGATTGCGGGCATGTTGTGTGATCGTGGAGGGCGCAGTGGCACATAATTTGCGTGCAAGACCGCGCGGAATACGGACCCGCTCGCCAGTGACTTCAGCCCCTGCTTCGCGCCATAGCTCCAACGCCGCCGGGTTATCGACAAAATTTACGCCAATCTCGGCCAGCACGGTTTCCGCGTTCGCCTCAATAATATCGAGGGCCTCCTCATTGAGCACCTCAAAATTGGGGATATTGCGCTCAATATATTTTGCGGTCTCGAAACTAACTGCTGTGCGTTCTGCGCGCCGCGCTGCCCCACCGCCGCCGCGAGTACGTCTACGTGGTGCTGCTGTTGTATCCGACATGACCGGCTCCCCAATTCAAGTATGATGCCTTGAGTACTTCATGGCGTGCTTATCCGTGGCTTGAAACCGCCCCTTGGGATGAAAAAGCGACATGCACCACATATTATGTGGCTCAACCCCACAAATCAGCGGCTTCTGCCCTCTTGCCACGGCGTCCCTAGCCCAATACTCAGCGGATATGACACAAATCACCCATGAACGCCTCCTCATCATCGACTTTGGCTCTCAGGTAACGCAGCTGATTGCGCGTCGCCTTCGCGAGCTAAATGTCTATTGCGAAATTCATCCCTACCAAAAGGTCACCGACGCCTTTTTGACTGAGTTCGCGCCAAAGGCTGTCATCATGTCCGGTGGCCCCTGCTCGGTAATCGACGAAGGCTCGCCCCGCCCGCCCGAGAGCGTTTACAGCCTCGGCGTTCCTATCCTTGGTATCTGTTACGGCCAACAGGCTATGATGCAAAGCCTCGGTGGCTTGGTCGAGCGCGGCCATGGCACCGCCGAATATGGCCGTGCTTTTGTGGAGCCGAAAGGCACCTTGGCCCTGCTGGATGGCTGGTTTGAGGGCGACAAAGAGCAGGTCTGGATGTCGCATGGCGATCACGTCTCCAAAATTGCGCCCGGGTTTGAAGTCTACGGCACCTCGCCCAACGCGCCCTATGCGATCACGGCCGATATTTCGCGCAACTTCTATGCGGTGCAATTCCACCCAGAAGTGCATCACACGCCCAACGGCGCAAAATTCTACGAAAACTTCGTGCGTTTGGCGGGGTTTACCGGCGATTGGACCATGGGCGCCTACCGCGAGCAGGCCATCGAGGCGATTCGCACACAGGTCGGCGACAAACAAGTCATCTGCGGCCTGTCCGGCGGCGTTGATTCGTCCGTTGCCGCGCGCCTGATCCATGAAGCCATTGGCGAGCAGTTGACCTGCGTGTTCGTGGACCACGGATTGTTGCGCAAAGGCGAGGCCGACGAGGTCGTCACCATGTTCCGCGACAACTACAACATGAAGCTGATCCACGCGGACGAGCAAGAGTTGTTCCTTGGTCAGTTGGACGGGCAATCTGACCCTGAGACCAAGCGCAAAATCATCGGCAAACTGTTCATTGATGTGTTCCAAAAATACGCCAATGAGATCGACGGCGCAGAGTTCCTTGCCCAAGGCACATTATACCCCGATGTGATTGAATCTGTTAGCTTCTCTGGTGGCCCTTCTGTCACGATCAAGTCGCACCACAACGTCGGTGGTCTACCCGAGAAGATGGGCCTGAAACTGATCGAGCCATTGCGCGAGCTGTTCAAAGACGAAGTGCGCGCCTTGGGTGTCGAATTGGGCCTGCCCAAGTCGTTCATCGGTCGCCACCCCTTCCCCGGACCGGGTCTGGCGATCCGCTGCCCCGGCGAGATTACCCGCGCCAAACTGGATATTCTACGTGAGGCTGATGCGGTGTATATCGACCAGATTCGCAAGCATGGGTTGTACGATGACATCTGGCAGGCATTCGTGGCGATTTTGCCCGTCAAAACCGTTGGCGTGATGGGCGACAGTCGCACCTATGACTACGCCTGTGCGCTGCGTGCGGTGACCTCCGTGGATGGTATGACGGCGGATTACTACCCGTTCGAGCATGATTTTCTGGGCGAGACTGCAACGCGCATTATCAACGAGGTGCCGGGTATTAACCGCGTTACCTATGACATCACCTCAAAGCCTCCGGGCACTATTGAGTGGGAATAAACCCATGAGATGGATCAGACGCGCGGCCCTCGTGGCTGCGTTTCTGTTCATTGGTCCCGTGGCTTTCATTGCGGGGTTTGCCGCGTGGTTTTCCGAGAATACCCGCCCGACAGATGTGATCGTCGTTTTGGGCGCAGGCATGGATGCAGATGGCACCTTGCACCGCTCCTCTTTGCTACGGGTCGAAAAAGGGGTCTCCCTTTTTCGAGCAGGCCTTGCCCCGCATATGCATTTTACCGGTGGGCGGGGCACCTCTGCGGGGCCTTCGGCGGGGCAACAAATGGCCCGACTGGCCGCACAGCTTGGCGTCCCCGAAACTCAGCTGAGCTTTGAGCAGGAAAGCCAATCCACCCTACAAAACGCCTTATTTTCACACCCCCAGTTGCAAGGCCACCAAAGCTTGCGCCTCGTCACAGAAGGGTTTCACCTGCCGCGCAGTTGGCTCAGCTTCAAATGGGCAAATGTCAGGTCAGCCGATGGCCGAAATATCGAGCTTAGTATCTCTGAGCGGTTTCGCTCGTCCTCTCCGAAAGCCCGCTTGCCGCAGGTCAGCATGGTGATCCGCGAGGGGCTGGCGCTTTGGTTCAATCTGGGCCGCGCCGCGATACATGGCGGCGCAGGGCTTATCGGGGTTGAGCGTGCGACACGCGATCGCTGGCTCGCATGACCGCCACCGCTGCCAAATCCAACCTGCCCCTCGCCGCCACTTGGATGGTCGGGGCGATTGTGTGCTTCTCGGCCATGGCCGTTGCGGGGCGCAAGATCAGCGCGGAGCTGGACACATTCGAATTGATGACCTACCGCTCGCTCATCTCTATCGCCTTGGTGGTCTTGATCGGTGGCATGGCTGGCACCTTGCGTGAGATCAGCACCCGCAACTTTGGCCTGCATGCAGTTCGCAACCTGTCGCATTTCGCCGGGCAAAACCTGTGGTTCGCCGCAATTACCATGATCCCGCTGGCGCAGGTTGTGGCCTTGGAATTCACCTCGCCCATTTGGGTGGCGCTACTGGCTCCGATTTTTCTCTCCGAGCGACTGACTCCGCTGCGCATGTTGGTGGCTGTTCTGGGCTTCATCGGCATCTTGATCGTGGCCCGCCCCGACCTGAGCAACCTAGAGCTTGGCGCAATCTTCGCCGCATGTTCCGCGATTGGCTTTGCCGGCTCGGCGATCTTCACCAAACGCCTGACGCGGCACCACTCCATCACCTGCATTTTGTTCTGGCTTGCCGTCATGCAGGCAGTATTTGGCATCCTCTGCGCCGGATGGGATGGGGACATCGCGTGGCCATCGGGTGGCGTGGCCCCATGGGTGGTTTTGGTGTCGTTCACGGGTTTGGGGGCACATTTTTGCATCACCAAAGCCCTTCAAGTTGCCCCGGCGGTGGTGGTCATGCCGTTTGATTTCGCACGCCTGCCGCTGGTCGCGGTGTTGGGCATGGTCCTGTTTGACGAGTCGGTGGATATTTGGGTGTTTGTCGGCGCCGCCGTTATTTTCGGCGCGAATTACCTCAATATCGCGGCCGAGGCCCGGAAGGCCAAGGCCCCCATTCAGTGAGAATTGTGCGCTTTTCGCCACGACTTACATGGAGTTTCGATTTTTCACCCTCAAAAGCACCGTTACGCAGGGTCACAAATTGACGTGGGCGGAAACTCGCCTCTAGGGTGGGGTAAATCACCATTCAAGTGTTTCGGGGAGGAAACCATGAAAATTTTTGCAAGCGCAGCCGCACTGCTCGCCGCGACAACATCCCTCGCATCAGCAGGTGGCCTTGATCGTTCCGGCCAAAATATCGGAATTTTGTTTGAGAAGGGCAATCGCGTCGAGTTGACCTTTGGCTATACCAAACCAAGTGTCGACGGCAATGATCTGGCAACCACAGGTACAACCGGTCAAGTCGCCGATAATTTTCTGACCGCAGGCATCGCACTAAAGTACGACGTCAATGATAAAATCTCAGTTGCTTTGATCGTCGACGAGCCTTTCGGATCAGACGTATCCTATCCGACGCCCCCAACCTCTGTGATGATTGGCGGCACGCAAGCCGTGGTAGACAGCTACGCGATCACTGGTGTTGGACGCTATAAGTTCAACGAAAACTTCTCGGTCCACGGTGGTCTTCGCTACCAAGAACTTTCGGCCAATGTGACCCTATCCGGCGCGGCCTATGGCGGTCTTTCCGGCTATAACGCAGGCTTTCGCAACAGCGGTGCTTTTGGCTTCTTGGTTGGTGCAGCCTACGAGCGCCCCGATATCGCGCTGCGGGTGGCTTTGACCTATAACTCAAAGATCACGCATAAATCTCCGACAACCGAGAGGATCGGTGCCGCCATTGTCGGAACCGGCACAACAGAAATTGTCGCCCCTGAAAGCATTAACCTTGCGTTCCAAACCGGTATCGCCGCAGACACATTGCTGTTCGGCTCGGTTCGTTACGCCAAATACACCCAAACGATTGTTTCTCCGACGACTTTCGACGCATTGGTTCCTGGCCTCAACTCCAGCCTGACCTCAATGGAAAATAGTCTAGACCTCACTATCGGCCTTGGCCGCAAGTTTAGCGATCAATGGTCGGGATTTGTCTCCTATAGCCACAGCAGCACCGGCACCGATGATTTGGTATCACCGCTGGCTCCAACGAATGGCTCGCAAGCAATTACAATCGGCGGCAAGTACACCATGGATGCGGTCGAGATTAGTGGCGGCATTCGCTATACTAAACTTGGCGATGCGCGCCCTGAAACCGGTACTCCAGACACTGCCCGCGCAACCTTTGCAGGCAACAGCGCGGTCTCCGCTGGCTTGAAAATCGCTTACAAGTTCTAAGCCGCAAACATAACAACACCAAGCCCCGCTCATTGATTTGAGCGGGGCTTATTTTTTGCGCATGATCTGGGTGGCTTTATCACAAACCCCTGTCATAAATCACTTATGAGCACATCACCTTCACAACAAACCATGTCCGGTAAAGCTTGGGGCGAGTTAGCCCTGCTGGCTTTCATCTGGGGCGGGTCGTTTCTGTCTATTCGCCTCGCGCTAAATGAGGTGCCCGTTATGACAGCGGTGGCGCATCGCGTGTTTTGGGCGGCGCTGATCCTGTGGACTTACATCGCAATCCGCCGATATCCCCTGCCCCGAAGCCCGCGCATTTGGCTGGCGTTCCTTGTTATGGGCTTGCTCAACAATGTGATCCCTTTCTTGTTGATGGCGTGGGGGCAGTTGCATATCGAGACTGGCCTGACCTCAATCTTGAACGCAACAACCGCGATCTTTGGCGTTCTGGTCGCCGCCGCCGTTTTCGCCGATGAGAAGTTGACCCTTAACCGCTTATTCGGGGTTTTACTGGGTTTTTTGGGCGTTGCCACGGCCATTGGATTGGAAAACATCGCCAAATTCGACATCCGCTCCACCGCGCAACTTGCGGTGCTTGGCGGCACCTTATCCTACGCCTTTGCAGGTGCATGGGCGCGCAAAATGCTCATCGGGTTAAAGCCGCAAGTGGCTTCGGCTGGGATGCTGACCGGCTCGACCCTGATCATGGTCCCCGTGGCCTTGATGGCCGACGGAGTACCCTCGTTTGAGTTGAGCCTAACCGCAACCCTCGCCATCGCCTATTACGCCATCGTTGCAACCGCCGTGGCCTATTTGTTGTACTACCGCATCCTTGCCATGGTCGGCAGCGGCAACCTGATGACCGGCACCTTGCTGGTCGCGCCCGTCGCGATTGTTCTTGGCGCAGTGGTGCTGGGCGAGAGCTTGGCCCCGCGCGCCTATATAGGATTTTGCCTTTTGGCCTTGGGGTTGTTGGTGTTGGATGGTCGCATCTTGCGAATTTTGCGCAAAGCCCCCTAGCAAGCGCGCGCGTGCGCCGCTACCAAAGTGCTCAGGGACAAAGAGCGAGCGAGCGAATGATTTACAACTCCGCGCAGGACTGGCTTCAGGCCGAGACCAAGAAAGTGCTGTTCTTTGGCATGTCTGGTCTTGGGAAAACACATATTTCCAACATGTTGCGCGAGTCCGGGGATTGGTTCCACTACTCCGTCGATTACCGCATCGGCACGCGCTACATGGGCGAATACATCACCGACAACTTTAAGCGCCGCGCGATGCAAGACCCGTTTCTGGCAGAATTGCTGCGCTCCGATAGCATCTATATCGCGTCCAACCTGACTTTTGACGACCTGTCACCCCTGTCCACCTATCTGGGCAAACCCGGTGATCCCGCCAAAGGCGGGCTGCCCTTTTCCGAGTATGAAACCCGTCAGGCGCAACATCATGTGGCCGAGGTTTCTGCCCTGCTGGACACGGGCCATTTCATCAACCGTGCAAAGGATTTATACGGCTACAACAACTTCGTATGCGACAGCGGCGGCTCGATCTGTGAGGTCGTTGATCCATATAATCCTGACGATAAAGTCCTGAATGCCTTGGCCCAAAACCACCTTATGGTGCGCATAGAAGGCTCACCCGAGCACGAGGCAGAACTGGTTCGCCGCTTTCAAAAAGCCCCGAAGCCAATGTGCTACCGGCCCGAGTTTTTGACTGACCTTTGGGCCGAATACCTCAATGAAAACAAATGCTCCGAAGGTGAAGTTGATCCAAACGACTTCATCTCTTTCACCTATGCGCGCGCCATCGAGCAACGCGATCCACGCTACAAAGCGATGGCCGATAACTTCGGCGTCTCGGTGTCGCACAAGGACCTTGGCCGCATCACCACGCCCCAAGGTCTCGACGAGTTGATCGCCGCCACCCTTGGCAACAACGCCTGAGCCACCTAGGTAAAAGCTTGCAAAACTGACGGAAACCCCATGCCCATTAAACTGCCCTCCACCGCCCTGCCTGCCTATGACGTGCTGTCGCGCGAGGGCGTGAGCGTAATGAGCGCAGATCAGGCCGCGCGCCAAGATATCCGCCCGTTACGCATCGCCTTGCTGAACCTGATGCCCAAAAAAATTCAGACCGAAAACCAGTTTGCGCGCCTCATTGGGGCCACCCCGTTGCAGATTGATCTGAGCCTGATCCGCATGTCCGAGCACCAGACCAAAACCACCGCGGCGGCGCATATGGCCGAGTTCTATCACCCGTTCCAAGAGGTCAAAGATCAAAAATTTGATGGCTTAATTATCACCGGCGCCCCGATCGAGCACCTTGCCTTCACCGACGTCACCTATTGGGACGAGCTTCGCGAGGTCATGGAGTGGACGCAAACCAATGTGCACTCCACTTTTGGCGTTTGCTGGGGTGGGATGGCCATGATTAACCACTTCCACGGGGTCAAAAAGCACCTGCTGGATGCAAAGCTATTCGGCTGTTTCCGGCACAGCAACCTGGATCCGGCCTCGCCCTATTTGCGCGGGTTTTCCGATGATTGCGTCATCCCTGTGTCGCGGTGGACCGAGATGAAACAGGCAGAGATTGATGCCGCCAGCGGCCTTAAAACCCTGCTTGGCAGCGAGGCCGCCGGGCCCTGTCTGGTTGAGGATCACGCCCACCGCGCGCTCTATATTTTCAACCACTTCGAGTATGACAGTGGCACTTTGAAAGAAGAGTACGACCGCGACATAGCGGCCGGAACTGCAATCAATATCCCCGATAATTACTACCCGAATGATGATCCGACCCAGAAGCCCATGAACCGGTGGCGCAGCCATGCCCATCTGCTTTATGGCAATTGGATCAATGAGATATACCAAACAACTAAATTCGATATGGACCTGATTGGTGCTTAAACTTGTCATTCTGGTCGGTGTTACATTTGGGCTTGGAGGCTGCGGCGTGATCAATGACCGGATCAAAACACGGACCGCGCAGGCGCTCATAGACACGCCCCCCGACGGTCAAATATTGGATGTGAACGGCTCGGCGGTGCACCTCTATATTGAGGGCACTGGCCCCGATGTCATTGTCATTCATGGCGCGGGTGGCAACTGGAAGGACTTCACTTTCGGCTTGATTCCCGCGCTCAAAGATCAGTTCCGCTTCATCGCGATAGACCGCCCGGCCCATGGTCATAGCGGCCGGATCAGCACGCGCGCGGGCAAGGTCGAAACCATCGCAGAGCAGGCAGAGCTGATCCATGCTGCGGCCCAAATGCTCGGCGCTAAAAACCCCATCGTTTTGGGCCAAAGTTACGGCGGCGCGGTGGCCCTGGCTTATGGTTTGGCACATCCCGATGACACCTCTGGGCTGGTCTTGATATCAAGCGTCGCCAACCCTTGGGAGGGGAAGCTCGACATCTATTACCGCGCCACCGGCACTTGGTTTGGCCAGAATGTGCTGATCCCCCTTGCCGCCGCATTTTCAGGGACGCGCAAGGGCGATGCGACATTGGACAAGATTTTTGCACCCGACCCCGTACCCGAAGGCTACTTGGAGCATATGGGATTAGGGCTGGCGCTGCGCACGGAACAATTGCGGGTGAACACGCAAATGATTAACCAGTTGCACGCGGAAATGACCAAACAGTCCAAGCACTATGAGGCCCTCAAAATGCCCATCGAGATTGTGCATGGAACCGCCGACACAATCGTCCCCTATGAGGTCCACGCCCTGCCCTTGTCAAAGCGCCTGCCTAACGTCGAAATGACAACGCTTGAAGGCATCGGCCATATGCCCCACCACATTGATCTAGGCAGCACCGTTGCGGCCCTACGCCGCGCCGCAAAACGCGCTGGCCTGCGCTAGACTAAGCCTTCATACTGCGACATGAATTAACGAATGAGGCCGCTATGACCCTGCCCTTTGATGGTGCTATCTCCAAGTTCTACAAAGAAGATATCCCCGACAGCGTGCAAGACGCCATCCGCAACGCGGGCAAGAACGATATTCTGGCCGAAAGCTATCCCTACGAGACGCGGATGGACCTTGATGATTACGAGGACACCATGAAGCAATTACAGGTCGAGCTTATGAAGCTACAGGCTTGGGTTGCGTCAAAGGGCAAGCGGGTTGCCATCGTCTTTGAGGGGCGCGATGCCTCGGGCAAAGGCGGCACAATCAAGCGGTTTCGCGAGAATATGAATCCTCGGATTTGCAAGATCGTGGCCCTGTCAAAGCCCACCGAAGAAGAGCGTGGGCAATGGTATTTTCAGCGCTATATCAAGCACATGCCGACTGCCGGACAAATCACGGTCTTTGACCGGAGCTGGTACAATCGCGGCGTGGTGGAGGATGTTTTCGGGTTTTGTTCCATGGGCGAGCGCAACCACTTCTTTCAACAGGTTCCCGACTTTGAAAAGATGCTGGCCGAGGACGGGGTTATCTTGATCAAGCTCTGGCTCAATGTGGGCCGCGCCGAGCAATTGCGCCGTATGTTGGCGCGTGAAAAAGACAAGTTGAAGCAGTGGAAACTGTCCTCGATTGACGTCAAAGGTCTGCACAAATGGGACGCCTATTCGCGCGCCATTTCCGAGACATTCGAGGCCACGGACACCAAACATGCGCGCTGGACGGTGATCCGCTCCGACGACAAACGACGCGCGCGCATTAGTGCTTTGCGCAAGATTTTGAATACAATCCATTACGATAACAAAGATGACAGCGTGGCCATCCGGCCCGACAAAAAAATCTGCGGCGGCGTTGATATGTGGTCAGCCGATGCCTAAACGGGGCTATCATCACGGCAATCTAAAACAGGCGTTGGTCGATGCGACTTTGCGCCTGATCGAGGAGAAAGGCCCGACTGGCTTTACCGTCGCCGAGGCGGCGAAACTGGCAGGCGTCACCCCCGCCGCCGTCTACCGCCATTTCGAGGGGCGTGAGGCGTTGATCGCGGAATGCGCGCTGCAAGGTCACCGCATCTTTGGCGACCTGATGGAACATGCCTATGCTGGTGGGAAACCGACAGCACTAAAGGCATTCGAGGCCACAGGACGCGCTTATCTGGCCTTTGCGCGCAAATTTCCCGGCCATTACATGGCGATGTTTGAGAGCGGCGTGAACCTGCAATCCAATCCTATACTGGCAACCGCAGCGGACCGATCCCGCGGCGTACTTGAGGAAGCCGCGCTCCAGTTGTCACAACATATCCCCGAGGATAAACGCCCCCCTGCAGCGATGTTCTCGAGCCATATCTGGGCCATGAGCCACGGCGTCGTAGAGCTGTTTGCGCGCGGCAACCCCGGTGCAAAATCCCCCTTCCCACCTGAGGATTTATTGGAGGCAGGGATTGGTATCTATTTACGTGGATTAGGGCTTATTTCACCCGATAGTTAACACACTGGAAACAATCAAAAAAACGCTTTCACATTCAAGATTATTGCCATAATTTGGTCGTAATTCATGTATGTTTTTCGTCAAACTGTTGGGCCTAGCTATGATTTCCGCACTTCTTCTTGCCGCCATTGGTGGAACATTTGCCACTGGATTTGTCCTTCAAACCGGCAGTTCTGACGACGATGATCTATTCGGCACGTCCCAAGATGATGGTTTGGATGGTGGCGCGGGTGATGACTTCCTGTATGGCGGCTCGGGCAATGATCTGATTGTTGGCGGCGACGGCGATGACATCTTAGATGGCAGCCATGGTGATGATCACATGGCTGGTGGCGACGGCAATGACGACCTTTTTGGCGGGCGTGGCGATGACGAAATCGCAGGTGGCGACGGGGATGACTACATCACTGGCAGTCGTGGCGCGGATGCCATCATCGGCGGTTATGGGCATGACACCATTTATGGCCAACGTGAAAGTGATGAAATTTACGGCGGTGTTGGCAATGATTTTATCGGGGCAGGACGCGGCGATGATCTCGTCGAAGGCGGCTCTGGAAATGACCAAATCGACGCTAATTATGGGGATGACATCGTTTTTGGCGGTTTCGGCGCTGACAGTGTTTTTGGCGGCCGTGGCGATGATTTTCTAGCTGGCAATGAAGGCGATGACTGGATCACAGGCGGAGCGGGAAATGATGAACTTACTGCTGGCGCAGGCTACGACACCCTTGAAGGGGGCCGCGGCAACGATATTTTACGCGGCGGTAAAGGCTCCGACACGCTAGAGGGCGATAAGGGCAATGACATACTTATTGCGGGGACGGATACAGACCTGCTTGAGGGCGGCGACGGCAACGACATTTTGGTCGCGCTCAATGGTGGCGGCGCCGACGAGATGTTTGGTGGCGACGGCAATGATTTGTTCATTGTTGGCGAAGACAGCTCGGTGACGATTTATGACCATGACGTTGGTGACCAAATTTTCGTCAGCTATGATTCTACTGAAGGCGATGCACCGGATCTGGAACTGCGCTCCGATGGCCCTAACGCCTATGACCTTCGCATTAATGGCAGGTTTGCGGTTAACATCCGTAGCGATGACCCAGACCTCTCGATAGAGGATATCCAACTGATTGACGCGCTGAATGATGGCGTCAATTATGATGAATTAACAACGGGCGTTAGTGATGGGGCCTCGGTGAATGTGTCCTTCACCCCCGAGCCAATATCTGACGTGAATATAATTGAGGGCACACAAGGTAACGACACCCTGTATGGCACCGAGCTGGATGAGACGTTTCTAGGCCGAGGGGGGAACGACTACATTCATGCGAGCGCCGGAGATGACATCATGATTGGTGGAGCTGGTTATGATGTGCTTTATGGCGAGGCAGGAGATGACTTACTCATCGCAGACAATGATGGCGACATCGACCTTATGGTCGGAGGTGCCGGCAGTGATATTTATGTGCTCGACGGCATTACAAGCGAAGAAGAAATACAAACATTCAACATCAACGAAGATCAAATCGTCATCGACTACCCTGCTGATGCCCCGTTGCCGCTTATCGAGATCAACCCTTTAAACTCTGGCGTTTCTATCCTCGTCAATGGCTTTGAGATTGCCGAAATCTTTGGCAATGTCGAGGGGCTGAGCCTGAATGATATTGTGTTCAAAGACCTCTCAGAGATCGAGGCCAACTATGCAGCCATAGAAGCAGCACCCGGTCGAATCGGGTTGCCTGTTCCGCCTCCGGCAGCGGGGGTTTCCCTAACGGGTGACAGCGCTGCAAATATCCTGACCGGCGGCGAAGGGGATGACTTCATAGACGGGGGCGCGGGTGATGACGAAATCTACGGGCTTGGAGGCGACGACCTTATCAAAGGCGGCGCTGGCGCGGATGTGATTGACGGTGGCGACGGCGACGACATCATCAGCGGGCGCGCGGGCCATGACATCATCCATGGCGGGGCTGGCAATGACATCATTGATGCCGGTGCCGGAATAAGCAGGACATACGGCGGCGACGGCAACGACATACTATCAGCGACAGGCGCGGCCACTGGTGCGCTATACGGTGAGGCCGGAGATGACGTGTTATACAGCGGCATAGATACCGGATTTTTAAGTAATCCCGCTCGGCTTTATGGTGGTGAAGGCAACGATATTTTTGTCTACGTAGACGAGAATTCAGGAAGTTCCATCGGTGATTTCAACCCCGCAGAAGACCTTATTGTCATTCATTTGGAAGATGGTGAGCCGGAGCCAAGCGTCACATTAAGTCTAAATTCGGCCAACGCCACAACTGGCCGCGTGATCATTGACGGGATGTATTCGATACAACTTTTCACTGGCTCAACGCAAAATAATCTAGCGGGTCTTTCCCAAGATAATATCCTCTTCCTCGACACCACCCCCTGACGGGGCATGAAGGCGGTGGCCCTTTACATCTTGCTGGGTTAATGCCCCAGCGAGCGCTCACCGGGGCGATAAAGGCCTAGGGTGACCCGCGCGCCCTGCCCGCTGATCACGCGCATTCCGGCCTGACGCAACGCGCGCTCGGCGGCGCCTTGCGCTTCGCATTGGGCCAGCAACAGGCGCGCGCGGCCCCAGTCAATCGACGCAAGAGCCATCCGCGACCATTGCGCCGCCAAACCTTGCCCGCGCTGCGCAGGGGCAAGCCAGATACCGATCTCATGCGATAGCAAATGGTGGACCATCACGAATTCCAAGCTCCCGTTGCGTAGCCCTGCAAAGGCACGCGGCTTGTCACTTTTGCGCTCGAATGCCACGGCCAACTCATCCCAAGCAGCGGCATCTGCCTGCGCCATTGGCATAAAATCCGCGTGCTTCATCCAGTGACCAGTGCCACCTGGAACCCCGCCATTCCCGGCCCCAATACCTTGCCAAATATCGCCCAAGCGGTCCTCAGAGCGCATCGTCATCCTCCTCTGGCAACCCGGCCCAATACGCGGCTTCCTCGCGCACATCCGGTGCCCCCATTGCCGCGTAATGCGCCAAGGCCCGTGGCTCTATTTGTGCCAAATCCATGCACTCGATAAAGAAGGCACGCAGCATATCCGTCACGGCAGCAATTGCGTCGAACGCCATGTCGTAGTTGATCAAAAGCGCATCAATGCGTTGTTCTGAATAGACATCAAAGCGCGCGGGAGAGCTATCGGCCAGAAAATCCACCGGACGGTAGTAGTCAAACTTATTGGGTCTGGTGGCATCCGATAATGCAGGTTGTTCCGCCTCGTTGGTCTTCAAAATCACCCGCGCAGCGCGCCCGAGGCCGCCCTCGAGGTCTGGCAGACGGAAGAACAAAATCGGGTTGCCGTCTTCTTGCTGGGCCTGCATCAGCGGCACCGCACTGGCAGACAGATCCTCGCCCAAGGCTTCGCGCGCGACTTGGGTCCAGAACAGCTCTAGCAGCAGAAATGAAGCGTCATTGGTCGCAAAATCCAAGAACGGATAACTCGGGTGTTGCTTGATTTCATCTAAGGTCATGCTCATGGCTAGGCGATCAAATTGAAGCTGCAACCGTAGCTGTCGATATCAGAGCGCACCCCACTGAAACCACGCGTATTACCGCGCGCCTGAAAGCTTTTCTGCCCCAGAAACCCCGATGGCGGACGGTTACGCACCCACCTCTCAAGTTGAGACTGGGTTTGGCTACGCAAACGCAACTGGCCACGGTTCAGCATCGCATGGGTGGCCGCGGAAAGCCCCACGGCCTCTGCCACCGTCACTGGCGCTGCGGGTTTCACAATTGGCGCGGCCCCGATCGTTGCCCGTGATGTTCCTGCATTATTACCGCTGGTAATATCGCTGCCCTGTGCGTGAACCACAACAGTATAGGGGCGATCGCAGGTCTGCGTATCAGTGGCCGTATCCGTGGCCGTACTGGTCTGTGGCACGGCCCTCGCGTCATCACTGGTCATCGCGTCATAGCCCAAATACACCAACGCGCCGCCGCCCAAGACAATCACGCCATAGGCCAGCCACCCCGGAGGGCCACCAGCAAGTAGAGGGGATGCGGGTCCAATAGCAGCTACGCCCATGTTAAGTCTCCTTCAATGCGGCGACCATCTGGTAGCCCATAATCAATTGTCGTGCCTTGGCATTCGGCCCCAAAAAGGGGTTCGCTGTGGCATAGTCAAAAGCCGGTTCGCGTAAAATATCGATGCCGGTGCTGTAAATAATTGCCAAAAGAGTAGCAGCCAGATGCGGATCATCCAATCCCAATCGTAAGATGCGTTTTGTATGGCCAAACCGAACCGAGGCCGGAAGGCTGGTCGCAATTTCAAACGTCGACGGATCATGCTTGGCAAGGCGTGCCTCGGCGGCGCGTTGCAGGCCAAACACCTGTGCTTGCGGCACAAATCGCTGCATCGCGTGCCGCGTTGGCCCGTCGAGCACAAACCCATCCGCCCTGCCCTCTTCGCGCAACACAGGAGTTAGCGACATCATCCGGTCCTGCCCGGGCAGCTTGTATAAGATACGGGCGACAACCTTACCAAACATCGCTTTCAGATGCGGCGCGCTGGTGCCCAAGACCCCGCGCAAACCGTGCAAAGTCGTGGGTGACCAGTAGCGAAAAAACAACCACTCGCCCCTTGGGTCGCGCAGCCGGATAAGCCGCCGCAGGTGCTGGCGAAGCTCTGCCAAACCGACCTCACTATGTATGACGACACAGCCATCTGCATCCCACATATGCCAAGCGGCATCCGAACGGGTAAACAACCCGCGGGCAGCCTTTGCCCCCCGGTCCAAGCGCACAAGATAGGGGGCGACCTCAGCCAATGCATCCTGGGCATCGCCTTGGAGTAATGGCATGTAATCCAGACCGGAGGTTTCCAGCCAGTCAGGCAAATTCGTCAAGCACGCGCCATCAAGAATTGCATAGCTGTGAAGCGCCCCATCTGCGAAGACAGACGCGAGCAATCGAAGTGTGTCGCCCTCTTGCTCTGCATCCATCAAGTCGACCCGAACCGGAGCAATTTTTGCGACAGGGGCGACCTGTAAAAGCGGGGATGATGCGGGCGTAATCATAGGCGTCAAATTTCATTTTCAAAACAGGCATAGCCATAAAGCTGTCCGGCCAAGCCACTGAAAAGACAATACAGTCTAGAGCACTGTCGTCGAGAGCATTTTGTGGCCAAAGGGGGGGGGAAGTGGCAGGCAATACCCACAATACAAAAGGGCCGCCCATTGGGCAGCCCTTCTTCGAATTGATATGTTCCGCAGCTTAACGCTTGGAGAACTGGAAGCTCTTACGGGCTTTCGCTTTACCGTATTTCTTACGCTCAACAACACGGCTGTCGCGGGTCAGGAAGCCGGCGGCTTTCAACGCGCCACGCAGGGACGGATCATAGAGCTGCAAAGCTTTGGAAATGCCGTGCTTAACCGCACCAGCTTGACCAGACAGGCCGCCACCTTTGACAGTCGCCATAACGTCGAACTGGTCTTCAGTGCCAGAAACGGTGAACGGCTGGCGCAAGATCATTTGCAGCACGGGGCGGGCAAAATATGCATTTTGCTCTTTGCCGTTCACAGTGACTTTGCCGGAACCCGGCTTGATCCAAACGCGTGCAACCGCGTCTTTACGTTTACCAGTTGCATAAGCGCGACCGAGCGCGTCACGGACAGGCTCAGCGGTGATTGCTGCAGCAACGGCCTCAGCAGGCGTTACGCCTTCTGCAACGGTGTTCAGCTCATCGAGAGATTTGATTTCATCAACCATCGTTATGCGCTCCGGGTGTTTTTCTTGTTCATGGCTTTGACGTCCAGAACTTCGGGGGATTGGGCTTCATGCGGGTGATCAGCCGTTGCGTAGACACGCAGGTTGGTCATGTGCACACGCGACAGTGGGCCACCGGGAAGCATACGCTTGACGGCTTGGGTCAGAACGCGCTCGGGGAACTTGCCCTCAAGAATATCAGCGTTCGTGCGCGACTTGATCCCGCCCGGGTGGCCGGTGTGCCAGTAGTTTGGCTTGTCACGTTTCTTGCCGGTCAGCTGAATTTTGTCAGCGTTCACGATGATCACGTTGTCGCCCATATCCATGTGTGGAGTGAAGGACGGCTTGTGCTTGCCACGCAAGCGCATAGCAATAATCGACGCAAGACGGCCCAGAACAACGCCTTCAGCGTCGATCAGGATCCATTTCTTGTCGATATCGCCGGGTTTAGCGGTAAAGGTTTTCATTGGGTTTCCTCAAGAATTACGGCCACGGGGCATAAAGCCCCTTGGGATGGCGTGGTTTTAACGGAATTGAGGGTGCAGTCAACGATGATTGTTGCGATTTAAATCTTTAAAATCAAAGCATTATAAATAAGGTATTAATATACCCCAATCAAACTTCTATTTGTGACGGCGGATTGCCTAATAGATCACGCAAACGGACCAACGCCGACTCATAGCAGGCCTCAGACACCTGCCCGTTAATGGCGATCCTAACAGAGTGAGGCGCACGCCCATCTATTAGCGTGAAATCATCCGCCGAGCGCAAAAGGACGCCCGCCTTCTCTGCTGCACTACAAAACGAGCCTGCGCGCCAGCCCCGCGGCAAAGCCAGCCACAAAAACGGTACATCATTGCGCCAGCGCAGATCATAGGACCCAAGGTGGTTCACCGCAATTTGTACCAATGCAGCTACGCGCTGCTGCATGTTCGAAATCAGCGCCTCCATTTCTGGCGCGCCAAGCATATCTGCCGCCAACTCGCTCATCGGGGTCGCAATCCCAAAGAAGTTGTACTGCCCAGTGCGGCGCAACTGATCCCCCTTCCCTTGCGGCGCAACCGCAAAGCCCAGCCGAAATGAGGGGCTGATAAGCTTGCTGATGGAGGAGACGTACCATGATTGCTTTGGCAACAGCGCGCGGTAAAACGGCAAGTCACTATCCGCCAACGCATAGCAATCATCTTCCAGAATTTGCACATTGTAGCGCCGCGCGATGTCGGCCAATTCGCGTCGCCGCTCTAATCCGGTACGAAGGGCGGTGGGATTATGCACCTCAGGGCTGGTACAAAACACCTGCGCATCATGGGCGCGGCACGCAGCCTCGAACGCATCAGGGCGCACCCCCGCCTCATCAGATACAAGGCCAATGGTTTCAGCCCGCAGCAGGTTTGCGGCATGACGGAAACCCGCATATGTCAGGTCTTCAGCCAAAACCACCGGCCTATCGCCTTTTAAAATCGTCTGAAAAACAAGGGAAATAGCGTTCTGTCCGCCGTTTGCAAGAACGATATCATCCACGCCAACTGGCCCCAAAACCTTACCAGAACTCCATTTCAAGACGGCTTCTCGGGCTGGGCGATCGGTTTGCTCGCTTGGGTAAATTTTCAACAATGCATCGGGCATATTGGCCAATTTTCGCAATGAGGTGCGCAACATTTCGCTCTGCCCTGCCTCTGGCAATCGTGGTGTGCGTAGATCTAACACCTGCGGCCAGTCAGAGGTTTGCGTCACGGCGCGCGGGGTCGCAACAAAGGTGCCTCGCCCAACAACCGCCTCTAAAACTCCGCCATCCACCAGCCGCGAATAGGCGCGCGCAACCGTGCCGGGCGTTATTGCAATCTGGTAGGCCAATTCCCGAACAGGAGGCAGCTTTTCACCAACCTCTAAGTGCCCGTCTTTCACGGCGCGCAAAATCGCATCACAGAGCACAAGGTACTTCGCACCCGTCTGCGCGGTAAAATCTGGAAACCACATTGTATTCATAACAATCTTTCGGTGGACGCGTACAATTCTCACTTGTATCAATCAATCGTAGCAACTTCGCTACATTGTATCAATACAAAATTGGAGGCCATACCCATGGCACTGTTAGCACAACCCCTCGCCCTTGATCTGTCCGCATTGTCTACACGCGCTAATTTAGCGCTGACTGCACGCGTGGCTGTGAAGGTCGCCGTGGTGCTGATGACGTGGGATGAAGCCTACCGCACACGCCAAACCTTGCGACATCTCACCCGTGATCAGTTGAGAGATGTTGGCATCAGCCCCCGAGATGCGCTGCTAGAATCTAGACGATCATTCTGGCGGCACTGAAGTCTCCGGCGTGGTTCCCTGCGCCGACCCGAGACCTCTTCAACTTGCCGGGCTTTCGAGCCCGGCCTTTTTATTTGGGAGGTATCGAATAGGTCAAAGACGCGCGCGCCACGAGCTTATCAGGGGCATCTTCTGAGTAAATCCGCCCCTCGGTCACGGCCAAGACGCGGCCCAGTTTTAGCAATTCCATCCGGCACAATAGCCGCCCCGGCGCAGGCTTGCGCATGAAATCAATCGAGCAATTGGTGGTCACAGCCAAAGCCACCGGCCCCAAAACCGATAGGATGCAAAAATACGCGCACACATCCGCCAGCGCGAACATGGCGGGACCAGACACCGTGCCGCCGGGGCGCAAATGTTTCTCGGAGGCAGACAGCGCCATGGTCACAAAGGGCGGTGCAATTTCGATAAAGTCGAAATCATCGGCAACCTGCGCGAAATCCCGCGCCAAAAAGGCCTGTAACGCAGCCTTGTCCATCTTTACTTCCATGCTTCCCCTCTTCCAAACTTAGTCGTAGGCTTCGACCGATACCGGAGCAGATCAAAGGAAGTTTGACAAGATGAACGATACGTTAGTTTTACGGGTAGACCATGGCCCGATTGCCAAGCTGACCCTGAACAACCCGTCAAAATTGAACGCGATGTCGAATGCCATGCTGGCCGCATTGCACGGCGCTTTGGACACAGTTGCACAAGATGAAACCATCCGCGTGGTGATCATCGAGGGCGCGGGAAAAGTGTTTTGCGCCGGCCACGACCTGAAGGAAATGCAGGCCGCACGCGCATCCGATGACGGCGGTCAAGCCACGTGGCTGGACCTGTTCGAGCGCTGCTCCGCCGTGATGGCGCGCATTCAAAGTATCCCGCAGCCCGTCATCGCGCAGGCGCATGGCATCGCCACCGCAGCCGGGTGCCAACTGGTCGCGACCTGCGATTTGGCGATTGCTGCGGAGGGGACTAAATTTGGGGTGAACGGGGTGAACATCGGGCTATTTTGCTCGACCCCAATGGTTGCCCTCAGCCGCAATGTCGCGCGCAAGCAGGCCTTCGAGATGCTTACCACCGGCGAATTTATCGACGCCAATAGAGCGCGCGAAATCGGGTTGATCAACCGCGTGGCCAAGGAAGATTTGGCGACTGAGACCCTAGAGTTCGCCCAAGTCATCGCAGGTAAACTTGGCGCGGCTGTTCGCATTGGGAAACAAGCTTTTTATGAGCAAATTCAAATGCCTGTGGCCGACGCTTATAATTACGCTGGCGATGTTATGGCGGTAAATATGGCGCGCGAGGATACGTCAGAAGGCATCACCGCTTTCCTCGAAAAGCGCAAGCCCAACTGGGATTAATCGAGCTGCCACGCCCCCTTGGGATGGAAAGCGTGAAAGGCGAAGGCGAACATCACGTCATGCACCACGTCGCGCCCGCGCGCATCACGCACCCGCACAGCACCAACACTGCGCCCGCGCGCAATATTGGTGCTGTCGAGGGCGGAGGCTTGCTCGCCCTGCCAGCTTAACTCCACCCCATTTTCGTGGATCACTTTCACGCGGCGCAGGCGCTCCATCGGCCATGCGCGGTTGCCAACCCGGATCACGCGGGCCATCGGATCAATGCCACCGGGCGGCAAGTCCCCGTCATAAAGGAAGGGTCGCGAAGCGCTGTCATATTTCAGGTAAGGGTTTGATCCATAGTTAAAATTCTGGCGAGGCGCGTTCAGAACCAAGCCGTTTGGGTTGCGGGTTTTAAAGGCCTCCCAGCTTTCCATCCAGCTGGGGATTTGCGTGAGCGAGCGCCCAGCGTATTTCCCCACGATCCCCATACCGGTAGCTTGCTGCCACCAGCTTTCGCTTTGGCGGTCATACATGATCATATCGGAGTTGCGCAGGTTGCCCGACACCCCAAAAGACAGCACCTTGCCTGCGACGCGTCGATCAAACACCACGCCGGAATTACACAAGGGGCAAAACGTGATGGCAACCGGCACGCCGCCGATCACATCGTTAACGATCTCATGCACCATGAAATAGCGGATCGGGTAGGCGCGCGGCACCTCGCCCTTGATTTCTACGCTCATTACAGGTTCACGATCGCCAAGGCGTCGCTCCCCCTCAACTCGTAGAAAAGTAGGGTTATCGACCGCAGGGATGCCGTCTTTTCCGGGACCGCCAGAGCGAATTTCTGTCATGTCCACTGTGGATTTTGCGAAGTCCGTGTTCGGCCATTGCGCCTTGAGAAATGGGTTTTGCGCCAAAGCCATCACAGTAGATGCGCACCAGAACACTATGATTAGAAACGGAAAACGGGTCATGCCTATCTCCTCTGGGATGAGGAAGCATGACCCGTTTCACATGTCTTGAACAGCCCCGCTCACGCGGGATTGATAGGGTGTTAGCCGACTACTCGGTGACGCGCACAGCCTTCATTTGGTCCGGCGTGCCCTTTACAGAGCCGTTGGCCCCTTTGCCTAGTTTGATCGCATCCACCACTTCCATGCCAGAAGTCACTTTTCCGACGACGGTGTATTGGCCGTTCAGAAATGCGCCCTCATCGAACATGATGAAGAACTGGCTGTTGGCGGAATTGGGGTTCTGGCTGCGGGCCATACCGATGACGCCACGGGCAAAATTGATGTCAGAGAACTCGGCCACAATGTCGGGCCGCGAAGATCCGCCGCGCCCGGCACCGCTGGTGTCGCCACCAGATTTGCCAAACTCAACGTCGCCAGTTTGCGCCATAAAACCCTCGATCACGCGGTGAAACACCACGCCATCATAGGCTCCTTCACTTGCCAAAGCAGTGATTTGCTCGACATGCTTCGGGGCTATATCCTCGAACAGATCAATCGCCACGGTGCCATTGGCCTCGCCCATAATATCAATCTCAAGACCTGTCGCCAAAGCAGGGCTAGCGGCCAAAGCAGCGATCAGTGCGAGGGTCTTATTCACCGCCGTCACCACCTGCGTCCGCATCGCCATCGACTTCCTCGGCTGGTGCCGCAGCACCGTCACCGATATCGGCGGCAACTTTCACAGAAATCATCCGGTCAGGGTTCATTGGCGGCTCGCCACGTTGCAAGGCGTCCACATGTTCCATGCCCGAAAGGACGCGGCCATACATGGTGTATTGGCCGTTCAGAAAGCTGTTGTCGGAGAAGTTGATGAAGAACTGGCTGTTGGCCGAATCCGGGTTGGAAGAGCGCGCAGCGCCGATGGTGCCACGGTCGTGCGGCAGTTTGGAGAACTCAGCCGGAACATCAGGCATATCGGAGCCGCCTGTGCCAGCAGAGCGGATGTTGAAATCTTTTTCCATGTTGCCGTTGGCCACATCGCCAGTTTGCGCCATGAAGCCATCAATCACGCGGTGAAACGCCACGTTGTCATAGGCACCGGAGCGGGCCAATTCTTTCATGCGCGCGGTGTGCAGCGGCGCCACGTCGGGCAGCAGTTCAATGGTGACGGTGCCGCCAGTGAGTTCCACCAGAATGGTGTTTTCAGGATCTTTGATATCGGCCATTTGGGCGCTCCTCAGGAATGTATAACTTGCGCCGCAACCTAATGGTTGACGGGGCAGTGTAAAGGGGGCGTTAATCCAGCCGCTCTTTCAGGGCGCTACGTACCTCTGGGGTCACAAACTTTGACACATCCCCCCCCAAACGCGCAATTTCTTTGACCAGCTTGGAGGCAATCGCTTGATGCTGCGCCTCGGCCATCAGAAATACGGTCTCGATACTGTTATCCATGGCGCGGTTCATGCCTACCATTTGGTATTCATACTCAAAGTCAGCGACCGCGCGCAGCCCCCGAATGATAACCGAGGCCCCGACATCATGCGCACAATGGATGAGCAGGTTTTCAAAGGGGTGAACCACGATCTCGCAGCCTGTCTCTTTGTGAACCTTGCCAAACTCGGCCTCGATCATCGCGGTACGCTCTTCAAGCGTGAACATCGGCCCTTTGTCGCGATTGATCGCAACACCAATGACCAAACGGTCCACCAACGAGCAGGCCCGCCGGATAATATCACAATGGCCCCGTGTGACGGGATCGAACGTGCCGGGGTATAGTCCAATGCGCATAGGTCAGGCCCTTTTTATGTAAAGCACGGCCACGCAACAATATTGCGCCAAGGATTGCAAGGCGATAACGAAGCTACTTTGACCGGGGGCACCATCGGGGACAATCGCCCCCAAATAGAGGCCGCTTTTAATGGCCCATTATCATGCCTTCTAGTGCATCTTTCTCCATCGACAGCTCGCTAAGCCGCGCCTTCACCGCGTCGCCTAGCGTGATCAAGCCGATCATTACACCGTCCTCGACCACCGGCATGTGACGAAAATGACCCTCTGTCATGCGCCCCAGCACATCGTCGGCACGATCGCTTGAAACACATGTCACCAAGTTACGCGTCATCATGCTGTCTACGCTCTCGGTCAGGCACCCTGCACCGCGCTTGCCGATCTCGCGCACGATGTCGCGTTCTGACAGGATGCCCAAAGCAGCTTTGCCGTCAGAGGAGACCACGACCGAGCCGATACGGCGGGTGGACAACAGGCTGGCTGCATCTGACACAGAAGCCGCAGGCGCAATGGTCACAACCCCACCATCGGTCTTCAGTTTCAAGATATGGCTTACGAGCATGGGTAGCTCCTCCTCAATTAAGTAAAACAAACGTGATCAACTGCCCCACTGTCGGCGCAACTCTGGGTTTACGTCAAGTATGTGCTTCCAGTCGCGCCACCTCTTGTCGCACCCTAAGGCCTAATTCTTGTGCAAAAAACCGAAGCCGGGCGATATTTTTATCATCTGCATGCCGTACCAAGTAAAAACTCCGCTTCAAGGAGAAATGCTGCGTTAGCACGCGGGTTAGCTCTGGTGCGAAAGGCAGCGCAAAGTCATGGCCGATCACAATCCCCGCCCCGCTGCGCGCCCAATTCAGCTGCACCGAGACCGAATTAGAGGTGAAACTCGTGCGCGGCGCACCAATCTCCGAGAGGTAATCCAGTTCTGCATCAAAGATCAGATCTGAAATATAGCCAATGATTTTATGCTCTTTCAGATCCTCCAGCTGATTCAATGCCGGGGCCTGAGCAAGGTAATCCCGGCTGGCCATCAGGTGCAGGTGATAATCGGTCAGCTTTTGACTGGTGAGCCGCCCCGCCGTGGGCGCAGAGACGGTGATTGCCATGTCGGCCTCGCGCTTAGAGAGGTTAAACACTCGTGGCAGCGCAACAATTTGGACCTCCAAGCCCGGATGATCCGCACAAATCGCCGCACAAACCTGCGGCAAAAGGTAGTTCGCACAGCCGTCCGGCGCACCAAGGCGAATGTGGCCGCTCAAAGCCTCGGCTGCCCCGCTGACATCATCTTGCGCATTCAGAATTGCGCTCTCCACCGCCTGTGCGCGCGGCATTAACCGTGTTCCAGCCTGCGTTAACGCATAGCCTTGCGGGGATTTGAGAAACAACGTGACATCCATTGCCGCCTCCAGTCGTGCCACCCGTCGGCCAACCGTTGCGGGATCTAGGCGAAGTGATTTCGCCGCGCGCGATAGGCTTTGCGTATGGGCAACCGCTAGAAATACCCGCAGATCGTCCCATTTTGGTTCCGCCATTGCTGTACCTGTATTTTTGCAAAATGATTTTGGCAAACTGACCCTTTTTATTGCATAAATGCAAGGCTAGTCTGAACGGGAAACTCAAGGAGGATTCCATGCAAGAACTTACCCACTACATCAATGGCGAACATGTCAAAGGCACGTCTGGCCGCTTTTCCGATGTCTTCAATCCCGCCACAGGCGAAGTGCAGGCAAAATGCCCGCTGGCCTCCGTTGCGGAAATGGACCACGCGGTTGAAGTCGCAGCCAAAGCGCAACCTGCTTGGGCCGCCGTGAACCCGCAGCGCCGCGCACGCGTTATGATGAAGTTCGTGGATCTATTGAACCGCGACATGGACAAGCTGGCCGAGGCCCTATCGCGCGAGCATGGCAAAACCCTACCAGACGCCGCAGGCGACGTGCAACGCGGCCTTGAAGTGGTTGAATATTGCATCGGCGCCCCGCAGCTTTTGAAAGGTGAATTCACCGACAGCGCGGGTCCGGGCATCGACATGTATTCGATGAAACAAGCGCTTGGCGTTACGGCTGGCATCACACCGTTCAACTTCCCAGCTATGATCCCGATGTGGATGTTTGCCCCTGCTATCGTATGCGGCAATGCCTTCATCCTAAAGCCATCCGAGCGTGATCCGTCCGTGCCCTTGATGTTGGCTGAATTGCTGGAAGAAGCAGGCCTGCCCAAAGGCATCATCCAAGTGGTCAACGGTGACAAAGAGGCAGTCGACGCCATCTTGCACCATGACGTAATCCAGTCGGTGGGCTTTGTTGGCTCGACGCCAATTGCCGAATATATCTACGCCACAGGCTGCGCAAACGGCAAACGCGTGCAGTGCTTTGGTGGTGCGAAAAACCACATGATCATCATGCCTGACGCCGATATGGACCAAGCTGCCGATGCGTTGCTCGGTGCTGGCTACGGTGCGGCTGGCGAGCGTTGCATGGCTATTTCTGTGGCTGTGGCCGTGGGCGATGACACCGCCGACCGCTTGCTCGCAGAACTAATCCCTAAAGTTGAGGCCTTGAAAGTTGGCCCCTACACGTCGGGCAATGATGTGGATTACGGCCCTGTCGTTACCGCCGCTGCCAAAGCCAATATCGAGCGTTTGGTGCAAACTGGTATCGACCAAGGCGCTAAACTGGTGGTTGATGGGCGCGACTTCAGCCTGCAAGGCTACGAGGAAGGCTTCTTTGTTGGACCACATTTGTTCGACAACGTGACCACCGACATGGACATCTACCAAAAAGAGATCTTTGGCCCCGTCCTGTCGACCGTTCGCGCACAAACCTATGAAGAAGCCATCGGCATCGCCATGGATCACGAATATGGCAACGGCATTGCGCTCTATACCCGCGATGGCGACACCGCGCGCAACTTTGCCAACCGGATCAATGTCGGCATGGTCGGCATCAACGTGCCTATCCCTGTGCCATTGGCCTACCACACCTTTGGCGGCTGGAAAAAATCCATGTTTGGCGATTTGAACCAGCACGGACCGGATGCGTTCAAGTTCTACACACGCACCAAGACTGTGACCTCGCGCTGGCCCTCGGGCATCAAAGAGGGCGGCGAGTTCTCAATCCCAGTAATGGAATAGCCGGACGATATGCGCCCTTGCTTTTTGTAAGCAGGGGCGCATAACTAAACACGTGTTCAATTCTACTGGAGGATGAAATGGATTTCGCGCTAACGGACGAGCAAACCGCCATCTTTGACATGGCGAAAGCCTTCGGCGACGAATTCATCGCCCCCAACGCCCTTCAATGGGAAAAAGACGAAAACATCCCCAAAGAGTTATGGCCAAGGTTGGCTGAATTAGGTTTTGGCGGGCTTTATGTCTCTGAGGAAAGCGGTGGCTCCGGCCTGTCGCGCCTAGACGCCACATTGGTATTTGAGGCCCTGTCGATGTCCTGCCCGTCAGTGGCGGCCTTCCTGTCCATCCACAACATGTGCGCGGCGATGATCGACAAGAACGGATCAGACGCCCTCAAGGAGAAATACCTTGAGAAAGCCATGAGTATGGAGATCTTCTTTTCCTATTGTCTGACCGAGCCGGCTTGCGGATCTGACGCTGCCGCGCTGAAAACTCGCGCCGAGAAAACCAGCGATGGATACGCCCTTACCGGCACCAAAGCCTTCATCTCAGGCGGCGGTTATTCCGACGCCTATATCGTTATGGCGCGCACCGGAGAGGACGGGCCAAAGGGCGTGTCAGCCATGATCGTTGATGACGGCGCACAGGGGCTTTCCTTTGGTGGTCTCGAGGACAAAATGGGCTGGCGCGCACAACCAACGCGCCAAGTGCAATTGGACAATTGCAACATTCCAAGCGACAACTTGCTGGGCGCAGAGGGCAAAGGTTTCACATATGCGATGCAGGGGTTGAATGGCGGCCGCCTGAATATCTCGGCCTGCTCACTTGGCGCGGCGCAATCCGCACTGGATAAAACGCTGGCTTATATGGCCGAGCGTCAGGCCTTTGGCAAACCCATCAACCAGTTCCAAGCCCTGCAATTCCGCCTCGCGGATATGGAGATAGAGCTGCAAGCCGCACGCGTCTTCCTACACCAAGCCGCATGGAAATTGGACACCGGCGCGCCCGATGCCGCCCAACATTGCGCCATGGCAAAAAAGTTCGTCACCGAAGCCGGATCGCGCGTGGTTGACGGCTGCCTGCAACTGCATGGCGGCTATGGATACCTTGCGGATTACGGCATCGAGAAGCTGTCGCGCGACCTGCGCGTGCACCAAATCCTTGAAGGCACCAACGAGATCATGCGCATGATCGTCGCGCGCCAGATGATTGCATAATGTATTTTCCTGCCCCCCGCGGGCTTTACCGCCGGCAATTAGGACACGAGACACAGGCCCTCACTGCCGCTGGCTACGCCCATAAAATGCCATCCCAGCACAAACACCACAGACGACACATTTGGCGTCTCAATTGGATTGAGGTGATTGCGGCTCTTGCTGCATTTAGTGCCTATTATCTTTTGCAAGGCAGTGAGACGCAAAGAGCCATCGCATTCGTCACGGGAGTGGGCGCAGCAGGCATGCTCATTTACGTTCAATTCCTCTTGTTCGTTTGGCCGCATGACGCTGACAAACGCATAAGGGTCGGAAATTTTGCGCAAGTTCACGCCCTTCGACAAAACCGCACCAAAGAACTGGAAACACTTCAATGACTGACATTTCAATCCGCATCGAAGGCCGTGCGGGCCGGATCACCTTACAGCGCCCAGAGGCTTTGAACGCCCTAACCTACGACATGGTTTTGGCAATCGAGACCGCGTTAGACGGCTGGCGCGACGCCGATATTGACCTGATACTGCTTGATGCTGAGGGCGAGCGCGCCTTCTGCTCCGGCGGCGACATTGCCGACATGTACAGCTCCGGCCAGCGCGGCGATTTAAGCTATGGGCGCAAATTCTGGCGCGACGAATACCGCCTCAACGCCAAAATTTTCGAATACCCCAAACCCGTCGTCAGTTTCCTGCAAGGCTTCACCATGGGCGGCGGTGTCGGTGTCGGTTGCCACGGCAGTTTACGCATCGTCGGCGACACCAGCCAGATCGCCATGCCGGAATGCTCCATCGGGTTGGTACCCGACGTTGGCGGCTCTTTGATGCTGGCATTAGCACCGGGTCGGTTGGGCGAATACCTTGCCTTAACCGCGTCCCGTATGGGCCCGACTGACGCCATTCTTGCAGGCTTTGCAGATGCTTACGCCCCAGAGGCCAATTGGCCCGACCTAAAGTCCGCCATGATCGAGACCGGGATCATCCCCACGCTAAACACCCCTGCCCCATCCGGAACATTAGGGGCGTTATTGCCTGAAATAGAGCGCCATTTCGCAGGCGAAACCCTTGGTGACATCACGCGCTCGCTCATAGCCGATGACAGTGAATTTGCCTCTAAGGCACTTAAATCCATCACACGAAACGCCCCCCTTGCCATGGCTTGCGCGATGGCCATCACCCGCCGCCTACGCTCGGCCAGCTCCATCCGCCAAGCGCTGGAGCAAGAGTTTCGCTATACCTACCGCGCCGTAGCCCAAGGTGACTTCATCGAGGGCATCCGCGCCGCAATTATTGATCGGGACCGCTGCCCTAAATGGGCCCATGATGGCCCGGAACACGTCACAGATATAGAGGTCTCCCAAATGCTCATGCCACTGGGAGACGACGCGCTTAACTGGAAGGATATGTTATGAAAATCGGATTTATTGGGCTGGGCAACATGGGAAGCCCGATGGCGCTCAACTTGGCCAAAGCGGGCCATAATGTTGCGGGGTATGACCTCGCGGTCGCTGCCCCCGAGGGCGTTGCCATGGCCGTCACAGGCCTAGAGGCTGCGGCGGGCATGGACATTGTGATCACCATGCTGCCCAACGGCGCAATCCTGCGCTCTGTCGTTGATGAAATCATCCCCGCCATGCGCGAAGGGGCGACGTTGCTTGATTGCTCCACCGTAGATGTAGAAAGCGCGCGCGCGGTGGCCAAGCTGGCCACGGACGCTGGTGTTCTCGCGGTGGATGCCCCTGTTTCTGGCGGCACTGGCGGCGCAATCAATGGCACACTCACCTTCATGGCAGGCGGCACCGACGCGGGCTTCGCCTCCGTGGCCCCCCTATTCGATATTATGGGCCAAAAGGCCGTGCATTGTGGCCCCTCGGGCAATGGGCAAGCCGCAAAAATATGTAACAACATGATCCTTGGCGTCACCATGGCCGTCACCTGCGAAGCCTTTGCACTCGCAGATAAACTTGGCCTTGATCGCCAGAAAATGTTCGACGTGGTCTCCACCTCATCAGGCTATAGCTGGTCGATGAACGTCTATTGCCCCGCTCCGGGCATTGGTCCCCAAAGCCCGGCCGATAACGACTACAAACCGGGATTCGCCGCCGACCTGATGCTCAAAGACCTGCGCCTCAGCCAGCAAGCCGCCGATACTGCGGATGCAGATACGCCAATGGGCGCACGCGCGACCGAACTCTATGCGCAATTTGTGGATGATGAAGATGGTGCGGGCCAAGATTTCTCAGCCTTATTGCCACGCTTCAAATCCAGACGCCGCTCTTAGGCATCACTGTTCTATAAATATCCTGGGGGTGTGGGGGCAACGCCCCCACGCATAAAGCGACTGCCAAAGGCAGGCGCAAACATCATGTGCCGAAGGCCCAATTCTAATAACAAGCAAACAAAAAGAGAAAGTGGCGCGGTTGACGGGACTCGAACCCGCGACCCCCGGCGTGACAGGCCGGTACTCTAACCAACTGAGCTACAACCGCGCATTACGTCTAATCTGGGCTTAAAAGTGCAGCGGTGGCGCGGTTGACGGGACTCGAACCCGCGACCCCCGGCGTGACAGGCCGGTACTCTAACCAACTGAGCTACAACCGCCCACTGCACGCCTAAACCCTTAGGCGTGAGGGAGGTATTATGGCCCCTCTCGCGCCCCGTCAAGCGGCGATAATGCCTGCCGAGCATTTTTCGACAATTCTCTGAGATCCGCCCAGCGAACTGGGTAACTTGTGACCTTATGGCCAAACATTTCATCCGGCCCCGCAGCCTCCTCAACGCCGCCCAGACGGCGATAAAAGCCCCGTGCACGCGCATTGCTGTCCAAAACGGTCAACCAAAGCCCCTGCTCGCGGCGTTCAATCAACTGATCCGCAAGAAACCCCATCAGCCCATCCGCAACACCAAGCCCGCGCGCCTCAGGCATTAGATGTAAATTATCCAGATATGGCATCTTTCTTGACCCGCCTTCTCTCCCCGGTTCATCATCTAAACGAACCGCAGCGAATCCCAACAAACGCCCCTCTGGCGAAAAAGCCCCGCAAAGCAAATCACGCGCCCGCAATCCACCAGACCAGCGCGCAGAAATATCGCGCGCCATCGGGGCCCCTAAGTACGCCGCAGGCAAAACATGCGCATAGGTGCCGCGCCAACTGAGCAAATGCAAAGCCCCCACAGCATCCAGATCACGCGCATCAAGCACCCGAAACTTGTGATCTACTGTTGAATTATCCCGAACCATTCGCCACCTCCCCGCACACCACCATGCACGCGCCATGAGGGAAAAGGCAAACCTGAACTGTGTGAAACAGACTTGTTGAGAGTGGTGCGACGTCAGCCGTCCTTGAATATCTGGTAGTGGTTCATCAGACTCGACATAGTGCACGGGTCTGGCGAACCAACTAGAGGACAATATGACAGAGATTGAACAAGCTAAGCGGTTTTCGCATTTGTATGTGTCACGCGACACTCCTCTAAAAGACAGCAAAAAGGCCCGTTACCGGATCGCGAAGCTACTCGAAAAAGAGTTTACTCAACTAAGTTCTAAGCAAAGAAGAAGTCATCATACGGATCATGCTGCGCAAGCCCAAAATCTACTCGAAAGTGAAATTGGGAGGCAGTTCCGATCAAATATCGGAGGTCGCATGTATCCATCTTGGACTGCCTACACGCAAAAGCTAGAGGCGGTAGACTTCCTTGATGCCATCACGGTGGTCGCCAGCTATCTACGCGAATGGAAGCCTGACCGTGAGGCTATTTTTGCAAGTGAGGCCAATCGAATATTTAATGAAGTGAACATGGCCTATAAAGTCGATAGTAAGGGCGGAATTCATCCACTTGTGGATGGTGCCTTCAGTGCAGCCATACAGTCAGCAATCGCAGCCTTGTCTGGCGAAAGATATACTGCCACCGCCGAACTAGTGGACGCCATAGACAAGAAATTGTTGCAGGACCCCGTAGACTACATCGGAGCAATCCGTGCGATTTTCGGCGCGAACGAGAACCTATTCAAATTGATGTTTGATGTCCCCCGGTTGGATGCCCGTACCGCTGGCGATAAGATTGGTCCGAAACAACAAGCGCAGTATGACGGGCACCCAACCCTTCAACGCGCCAGCGCAAAGGCTCTTGAGGGTTTCAAAGACTGGATAGACGCAGCGCACCACTACCGCCATGAACAAGGTGTTGAGTCGCCCTCTCAGCCCAATCAAGAAATTGGTATTCTGCTAGTCTCACAAGGATTAGGGTTCGTCAGATGGCTAGCGCAACTTGACGCGAGGTAACCGCAACATTCAAATAGCAATATTAAGAGATAAAATGATCTTAAGTATTTGAGTTGTTGTCAAAACCAATGGTGGGTCGTGAGAGGCTCGAACTCCCGACATCTTCGGTGTAAACGAAGCGCTCTACCAACTGAGCTAACGACCCGACTGGCGGTGCAATAGCGGACATTGGGATACCACCGCAACCCCAAACTGCCCCTCATGTGCACAGTTTTTATTTTTTATGACAGAACGGCCTGACGACCCTCATTTAGATGGAATACGATCCCCTGCCCGCCGGGCAAATCTACCATCGCTGACGTCGGCAACCCCAAAGCAACCACGCGTAGCATCCGCGAGGTTATTCCGTGTGTGATCAGCACTGAAGGCCCGCTGAGCGCCCCTAAGAAGCCCTCGCAGCGCCGGCGTAGAGCCGCGAAGCCTTCGCCGCCCTCGGCCTGCTCATAAAAGGCCAGCGGTCCGTCCACCGTCACCTTTGGATCGCCTTCTATTTGCAACTCGTCACGAACGCGGCCCTGCCAAGACCCCACATCAATTTCACAGAGTTGCGCGTCAGTTCTAATCTGAGGTCTGCTTTGTGAAAATATCTCAACCGCTGTGTGCAATGCGCGGGTTTGTGGGCTGGAAATCACCTCAAACCCTTTTAGATCAACGGCTTCCAATATGCGCCGTTGCACATGGGCTTGCGCAATTCCTTTTGCTGTCAAAGGTGAATGCAACCGCCCCTGCATCCGGCCAGAGGCGTTCCACTCGGTCTCGCCATGGCGTAAAATATACAGTTCCGGAATACTCGAAAGGCTCATATCCACCCCTAAAACAAACGACGCGCCCGACACGGAAAACCGAGGGGCGCGTGTAAAACTATGGCAGGCGGTAAGAGCTTTGTGAAGCGCTCACCACCAAGCTAATGCCCCATTGAGGCGGTGAGCGTTACGTTATTGGGGTCGCAAGGGCCGCTTTGGCTGGTGTTGCGACGGGGTCCTTCAACTTGGCCCGCATGACGACCAATTTGCCGTTCGGTGTATCTTTGGTGCGTGCAATCTTAATCTTGCCAAGCGGCGGCAGGGACAAGTCGCATTCTTCGCGCAAGGCTTGGGCCATGGCTTCCATTGTGGCCTCTAACGCGCGCCGCGCATCGCCCTTTTTCATCCCGCTGTTGGCAACCATACGCGCGACCATATCTTTCTTTGTCACCTCAACGCGGGCCTCAACATTAACGCGGGCCTCAACATTTGCGTCTGCCGGAGCTGCATTTGGGTTTCCGGCCGGGCTAGGAGCCGAAGCCTTGGCGGACATAACCGCCGGCTTTGGTGTTGTTTTGGCAGCCGCTTTTGGCGTGGTGCTGGCTGCTCGGGTCGTGGAGCGTTTGGATTTTTTGGTGCTCGACAGTGGTTTCATAGCCATTTTGCATTGTCCTGCATTAGTTTGGTTGATCAAATCCTATCAACTTCGCCCCCAGCCTGCCAGATGATTGTTTCGAAAATAGAAATAGTGTGGGGTTTACGTCAGCAAGCGCGAATAGAGCAAAAGCCCGTATTGCTCTAGTATACGTGATGTTTTGGGCCAAACTGACGCCCATGTCATCGCATCCAGCCCCGCCCCGGCCTTTAGCGCTGCAATGTCACGGTGCCCGTTAACCCCTGCAAGAATTGGGGCCGCCTGCTTGGGGATATCTACGCGATAAGCCGTCCCGTTCAGGGTCACTGGGATGTGCCCTTTCGATGCAACCGCGCGCGCCAAGGCCGCGCCTGCAACGCCTTTAAGATGGGGCACCGCACGGTCCCCCTTCCCTGCGACCAAAGGCTCCGCACCGATTGGGCGGGCGTAGATAACATGCGTTTTGATCGTCCCGTCCAGCTTTTCGGCCAAGGCCATCGCCGCCACATCTCCCAGCCCTTCTGGGCGCGGGGCGAACCGCTCCAAATCATATAAATAAGGCTGAGGCACACCGCACAGGGTCAGGCCTGCGGCCTCCAATGTTTGGGCAAGCTGGTCAATCGTGTAGGGCCGGTCCTGCGAGTGCAGCAACAGATCATAAAATCCGGCGTCGCTTTGCTTGTGATCCACCAGATGCGGGTTGCGCTTGAAGGGGTGGCCTTCTGGCAGCGCATCGAACATGGATTTTGCCATTGCCAATTGCTCGGACGGCGGCAGCCCCTTGGTCAATGCCCCGAAGGCTTGTTGCAAAGGATAGACACCGGAGCGCCCGTAAGGGGCGTAGACCATCAGCCCGATCCCGCCCTGCGGCGAGAGCGCCGATGCTAAAGCATCAAACCCCTGTTGTGGCTCGGGCAAATGGTGCAACACACCGCAGCAATCAATATAGTCAAACGGGCCATATTGCGCAGCATCCAACAGGCTTCCGGTCATGAATGTAATGTCTTTCAACCCACGCGCCGCCACGCGGGCCTCGGCCACATTTCGCGATGCCACCGACAAGTCAATATAAGTTATTTCATAGCGTTTTCGGGCAGTTGTGAGGGTTTGTGCAAGTTGAACAAGCGCGTCCCCCGTGCCGCCACCAGCCACAAGAATACGCGTTGCCTGCCCCCAGTCCCTTTGGCCGCCGAACAGGTGGTGGTCCAACTCCAGCGGGTGCGATGGGGAGCCTGTGATCAACCGCTTTGCCTCGTCCATCGGGTCACGCTCGGGGTATGGGTAGGCCTCGTACTGGGCTTTTACATCGCTCATTTCAACGCCTCTTCAGGGGATATCGGGTGCGCTCGCAGCCCCTCGGATTGCTCTTGCGTCAGGCTGCCCTCGCGGATCAAATAAGTATGGATGGAAAACACCACCGCTTGGGTCCGCGGCAAGCGGACCATGGATTGGCGTTCCGAGCGAATATAGCCCGCCTGCCCCTGTTCGCGCAGCAGATCCGAGCCTCGTTGCGGGTGGTGTAAATCCGGGTCGCCATAGAGTAGCGCGTTGCTGCGCACCAAGGGTTGCTCTACGCGAATAGCGCAGAACATGCGCTCCACACTGCGGGCAATTTTCTCGCTATACTCATCCACCGGCGCATGGATTGCCGTCAACGGCTTGCCAAATTTCTCGGACAACGCCCAGCTCGCGGGGAAGCACAGCAGCGCCCCCGTCAACAGATGCGCATCACCCCGTTTTTGGAGAATCAGGAAGTCTTCCTGAAATAGCTTTGAGAGTGTCTCGAAAGGATTTGAGAAATCCGGCCGCACCCGACGCCCGTCGGGACAGGTGATCGTCTCGCCACGCGTAAACTCTTGGGGTAAATTCGCCAGTGCGACGTCCAGCAATTCCTGCGCGGCCTCAAGACAATCCGGCTCCATTTGCAGCACAATATCGCGCTTTTCATCCAAGAGAGCCGCCTTGTAAGCCAACTGCCCCGTGTAGGCGTCATCGGTTTGCAACCAGTCCTCATAGCTTAGCGGCACAACCCCCGGCAGGCGGCGCGTGCGCTCCTCCATCCAAGGGGCAAATGGCAGATGGCTTTGCAAAATTGGCGTCATACCGCCTTAAACCATCCAAAATCGACATAATCCATGCCGTTTTCAAAACAGCCGCCGCTATTTTCGCCTCGCAGAGTGGACCCATCAGGGAGACACGATATGAATGAACATTATCGAGACCGCCGCAAAATTGACCCGACCAAAGGCCCGCGCCTTGGGGATGGGAACCTCAATGACAATGACCGCATCGAGATCGGGCCAACCCTATTGGCCTACACAGAGTGGGAGGACGCGGGGCTTGCCCTTCCAAACCTTGAGCGGATGCGCGAGTTTCGCTGGGCGCGGCTGACCCAACACATCGTCGAGCGCGATTGGGGCGGCTTGTTAATGTTTGACCCGCTCAACATTCGCTACGCGACCGACAGCACCAATATGCAACTTTGGAACACCCATAATCCGTTTCGCGCGGTGCTGATTTGTGCCGACGGTTATATGGTCATTTGGGACTATAAAAACTCGCCGTTTCTGTCGAAATTCAACCCATTGGTGCGCGAGCAACGCTCCGGTGCCGATCTGTTCTATTTTGACCGCGGCGATAAAATTGACGTGGCCGCGGATGTTTTTGCAACCCAAGTGCGCGACCTGATTGCCGAGCATGGCGGGGCCAATAAGCGGCTTGGCGTTGACAAGATCATGCTGCACGGGTTGCGCGCGCTGGAAGCCTCGGGGTTTGAGGTCATGCCCGGCGAGGAATGCACCGAAAAATCGCGTTCAATCAAGGGGGTGGATGAGATTTTAGCAATGCGCGCCGCCTGCCATTCCTGCGAAGTTGCGGTGCGTGAAATGGAGAATTTTGCCCGTATAAATGTGCCCAAGGGCCAGACCAGCGAAGACGATATCTGGGCCGTGCTGCATGCGGAAAACATCCGCCGTGGCGGCGAATGGATCGAGACGCGCCTGCTGTCTTCGGGGCAGCGCACGAACCCTTGGTTTCAAGAATGCGGCCCGCGTATCACCCAAAACAACGAGATCATCAGCTTTGACACCGATTTGATCGGAGCATACGGGATTTGTTGCGATATTTCGCGCAGTTGGTGGATCGGGGACCGCGCGCCGCCCCCCGAGATGGTTGACGCCATGAAACATGCCCATGAGCATATAATGGTGAATATGGAGATGCTTAAACCCGGCGTCTCGATCAACGAATTATCAGCCAATACACATGTTCTACACGACAAGTTTCAAGATCAAAAATACGGCTGCTTGATGCATGGCGTTGGGCTTTGTGACGAATGGCCCTTGGTCGCCTATCCGGGGAAACATGTGGCTGGGGCGTTTGATTATGTGCTGCAACCGGGCATGACCCTTTGCGTCGAGGCCTTGGTGGGCGAGGTCGGCGGAGGCTTCTCGATCAAGCTCGAGGATCAAGTGCTGATCACCGAGGATGGCTTTGAAAACCTAACGAAATACCCGTTTGACGCGGCCTTATTGGGCGAAACCTGACACAACCGCTCACCTTGACGTTACTTTTGGCCCCTCGGGCTTGTCGACTACAGGTTTGAGCGCCATTTTTATGGCCTACAGTATCGAGCAGGAGTCCGGCTGTCATGGGCATAAAACGCATCTCATTCACCGGCCACTCTGGCGGAACTTTAGCCGCGCGTCTGGACATGCCAGATGGACCGCATTTGGCCACCGCCTTGTTTGCCCATTGCTTTACATGCTCCAAGGATGTCCCCGCCTCAAAGCGTATATCAGAACGTCTGGCTCGTATGGGCATCGCCGTGATGCGGTTCGACTTCACCGGGTTGGGCCATTCCGAGGGGGAGTTCGAGAACACCACCTTCACCTCCAATGTCGACGATTTGGTCCTTGCTGCGGCACATCTTGGCAGCATCGGCATGGCCCCGAGCCTACTGATTGGCCACTCCTTGGGTGGCGCCGCAATCCTCAAGGCTGCCCCGCATATTTCCTCGGCCAAGGCGGTTGTAACCATCGGCGCGCCGTTCGATCCCGGTCATGTCACCCAAAACTTCGAAGGGGCCTTGCCTGATATAAAAGCCAAAGGCGTGGGCGAGGTCATGTTGGGGGGGCGCCCTATGCGCATAGGGCGCAAATTTGTGGAGGACGTCGCCGCCGAAAATTTGGTGGATACAATCACGGGGTTGCGCAAATCCTTGCTGGTATTACATGCCCCGCTCGACAAAACCGTTGGCATTGAAAGCGCCACACAGATTTTCACGCATGCCAAGCATCCGAAAAGCTTTGTCACCCTATGCGATGCCGATCACCTGATATCACGCCCCGAAGATGCCGAATATGCAGCCGATGTCATTAGCGCGTGGGCCTCTAAATATCTGGACCTTCGCCCGCCAGCACCCCCCGTTGGTGCACCGGAAGGCGTTGTGCGCGTCACAGAGGCAGACGCGGCAGGGTTTTTGCAAGATATCAATTCTGGCCCGACACATCACATCTACGCCGATGAGCCGCTGGCCTATGGCGGCACCAACAAAGGCATGTCGCCTTACGGGTTGCTATCGTCGGGGCTTGGGGCTTGCACTTCAATGACAATTCGCATGTATGCGCGGCGCAAGAAGTGGCCTCTGACCCGAGTTTGGGTGGACGTCACCCATAATGCGATGCACGCGCAAGATGCCAGCGGATCCTCACGGATTGATCACTTCAACCGTGAAATCCACCTTGAGGGGGATCTGGATGTGGCGCAGCGTGCACGCCTGCTAGAAATCGCCGATAAATGCCCTGTGCATAAAACACTGGAAAGCGGCGCGCTGGTAAAGACGGTTTTGGTCGATTAATACTACAAGGCTTCGAACAACCGTCTTCCCATGACCATAAGATCGCTGCTGCCCTTCGGATTACACGCTGATTCCGCAAAGGCGAGCCAAATCAGCGCGCAACCCATGGACATCTCGTTGAAGTTGAAAACGCTTCAGATCGAGGGAATCGCAAGGGTTTGAATTTGTGAAATTACCGGGCGCAGGCTCAGGCAACCATGGCCCCGATTCTGGTCCGGGGAATGGCGAATCAGGAAAATCTGGAGCAGCAGGCCCAGGAGATGGAGGTGTTCTATTGAGAGCTTCACAATCCAGCAAATCTTGATAAGCCTGAAAATCATCTCTCACAGCGCGCTGAAAATCTCTCATTAGCGCGCCACAATTGACATCCCCACTACCAGGTGGATTGTTGGGCGGTTCATTTCCCGGGAGGGCGCCATCGCCCCACCCTAAAAAAACAAGTATATCATCAATGATGCTCTGATTGTTTAATTCCGAGTTAACCATGGCCTCGATATATGCAGCTTCGAGCTTCCACTTTTGCGGGGTATCAGGGGTGATCTTCGTCAATAAGAGCACCCGAACAAGCCGCGCGAATGCTTTAGACAATGGTGGGGGCGTTGCTTTCTTACCGTAAACTTCCACGATAGCTTCATACAATACTACATGTGTGACCCATGGGAATTTACTATCTGTCGCCTTAGATAGCCACTTTTCCATCGAAGACATACGTTGAATAGCGAAATTATTTTTAGCCTTGGCCACAAAATTCTCCAAGTTTTTAGGGTCGTTAGCGAAACTACCAGCAAAGCAGTCATGCCTTGCCATCAGCCCCAAGGTACAACCGATCCCCATCACCCTAGGGCAGCATGGCATACAAGGCAAATTTGGATCGCCCGCTCCGCAATCTTACTCCGCCGCTATCGGCGCCTTTGGTTGCAGCATCGGTTTCAGGTAATGGCCGGTATAAGACCCCTCAGCCTCGGCCACTTTCTCGGGCGTTCCGGTCGCCACAATCTGGCCACCACCATCGCCGCCCTCGGGGCCGATGTCGATGATCCAATCGGCGGTTTTTACCACATCAAGATTGTGCTCGATCACGATCACCGTATTGCCCTGATCGACCAGCTCATGCAGCACTTCGAGCAGTTTTTTGACGTCCTCAAAATGCAGCCCCGTGGTTGGTTCATCAAGAATATACAGCGTGCGCCCCGTAGATCGTTTTGCCAATTCCTTGGACAGTTTCACCCGCTGCGCCTCGCCGCCCGACAGCGTTGTCGCCTGTTGGCCCACCTTGATATAGCCCAAACCAACGCGCATCAGCGCATCCATTTTCTCGCGAATAGAGGGCACCGCTTTAAAAAACTCTTGCGCGTCTTCGACGGTCATATTCAGCACGTCGGCGATGCTCTTACCCTTGAATTTAACCTCCAAAGTTTCGCGGTTGTAGCGCGCGCCCTTGCAGGTTTCGCATTCCACATAAACGTCGGGCAAGAAGTGCATCTCGATCTTGATCACCCCGTCCCCTTTGCAGGCCTCGCAGCGCCCGCCCTTCACGTTGAAGCTGAACCGCCCCGGTTTATAGCCGCGGGTCTTGGATTCGGGCATGCCCGCGAACCAATCCCGGATCGGGGTAAACGCGCCAGTATATGTCGCAGGGTTCGAGCGCGGCGTACGCCCGATGGCACGTTGATCAATGTCGATCACCTTATCGAGATGCTCCAGCCCTTTGATTGTCTCGCAGGGCGCAGGCGTCTGGCGCGCGCCGTTCAGCGTCATTGAAGCGGTCTTAAACAATGTCTCGATCGTCAGCGTAGACTTGCCACCACCAGAAACGCCCGTAACACAGACAAATTTACCCAGCGGGAAATCAACGGTGACATTTTGCAGATTGTTGCCCGTGGCTTTCACCACGGTCAGCTTTTTCTTGTTGCCTTTGCGACGATCTGGGCTGAACGGGATTTCCCGCACGCCTGTCAAATACTGTCCGGTAATGCTGTTCAAATCCGCAGCCACATGCGCGGGCGTCCCGTGCGAGACCACTTCGCCGCCATGCACGCCAGCACCGGGGCCGATGTCGAAAACATAATCCGCCTCGCGGATCGCTTCCTCGTCATGTTCCACCACGATCACGGTATTGCCTTGATCACGCAGGTTTTTTAGCGTCGTCAGCAAGCGGTCATTGTCGCGCTGGTGCAGCCCGATGGACGGCTCGTCCAGCACATAAAGCACGCCCGTCAGCCCCGAGCCGATCTGCGACGCCAGCCGGATGCGCTGACTTTCCCCGCCCGACAAGGTGCCGGAATTGCGCGACAGCGTTAGGTACTCAAGGCCCACGTTGTTCAAAAAGCCCAGCCGCTCGCGGATTTCTTTTAAAATTGCCTGAGCGATCTCATTCTTCTGCACGCTCAGCGAGGCCGGTACGTTTTCGCACCAATCAAACGCCTCTTTGATCGACATTTGCACCACTTGCCCCACATGAAGCCCGGCGATTTTCACCGCCAAAGCCTCGGCCCGCAAGCGGTAGCCATCGCACACACCACATTTGCGGTTGTTCTGATAGCGCTCAAATTCTTCACGGATCCAGTTGCTATCGGTTTCGCGGTAGCGGCGCTCCATGTTCGGAATAACGCCTTCAAAAGAACGTGTTACCTGATAAACACGGCCACCCTCATCGTATCGAAACGGGATTTCATCCTCACCTGATCCATATAGAAACACCTGCTGCACATACGCTGGTAGATCTTTCCATGGGGTCTTCATGTCGAACTCGTAATGCTTGGCGATGGCCTCGATTGTTTGCAAGAAATACGGTGACTTGCCCTTGCGCCATGGCGCCAATGCCCCGTCATAAAGCTGCAATGTCTGATCCGGCACCACGAGGCGTTCGTCGAAGAACAGCTCAACGCCCAAGCCGTCGCATTCCTGACAGGCCCCGAACGGCGCGTTGAACGAGAACAAGCGCGGCTCGATCTCGGGGATGGTGAAGCCGGACACCGGGCAGGCAAATTTCTCGGAAAATGTAATGCGTTCCGGCTCTCCCTCTTTCGGGGCCGTTTCCAAAATGGTGATCCCGTCAGCCAAATCCAGCGCCGTGCGAAAGCTGTCCGCAAGACGGGTCTCCAGGCCCTCACGGACCACGATCCGGTCCACAACCACATCAATGTCATGGCGGAATTTCTTGTCCAAAGTAGGTGGGCTGTCTAACTCGTAGAACTCACCATCAACTTTGATGCGCTGAAAGCCCTGCTTGGCCAACTCCATGAATTCCTTGCGGTATTCACCTTTCCGGTCGCGCACAATCGGGGCCAATAGGTAGCCGCGCACCCCCTGCTCCATCGCCATAACGCGGTCCACCATGTCTTGGACCTGTTGCGCCTCAATCGGCTTGCCCGTTGCGGGCGAGTACGGCGTGCCGACGCGGGCAAACAGCAGCCGCATGTAGTCGTAAATCTCGGTCACAGTGCCAACAGTCGAGCGCGGATTTTTCGACGTGGTTTTCTGCTCGATCGAGATCGCTGGCGACAGGCCCGAGATGTGATCCACATCGGGTTTTTGCATCATATCAAGGAACTGGCGCGCATAGGCCGACAGGCTTTCAACATAGCGCCGCTGGCCTTCCGCATAAATCGTATCGAACGCCAAAGATGACTTGCCCGACCCCGACAGCCCCGTGATCACCACCAATTGGTTGCGCGGTATGTCCACGTCAATGTTTTTGAGATTATGCTCGCGCGCGCCGCGCACTTCGATGTTCTTTAGCTCTGCCATATCGGCCCCCAATGTGGTGAGCACAGACATAGTATCTCCGCGCCCAAACGCCAAGGCAAAAATGAGAACATTACGCGAACCTTAACTATAACGTCGCGCCAAAGCCCAATGCGTCAGCGCGCCCAACGTCAGGGCCACGATGATCGGGAGCGCCAGTCCCGTCAGCCCAAACGGCAAGATCATCGCGGCAATCACAGGCGTTCCGAGGCTGTTGCCAAGGTTGCCCATCTGCGCCATCGCGCCATTGCTTTGCGCCCGCCCCTCCGCGCCCGGGTTCAACTCTGGCACTGCGGCAAAACTTGCCGATTGCACCAGCCCCATGGCCGCCGCCAACCCAAAGCACCACAGCTCGGTCCAAGGCAGCAACCAGACCGCCAACGCGAAGCCTGCGCCAGCCACAAATCCTAGCTGCACAACTTGGACCGCGCGCAGGTAGCGCAGCAGCCAAACACCTAATAACAATGACGTGGCAATGCTTACCAATGGCAGCGCGCCCATGACGGCGATGCGTGTTGGCGCGCTTAGGAATGGTGGCAAAAATGTTAACAGGCTGACGAAGCTAAACGTGTAGAACAGCCAACCCAAAGCAGGGGCGCTGATGTTGGCAGAACGGTAGATGCGCCCATGATCCCGGATCACTTGGCTAAGCGTCGGGATCACTTTACCTTTGTCGCCTAAATCTTTGGGGATACATAGTAAAACAGCTAAAGAACAAGCCCCCATAAAGCCAGAATGCACACCAAATAGCGCGCCTAATCCGTGGGTGGCAACGAATGGAATACCAAACCAGCCAAGCAAGGCAAAGGCCACACCAAAGAAGGTGCTCCAGAGCGTTAAGGTTAACCCACGGTGGCGATCTTCGCTGAGTTGCGCCATCAAAGTCGGGGCCGCAACGACAATACTCAAATGCGACATGCCCTCGATCACGCGGCTCGCGGCCAACCAACCAAAACCGGGCAAACTGGACTGGAACAGCGAGACAACCGCGCCGCCCAATAGCCCGCAAATCAACGTGCGCCGGAACCCAATGCGCGCCACGATCAACCCCGCGACAACGCCCAAAACGATGCCGACAACGCCGATAAGTGAAACCAAAAATCCGACGTTGGCACCCGCGTCGGGGTAAAACGCACTCAGGCTATCGTAAGTAACGCTGACTTTGCCGTATTGAGCCGCCGCCCCAAGGCCTGACAGCCAGAGGACCAAAACGGCCAACCAATTTGTACGAAGTGATTCCATGCGGTGACCATCTGCGCTTACGCAAGAATTGGCCACCGCAAAACTCGATCACATGTGAAGCGCACGCCCGTAGGCATCCAACACAGATTCGTGCATCATTTCCGACAGAGTTGGATGCGGGAAGACGGTGTTCATCAGGTCTTCTTCCGTGGTCTCCAACGCGCGACCGACAACATAGCCTTGGATCAGCTCGGTGACTTCCGTGCCGACCATATGCGCGCCCAACAATTCGCCTGTTTTCGCGTCGAAGATGGTTTTTACCATGCCTTCCGGCTCGCCCAATGCAATCGCTTTGCCGTTGCCGATGAAGGGGAAGCGGCCCACTTTGATCTCAAAGCCCGCCTCTTTTGCCTTGGCTTCTGTGTACCCGACCGACGCCACTTGCGGGTGGCAATATGTGCAGCCTGCAATCGCCTCAGCGCGCACAGGGTGAAGGTTTTTCCTGCCCGCAATCAACTCGGCCACGACCACACCCTCATGGGATGCTTTATGCGCCAACCAAGGCGCGCCGGCGATGTCCCCGATGGCATAAATGCCCTCGACACCCGTGCGGCAGAACGCGTCCACAACCACATGGGTCCGGTCGATTTTCACGCCAAGCGCCTCCAGACCAAGGCCCTCAACATTGCCGACGATCCCCACGGCGGAGATCACCGTATCAAATTCAGCCGTCTCGGTTTTGCCGTTGGACTCGATATGAGCCACGACTTTACCTTTGCCGCGATCAAGTTTCTTAACCATGGTTTTTTCCATGATCTTCATACCCTGCTTGACGAATTGCTTCTTAGCGAAGGCAGATATTTCCGCGTCCTCGACCGGCAGAACCCGGTCCATGACTTCAACCACGGTCGTGTCGCAGCCCAAGGTGTTATAGAAGCTGGCGAATTCAATCCCGATCGCGCCAGAGCCGATCACCAACAATTTCTTGGGCATCCGTTTCGGCGTCAAAGCGTGCTTATAGGTCCAAACCAGATCGCCATCGGCCTCAAGGCCCGGCAGCTCGCGCGCCCGTGCGCCGGTGGCAATAACAATATTCTTACCCGTCAGCTCTTCAGTGCCCTTGTCAGTTTTGACCGAGACTTTACCTTTGGCAGGGATCGTTGCCTCGCCCATAATAGTGGTGATTTTGTTTTTCTTCATCAAATGGCTGATGCCACCAGACAGTTGCGACGCCACACCGCGCGAGCGCTTTACAACAGCATCCAGATCATAGCTGATCCCTTCAGCCTTTAAGCCAAACTCTTTGGCGCGGTGCATCAAATGGAACACTTCCGAGGAGCGCAGCAACGCTTTGGTTGGAATGCAACCCCAATTCAGGCAGATACCGCCCATGTGCTCGCGCTCCACAATGGCCACGTCCAGTCCAAGCTGTGCGCCACGAATGGCAGCAACATAGCCGCCTGGGCCTGCGCCAATCACAATTAAATCATAGGTTTTAACGGCCATTTGTTCTCTCTCCCGGGTCGAGTTAAAAGTAGTTTAGCGTTAAACTACTTTTTTTAGGTGCAAAAAGCAACGTGCCTTTCTGCCCCTACGTCATGCGCCCCAAGCATAGCTGCTATCGGCGCGCTTGTTCAAAACTTTTCAGTGATCGCGCCAAAAATGTGCCCACCCGGCGTGTGCCTTTGCGCGACAGGTGGATGCCATCCAAGGCAAAATGGCTGCGATTGCTCGGATCAATTGCCGCTTTAGAGCCCACGAACTCAACGCCGCGCACCCGTTTGGCCAGAAGGCGTTGACGCCTCGCCAACTCGGTGACCTCATTGACGCATTTCGTGAATAAATTTGGGCGCTCGTTGCCCTTATAATAGGCCAACACAATTACCCGAGGTCCATCGCTGCGAATTTTCTTCACCAAATCGGGTAGAATTCCGGACTTTGCATCCGCAGAAATCAACTTGTTCAAAACTTTGTCACAGCGTCGGCAGCCGCATTTTACCAACAAGTCATTGGCCCCGCCGTTCACCACGACCCAGTTCCAATTGCCTTTACTGTACTGGGCTGAAATGACGCTACGCGGATTGCCTTCCGCCCCCGTCAGATACAGTTTGGCCCCCGAGGCACTGCGGTTTTCAACCCTACGCCCGCTGTCCTTGGCCAAAAAATGCGGAATGGAAGCCCCTTTGAAAGACTGCCACTCCAACATGCTATCCCCGATGACTAAGATGTCATCCTTAGCGCTCGCTGGCGCAGCAATAACGGCGGCGAATGACACACAGGCCACCGCCAGATAGCGCGATAAACTCTTCAAACTAACGTCCTTAACCTGCGGCTTGCAGTGCCTTCACCGTGGAGCCGTAACCGCCTTCATTCATGTATTGGCTCTCAACCTGCGTCGTGCGACGCGCAAGCGCCTCATTGCGATATGGAAAGCGGCCAAATTTACGAATAACTTCGCGGTGCGCCTGAGCATGGAGCAGATTTCCGCCCCCTTCATTCGGCATATGGGTCAAAAACAACCGCACGCTGCGTTCCTGATCAGTCACGCTTTCGGAGTGCATCAATGGCATATAGAAAAACTGGCGCGCAGGCCCGTCTATCTTCATGTCCCAGCCCTTACAAATCGCCGTTTTGGCCACAGAAAGCGCCAGCCGGTCCGAGGCAAAAGATTGCTCAGAGCCGCGAAACATATTTCTGGGAAACTGATCTGTCAGGACAATGTAGGCCAATACGCCGCTGGGATAAGTCATCCACAAAGACAGGCCGCCCTCCATGGCTTTTTGCCACGTCGGCTCGAAACGCTCCCGGATTTCGGCATCTAGGGCCTCTCCGCCTGCGTACCAACCTGCTTCGCCTTGCTCATCCAGCCAAAAAGCCAGAACCTCTTCGGGTGTCGACATGGCATTACCTCCCCTGCCGCTATCGCTTAGTATTAATAAATCGTTACAATCTGAGGCGCAGATCGCAAGCCTTTTTCGACACTATGGTTACCGTGTTGACTCTTCGGCAACATCTTCCGCCGCTTCGGCAATCTCTTCGGCGGCATCCGCATAGTATTCTTGGGCATATTCGACCATAACCGCCGTCGCGCCGTGGCCAACCGGGGCGTATGGAACGGCCTCGTAGTCATCCTCTTCCGCATAAATTGATGGGCGCCGTGTCATCCGGTAGGCCGCATAGCTCGCCATCACCGACATTGTCGCCACAAACACCAGCCAAAATCCAGACGGGCCGAATTGCGTCATCAGCCAGCCGGTCACAACCGGGCCGCCAATCGCCCCCAAGCCGTTCACAAAGATTAACCCGCCCGAGGCTCCGGCCATATCTTCGGCGCTGAGGTAGTCGTTGGTGTAGGCAATCAGCAGCGCATAGAGCGGGTTGGTCATGCCCCCGATCACAAACGAGCAGGCCAGCAAGGTCGGGAAATGCGTGCCAAAGAGAAATGCCAGAACCGCCGCAATCGCCGCCACAGCCGACACCCCAAGGATCAAAATGCGCCGGTCCATGCGGTCCGACATCCATCCGATGGGGAATTGCAGCACCATAGCACCAATGAAAATGGATGACACGAACACCGAGATTTCCGCCACGCTGAGGCCGATTTTGGTGCCATAAACCGCCGACATGCCAAATTGCGCCGAGAATGCCCCGCCCAGCAGCAACATTCCCATGGCCCCTAGTGGCGAGTTGGTAAACAGCTCGCGAAAGCTCATCTGGCGGGTCGTCTCGAAAGCGGGCGTTGGTGACACGGACAGCAAAATCGGCGCGAATGAAATCGACACCAAGACCGAGGGGATGATGAACAAGATATACCCGCCCGGATCAGCCACATTCAGCAAGCCTTGCGCCGCAACGATGCCCACCATTTGCACGATCATATAGAGCGATAGCGCCTGCCCCCGGGTCTCGTTCGACGAGGAATTGTTCAGCCAGCTTTCCGCCGTGACGTACACACCCGACAGGCTAAAGCCGATTATGACGCGCAAAACCACCCAAGCAACCGGATCAGTGACCGCAGGGTAGAGGATCAAAACCGCCGAGATGAACGATCCAAGTGCCGCGAAAACCCGTACATGCCCAACCCGCTGGATAAAATTTGGGGCCATGCGTGACCCGCCAAGAAAACCCAGAAAATAGCCCGATGTGATCAGTGATAATTCGTAGGTCGAGAACCCCTCGATCCCCCCCCGAATACCGATGAGCGAGCCTTGCAACCCGTTGCCCACCATCAACAGCATCATGCCAAGTAACAAGGCCCACGACGATTTAAAAACTTCAACCATGATTAATCCATACTCAGACTTAGCTCACACCTTGGATTCTGCGTATCTGAGGTTGCGCCACCGCGAAACCACGCCACCGACATGTGGGCGTCGCGAGCGGCAGTTTTTAGGGCAAAAGCAGCGAGGAATCCCCGTACGAGAAGAAGCGGTACTGTTGACTAATCGCGTGCGCATAAATTTCGCGTACCCGTTCCTGGCCCATCAACGCAGACACCAACATCATCAACGTAGATTTCGGTAGGTGAAAGTTGGTCATCAACGCATCCACAATCTGAAACTTAAAGCCGGGGTAGATAAAGATGTCGGTCTCACCCTGCCATGGCATCACTTTACCATCGTGGGCAGCGCTCTCGATCAGCCTTAGCGCGGTGGTACCAACCGCGATCACCCGCCCGCCACTGGCCTTTGCCCCGTTGATCATATCCGCTGCATCTAGCGTGACATCGCCCCATTCCGCGTGCATCTTATGGGTGGTCACATCCTCAACCTTCACGGGCAAAAACGTCCCCGCCCCCACATGCAAAGTCACATGGGCAAAGCGCACCCCTTTGGCGGCAAGACGGTCCAATAAGTCTTGGTCGAAATGCAACGAGGCGGTCGGGGCGGCTACGGCACCGGTGTGTTTGGCGAAAACGGTTTGGTAGTCGGTCTTGTCCTGCCCGTCGGCGGGCCGTTTGGCGGCAATATAGGGCGGCAGCGGCATTTGGCCCGCCTCGTTCAGCGCCGCATCAAAATCCGCGCCCTGCTTGTTAAATTCCAGCGTGGCTTGACCATTTTCGCGCGACACCACCGTGGCTTGCAGCCCGGCCGCGAAGGCAATCACCTCTGCGTCGCGCACCTTGCGCAGCGGTTTGATCAACGCGCGCCACTGCCCGCTTTGGGTTGGCGACAATAAAGTCACCTCCATCTTGGAGCGGTTCCCGTCGCGGTCGCGGTGGCCAAAAAGGCGGGCGGAAATAACCTTGGTATCATTGAGGACCAGCACATCGCCTGCCCCCAAATGATCAACCAAATCAGTCACAGTTTGATCCACAATCCGGTGCCGCGTCGCCACCAACATCTTGGAGGAGCTACGCGGCACCGCAGGGCGGGTCGCGATCAGCTGCTCGGGTAGATCAAAGTCAAAATCGCTTAAGTTCATGGCGCAGGCCTTTAGTTTTTCAGCTTTGGCGGGGCTTGGCGAAATATCTCGCGAAAGATGCCCGGCGTCAGTATCGACAGTGGGTTTACCCCCACCCTCGGCCCGTCAACAGAGCCTTTTAGCGTGTAATTAAAGCCAAACAGCCCTTCCCCCCTGCGCGGTGAAAACAGCGCGCCAAATAAGCCATTCACCGCATAAATTGGCGAAACCACGCCTCGCATATCCATTCGTCGGCTGCCTGTATTGTAAATTCCGTCCATGGTGATCCCCATTGAAGGCCCCACCGCAGACGAGCTTTTGAGCGTCACCCCGCCGGGCGTCAACAAGAAACGGGCCTGAGTGTTGGTGAACAAAATTCCCTCGCCCGTGAGCTGCTCCAGCAAGCCGATGACGCTCAGCGCAGACAATAGGTCCGCCAAGGCCGGTGCCTTTTTAACGCGGGTATTTTTGATCTTCAGCGACCCTTCAAACTGTCCAGCTTTGCCATTGGGTTGCAACGTCAGGGTCATATCCCCGCCGTTAGCATTGAGAAAAATACCCGACGCGGCGATCACACGACCGCCGTTGCTTGACTTAATGCGCACCGCAGGACCCTGCCCCGTGGGGATCACAGTACCGGTTATCGCAGCCTTGCCATTCAGGTTGGCCTTGAACGTCCCATCAATGCCCTTCTTGTTGCGAAAACTGCCTTTGAATTGGTCAAGCGCGATGCTGTCAGCGACGATAAGCCGGTCCAAAGCCAGCTCCAATGGTGGCCCTGCTGATGCCCCGCTCCCCCCGTTAGAAGTCACGCCAAACTTGCGAATATCAATGGTGCCGCCCTTGATCGACACCAACGGGCTGCGATTTACACCGCGCCCGATCAAATCAACACGCGAGTTTAATTTTCCAGCTATTTTAAAGGACTTAAACACTGCATTTTTCAACCCTCCACCCGGGTTCAAAGTAACAGTGCCCCGCGCCTTCAGGCCACCGGCGTTGATTTGGACGTCATTAACCTTTGGCGTCGCTCCTAGCGTCAGATCTAGCTTCAAAGACCCTTTGCTCGACTTCGGCTTGACCCAACTCAACGCAGGAATAGCCAGTCCAATGCCACGCAGGTTTGAGTTTAACGTCACCTCAGGAGCGGCCCCTTTGGCCAGTTTAATGTCAATATTTCCACGCCCCGAGCCCGTAACGCTCCCCTTCGGCAACCCGACATTGAACACTGACAATGTGCGTGGCGATAATTCGATTGTGCCGCTGACGGTGCTATTTTTTCCAGTCCCCGCACCGATTTTTCGTGCCCATAGAACATCCATCGGCAGCTTATCAATCGTGGCCTTGCCGCCGATGGAAAGTTGCCCGTCGCCCGCCAGAACTTCCATCAGGTCTGCCCGTAATTTATGCCCCTCAATCAAAGTGTCCGAGGCAACGCCGCGCACCTCGGCGGACACCACATAGCCCACATCTTTGATCTTTACTTTTTCCTTCAACGGAACGGTCAACCGCGTATTAATTTTGGCCACTCCAGTCGCCACATCCGTTTTGAGGTCGGATTTTGTCAGGAATTCAAACGGCTTTTCGTCAAGCAAGGACAGAGTTGCAGATAAGGGGCCATTCAGCGTCAAATCAAACACTCCCATGGCGGGTTTTGCGCGCATATCGGGGATTTCCATGACCGAGCCTGCCGCCTGCAATGCGCCCCCAACGGGGGCCGTCACATAGCCCTCTTGGAGCGACAGATTGAAGGTTTTCTCCGAGATCGAGGCGTATCCTCGCGCGCCCTCAACAGGAGGAAGTGTCTTTAAAAACTTAACCTTAGTCCCGCTAAAATCAAAACTCACGGCGGCTTTAAGTGGCTCATCGGGCACAATTCTTAGCGATGCGTGGACATGTTCGGCTTGCCCCTCACGGATGTTTTCAACCAGCCAGTGACGCGTCTTTTTCACCGCGTTCTCTGGCCAAAGCGACATCACCCGATCATGACTGATATTGTCAATTGCTGCGTCCAACGAGACACTCCAACCGGTAGGCAAAACGTCGACGGCCCCGAAGGCGCGCAGGTTCACCCCATCGCTGCGCAGGGTCAATTGCCCAATGTCGAGCTGCAACTCTGCGGGGCGATACCGCATGTCCAACTCACCCGTGCTAAAGGTCACCGGCGCTTCAAACAGCCCCTCCGGCGCCAGTCGCACATTGCTAAATCGTAATTGCCCCAGCAGAACTTGCGGAACACCCGCCTTAAAGTCACTCAGGTCGGCATGGCCCGTCGCATCCAGGCGTAATTCAGGTGCATCAAGGGTGATTTGGTCAAACAGCAGCCGCCCCGTCGCAGCCTCGTATCTAAGGTAGGTTTTTGCAGAGTTGAACGGCACTGGTTTGGCCTGCTCTGTTGGTCGCAAATGCCCCTGCGCGATGTCCAGCGTCCCGGCCAATCCGGCAACCTGCCCCTCTGGGTCAATATCGGCGCTCAAGGCCCCCGAGACAGGAGCGTCCAGTATGCTTAGAAAGTTCAGAGCGCCGACTTGTGACGCCAGATCACGCGCCCGTAAATTGGTAAATTTTCCCACCAATTTGGCGCCAGCTTCGCCTTTGGTTTTATCGGCAGAAAAGAACAGTCGTGCGGGCGGGCCAGCGGGTTGATCCAAGTCAATGGACACCGTTAATGCAATCGCCTTTGGTGCATTGGTTAGGTTCAACACCCCCCGCTCAACCGAGGTCACTTCGCCACTCCGCGCATCGGTGAGTTTTATCGACAGCTCCCCCGCTTTGACCTCTTCCAACTCCTCCATCCACGGCTCGGCCAACCATGTATCAATCTGGGTCAACACCTCTGCCATTGATCCCGCCTGCACCTGATCACCCCCGACTTGAGCACCAAAGGCCAAGGCAATTTTGCCATCCTTATCGCGGATCAAATCAATGCTGGCCCCCTCCACCTCCAATGTCTCCAACTTAAGCCGGCCCAAAAGTAACTCGGAGGTATCCAGTTTGGTTCGTAGCTTGGGGAGTGCAAGAATCAGTTGGCCGTCCGCATTGAACAGCTCCACTTGCGTCACGTCGACGGTTGGTCTGTAGGCGCTGTCCAAAAGGCCAAAAGAGACCGAGGAAAACTGAATTCTCTCCTTGGGAAGCTCGGCGTTGATCCGGGCCTCTAGCCGATCCACGGCCCAGTCGGGCAACTCAAGGCTGCGCCCCATGAGCGACAACGCAATTACCACGACCAAGAATGCGAGAGCGGTCAAAACCAACCCCGTGCCCGACCACATAAGCCCTTTGCGGGCCTTTTTGTGATGCTGGCGTTGGATCAGATGGGTCGGGGGGGGCGTGGATATCCCCTCCTCTTCAAGGTCATTCGCCTCTGGGGTCTCACTGTCCGCCTGCGCGTCCTCTGCCCCTTCGGCTTCGGCCTGAGGGGGAAGTTCATCGTCTGCGTTTTGCGTGGCGTCGTCGGCCATGCCACCTCATCTTTCAATCGTACATGCAATCGCTTGCGTTCAGGTCTTTACCTTTACATACAGCGACCTACCTTTGGCGACACATCAATTCTGCATCACGAGGACATCGCATATGATAAAGATTGGCGAATTGGCCCCCGATTTCACCCTGCCGCGCGACGGAGGCGACACTGTGACGCTATCCGCGCTGCGCCCCTCATGGGTGGTTTTGTATTTCTACCCGAAGGACAACACCCCCGGCTGCACCACGCAAGCCATCGCTTTCACCCAGCAATTGCAGGCTTTTAGGGATGCAGGCTGCGAGATCATCGGGGTCTCGAAAGACAGCGTCAAAAAGCACGACAACTTCCGCAACAAACATGATTTGGGCATTACCCTGGCCTCCGACGCCGAAGCGGACGTGTGCGAGCGCTACGGTGTGTGGAAAGAGAAAAGCATGTACGGCAAGACGTTTATGGGCATCGAGCGCTCGACGTTTTTGATCGGCACAGACGGAATGCTCTTACAAGAATGGCGCAAAGTTCGTGTTCCCAACCATGTCGAGGCGGTTCTAGACACAGTGAGGTCAGCATGACCTTAAGTCTGCGCGAGATGGCCGTCACCGTGCTGGAAACCGCTGATCCATGGGAGAAAACAGCGCTATCGCACAAGTTTGCTAAAGCGTGGCTCGCCGCGCGCGAAAGCGGTCAGGAGATCGAATTGGGTCGCGCCACGCCGCCTGATTTTCCTGCCCGCCCGGATCAGCCGGAACTCCTATCCCCGCGCGACGTGCCCCACCGCAAGCCCGGAACGCCAGAGGGCCGAATCGCCATGTTACATGCCATTGCGCATATCGAGTTGAACGCGGTGGACTTGCATTGGGACATCATCGCCCGCTTTCCCGACATAGATTTTCCCCTAGGGTTCTATGATGACTGGGTGCGCGCCGCTGACGATGAATCCAAGCATTTCAACCTGATGTCCGACCGCCTTAAACAACACGACAGCCACTATGGGGCCTTGCCCGCCCATGCAGGCATGTGGACCGCCGCCACGGATACGATGGACGACATTAAAGGCCGTCTTGCAGTGGTGCCAATGGTTCTTGAGGCGCGCGGGCTAGATGTAACGCCCGGAATAATCGGCCTGTTCAAACAAGCAAAAGACCACAGCACAGTTGAGGCACTGGAGGTTATTTACGCCGAGGAAGTCGCCCATGTGGCCTATGGCTCTAAATGGTTCCACTTTCTATGCGGGCGCGAAAACCTTGATCCGACCCCCACGTTTCACCGCTTGGTGCGACGCTATTTCCACGCGCCCTTGAAGCCGCCTTTTAATGAAGAAAAGCGAGCCGAAGCCGGAATTGCACCCGATTTTTATTGGCCATTGGCCGCCAAGCCAAGGACGTGACCTTAGGGACATCGGCGAAATACCGCCAAAATAAGCACAATTTCCTTTTGAGAGGTTTTTTTCTAGCCTTAATTGTTGCGCGGATTCAGCACAAAGTTTAAGCATCTTGAAGCCGTTGGTGTGGTGGGGACCACCTGATGGCGTTGACGACTGGGAAAACGGGACCGTAAAACAGTGAAAACACGTCTTTTCAATATTTTAGATCACGCGATTGGGCACAAGCTGCCCGAGCAGCGCCTATTTTTAAAATCAGAGGAAGGCACGCGGTTCATCCGCTTGCGCCCAACACTGCAAGCCGGGGTCATCATCGGCGGGGCCATCATCGCCTGTTGGACCTTCGTGGTCACCGCCATTTTCTTGATGGATACGATCAGCTCAGGCAACGCACGAGAGCAGGCTCAACGCGAAAGAGCCATCTATGAGGCACGCTTGAATGCCCTCTCCCGCGAACGCGACAGCCGTGCTGTTGAAGCCTCGGCCGCTCATGACCGGTTCTACGTGGCGCTGGAGCAAATTTCCAAAATGCAGTCGTCCTTGTTGGCCTCTGAGGATCGTCGCAACGAGCTGGAAACCGGCATCGAAGTCATCCAAACCACCCTGCGCCGCACCATGAAAGACCGTGACGCGGCCCGTGATGAATCTGAGGTTCTAACCGCGCAGTTGAACGCCGATGGGTCAACCGACGCACCGCTTCTTGCGCGCGCCAAGACCGTCGATGGATCGGTATCGTTCCTGACCGCCGCGCTGGAGAAAACTGCCGCCGAGCGTGACCAGATCGCCAAAGACGCGGAAGATGCGATCGGGATTGCCGATGATTTGCGCTTTACCCTCAAGATGAATGAGGATCGAAACAACCAAATCTTCACCCGTCTTGAAGAGGCCGTGACTGTCTCTCTGCAACCGCTCGACAAGATGTTTCGTGCCGCAGGCATGCCCACCGAGAGCATCCTGCGCGAAGTGCGTCGTGGCTATTCTGGCAAGGGTGGCCCGCTGCTGCCCGCCACTATGTCGACCTCTGGCGGCGGGACTGTTGCGGATCACACCTCCAAGCGCGCCAATCGGTTGCTCAAGGAGTTGGACCGCATCAACTTGTTCCGCATCGCCGCCGATAAATCGCCTGTGGCCATGCCGGTTAAATCTGCGTTCCGCTTCACCTCCCCTTTCGGCTATCGCCGTGATCCCAAAGGCGCAGGTCGTCGCATGCACGCAGGCGTTGATTTCGCCGGCGCGCGCGGCACAGCAATCTACGCAACCGCCGATGGCGTCGTCACTCATGCAGGCTGGCAATCAGGCTATGGCCGCCTCGTGAAGATCAAACACGCCTTCGGTATTGAGACCCGCTATGCCCATAACTCGAATATTCGTGTAAAAGTCGGCCAAAGGGTATCGCGTGGCGACCGTATTAGTGATATGGGAGCCACTGGCCGTGTCACCGGCACCCATCTTCACTACGAGGTTCGCCTCAACGGAACTCCGGTCAACCCGATGACCTATATCAAGGCAGGACGCGATGTTTTCTAAAAGTAAAATCAACGACCCAAGCGCTAAACCATCCGAGACCAGCTCGGCCCCGGCAAAGCCAGCCGCCCCGGCAGCACCAAAGCCTGACTTTGCGGCCTCGGCTCCTCGTCCCAAAGCCCCACCGTCAATTTTGTCGACTGATTTAACCGTCACCGGCAACATGAAAACGACTGGCGACATTCAGGTCGAAGGCACTGTGGAAGGCGATATTCGCGCCCATTTGCTGACAGTTGGTGAGACCGCAGTTATCCGTGGCGAGATCGTCGCCGATGATGTCGTGGTCAATGGCCGCGTCGTTGGTCGAGTGCGTGGCCTGAAGGTGCGTTTAACCTCTACTGCACGGGTGGAAGGCGACATCATCCATAAGACAATCGCAATTGAAAGCGGTGCGCATTTCGAGGGCTCTGTACAGCGCCAAGATGACCCGTTGAATACCGGCGGCAAAGGCATTCCGGGTGGCGCTCCAATGCCTGCGGCACCCTCGGCTCCGCCCGCAAGCACGCCTGAAAAACCTAAAAGCTAAAAGCATGGATGCTGTCGCGACTTTGAATCAGCACGGTTCAAAGTCGCTGCCTCTTTGTGCTCCACAAAGTCGGCCCTATCTTTTAGTGGCCGCCATTCTTGCGTCCTCACTCGGCTTTATTGATGGCTCGATCGTGGCAATCGCCTTGCCTGCTATTCGCGTGTCTTTGGAGGCAACCCTGCTCGAGGCACAGTGGGTTTCAAACGCCTACATGCTTACGCTCAGCGCCCTGATCCTAGTCGGTGGCGCCGCCGGAGACCGTTTCGGACTTGTGCGCGTCTTTGGGGGTGGGATCGCGTTATTTATGCTGGCTTCGGTGGCCTGCGCTTTCTCTCCCACCCCCAGTTTTCTAATTGCAGCCCGTGCGCTCCAAGGTTTGGCCGCCGCATTAATGGTACCTGGCTCACTGGCGCTTATTTCACGCACCTACCCCCCTGAAGATCGGGCCAAAGCAATCGGAATTTGGGCGGCATCGGCCGCTGTCACCTCCGCGCTTGGGCCGATCATCGGGGGCGTCGCTCTTAGCTTTGGCGGCCAAGAGGCTTGGCGCTATATTTTTGCGGTAAACCTGCCGTTAGGCACTCTGGCCCTCTATTTTCTACTGGCCAAAGTCACACAAGATCCTGGCCAACCTGAGCGTGGCCTTGATATCCCCGGAGCGCTGAGCGCCACCTTAGGATTGGGCTTATTCGCTTGGACCCTAAGCGGAATTAGCAGCGGTCAGGGCGCGTTACTATCAACAAATGGGGTGATAACCGGCGTAGCAGGCCTTGTTACACTTGCGATATTTTTGCGAATAGAGGCCCGCAGCGCCCATCCGATGATGCCTTTATCGCTGTTCAAAAACCAAAGTTTCTCGGCTGCAAATCTTGTGTCCTTTGGTATCTATTTTGCCTTCTCTGCTGTCCTGTTTTACTTGCCCATGCTGGTCATAGGAAGCTGGGGGAAAAGTGAGCTTGCAGCCTCCGCAGCCTATGCCCCGCTGTCAGTTTTTATCGCACTGCTGTCTGGACGTGCGGGGCAATTGGCCGGGCGCATTGGGCCAACGCCTCTTTTGGTAAGCGGCGCATTGGTGCTGGCCACCGGATATGCGGTGCTGGCTTTGATCATCCCGTCCCAGAGTTTTTGGGGTGCCCTGATGCCCGCCATGTGCCTACAGGGCATCGGCATGGGGTTGGTTGTGGCACCACTGTCCTCGGCAGTCATGGGGGCTGTTCCCCCGAACGCCACTGGCACGGCGTCAGGCATTAACAATGCAGTCACCCGAATGGCGAGCCTCATTGCTATCGCAGCCATGGGTAGCGTTGTTGCTGTCGTATATGGCATGGCGGATGGGCCTGCGAGCTATGGGGAGGTCATGATTGATCCCGCTCATGCTGCGGCCTCCAATGCAGCCTTTATAAGGGTCGCATGGGCCGCATCGGTTGTCTGTCTGCTGTCCGCTGTGATTGCTGCGCTTGGCAGCCAGTCGCCAGAGGTGGCGCACGACTAACCAGTTGCACCGCCCCGGCGTATCAGTCCTCGGACTGCGCCTCGGCACGCGACTTACCCGACACATCCAACGCCAACGTGGCAGCCATGAACCCGTCCAGAGCGCCGTCCAGCACCCCTTTGGTGTCAGAGGTCTCGTGGTTGGTGCGCAAGTCCTTCACCATCTGATAGGGCTGCAAAACATAGGACCGGATCTGGTTGCCCCACCCCGCGTCGCCCTTGTTCTCATGGGCCTCGTTCACTGCCGCATTCCGGCGATCCAGCTCCATCTGATAGAGCCTAGATTTCAGCGCCTTCATTGCAATATCACGGTTCTGGTGCTGCGACTTCTCGGAGCTGGTGACCACAATACCCGTCGGTAAGTGGGTGATCCGCACGGCCGAGTCTGTTGTGTTCACGTGCTGCCCCCCCGCCCCGGACGAGCGATACGTGTCGAGGCGGATGTCGGATTGGTTCACCTCGATCTCAATATTGTCATCGACCACCGGATAGACCCAGACCGAGCTAAACGAAGTGTGCCGCTTGGCCGCGCTATCGAACGGAGAGATACGCACCAAACGGTGCACGCCGCTCTCGGATTTCAGCCAGCCATAGGCGTTGTGGCCGCTAATTTTATAGGCAACGGATTTGATCCCCGCCTCGTCGCCCGCCGAGGTTGATTGCAACTCGACCTTATAGCCGCGCTTCTCGGCCCAGCGGACATACATGCGCGCCAGCATCGAGGCCCAGTCGCAACTTTCGGTGCCACCTGCGCCGGCGTTGATTTCTAGGAATGTGTCGTTGGCATCGGCCTCGCCGTTCAACAAAGCCTCCAACTCGGCGGCGGCGGATTGCTTGCGCAGGGCTGCCAGGCCGGCCTCGGCCTCGGCCACCACATCCGCGTCATCTTCCATCTCGCCCATCTCAATCAGCTCAATACTGTCGTCCAGATTTTGCTTCATCTCTGAATAGCTGTCGATGGCATCAACCAGTGATTGCCGCTCGCGCATCAGCTTTTGAGCCGCATCCGGATTGTCCCACAGATTTGGGTCCTCCACCCGCGCATCAAATTCTTCCAGCCGATACGGCGCCGTTTCCCAATCCATTCGCTGACGTAACAACGCCAGAGATTTCTCAATAGCATCCACGTTATTCTGAGCGTCTGCGCGCATAGGAAAATCCTGCAAATTTGGTTCAGGTCAAGGTGATAGGCCAGAGCCAGCCGTCACGCAAGCAAGCTCAGGTGATCGGCGTGATCCTACCGCAATAAGGCTAGTAAAGGCCGCCCGCACTCAGCGTACCAAAGTTGGCCCGTTTCGGGATAACCGCCTTCTTACCCGTCGAAGTCGTGACCTCTCTCACGGCTGTCACGTCGTCTTGCCCCCGCGAGAACAGGCTAAGGTTTGACCCCATGGCAAAGCCACCATCAATGATCGCGCCCAAGCCGTATGAGGGCTCTTCGCCGTCACGGAAATATTCGGTCACCACATGATCACCGGATGCATTCGCAGGCAAAACTGCGCCCGTGAAGCGGTCGATTTTTACAAAGTAGCCACCCGGTGGCACCTTGAATTTACCGCCGCCATATTTGGCCGTCGCTTTCTTCATATAGCTGTTGAACACTGGGCCACACATGCCACCGCCATAGGCCCCTTTCCCCATGGAGCGAGGTCGGTCAAAGCCGATATAGCACCCTGCCACGATGTTGGAGGTAAAGCCCACGAACCACACATCTTTCGCGTCATTGGTGGTGCCGGTTTTGCCCGCCGTCGGTACGCTCAGGTTAACCGTTCTGGCGGCGGTGCCGCGTTTCACCACGCCCTGCATCATCGAGGTCAATTGATAAGCAGTGATCGCATCCATGACCCGCTCGCGGCTGGAGGTGATCGTCGGGGAAAAATCCGGGTCCAGCGAGGCCAGTTGGCAATCCTCGCAGGTCCGCTTGTCGTGGCGATACACCGTGCGCCCCCAACGGTCCTGCACCCGGTCCACCAGCGTTGGCTCGACCCGCTCGCCGCCATTGGCAAACATCGCATAGGCCGTCACCATCCGCATAAGCGTGCTTTCCTGCGCGCCCAATGCGTTGGACAAAAACGGGTTCATATCATCGTAGACGCCAAAGCGCTCGGCGTAGCTGGCAACCGTATCCATGCCGATTTCCTGCGCCAGTCGAATGGTCATCAGGTTGCGCGATTGCACGATACCGGTGCGCACAGGCGTTGGGCCATAGAACTTGTTGGACGAATTTCGGGGCCGCCAAAGACCTTGCGGCGTATTCACTTCAATCGGCGCATCCACCACGATTGTGTTCGGGGCAAAGCCACTGTCCAGCGCGGCGGCATAGACGAATGGCTTGAAGCTGGAACCGGGCTGGCGCGTCGCCTGCGTGGCGCGGTTAAACACCGAGTGCTGATACGAGAACCCGCCCTGCATCGACAACACGCGGCCCGTGTTCACATCCATCGCCATAAAGCCGCCTTGGACCTCCGGGACTTGGCGCAGGGACCATGTGCCGTCATCGCGCGCGCGCACATGAACCACGTCGCCCACATCCAACAGGTTGTCCACATTGGCGAATTTCTTGCCCAGTTTGCCGTTCTCAAGCCGAGGGCGCGCCCATTTGACGTCTGCCCCTAAAATTGTGCCCGGATCAGTGACGCCCTGCACGCCGATGTTGGCGTTATTGCCGTCAAACGACAGCACGACAGCGGCTTTCCAGCCCTCGATATCGCGGGGGAATGTGGTGTCGGACAGGGCCTCTTTCCAGCCCTCGCCCGCCAAGTCTTCCGCCTCAACCTTGGCGCTCACGCGGCGGAACACACCCCGCCCCCGGTCGTATTTTTCCAGCGCTGCACGCAGGGATTTCGCCGCAACTTTCTGCAACTCACGGTCAACCGTGGCGCGAATGGTTAGCCCGCCCTCGAAAAATTCGTCCTTGCCAAAGTCCTTGGATAACTGGCGGCGAATTTCATCGGTAAAATAGTCGCGGCTGGGCAAATCCGACTTGAAATTTGTGTAAGTGCCGTCTTGCACCGTAGCCAAAGGTTTCGCCCGCGCGGCCGTATATTCCTCCATCGAAATATAGCCGTTTTCCTGCATCTCGCGCAGGACAAAATTGCGGCGGCCAATGGCGCGCTCGGCTTGGCGCACTGGGTGATAGCGCGACGGAGCCTTGGGGAGAACGGCCAGATACGCGGCCTCCTCAATCTTTAGATCGGCAAGCGTTTTGTTGAAATAGGTTTGCGCAGCGGCCGCCACACCAAAACTATTTTGGCCGAGGAAAATTTCATTCAAGTACAGCTCTAGGATCTTATCCTTGCTCAAGGTTCCCTCGATACGCGCGGCAAGGATCAGCTCTTTGATCTTACGCTCGGCCGAGCGGTCGCCGGACAGCAAGAAGTTCTTCATCACTTGTTGCGTAATAGTCGAGGCCCCGCGAAGGCGCCCGCCCCGTGCCGCATCAAACGCGGCCTTCGCCATGCCCAACGGATCATAGCCTTTGTGGGTATAGAAATACTTGTCTTCCGCCGAGATAAACGCCTGCTTTACGATGTCGGGAATTTGATCTGCGGGGGCAAACAGGCGGCGCTCGTGGGCAAATTCGTCGATCAATGTACCTTGGCCGGAATAAATGCGGCTAATGGTCGGCGGCGTGTATTGCGCCAGCTGATCGGTATCGGGCAGGTCGCGCGCATACATAAAGAAGATCGCGCCAATAAGCAGCGACACCGCCACAGTGCCGATACAAATCAGGCTGAAAACCGACCCGAAGAAAGATAAAATCATGCGCAGCAATTGCTCTGCCCCCAAATTCTCGTTGCACAGTATATAGGTGCCGCCACCGCGAAGGTCAAAACGCCTTGTCGGGGAAAGACGGCCAAAACCGGCCGATTTCGATCACGTTTCTTTGCCATTCTCATTGCCCCGCCGCAATCGCGGCATCTTCCAGCGCCCAAAGGTCCAGCCCATCAACGATTCCAGTCGCGGCTTGAGCGCGCCAAACCTGATCTTGCAGTCGGTCCAAATCTGACTGCGACGACATAAAGCCCAACTCAATCAGAACCGACGGAATATCTGGCGCTTTGAGCACCGAGAACCCGGCCTCTAGGCGGGGCCGCTTGTGCAGTTTGCCCAAAGTGTTGCGCAAACCACCGACCAAAGCATCCGCCAGCCGGTCTGTGCGCGGCGTGGTTTCGCGGCGCGCAAGGTCCATCAGCACGCCTGCAATCTGGTCATCTTGCGCGGTCAAATCCACGCCTGCCACAATGTCAGTGCGGTCTTGGCGCTCGGCCAGTTTGGCCGAAGCCTCGTCGGATGCCTCTGCGGATAAAGTGTAGATCGTTGTGCCTGTCGCGCGCCCTTCGGCCAAAGCATCCGCATGGAGCGACAAGAACACGCCCGCCCCTGCGGCACGCGCCAGCGACACCCGTTGGGGCAGCGACACAAAGCTGTCGTCCTCGCGGGTCATCACCACATCATAGCGCCCCGAACGCAGCAATTGCTCGCGCAGCTCGCGGGCGAATTGCAACATCAGATCCGCCTCATCAATGCCTTCACGCTGCGCGCCGGGGTCCACCCCCCCATGGCCGGGGTCAATCACAACTATCAAACGGGCGGGCGCATCACCGCTTTGGGTCTCATGCGTCCAAGTCTTCACCGACCTCGCAGTCACCGCCGCGCGTTTGGCAAACTCTTCCTCCGAGACGGGCGTCAGCCTAAGCGTCAGCACCGCGTCCCCGTCCACCGGATCAGGCACCATGCCGGCCTCGGAAACCTGCAACGGCTCGGATAATTCCAACACCAGCCGCGACCAGCCATCGCGGATAACCCCGGCGCGCAGCTCCACGATTTTATCCGAGTGGTCCAGCGCGCTCAGATCCGCCTCAAAGGCCACCTCGCGGAAATCCACCGCGATCCGGCGCGGCGCGTTTAGCAGTTGCACGCGGTAGGGCACCGCTTGGGTCAACGCCAGGGTCAGGGTCGTGCTGCCATAGCCGTCGACCACCTGTGACGCCGCCATATCGACGCGCGCCAAGGCCCGCAGCTCTTGCGCCGCAACGGGTGTGCCTGCCCCTGCCACGCACAGGAGGGCCGCTATTGCCATGGTGATCAGCCTGCTCATGACTGCCCTTTATTCTTTTTCATTCTTTTGCAGGCACCTTAACAGCAATCGCGTGTTGGGCGAAGACGTAATCTAGCTGCGCTTGGCTTTATAGCTGGCCATAAATTTGGTCAGTCGCGCCAACCCTTCAACAATATCGTCGGTGCCGCGCGCATAGGAAAACCGCAAGGTAGTATGGCCACGCACCGGATCGAAATCCAAGCCCGGAGTGACCGCCACCCCCGCTTGCTCCAATATTTCGGCGGCAAAGGCGAGGCTGTCGTTCGTCAACTCCGAGACATCGGCATAAATGTAGAACGCCCCGTCCGGTGGCGCGATTTTGTCGAACCCCGCTTGCGGCAAACCTTCCAACATCAAACGGCGGTTCTCGGTATAAGAGGACAGCATGGCCTCGGTCTCGGCGCGGCCATTCAAGGCCCCGATGGCCGCAACTTGGGCGGCGTGTGGCGCGCAGATGAACATGTTTTGCGCCAACCGCTCGATCCGGCGCACGTGATCTTCCGGCACCACCATCCAGCCCAACCGCCAGCCCGTCATGGAGAAATACTTCGAGAACGAGTTGATCACATAGACATCATCCGACAACTCCAGCGCCGAGACCGCCCGCCCCTCATATTGAACGCCGTGGTAGATTTCATCCGAGATGAACGCCACATCTTTGGCTTGGCAATCCGCGATCAACGTGCCCAAATCCGCCTTCGACAACATCGTCCCCGTCGGGTTTGCAGGCGAGGCTACGATCAAGCCTGCCAACTCCGCCTCTGGCAATTTCGGCACATGGCGCTCGGAAGCAAAGGTCGGAATGGCGTGGGGGGTCAGGCTTAATGCCTTGAGAATTTGCCGGTATGACGGATAGCCCGGCTCCGGCAGGCCAACCGCCTCTCCCGCCTCGAACAGGCTGGTGAATGCCAATACAAAAGCCGCCGAGGAGCCCGCCGTCACCACAACGCGCGCCGGGTCCAGATCAATGGCGTACCAGTCCTTGTACAGCGCCGCGATACCTTCGCGTAGCTCCGGCAAGCCCAGCGATACCGTGTAGCCAAGCGCGTCGTTTTCCATCGCTTGCGCCAAGGCCGCGCGGGCCGTTTTTGGCGCAGGCGTTCCCGGCTGGCCGACCTCCATGTGAATAATCGAGCGGCCAGCCTGCTCAAGACGGCGCGCCTGCTCCATCACATCCATAACAATAAAGGGATCGACCTCGCCACGGGTTGAACTTCGCATCATATCCTCGCAGGGTTGCGGTGTTTCGCGCTTCAAACCAGTCCCCGCCGCCGGGGTCAATCGCTGGAAAGGATTTTTGCCTTGAAACAGTTGCAAGTCGTATTGGTTGCTTTGGCCTTCTCGCTGCTCACCCTGCCCGCTTTTGCGATCGGGCTGATCCGCGACGCCGAGATTGAACAAGCCCTGAAACAACTGGCCAAACCAGTGCTGCAATCCGCCGGGTTTGGTGCTGGACGCATCCGCATTTTGGTGATCAATGACCGCTCGCTGAATGCATTTGTGGTCGATGCCAACCACATCTTTATCCACTCCGGCCTTATTATGAAACTCAAGCGTCCCGAGGCGTTGCAGGCGGTGATTGCCCATGAGCTGGCCCATATCGCCAATGGCCACCTGACGCGCCGCGCCACCAATGCGCGTGTGGCGGGGCGTGTGACGGCCATCGGCATGGCGCTTGCGGCGGCCGCGGCAGTTGCAGGCAATGGCGAGGCCGCAATTGGCCTTGCCGCAGGCACCGCCAGTTCTGCCGCGCGGCGCTTCTTTGCCCACACCCGCGCCGAGGAGGCCTCGGCGGATCAATCCGCCATGCGCTACATGGCGCGCGCAGGGCTCGACCCCGAGGCGATGACCGATATTTTGCAAATTTTTCGCGGCCAAGAGGCCCTGCGTCCCGGCCGCCAAGACCCCTACGCACTGACCCACCCGATGAGCCAGGACCGCCTGCGCGCGGTGAAGGGCTATGTCGCGGGCTTCAAAGGCCGGACCAAGCCGACCACGGCGCAATCTACCTATTGGTACGGGCGCATGTCGGCGAAACTATCGGGTTTTTTGCGCAACCCGCGCTATGTTTTACGCCGCCCCGAGAGCAAGGGAAAGGGCGAGATTGCCACCCTGCGCCGCGCCATCGCCTACCATAAAACCCCCAACCTGAAGAAAGCGCGCGTCGAGATGAACGCACTGCTAAAAATGCGCCCGCGTGATCCGTATTACCATGAATTAAAGGGGCAAATCCTGCTGGAGGGGCGTCAGTTCAATGGGGCCGTGGCGTCCTATAAGCAAGCCTTGGCGCTGGCCCCTCGCGAGCCCTTGATCGAGGCGGGGCTAGGCCGCGCGTTGCTGGCGCAAGGCTCAAAGGGGGCGATCAAACAAGCGCTGACCCTGCTGATCCGCGCCCGCTCTCGTGACCCCGGTGACCCGCAAATTCTGCGCAATCTGGCGCTCGCCCATGCCAAGAACGGCCAGAACGCCATGGCCTCGGTCGCCACGGCGGAACGCTACGCCGTACTGGGCCGCTTTAAGGATGCCGCACTCCACGCCAAACGCGCCTCGGGCGCCCTGCCGCGCGGTTCGTCCGGCTGGCTGCGCGCGCAAGATGTTTTGGCCGCAGCACAAGCCGCGCCGAAAAAGAAGAAACGCCGCTAATAGGCTGAACCTGAGCGCGCCATATCATGGCATGGATTCGGAGCGCCATTCGTTGGCGCCCCGAGCGTTTACTTGGATGCAGAGCAGGTTTGACCGCTCACGAAACAGGCAAAGGCCTTATGGTAGGGCTGCCCGATAATATCCTTACCCAGATGGGGAATGACCTCCTTCGAAATGGCCGTACTAACGGTGCTTGCGCCCATCTTCTCATCAACCGCAGCGACATGTGTCAGGATATCGCGCAGCTCCTTCAGCGCTTCGGGCGCGACTTTATGCGCCTTCTTACCGGTGTTGGTCCACATGTCATGCGGCCAGTATTTGGCAAGCGCTGCCCCCGTCCTCTCGGTGAGCTTTGCATCATTTTTGAAAATTTCAGCGACGCGAAGGGCATTTTCAGTCAAAACTGAATATAGTTTTTTACCGCGCTTGGTCGAGACAAGCTGGTCTTGAGTTTCCGCGAAGCTATTCAAAACGTGGGCGTTTACAGCTTTTGGAACGTTTGCACTGCTCATAGCCTGATAAGCAAAACAATTCGGCAACCCACCACACTGACAGTTGCAGGCCGCGCAACAACCTGAATCACTGAGCCCTCCGCTACAGCAGCTCATACAGTAAAAATCGCCATCACCACCAGAGCCTGGGCCTGGGCCATCTGGCGTCTCGGTTTCTGGAATATCCCAGTTAATTTGTGCTTGTACGTCAGAAATGGTAAAGGAAAATATGATAACGATTGCCGATATAAAAAAACGAAGCATTGGTTAACTCCTAATATATATTTTAAAAATAGATCGCTTATAAAAATTCACTGCGATCAAGTTAAACATACACAAAATGCCGATTTCCTCAATAAAAATACCATCCATCACTTCCGGAGGCGCAAAAAGCAGCACTCACACGCATCACAAATTGATGCATGGGGCAGACCTCAAAGAAGGTTTTTCCCTTGTCATTCGCCCGATTTCTTCACTCTAAATTGGGGCTTTCGCGCGCAGTCAAAAACAAAAAAGGCCGGGGGATTAGCCCGGCCTTTGTCGTTTATTCAAGAGGGTTTAGCGCCCTAAAGACCACCAACCTTTGCGTTTGGGCTTAGCGGCTTCCTCTGTGGTCGGGGCTGCGGCGTCCGCCTCGGCCTCGACTGGCTTTTTGGAGACCCGCGTGCGTGTCTTCTTGGGTTTTGCCGCAACGGGTGCTTCCTCAGTCACCGCTTCGACAACTGGCGCAGGCTCAACAACCTCAACAGCGGCTACTTTTGCAGGTTTAGCCTTCGTCGTTTTAGCCTTCTCTGGCTTGGCGTCAGCAGATTTTGCCGTTGCCGTTTTGGCCCGCGAAGCCCGCTTGCGAGGTGCCTTCTTAGGTTTTTCTTCAGCCACAACTTCAACTTCGGGAGCCTCTGTTGACGCGACCTCAACGACCGGAGCCTCTTCGAGCTTTTTCTTGGACCGCGAGCGGGTTCGTGTAGGCTTCTTCTTCGGAGCCTCATCAGAAACCACCTCGGGAGCGGCTTCAACGGCAGGCTCAGAAGCCGCAACTTCTGTCGGGGCTGCCTCGGTTGCCACGGCATCCACGCCAGCCTCTTCCGTTTTCGCCTTTGAGCGGGAGCGGCTGCGCGAGCGGGACCGTGATTTCGGCTTTTCGCCCTCTTCTGGTGCCACCTCTACCGATGGCGCTGCGTCTGTTGCAGGCTCAACGGCATCGGCGGATGCATTTTCGCCAGTACCCTCACCTTCGCCAGACACCCCATCTTCGGAGCGCTGCGCGGACGAGCGGGAGCGGCCACGGCCACCGCGCCGACGCCGGCGCTTTTTCTTCTTTGGGTTGCCGTTCTCATCAAGCTCGGGAGCTTCCACCTCCGTAGTCCTGACCTCAACCGCCTCAGTTTCGGCTTCTTCTACGGCTTCTTCCACATCCTCGATCTCGTCGATGTCGGACATGTCGATGCTATCCATCGAAACCACGTTCGCAGCCACAGGTTTAAGCACCCGCGTGGCAGTTTTGAACTTCTCAATGGTGTAGTCGGGGCTGACCAAATGCGCGTCGGCCTCTAGGCGCACGGACATGTTATAGCGGGTCTCGATCTGACCCAGATGCTCGCGCTTTTCGTTCATCAGATAGTTGATGACCGGGATTGGCGCTTTGAGCAGAACTTCCTTGGAGCGCTTGCGCGTGCCTTCTTCTTCCAACTGGCGCAAAATGGTCAGCGCAAGACTATCATCGGAGCGGATCAGGCCGGTGCCATGGCACGACGGACAAGGCTGCGTGCTGGCTTCCAACATGCCGGGACGCAGGCGTTGGCGCGACATCTCAAGCAGACCGAACCCCGAAATACGACCCACTTGAATGCGGGCGCGATCGGTTTTCAGCCGGTCTTTCAGCAGTTTTTCTACGGCGGTGTTATTGCGGCGCTCGTCCATGTCGATGAAGTCGATCACGATTAAGCCAGCAAGGTCACGCAGGCGCATCTGACGCGCCACTTCGGCGGCGGCTTCAAGGTTGGTTTTCAGCGCTGTTTGCTCGATCGAGCCTTCCTTAGTGGCGCGTCCAGAGTTCACATCCACGGCGACCAGCGCCTCTGTGGTGTCAATCACGATGTAGCCGCCCGAGGGCAGTTGCACGGTCGGGTTGAACATGCCGGACAGGTAGGATTCCACTTGGAAACGTGCGAACAGTGGCATCGGATCAACGTAGCGTTTCACGTTTTTGGCGTGGGACGGCATGATCATTTTCATGAAGTCCTTGGCCACGCGGTAACCCGCTTCGCCCTCGATAAACACCTCGTCGATGTCTTTGTTATAGAGGTCGCGGATCGAGCGTTTGATCAGATCGCCTTCCTCGTAAATCTGCGCCGGAGCAATAGATTTCAGGGTCAGTTCGCGGACCTGTTCCCACTGACGTTGCAGGTATTCGTAGTCGCGTTTGATCTCGGATTTAGTACGCTGAGCACCAGCGGTACGCACGATAAGGCCCGCCCCTGATGGCACGTCGATCTCATTGGCGATTTCTTTTAGCTTCTTGCGGTCGACAGCGTTGGTGATCTTGCGCGAAATGCCACCACCGCGTGCGGTGTTAGGCATCAAAACACAATAGCGGCCAGCCAGCGACAGATAGGTGGTCAGGGCCGCGCCTTTGTTGCCGCGCTCTTCTTTGACAACCTGCACCAGCAAAACTTGGCGAACTTTGATAACTTCTTGGATTTTGTAGCGTTTGGGACGGGGCTTGCGAGGTTGGCGGATTTCTTCCGTCACGTCCTCTTGAGCCACACTCTCGATGTTCTCGTCTTTCTCAGAGGCAGAGGCTTCTTCCTCGCCGTCCTCGTCACTTTCAGGTGTCTCAACCGCGTCGTTTTCACTGCCAGAGTCGACCTCTAGATCGACGACATCCATCCCCGAAATTGCCGGAGCTTTTTCCGCCTCTACGGCAGGTTCCTGCGGCGTGGCTTCAACCGCATCCACGGCCTCTGCTGTCGGCTCGGATGCATCGGTAACAGCCTCAGTCATGTCGGTGGCGGGCACGTCTACCGCATCGTCAGTCACGGGGTCTTTAACCTCTTCTGTGACCACGGCATCGTCGGTTTTGGCTTTTTGCGCGCGAGAACGCGAGCGGGAGCGAGAACGCGATTTCTTCTTCGGCTGCTCGTCCTCTTCAGCCTGCTGGCGCGCGTACTCGAGTTCTTCCTCAATCAGCGCTTGGCGGTCCGCCACGGGAATTTGGTAGTAGTCCGGGTGGACTTCTGAATAGGCGAGGAAGCCATGGCGGTTGCCGCCATAGTCCACAAAAGCCGCCTGAAGCGACGGCTCTACCCGCGTAACTTTTGCCAGATAAATATTGCCAGCTAGCTGGCGTTTGTTCTCAGATTCAAAGTCGAATTCCTCAACCTTGTTTCCGTTAGCAACCACAACACGCGTTTCTTCAGCGTGGGTGGCGTCGATAAGCATTTTCTTAGCCATGTTTTCCAATTGCATCTGGCCAACGCAACCACTGCCCCGGGGGGCGCGGATGAGTTGGCGGGATGACTTGTTCGGGCGAAGCTGAGCGCAGACCGGCGCACGAAACCATGCAGCGCGGGGGAGCCCACGCTACGTTTTTCTATGCTGTTCCTGTCGCGTCTCATCGCGTTCTTGTCTCCGACTTGGCCCCTTTTATTAAGGGTGCAAGCCTTACGAATGGTGCCACGGCGCATATTGCGCGCCAGCAGCGATGGCCCCAAGGGGCCGTCTATCCTGCGATGCTCAAACCTTGTGTTTTGTCATACGGGTTTAAACTACAGCGAAACTCTAACCGTTCCAACGCGCCTCAGTGGGGCACCGGACCGTATTCAACACATAGTATTGTTTACACAGCGATTACAATGAGCAATCGCCGTTTGCTGTGGATAACTTTTACGCGCGCCCTGCCCTGCCCCTAAAGGGCGCGCCCAAATTTAGCTAAATCAGCGATAATTTCGTCTACGCCGGGCATTTGCTTGGTTGCGCTAACCCTGCCCCAAAATGGGTATTGTGGAACTTCGGCTTGGATGTTGAAGCGTCGGAAAAGTACCTCTGCGGTAGCGATATCAAGCACGCCGCTTTCAGGGATACGCACCAAAAAGTGAATACCCTTCATGTTGTCGGGCCAATGCGGCAAACGGTAATCAGGCGTTGCTGCGACCTGCGCCAGCCGCCATGTCGGCGCCGAAATGAAGGCATATTGAAACGGAAACGGCTTAGAGCGATCCGCATCCTTGATCAAAGGCCAAAGGTCATGCGACGCCAAAACCTCGCTGGCGGACCATCCCAAGGAGCCAGCCAGATCGAACGTCTGAACCGACGTCACAAACGCGACCTCAGACAGGCAATCCTGCCGGCAGGTCAACCCCGCCTCATTACCCGGCTGCAAGTGTAAAAGCGCGCCCGGCTCCAACGCCCGCGTCGCGGAGTGCACCTCGTCTGGGGCAAAGGCGGCGATGTCTTTCTCCAGCTGCTTTCTCTCGAATGCCACGGGTATGCACGACACCCCAATAGCAATCGCGAGAGAGATGACCCAGCCAAACGGCACCTGAGACAGCACAAAAAACCGCAAGGCAGCCGCGAGGGCAAGCGTCATGGCAATCGGGACCAAGTAATACGCCACGTTCATCGCGGCATAGAAAAACCCCATCTTAACCCCCTTCGTGATCAGACATAATCGGCCCGTTGCAGCCCGTATTTCGCCATCTTCTCGTTCAAGGTCCGGCGCGGCAAACACAGCTCCTCCATAACGCTGGCGATCGAGCCTTTGTGGCGGCGCATCGTGTTGTCGATCAGCATCCGCTCGAATGCTTCCACGTATTCTTTCAACGGCTTACCCTCGGTAGTGACCACGGGTCCTAACTCATCGTTATCGGCCATCAGCAACGAGGCAATCGAGCCGGACCCCCGACGGTTTTGCAGCACCGCGCGCTCGGCGATGTTAATCAGTTGGCGCACGTTGCCCGGCCATGGGGCTTGCAACAATTGCGCGGCCTCTTGGGCGGAAACCTCTGGCGCGGATGTGCCGTATTCCTCGCCGAACTGCTCGCCGAAGCGGTTGAACAGTGTCAAGATATCTTCGCCACGCTGGCGCAGCGGCGGGATGGTGATGCGCATGGCCGCAAGGCGATAAAACAGGTCAGCACGGATCAGATCCTCGCAGGTTTTGCCCTGCTCCTGAGTGTTGCAAATCGCAATGATACGCGTCTCGGCCGGGGTGCCTTGCTCGTTGATTACTTGCAGCAGACGCGCCTGCAAACTCTCGGGCAGCGCCTCGATATCTTCCAGCACCAATGTGCCGCCGCGCGCTTGCTCGACCAGCGGCAACTCTTCGCCCTCATCCACCGGATCAAACAGCTTTTTGGCCAAGGAGGCCTCGTCAAAGGCGGCGCAACTCAGCGTCACAAACTTCTTACCCGCGCGCGGGCCAACGGCATGCAGCGCATGGGCGGTCAGGGTCTTACCAGTGCCGGTTTCGCCGTCGATCAGCACATGGCCATCCGCCTGCCCCAGATCAAGAATATCCTCGCGCAAGCGGTCCATCACCGGCGACGAGCCAATCAGTTTGCGCATCAAGGCAGCCCCATCTGACAACTCGCGGCGCAGGGCACGGTTATCCAGCGTCAGGCGGCGCGAAATGGTGGCACGCTTGGCCAATTGCGTCATGCGGTCGGGGTTGAACGGCTTCTCTAGAAAATCAAACGCGCCGACCCGCATCGCCTCCACGGCCATCGGTACATCCCCATGGCCCGTGATCATAATCACCGGCAGCGCGCTGTCTTGGCTCATCAGGCGTTTGAGAAATTGCATCCCATCCATGCCGGGCATTTTGATGTCGCTCACGACAATACCCGGATAATCATTTCCGATATTTTTCAAGGCATCTTCCGCACTGGAAAATGTCTCGGTATCGTAGCCCGACAGGGCAAGCCATTGGGAAATCGACTGGCGCATATCCTGCTCGTCGTCGACAATCGCTATCTTTAATGCATTGGCCATGTTGTGGCTCCTTTTCCTTAAATGCGCCTATTCGGCGGCCTCAATATTTTTGTCTAAATCACGATCCGATGGCAAAGGCTGCGGAGGCGCGGTCTTGATCGCCATATGCCCAAGCAATGGCAATTGCACCTCGAAGACCGCGCCACCAGCATGGCCATTTCGCGCGGTCAAACGCCCGCCCAGATCGGTGACAATACTTGACGAGATGGCAAGGCCCAGCCCCACCCCCTCGCCCGGTTGTTTCGTTGTATAGAACGGCTCGAACAGGTCGTTAAGATTGCTCAGCCCTTCGCCGTTATCGCGCACGCTTAGGACCGCCGTCTCGCCGGTGTTCAACAAGATTTCAACCTGCGGGCGCGCCATCCCTTTGGTGGCATCCAGCGCGTTGCGAAACAGATTGATGATGACCTGCTCCACACGGATACGGTCCCCCAGAACCACCACAGGCTCGTCCGGCAAGGTAGATATCACCCGGATCGAGCTACGCTTTAGTTGCGGCTCCATCATCGACAAGGCGCCGCGCACCGCATCGCGCAGATCAACAGGCTCCAGATCGTCGCTGCCTTTTCTAGCATAAGATTTAAGCTGGCGGGTGATTGCCCCCATCCGATCAATCAGGTCATCAATGCGCTGAAACGAGGCCTGTGCCTCATCTGGACGGCGCCGTTGCAACAACAACTTAGCCCCTGCAAGGTAGGTTTTCATCGCCGCCAACGGCTGGTTTAATTCATGGCTCACAGCGGCGGACATCTCGCCCAAGGCAGCCAGTTTTTGAGATTGAGCCAACGATTGCTCGGCCACTTCAAGGTTTTTCTGTACCTTTTGACGCTCGGCAATTGCGCGCCCCAAACGCAGGTTCAACGCCCGCAACTCTTCGCTCTCGCGCCGGAAAAACCCGGCCTGAGATTGCGCGCGGCGCGACAAGACATAAAACGTCACCGCCAGCAGGATCGCAAAGGCCATGATCTCGATGGCCAGCACACCGTTCACCCGCTCGCGCACGCTGGCATAGGTCGAAAACGAAGTGATCCGCCAGCCGCGAAACGCAACGCGACCGGTCATTTCCATCACCGCTTCGCCACGAAAGTATGAATCCGGCTGCTCAAGGTCGAAAAAGCCCCCCGTCGCCTCGAAAGCACGCGTCAAGGCGCTATCCGGGGTGCGATTCTCCAAGGCCTCCTCGATGCCAAGCCCACGCCAGCGCGGGTCAGTGGCAATCACAGTTTTGCCCTCCGAATTTGTCACCAGAACCGCCTCGGATGGCGAGCGCCAGCGGGTCTCGAATTGACGTAAATCCACGTCCACAACAATCACCCCGAGGCCCTGCTTCTCGGATTCAATTCGGCGGGCATAGGTGAAAATAAAGGCCCCACTTTCCAACTGCGTTGCGTTAAACACTGTCTCATTTGTGCGTAAAGCATCCACAAAATAAGGGGAATTTCGAAAGATCGCGCCCAACTCGTTGCGGTCAGCCGAGGCCACCACCACCCCGTCATGGTCAAACAATCGCAGACCTGCCGCGCCGATTTCTTCCGAGAATGAAATGAGCCGCCGCGAGGTGGCCGAGAAATCGTTTGAGCTCAGCGCCGCAATCATCACCGGGTCACGCGACAGCAACAACGGCACGACGCGGTTGCGTTGCAGCTCCGAGGTGATGGCGTTGGAATACAGCGCCAGCCGGATCTCGCCCCGGTTGCGCGTCGTCTCGGTGAAACGGTCAGTCAGCCATAGGTTGGAGACCCAAATGATCCCCACCGCCACCACGATCAACCCAAAGACCACACCGCGCACCCGCCACGTCGCCTTGCGCGAGGGGTGGCGTTTAGAGGGCTCCACCGTTGCGATATCGGTACTGCCGCTGGGAGGCGTTGTTTTCATGGCGCTAGACTATTGGAGTGGCCCGCCACTCTCAAGCATAGCTATCGGCGGAATTATGCCAGCACCAAAGCCTGCGCCAAGGATTTGAATATTCCCTGCCCCTGCGTGCCGCCATGCGCTGGTTCACACGCCCGCTCGGGGTGGGGCATCATCCCCAAAACACGGCGGTTTTCACTTAAAATCCCCGCAATACCGCCAGCAGACCCATTCGGATTGCCAACATAAGAGACGGCTACTCGATCCTCGTCACGCAACCGTGCGACCAAATCAGTGTCGGCGGAAAAACTCCCATCATGGTGCGCAATCGGGACGGTAATCTCGTCACCTTTGGTATAGGCGTTGGTAAACGGGCTATCCGCGCTCTCGACCTTTAAGCGCTGGTCGCGGCACACAAACTTCAACCCGGCATTGCGCATCAGCGCGCCGGGCAGCAGGCCCGTTTCGCACAAAACCTGAAAGCCGTTGCAAATGCCCAGCACATGGCCGCCCTTATGGGCAAAATCGACCACTGCGCGGCAAATCGGCGACTGTGCCGCAATCGCCCCGCAGCGCAGATAATCCCCGAACGAGAACCCGCCGGGGATGCCAATAATATCAAGCCCGCTCGGCAGGTCAGTGTCCTTATGCCAGACCATTGAGACCTCAAACCCCGCAAGGCGGAACCCTTCGGCCAAGTCGCGGTCGCAGTTAGAACCGGGGAAGACGATGACGGCAGCTTTCATGGCAAAACAGTCCTTTAGCTTAGAAAATCGGTGATAACAGCCACACCCGGAGGGGTCGGCCCGTTGAAGGCTGCAAGCTCCTGCGAGGTGCCTGACAGGCCAATTTCGCGGGCAATCAGCGGCGACATATCAATGCGTCCGCTGGTGATCAGCGCCAGAAGGCTCGGGTATTTCCACGGCGGCATGCCGCGCGTGCCATAGAGCGCCAGATTGCCCTGATAGACGGCACTCATGTTGATCTCCATCGTGGCGGTGTGCCCCACGGGCATGCCCACTTGAACGTGCCGGCCAAGCGGGCGCAGGCACTCAATCGAGGCGTTGGTGGTAATCGGCAAGCCAAGGGCTTCGACCGAAACATGCGCGCCCCCGCCAGTGATTTCCTTGATCTGCGCGGCCACATCCCCGCCTGTGGCATTCACCGCAGCTTCTGCGCCTAAACCTTTGGCGTGGATTAGTTTTTCCTCAACGATGTCAACAACGACCACGCGTGCGCCCATCGCAATGCCCAGCAACAAGGCCGACAATCCGACGCCGCCCGTGCCATGCACCGCCAGCCATTCGCCCGGTTGCAACGCCGCCCGTCCGGTCAGCGCATGCCACGCAGTGGTGACGCGGCAGCCAAGGCCCGCGGCCACTGTTGGCGATAGGGTTTGCGGCAGATATGTCAGGTTATGGTCAAACGGCACCGCCACATATTCCGCAAAAGCGCCCGGTTCTAAGAAGCCCGGCAAACGCTGGTTCGGGCAGGTGTTTTGGTCGCCTGTTTGGCATGATGGGCAGGTGCCACAGGCCAAAATAAACGGCGCGATCAGCTTGTCACCAAGCTTATGCGTGGCCAAAGGCCCTGCCTCCACCACTTCGCCGCAATACTCATGCCCGCCAATCTGGCCGGGTTTCACGCGTGGGTGTTCGCCCGTCCAGCCATGCCAGTCCGAGCGGCACACGCCACAGGCCATAACCTTAAGCACAACGCCATCTTTCGGGCAGTCCGGCTCCGCCACATCCTCAAGGGACAGCGGCGCATTATATTCGCGAAGAACGGCGGCGCGCATCACGACAACTCGATCGAGTAGCTCTCAATCACCGTGTTGGCGAGCAGCTTTTCACACATGTCTTTGACCGTCGCCTCAGAGGTGCCCTCCGCCAAATCCAACTCGATCACCTTGCCTTGGCGCACGCCTTCTACGCCCTCAAACCCCAATGTCCCAAGGGCATGGGCAATCGCCGCGCCTTGTGGATCTAGCACCCCGTTCTTAAGCATAACATGGATACGTGCTTTCATGGTCTTAGCTCCCTCAGCTTTTTAGGACGGCGCATTCCCAGCCGTCATAATCCCACCCAATAGCCGCAAATTCAATGCGCAGGGTGTCCGTTAGTTGGTCAAATTCAGCATCCGCCGGAGCAGCCTCATGCTCCCCCATAACGCCGCCACGAAATTGTGTGTCAGAAGCGCCCAAACCCGCGTCGCTGAACAGGTCCACCGCCGCGTGCATGCCAGTCGAGCTTGCATCATGCGGATAGGCAAAATGGCGCACATGGCGCTCCTGCGTGCCGTCGTCGCCTTGCTCCATGATCTGCGCAATGACCAGCTTGTTGGCCGCAGGGCTGCCCAGCTGCAACGGCTTTTTAAACCGCCCCAAAAAGGATTTGAGCAGGCGTAGAATCACAGCAACGGCTCCTTAGTTGATCAACGTGGGCTTGCCCATCTGCGGGGCGTTGTTTGGCAACACGCCAAGGCGGCGCGCAACTTCCGTGTAGGCATCAGCCAAATTGCCAAGGTCGCGGCGAAACACGTCTTTGTCGAGCTTCTCACCGGTTTCCATATCCCACAGGCGGCAGCTATCGGGGCTAATCTCATCGGCCACGATCAAGCGCTGGAAGTCGCCATCATATTGGCGACCGATCTCGATTTTAAAGTCGATCAGCTTGATGTTGACCCCGTACATAACCCCCGACATGAAGTCATTCACCCGCAGCGCCAGCGCCACGATATCGTCAAGGTCTTGCTGCGAGGCCCAGCCAAGCGCAATAATATATTCCTCTGGCACCAAAGGGTCACCCAAAGCATCATCCTTATAGGAAAACTCGACGATGGGGCGCGGCAGCGCGGTGCCCTCCTCCATGCCCAACCGCTTGGCCATGGATCCGGCAGCATAGTTGCGCACAATCACTTCCAGCGGGATGATTTCAACCGCGCGGATCAACTGCTCGCGCATATTGAGGCGTTTGATGAAATGCGTCGGCACACCGATTTGCTCAAGTCCGGTCATAAAGAACTCGCTCAGGCGATTGTTCAGGACACCTTTGCCTTCAATAATGCCGTGCTTCTCGGCGTTATTCGCGGTCGCATCATCTTTAAAGTACTGGATCAAGGTTCCCGGCTCGGGGCCCTCAAAAAGGGTCTTTGCCTTGCCATCATATATCTTTTTGCCGCGTGCCATGAGCATCTCCTGTGGCGCGGCGTCCCGCGCGGGGCCGGGACTCACGCCCCTCTTAGGCCGTGCCTATACGCCACCACGACGAGCCAGACAAGCGATGGCGCACATTGCTCAAGCATTACTCGAACATTGCAAACCCATAAGTTAAGCGCGGCAGATTATCCCGCATGGGCCAGCACCTCTTGCGTCGGGTCTCTGGCATGGGCATATCAGGGGCAACATACATCCATAGGAGCCTTCCATGTCCACTTTTGATGATCGCGAAAACGCTTTTGAATCCAAATTCGCCCATGACGCCGAGATGCAGTTCAAGGCCGAAGCCCGCCGCAACAAATTGCTGGGCCTTTGGGTTGCTGAGCTGCTTGGCAAATCTGACGATGAGGCCAGTGAATACGCGAAAGAGGTTATTCGCTCTGATTTTGAAGAAGCCGGTGATGAAGATGTTTACCGCAAAGTCGCAGGCGACTTGGGCAGCAAAGCCACTGAGGACGCTATTCGCGCCAAAATGGCCGAGTTCATGGCAATCGCCAAAGAGCAATTGATGAACGAGGTTTAAGCCTCTGAACTAGCTATAAATTTTGCGGTTGCCGGTGAAACATTCGGCGGCCGGTACAAATAAAAATACGGGTAGGTCAGAAAATATTTCTGTCGTATTTTATCTGTTAAATGTTTCGTGAAACCCATCCCTTAGACCCACCCTATGCAAGCTTATGCACGGGGTATTTAGGTGTCGAACGAAACTCGTATAAAGATCAGCCGCGGACGGATTCTGCGCCAATTGGGGTTGGTGGTGGCCTCTGTGATTGCGGTGGTGCTTTTGCATGACCAAATCGTGGATATTAACCCCGACGCCATTCTCGCTTTGTTTCAAGAATTCCCTGTTAGCATCTGGCTCGCCGCAGGAATTCTGACGGCTTTAAGCCTTGCCGCCGTCGGTGGGTATGACATTTTAGCCGCCCGATATTTACAAATTGAAATGCCAGATAAGTATGCATTTTCAGTAGGTTGGCGCTCCACTGCTATTGCGCAAACCTTGGGGTTTGGCCTATTCACCGGATCTTTAGTGCGCTGGAAACTGCTGGCGCATTTGCCTGATGTTACCCTCTGGCGCGCCACGCAAATGACCAGCTTGGTCACCGCCTGCTTTTTTGGCGGATGGGCCATCGTTGCCAGTTTTGCCGCGGTTTTAACTCCGGGGTTCTCGGATCAAGTCTGGTGGCTTGGGATGTTGGGCTTATGGCTCGCCTTTAGTCTTGCCGCCATGTCGCTACAATCCAGAGAATACCTTCCATTTCAACTCCCTCCCATACGGCTTATGACTCGCGCCACGGCATTGGCCGCCATCGACACGGCAGCGGCATGTGGAGTAATATATGCTTTTACTCCAGAGGGTTACATTTCTTTCTCACTGTTATACCCGGCATTCTTAATCGCCTATTGTGCAGGGATGGCATCTGGTGTTCCCGGTGGCGTCGGACCATTCGAGGTGTGCCTTTTGGCGATCTTGACCCCTGCGGATTCCACCCCTCTTTTGGCCGCTCTCTTGGCGTATCGGGCGGCATATTTCCTTGCTCCAGCCGTCGTTGCAGGTATCAGCCTCCTTGCCTCATCACGCAGGCCCGCACCTGCCAGCCGCACGACCCGCTCTGCCTTAGGCCTCCACATGCCACCAGAATCATGCCTTCTGGTCCAAGGTCAGTTATCCGTGATTGACACTCCGACTGGGGCCGCTCAGGCGTTGGGCAGAAAAACATCCAACACCGAGCTACATCTGCGCGACCCGTTCGGCGGGCCTGTTGCCCCCTTTCTGGCAAATCGTTTGCGAACCGCAAAGCGCGACTTTCGAGGTCTCCTTGTGTATAAATGCGGACAACAAGCGGCCCAGATCGGGGCCACTATCGGATTGAAACCCCATCAAATTGCAAGCGAAGCGGTTCTCGATGTCGAGAGCTTCACCCTGCAAACACCGAAGCGGTCTCAGTTGCGCAGAAAACTACGGGCCTGCACAAAAAAAGATGTGCAGGTTCGCACTGGCGCGGCCTCTCTCGTGCACATGCAAAATCTTGATAAAGTATGGCAGCACAAAAACGGTATTGCGCGCGGCTTTTCCATGGGCGTTTTCAGCCCCTCTTTGATCGCAAAGCAGGCTGTTTTCACGGCTTACAAACATAACACGCCTGTTGCATTCGTGACGTTTCACACCTCCGCTGACAAATGGGTTCTCGATATTATTCGCAGCGGGTCCGAGTGTCCGGACGGCACAATCCACGCGCTTATTTGCGCTGCTATTGAGGACGCGCGCTCTTGCAATGTTGCGCAAGTCTCTTTGTGCTCCGTTCCCCTTTACTTAGCTGATAATCCTGAATCCCAGTCGAAAACTTGGGTCGAGACTGTGATCAACTTCGCCTATAAACAGCAAAAAGGGGCCCATGGCCTCCAGCGGTTTAAGTCAAGTTTCGCCCCGGACTGGGAGCCACAGTTTATAGCGGCAGACAGCCTTGCGACCTTACTCATCGGCTCGGTAGAGCTTTACGGGTTAATCTATCGGCCCCCAGCATACACAAACAACACCTCTGAGCTTCATGATCATTATGATGATTATGAGTTTGCGTCACCGGCATTGGCGTGTGAAGAGGCGCGGTAATGGATTCTGTTTCGAGTTAGGCTTAAAAATGACCGCCAGCAATGCCCTCAGCCGCCTTTTAAACGACCGCGATTGGCTGCTTGCCGACGGGGCCACTGGGACGCAATTGTTTAATATGGGCCTCAGTTCCGGCGATGCGCCCGAATTGTGGAATGTCGATCATCCCGATCGCATTGCGCGTCTCTACCGCGATGCAGTGGAGGCCGGCTCCGATCTGTTCCTGACCAATTCTTTTGGCGGCAATGCCTCGCGTCTTAAACTGCATGACGCACAGGACCGCGTTTTCGAGCTTAACCGCTTGGCTGCCGAAATCGGGCGCGAGGTCGCAGATGCGGCCGGTCGTCCTATTATTGTGGCTGGCTCAATGGGGCCAACCGGCGACATCATGGTACCGATGGGCACCCTCACCCATGAGCTGGCCGTCGAGATGTTTCACGAGCAGGCCGAGGGCCTGAAAGCGGGTGGCGCAGATGTTTTATGGTCCGAGACCATATCCGCCCCCGAGGAGCTGAAAGCCGCCTCCGAGGCCGCCAAACTGGCGGATATGCCATGGTGCGCCACCATGAGTTTCGACACTGCTGGCCGCACGATGATGGGTCTGACGTCGACGGCTCTGTCTGCTTTGGCCGATCACCTGCCACTGACACCTGTGGCCTTTGGCGCCAATTGCGGCGTCGGCTCATCCGATTTGCTGCGCACGGTTTTGGGCTTTGACGGCACCAAATTACCGATTATCGCAAAAGGGAACGCGGGCATCCCAAAGTATCACGACGGGCATATCCACTATGACGGCACGCCCGAATTGATGGCGAACTATGCCTGCATGGCCCGTGACGCAGGCGCCACCATTATCGGCGGATGCTGTGGCACGACACCAGAGCACCTTCGTTCCATGCGCGAAGCTTTGGAGACGCGCCCGCGCAGCAAGCGCCCGACTTTGGCTATGATCGAAGAACAGATGGGCGGGTTCTCCTCTCCGAGCGATGGCACCGACGGCGGCGGCCCCGCCCCTCGCATTACGCGGCGACGCGCCCGCACATAAGGTCAGCGTCCGTCACAGTAACAAACTTAGCTGATCGCCTAGCCGCGCCGGTGGCGTAAATAAATCTACCCGCAACCGAGGCAAATCCTGGGTAAGCCCCAACCGCTTACACGCATTGTCAAACCTCCTTTCCAGAAGGTCCGCATGAACACCAGTTCCGCGCATACGTTGGCCAAATTCCGGGTCATAGTCCCGCCCGCCATGCATTTGGCGCACGCGGGCCATGACTTTTGCCGCCTGTCCGGGGACTTCCCGCTCCAGCCAGTTCTGGAACAATTCCGACACCTCTCGCGGCAGACGCAGGCTGACGAAATTCGCCGCTGTCGCCCCCGCATCTCGCGCGGCCAACAAGATCGCGTCCATCTCGTGATCGGTCAGGCCCGGGATCATTGGCGCCACGCTAACCCGCACGGGCACCCCGGCACGCGCCAGCGCCTCGATGGTTTTCAGCCGCCTTGCGGGCGCGGGCACGCGCGGCTCCATCTGGCGCGACAGCTTCGCATCAAGCGTGGTGACCGAAATCGAGGTGGAAACCAAGCCATCTGCCGCCATTTCCGCCAGAATATCAATGTCCCGTTCAATCAGGTTTCCCTTAGTTGTTATCGCGACAGGGTGCTGAAACCGCTGCAACACTTGCAGCACCTCCCGCATAATTCGCCGCGCCTTTTCAATCGGTTGATAGGCATCCGTGTTGGTGCCAATAGCCAAGACCTGCGCCTTATAGCTCTTGCGGCGCAGCTCTCGCTCCAAGGCTTGCGCCGCATTTGGACGCGCAATCAGGCGGGTTTCAAAATCAAGCCCGGGCGACAGGCCCAAAAAGGCATGGCTCGGGCGGGCATAGCAATAGATGCACCCATGCTCGCAGCCCCGATACGGGTTGAGCGAGCGGTCAAACGGCAAATCGGGCGAGGTATTTCGGCTAATGACCTGCCCCACCTGCTCGTCCGAAACCTCGGTGCGGCGCAGCGCAATCTCTTCCTCGCAATCGCTCCAACCATCATCAACGGCCTCGCGCGACAGTACCTCGAAACGACCAACCTCGTTTTGAGCCGTTCCGCGCCCCTTTGCCCGGCCATTCAACCGGTCCGATCCACTTGGTGCTGCATCCGGTTCCCTCATTGCGCCATGGTGGAACATAGAGAGAACATTTGCAACAGTAAGTCGGTGGCAGATAACACGGTGTCGCAAATTGTCGCGCTCGGGGATGCTGCGCATCGCATGAATTTACTATTACAAAACCACGACGCTTTGGCGCGTGCACAGGAGGCCTGACCTATGTCTGACCAAGAAGACGACATCATTCTATCGGAACTGAACGATGAAGAGCTTGTCGCGCAGATGTTTGACGACCTTTATGACGGCCTCAAAGAAGAGATCGAGGAAAGCGTCAACATCCTGCTCGAACGCAAATGGACGCCTTATGACATCCTGACCAAAGCGCTGGTCGGCGGCATGACAATCGTTGGCCATGACTTCCGCGACGGAATTTTATTCGTACCCGAGGTACTTTTGGCCGCGGGGGCGATGAAAGGCGGCATGTTCATCCTGAAGCCTTTGCTGGCGGAAACCGGCGCTCCGCGCGTTGGCAAGATAGTTATCGGCACGGTAAAGGGCGACATTCACGACATCGGTAAAAACCTTGTCGGCATGATGATGGAAGGTGCTGGTTTCGAGGTCGTGGACCTTGGCATCAACAATTCCGTCGAGGCTTATTTCGCGGCCATGGAGAGCGAGGAGCCAGACATTCTTGGCATGTCCGCCCTGCTGACCACGACCATGCCCTACATGAAAGTCGTGATCGACACGATGATCGAGAAAGGCATTCGCGACGATTATACCGTTTTGGTCGGGGGCGCGCCGTTGAACGAAGAATTCGGCAAGGCCATTGGTGCCGATGCCTATTGCCGCGACGCCGCTGTGGCCGTTGAGACTGCGAAAGAGTTTATGGAGCGCAAGCACAACCAACTTGCCGCCGGCTAACATCTTGCCAAGATCGTGATACCTAACGGGCCTCTCAAGGCCCGTTTTTTATGGAGACCGCTTGACCTGCCTTCCCTGCCCGCGCACCCTTTGGGCGACTGCAAAGGATTGATCACTATGACACAGCTTCGCCTGCATATCGCCAAAGGCACCATCGCGCTGGCCTCGCATATTGCGATGCTGGAAACGGGTCTGGATTTCGAGCCGGTATTTGTTGACTTTAAGGCCGGGGCGCAAACCAAGCCCGACTACCTCGCGCTCAACCCCAAGGGGCGTGTTCCTGCGCTGGAGACTGCACATGGCATACTGACCGAAACTTCGGCCATTTTGCACTATATATCTGCCCTTTCACCGGATACCGGCCTGTCGCCAACCACGGATTGGGACAAGGCCAAAGTGGAAGAAATGCACCTCTACCTCGCCTCGACCGTTCATGTGAACCACGCCCATAAGCTGCGCGGAACGCGGTGGGCCGATGATGCCGCCAGCCATGGGGCCATGCGCGCCAAAGTGGCCGAGAACATGACGCAGAGCACCGCCCTGATCGAGCAAACCTACCTCAAAGGCCCCTTTGTGCTTGGCGCGGCCTATAGCACCGCCGACATATACCTCTACACCATCGCGCGCTGGCTTGCGGGGGATGGGGTCGATCTGGCCGCATTTCCCAAACTTCGGGCGCATATGGCGTTGATGGAGGCCCGCCCGGCGGTGCAATCCGCCTTGGCACTCCATACATAGCACCTAAAGGAGGACCAATCATGCCGTTTACTCGCCTCGCCCTGATCTTGTGCTACGTTATGGTGGCCGCCGGGCTGACCGTGTTCATAGCTTCGCAACTGCACCCTCAAGCACAGGGCGCGGGCCAGTCTGCGCAGACTATCCCTGCCCTTATGCCTTTGGTGATGCTGGCAGGGCTGTTGATCCGCGCCTTGCACAAAAGGCTTGGGCGTGACGATACCTAGCGACATAACCTTGCGTGATGAGGGGCTTGCTCCGGCAGGCCCTGCGCGCGTTTTGCTGCTGGCATGTGGGGCCTTGGCGCGCGAGATCATCGCGCTCATAAAGGCCAATGGATGGGATCACATGACCCTCGCCTGCCTGCCTGCCATCTACCATAACACACCCGAAAAAATCACCCCCGCCCTGCGTGAAGCCGTGGCCAAATACCGCGATAGCTACGACCAAATCCTGATCATATATGCCGATTGCGGCACCGGGGGGCTGCTACAAGTGGCTTGCGACGAGATGGGGGTGGAGATGATCCAAGGCCCGCATTGCTACAGCTTTTTCGAGGGCAATGATGTGTTCGCCGCGCGCGACGAGTTCACGGCATTCTATCTCACGGATTTTCTGGTGCGCCAGTTCGATGCCTTCGTAACCAAACCCCTAGGGCTGGACCGCCACCCCGAGCTTCGCGACATGTACTTCGGCAATTATGAGAAACTGGTCTATCAGGCACAAACCCGCGACGACGCACTGGAGGCGAAGGCCAAGGACTGCGCCAAGGCGCTTGGGCTGGCCTATGAATACCGCTTTACTGGCTATGGCGATCTGGAAAAAACCATCGCAACGAAAGCCTAAACGGCGGCTGCGGCCACTTGGCGCAAGCGCTCGACCATCGCACGAACCCCGTTGGAGCGCTGTGCCGACAGGTGTTCATTCAACCCCAAACGGCCCAATTCGGCCACGGCGTCCACCTTGCCGATCTCGGCCACAGGCAGGCCCGAATACAAGCCCTTCAGCACCGCAATCAGCCCGCGCACAATCATCGCGTCACTTTCACCGTCAAATGTCAGTACGCCATCCTCGATCTTGGGATGCAACCACACCTGACTGGCACAGCCATCCACCTTGGTGGCGGGCACTTTCAGCGCACCGTCGAGCGGGGCCATCCCCTTGCCCATGTCGATCACATGGCGGTAGCGGTCCTCCCAATCATCGAGAAATTCAAAGGTCTCTACGATGTCTTCAAACGCCTCTTGCGCCATGGTTTGAGCCCTTTCAACATGCCTCATGCTGCAAATAACCTGCAGGTGATTGCGCGTCCAGTGCAGGCCGGACTTTTCAAGCCGTCGATCATGCGTTACTCCATTGGGAAACAAGGCGCAGGCAGGGACCATAGCAATGAAACGCAGTATTTTGGCAACTTTGGCAATTTGCCTGACCGTGGGTGCATGCGGAACCATCCGCGATTCGCGCATTAACCCCTTTAATTGGTTCGGGCGTGACCGCTCCGAGCAAACCGTTGTCACGGAAGAAGCCTTCTTGCGCGACCCTCGCCCCTTTGTGGCCGAGGTGGTGTCGCTGCGGATTGACCCAACGCCCGAGGGTGCCATCATCCGCGTCGTGGGCCTGCCACAAATTCAGGGCTATTGGGGGGCAGAACTGCTTGAGGTCGATAAAGACGATCTCAGCACGCTAACCTACGAGTTCCGCGTGACCCCGCCGCAATATAAGACCCGCCAAAGCACCAAGCGCTCGCGCGAGATCGTTGTGGCGCGCGCGATTTCCACCAGTCGTTTGGACAAAGTGCGCGTGGTCACGGTCATCGGCCAAGGCAATCGCCGGGCCGTTCGCCGCTAAAGCTCTATAATCTTTACGGAAGTTCCGCTGCACGACAGGGCCAATTCGCCGTCGCACAACCGCAATGCATCGCGGCCAAAGACCTCTGCACGCCAGCCGCTCAAGGCCAGACCATCGCGCTGACCCAAAGCAATATCATCCAGATCAGAGGCCGTCGCGATCAGTTTTTGGGCGATCCCGACCTCTTCAGCTTTGGCTTTCAGCATCACCCGCAACAAATCCGCGAGCGCCGAATTCATCGCCGAGCGGTCACGCGCGGCAGGCACTTTCGGCATATTATCGGGTGGGCAGGCGACCCCTTTGGCAATCGCCGCCAAAATACCTTCCGCAATCGCGCCTTTACGCGCCTCGCGCAGCAGCAGTCGCGATTTACCCAAATCACCCTCGTGTTTCGGCTTGGTCGAGGCCAACTCCAGCAACGCATCATCTTTAAAAACGCGGTTGCGTGGCACATTGCGTGTTTTCGCATGGATTTCGCGGAATTTGGCCAGTTCACGCACAATTGCCAAGAACTTCGGCGCGTTAGAGCGGACTTTCACCCGTTTCCACGCTTTGTCAGGATCAACCACATAGGTTTCCGGCGCGCGCAGCACGGCCATTTCTTCCTCGACCCATGGCTTGCGGTTGGTCCGCTCCAGCCGCTTGGCGAGGTATTCATAAATATCGCGCAAATGGGTCACATCGGCCAGCGCATACATCCGTTGCGCGTCGCTGAGCGGGCGGCGTGACCAATCAGTAAAGCGTGAAGATTTATCCACGCTCGACTTGGCAATTTTGCGCACCAACGTCTCATAGCCGACCTGTTCGCCAAAATCACACACCATGGCGGCGACTTGCGTATCGAACAGCGGCACGGGGATCACCCCGCCCTCAACGTAGAAAATTTCCAGATCTTGGCGTGCGGCATGGAACACCTTCACCACGCTCTCGTCGCGAAACAGATCATAGAGCGGTTCCAGCGACATATCCGCACCGGCAATCGGGTCCACAAGCACCGCATCATTGCGGTCGTCACCGGGTACGGCAAGCTGGATCAAACACAGTTTGGCGTAATAGGTGCGCTCACGCAGGAACTCCGTATCTACAGTAACATAGGGAAATCCCTTGGCGCGGTCGCAGTAGGCGGCCAGTTCCTCGGTGGTGGTGATGGTAATGATGTTGGCTGGCATAAGGCTCTTCGGGTAATCGGTTGATGTTGCTGTTCTTTGTAGACCGCCCCCGTGGCCTAACCCCTCATAGGCGCTTTAGGCGCAAAAGGGAAGAACTGGATCAACCCAGCTCCAACAGCCCCGTATTGCCACCTGCAAAGCGGCGCAAAACAGCCGGATAAAGCTTGTGTTCTTGCACCAAAATCTTTGCGGATAACGTGTCTACACTCTCGCCCGCATCAATTTTCACCCGTGCCTGCCCAAGGATCGGGCCGTCATCCAACTCTGGCGTCACAACATGAACCGAGCACCCGGCCTCTGCATCCCCAGCCTCCAGCGCACGCGCATGAGTGTTAAGACCCTTGTATTTTGGCAGCAGAGACGGGTGGATATTGAGCATCCGCCCGGCATAACGCCCCACAAATTTCGGCGTCAGCACGCGCATGAACCCTGCGAGGCAAATAATATCAGGCCCGACCGCATCCAGCAGTTTGATCAACTCGGCCTCAAATGCCTCGCGGTTGCGCCCAAATGGGCGGTGGTCCACAGCGGCCACCGTAATTCCGCGATCAGCCGCGCGCTCAAGGCCTTTGGCCTTGGGGTCATTTGAGAGCACCAGAACTGGCCGCGCAGGATGATCCCCCGTCATGCTGTCGCACAGCGCCAACATATTGGACCCCCCGCCCGAGACCAGAATGGCGACCTTTTTCAAAGCAGGCGGCCTGTGTAGCGCACACCCTCGCCCGCACTCACCGAGCCGATGCGCAGCACCGTTTCGCCCGCGTCTTGTAACAGGGCTGTCAGCGTCTCAGCCGCGCTTGCGTCCACCGCCAGAACCATGCCGATGCCCGAGTTGAAGGTCTTCAACATTTCGGCCTCGGCAATGCCAGCCACACCTGCCATCCACTTGAAAACACCCGGCAATTCCCATGCGCCCAAGTTGATATCCACCCCAAGACCTTCGGGCAGAACCCGTGGCATATTCTCGGTCAAGCCGCCGCCGGTGATATGGGCCAGCGCGTGAACGCCCCCTGCCCCGATCGCCGCCAATGCCGGTTTCACATAAAGGCGCGTTGGTGTCAGCAAGGCCTCGCCTAGCGATTTATCCTGTGCAAACGGGGCCGCATCCCCCCAGCCAAGGCCCGAGGCCTCGACCACTTTGCGCACCAAAGAATAGCCGTTGGAGTGCACCCCATCAGACGCCAATCCCAGTAAAACATCGCCCGCAACCACGCCAGCAGGCAGCGCCGTGCCACGCTCCATCGCACCGACCGAGAAGCCCGCGAGGTCGAAATCACCCGCGTCATACATGCCCGGCATCTCGGCTGTCTCGCCGCCGATCAGCGCGCAACCCGAAGCCGCACAGCCCGCAGCGATGCCGTTGATGATCGTCGTCGCATCATCGAGGTCCAGCTTGCCCGTGGCGAAATAGTCGAGGAATAACAATGGCTCCGCCCCTTGGCAGACCAGATCATTGACGCACATCGCGACCAGATCAACGCCGATGGTGTCAAAATGGCCTGTGTCGATGGCAATGCGCAATTTGGTGCCAACACCGTCGGTCGCAGAGACCAAAATCGGGTCTTTGAAGCCTGCATCTTTCAGGTCGAACAAAGCGCCGAAACCGCCCAAGCCCTCCATCACACCAGAGCGTTTGGTGGCCACAGCCGCAGGTTTAATACGGTCGATCAGCGCGTTGCCTGCATCAATATCCACACCGGCATCGGCGTAGGTTAAGCCATTTTTAGGGGTCTCTGTCATGGGTCACATCCGGCAGCAAGGAAGAGTTGCGCCGGATTAACAAGCCAGCTTGCGCGAGTCTATGGCTGCTTTTTGGCTGCGAGTTTTTCTTGCACTTTCAGACCATTTTTCGCGCCAAACCCAAAGAAAAAGCGGCTTGCGGACCAGCAAATGATAAACACCACGGTGAAAATCAGGCCCCAGCCGACCGGGCCAATGATTGCTATGTCTTTCAGTAATGCCTCGAACTGGCCCGAAACCAAAAGGACGACCCCAGTCAGGATCAAGCTAAGGCTCATGTTAATAGCCGCAAACCAAGCCGCCATTCTCCACATATAGCGTTTCTCGGGCATGGCTTTCATTTTCATGGCATGCGTTTGCCCCGCATCCAAAGCCGGGACCAAGACGGCCACAATAGATACGCCACTGCCGACAGAAAATCCCGCAAAAACCTCTAGGGCAATGGAAATCACAGAGAGGGCAATTATGGCGATGACGCTAACAACAATATAGCGCTTAAATACACTTCGAGTTTCCATGAGACACCTTTGGTTTTGCAATGTTTGCACATTATATGGTGATCAACGGAGATTCCATAACCGATCAGACTTGACGCAAGCGACAGGTCTGCTAGCCAGTCGCCACTGGGGGCCTGTAGCTCAGTTGGTTAGAGCAGAGCGCTCATAACGCTTTGGTCGTAGGTTCGAGTCCTACCGGGCCTACCACCACCACCCCTGAAAGCCGGTCACTTAGCGGCCCAAACAAGTGACCTCGCCCCAATCAATGCCCTGATGGAGGACATCCAAACATTTCGTAGGTCATGTTTAACAAAGCAAATTCATGAAGGAGCCCATGTGCCTCCTCAAGGATGTCATTGCAACCTTTGCCCCCTATAGGTGCGTCGCCCGTTGGCTGATCGGCTTGAACCCAACTATCTGCCATTCCGACTTGCAGTGGAGCGATACCTCCACCAGTCGAAAAATCAACAATACATCGGGACCATTCATCCATCTTACTTTGATACGCGTCTGCCATCACAATCATGTCGTCCATCATCCGACGGCACATAGCTGCTAGACCGGGATCATGCTCAGCACTCTCTTTCAGGTCTTTGTCCATCAACAAAAGCGCCATTAAAATATCAAAAGTTCTGGAAACAAACACACCTGTGGCCTTGATTTCGTGCGACTCGTTGCGGCTTTTTGCAAGCACCGAGACAAATTCCAGCTTCTCTTTTCCAAGCTTAGCAAGCTTGAATTTCCCCTTCAAAACTTGCTCTACGGTCTGAATGTCAAACTGAACCTTGGCTCGCTTCTGAGCATGTTCATTCAAATAGGCCCCAATCATGTCGGCGGCTATAATAGTCTCTTTAGAAAGCTTCATTATCATAAACTCCATATTTCAATGGAGGTAGTGTACTCTAAAAATCTAGATTCGGGGGCACTTTCACTGCCTCTATGGCTTACTGACGAGAAATCGAGGCGCGGCCCCCCTTCATCGCGGCAGCACCAGTTCTGCCTTTAGGCCGCCAAGCGTCTCGCTATCGCCCAGCCGTAATGTGCCACCGTGCGAGCGTGCTACGTCGGCGGCGATTGCCAGCCCCAACCCCACGCCGGAACCTGCGTTTTGGTTGCGTGCGGGGTCCAGTCGCGAGAAGGCTTTCACCGCTTGTTCACGTTGCGCGGCGGGGATGCCGGGGCCGTCATCCTCAACGGATATGCGCAGGGATTTTTCCAAGACTGCGATCTCCACCTGCGCCCGTGTGCCGTAGCGAACAGCGTTGTTTATCAGGTTCTCGACCGCGCGTTGCACCGACAAAGGGCGCAGCTTCATCAACAAGCCGGAGGGCGCATCGTCCAGAAGCTCCACCGCCTTACCCGCGCGCTGCGCATTGGCAACAAGCTCCCGGGTCAAGCCCACTGGGTCAATACGGTGCAACTCCTCCACCGCGTCCACCCGCGAGAAATCCAGAAAAGCCTCGATCAGCTTTTCCATCTCGTCAACATCTCCGATCAAATCAGCAATGTCATTCGTTTGCGGCTGCATCGACAGACCCAATTTCAACCGAGTTAACGGCGTTCGCAGGTCATGGCTCACCCCCGACAACATCAGCGTGCGCTGTTCAATCTGGCGCTCGATACGGGCGCGCATATTCAAAAATGCGGCCCCCGCCGAGCGAACTTCCAGCGCCCCGCTGGGGTGGTATGGCTCGTTACGCCCCTTGCCGAACGCCTCGGCCGCGCGGGCCAAGCGGCGGATGGGGCGCAATTGGTTGCGCAGAAACAGATAGGAAATAACCGTCATCAAAATTGCTGTGAACAGCATGAGCACAAGCAGTTGATGCGGATTGGACGCGGCCACCCGATGCCGTGCAAACGCCACGCTCAGCACCCCCTTCGAGGTCTCAAGCGACACCAGAACCGTCTTATTTTCGCTCACGAGGTCCACCGCCAGAAGCTCGGGAAACTGGCGCGACAAAGTTTCAACGATGGCGCGCCCTGACAGATCATAAAGCCGCCGCCGCGCGGCAACCATATCTGCCGGAAACTGCGCATCTATCTCCAACGCCTGTGCCATGGGGGCAATTTGCGCGGCCGCCGCCCCCTCGTCAGGCGCCTCGTTCACCCCGTCCAAAAGCACCTGCAATTCGACCGAGATATTTTGCGTCATTTGCCGCGTCACATCTTCATACAAGCGCTGGATGAAGGCAAAGGACACGACCAACTGGACGGTGACGATCGGGACCAATAGGATCAGTGCCGCCCGCCCATAAAGGCTGCGCGGCAGGTAGCGTTTGATTGAGAACCGTGCCATGGTACGAGACCGTAAAGCCCCTTGGCCCAAAGGAAAAGAGCAATGGCACCTTCCAAGCCAAACACCCCGAAAGTGGGCCAAGCCGACACAGTTGCACCGGGGTTGCGCCGGATCTTGGCCCCCAATGCCTCGCCGATGACCTATACGGGCACCAATACCTATCTGCTGGGAACCCGCGACATTGCCGTCATTGACCCCGGCCCGCCAGACGACCAGCACTTGGCCGCTATTCTGGATGCTTTGGAAGCGCACCAACGCATCAGCCATATTTTTGTGACCCATTCCCATATCGACCACTCACCGCTGGCGATGGTCTTGGCGCAAATCACCGGAACCAAGGTTCACGCCTTTGGCAATAGTCAGGCCGGCCGCGCCCCCGTTATGGCCTCGTTTAGTGATTTGGGCGGCGGCGAGGGCATTGACGAGACGTTCCTTCCTGACGTCACCTTGGCCCATGAGGCTGAGGTCAGCGGCTCGAACTGGACGCTAAGCGCGCTGCACACCCCCGGCCATATGGGCAACCACTTGTGTTTTCACTGGCATCAGGGCCGCGCATTGTTTTCCGGGGATCTGGTCATGGGCTGGGCCACGTCGATGGTCTCTCCGCCCGATGGGCATCTGACCGATTTCATGACGTCCCTAGAAATGCTTGCCCTGCGCCAAACCGATGACATCTACTTCCCCGGCCACGGTACACCCATTGAGGACCCCGCCGCCCGACTGACCGAGTTGCTGGCCCACCGGCGTATGCGTGAGGCGCAGATACTCAAAGCCCTGAGCCGCGCGCCCCAGACGCCCAAACAGTTGACGACTTCAATTTATACCGAGGTGACTCCCGCCCTGCTCCCGGCCGCAGAGCGTAATGTTGTGGCCCATTTGATTGATTTGACTGAACGCGGCTTGGTAAAATCAGAGGAAAAACTCAATGTCACCAGTCGCTTCTCAGTAATTTGAAGTTTCGCGCGAAATCCTCTTTACGCCCTGAATCGCGCTTGCTATATGCCCCCTACCGTTCCGGCGTAGCTCAGCGGTAGAGCAGTTGACTGTTAATCAATTTGTCGTAGGTTCGATCCCTACCGCCGGAGCCATAAAAACCCCTTAAGGCACTGTTCTTAAAGGGTTTTTTATTAGTTACAGCTCATTCTCGCAGTATTTTCAGCTAATCCCGCAACATTTCACTTGCCCTAACGGTAAAAGTGGAGTGAACGATGCGAGAACAAATCATGAAGATTTTGCAGATTACTCTTGAGCACCGCCGGGTGGTCTGTAGAGTTGTCGCAAGCAACAAAGAAATGGAAAAACCATGCATGATGCTAGAGCAGTAGCGAACTACGTCCTTAACAGAGCTTGGGAGATGGGCTTTGAAGTATCTCAAATTGATATCCAAAAGATATGCTATTTTTTACATGGGCATCATCTCTTAGAGCACGATACACCGCTAATAAAAACAGAGTTTGAAGCATGGGAGTACGGCCCTGTTCAAAGAGTGCTTTATTCATCGTTTAAGCAGTTTGAAAAGCAGCCGATCACAGAGCAAGCGACTGCTTTTGATCCCATCAAACGCACGGTAAAGCAACTCCCTCCGATTACTGAAAATTCGGCAATCGCCACAATTGAAAACCATTTATTGAAGTATCTGGAAATTCCAAGTTTCGGTATGGTGGATATCACTCATGCGCCGGGCACCCCATGGTCACAAACAATGTCAGATGCCGAAAACACCGTGAATGTTGGAATGCGTATCAGCGATCAGAAGATACGAGAAAATTTTGAAGGCTTAAACGCTTAAACAGGAGCAGATTCTTGAACAGAAAGATGAGGAAGGTTGATAGCCTTCTCGGTAGAATTCAATTCATTGACCTCTCAATTGCAATGGCAAAACCGGCTATCCAACGCAAAGACCATTTGAGGGCTTATCTTGGAAGTGCGCTCCTAAATCGGCCACTGAAATCTTACGAGCAATTCAGACGTGCGATTCCGTCCATCTATGGAGTGAGCCGTGGTTTGGATTTGTCACCGCCGCCCACGCTTGCACAATTGAAATCTGACGTAACTCGCGCCTGCAAAGGCAAAGATACCGACATGAATGTTGATGCTGTTGAGGACTTGTTCAATTTTGTAAGACCGCTAGGCCACGCGGCATATGATCATCCAGCACAAAGCCTACAATTGGGGCCAAAGCGCACGGCAGCCATCCGCATCAACCACTACGTTGTTGATAGCGATGAATTGATGTTTCAGTTTGTCAGTCCACGAAGAAAGCCAGTTGATGGTGACGTATTGGATTTGATGCTGTCCATGATCAAACACAGCTATGCGGTGGATGACTATGAGACTGACCGCATCGAAATTGTGGACATGAGTTGTGATACTGAATTTGGACCAAGAGGTGGCATACGATATTCTGATGATAGAAATATCAAAATCCAGACTTTGAAAGAAGGCTCACTCATTCCGATGGCGGACATGGCCCCGCTGATACAAAGCGTTCACGATTTGCTGCTTGAGATAGGAAAAGAGCCTGACTAATTTTGTCAGATTTCCCGCAACAAATCCCGCAACATTTACATGATGCAATTACTCGTAAGCTATTGTTTTTACAAGTACATCCACATCAGTTAAACACCTGCCATCGGAGCCAATTTTCCTTTTAATACAGCACCATAGCAGATGTCTCTTGTGGCAAAGCCGCGCGTTTTTGCGATGCTCCGCCTGCCCTTTGAACAAAGTTTCAATCTTCGGCATCTGATAGGAACGCCAGAATTTCGCCTTGAGCTCTATGACAAAATGTAACCACATGGCATCCACAACCCATCATTAAGCAAGGATTAGGTCGAACATGGAAAATCAGGTCGCAGTCATCACTGGTGGCGCTCAAGGTATTGGCTTTGCAGTCGCAAAAATTTTGGCGGAACGTGGGGTCAAAGTTGTCAGCTGGGATATCGACCCCTCCAATGCCGCCGCGATGCAAGAGTTGAACGGCCTGGCCGTGGAGTGCAACATTACCGACCTCTCGTCCGTCGAAGCGGCCTATGCAACCACATGCAAAGCCGCAGGCGTGCCCTCAATTTTGGTGAACAGCGCCGGTATCGCAGGCCCTAACGAGCCGCTCGACACATATGATGTGGACGCGTGGCATCGGGTGATCGACATCAACCTGAACGGCACCTTCTACGTCAATCGGGTTTGTGTCGCGGGGATGAAAGAGCAAGGCTACGGGCGCATCCTCAACGTCGCCTCCATCGCTGGCAAAGAGGGCAATCCGAACGCCTCCGCCTACTCTGCCTCGAAGGCCGCGGTGATCGGGTTAACCAAATCTTTGGGCAAGGAAACCGCAGAGATGGATATCGCAGTGAACTGCGTCACACCTGCCGCCGCCCGCACCCGTATTTTCGACCAAATGAGCCAAGAGCATATCGACTACATGCTGTCCAAAATTCCGCGCGGTCGCTTCTTGGAAGTCGAGGAAGCCGCCAGAATGATTGCTTGGGCTGTCTCCCCTGAAAACTCTTTCACCACAGGGGCGGTTTTTGACTTATCGGGTGGTCGGGCGACCTATTAGAGCACGCCAACCCTATGCGCCTATGCGATTTGGCGGGTGAATTTTTACTCGCCAAATTTCGCTGCACGCAAGCGCTCCACGCGTAATCGTTTGTAAATGAGCTTTGGCTGAGTGCTTTAAGCGCTGCAAAAAGGACGTGCACTTCGTGATTCGTAGGCCGTGTGTTTTGCTACGCATCTTTCAGCGACTCGGGTTACGCTTACGCCAGATTGCTCCCAAAACATCAAATCTGCACGCCTGCGCCACCATTTGTCGCCCCGTAAAAAGGGCACAATTTTTTATAAAATCAATTTACCCTCCGAAGCTCCCCCTAAATATAGCGTGTCAAATCCCTCTCTCCACTCTATGCAGACCCGCGCTTGCGTGGCCATATTTCCGCCACATTTCAAACCTTGCAATGCCCCATTTTGGTGCAGGAATTCAGGGAGTAACGAGCATGTAAACAAAACAGGAGGCCGAAAAATGGCCTATCAAGCACCTTCATCGACACCACAACCCATACCTCAAGATACAAAAAGCCCGCGTCCAACACCGCCAACTGGGTTTTCCGATTGGGCCAGCCTCTAGGGGAATTACCCCCCTTTCCTCTGCAAGTATGGCACCATAAACTGCGTGGATGACTGACCCAGTATCATCAATCCGCAACCTTGGCCCATCCTATGAGAAAAGCTTTGCCCGTGTCGGCATTCACACGGCTACGCAGTTGCGCGACCTTGGGGCAGACGTTGCCTATGCACGCTTATTGGAGGGCGGAGATCGCCCCCATTTCATCGGCTACTACGCTTTGGTAATGGCCTTAATGGGCCGGCCATGGAACGATTGCAAAGGGGCGGAAAAAGATGCGCTTCGTATCAAGTTTGACACCCTAAAAGGACATCACTTTAACAATGATTTGAGCGCATTAGAGCATGAGCTTAACTTTATAGGTGTCGGGTTTCGCCGCTAAATTATGCGCACAAAAAAGGCCGCACATCAATGTGATGAGCGGCCCATTTCGAAATCTAATGACGGTGTAATTACCCGACCAGTTCGAGACCCGAGAAGAAGAATGCGATTTCTTCTGCTGCGGTTTCTGGCGCATCGGAGCCGTGTACAGAATTTTCACCGATCGACAGTGCGAACTCTTTACGGATGGTGCCCTCTGCGGCGTCTGCCGGGTTGGTTGCGCCCATTACTTCGCGGTTTTTCGCGATGGCGTCTTCGCCTTCCAAAACCTGAACCACAATCGGCTCGGAGATCATGAAGTCGCACAGCTCGCCAAAGAAAGGACGCTCAGAATGCACACCATAAAAGCTTTGTGCTTGGGCCAGCGTCATTTGGATACGCTTGGAGGCGACGATGCGCAGGCCAGCTTCTTCAAATTTAGCGGCGATTGGGCCGGTCAAGTTGCGCTTGGTTGCGTCTGGTTTGATGATCGAGAACGTGCGTTGAATAGCCATGGTGCGGATCCTTAATTAAGGGTGAATTTGAGGCGCACCTAACATGGGGATCAATCTATGAAAAGCGCCCAATTGACACCCCCGCCCGCATAGGCGACATGCACTGCCATGTTAAGTATATCAGAACTCCGCTACGCCGTCGAAGGTCGCACTCTTTTTGAGAACACCTCGGCCACCATTCCTACGGGCCACAAGGTGGGCCTCATAGGGCGCAACGGCACGGGCAAAACCACGCTGTTTAAACTGATCCGCGGCGAGCTGTCGTTGGAATCGGGCAACATAAGCCTGCCTGACCGCGCCCGCATTGGTGGCATCGCGCAGGAAGTCCCCTCCAATGAAGTGTCTCTGGTCAATACGGTTTTGGCCGCCGACGAGGAACGCGCATCCCTGATGGCCGAGGCGGAAACCACCACCGATCCTAACCGAATCGCCGAAGTGCAGACCCGTTTGGCCGACATCGACGCATGGTCCGCCGAGGCGCGGGCCTCGTCCATTTTGGTGGGCCTTGGCTTTACCTCCGAAGAAATTTTACGCCCCTGCGCGGATTTCTCGGGCGGCTGGCGGATGCGGGTGGCCTTGGCCGCCGTGCTGTTTTCTGAGCCTGATCTGTTGCTGCTCGATGAGCCGACAAACTATCTCGATCTTGAGGGCGCATTGTGGCTGGAGCACTACCTGACCCGCTACCCGCACACGGTCATTATCATTTCGCATGACCGCGAGCTGTTGAACCGCTCGGTCAATGGCATTTTGCATCTCGAAGACAAGCAACTGACCTTCTATTCTGGCAACTACGACCAGTTTGCGCGCCAACGTGCGGCGCGTCGCGCGGTGCAAGCTGCGGCTGCCAAGAAGCAAGACCTGCAACGCGCGCACCTGCAAAGCTTTGTGGACCGTTTTAAGGCCAAGGCATCAAAAGCCAAACAGGCCCAATCCCGCGTCAAAATGCTCGAGAAAATGGAGACCATTACCGCGCCAGAAGACGCCGCGCGGGTGGTGTTCACCTTCCCCAAGCCAGAAGAGCTGTCACCGCCGATTATCAGCACCGAATCCGCCAGTGTCGGCTATGATGGCAAGGCGATCCTGAGCCAGCTGAACCTGCGCATCGACCAAGATGATCGCATCGCCCTTTTGGGTCGCAACGGCGAGGGAAAATCTACTCTTGCCAAGATGTTATCGGGCCGACTTGAAGTGATGGGGGGCAATATGGCCACCTCTAATAAGCTGCGCATCGGCTTCTTTGCCCAGCATCAGGTGGACGAGTTATATGTTGATGAGACCCCGCTGGAGCATCTGATCCGCGAGCGCGCCCATGAGGGTCAAGCCAAGCTGCGCGCACGCCTTGCCGGCTTTGGCTTGGGGCCAGATCAGGCCGACACCCAAGTGGGGCGTCTGTCGGGTGGCCAAAAAGCGCGGCTCTCGTTGCTGCTGGCAACGCTGCCCGCGCCCCATCTGCTGATCCTCGATGAGCCGACAAACCACCTTGATATCGAGAGTCGCGAAGCCTTAGTGCGCGCCCTGACCGCCTATTCCGGCGCGGTGATTTTGGTCAGTCACGACATGCACTTGCTGTCTTTGGTGGCGGATCGGTTGTGGCTGGTCAAAGACGGGCGGGTGAACCCTTACGACGATGATTTGCCCAGCTACCGCAAGATGTTGCTGGCCCCGCCTGACAAGCCCGCCAAGGAAAAACCCAAGCAAAAACGCGCCTCGCGCGATGACATTTTGGCGATGCGCTCGGATGTGCGCAAATGCGAGGAACGCGTCACCAAGCTGACCAATATGCAAAATGAATTGGCCAAACGGCTGGGCGACCCTAAGGTCTATGAGGACCACATGGCCGACAAGCGCGCAGTTTGGCAAAAGAAGTATTCCGAGGTGATGGACGCCATGGATCGTGCCGAAGCGATGTGGCTCAAAGCGCAAAGTAAGTTAGAGAAAGCAGAGCGTTAAGCCATGGAACTCGACATCGCCATCACCGCGTTTGTGACCTTGTTTGTCATCATCGACCCGATTGGTTTGGCACCACTATTCGTTGCCTTGACCTCGGGCATGGGGTTCAGCCAACGCCTGCGCATCGCGATCCGGTCCTGCCTGACGGCCTTTGTTGTTCTCACGCTATTTGGCCTCGCCGGTGAGGCTTTGCTGGAGTTTATCGGCATCTCGATGGCGGCGTTTCGCATCTCGGGCGGGGTGTTGTTGTTCATCACCGCGCTGGACATGTTGTTCGAGCGCCGCACCCAGCGTCGCGAGGACCAAGCCGACGGCCCCCCCGACGAAGATCCGTCGGTTTTCCCACTGGCCACGCCACTGATTGCCGGTCCCGGCTCTATGGCCACGATGATCTTGCTGGCTGGCGCACAGGGCAGTGACTGGGCGTATGTGGCGGCGGTGCATGGGGTTATGCTGGCCGTTATCGGGCTGGTTTTTGCGATGTTCCTGACTGCGGGCCTGATGGAACGGGCCATTGGCGCGACAGGCATCAAGGTAATCACCCGGCTGATGGGGATGCTGCTGGCCGCGCTGTCGGTGCAATTTGTGCTCGATGGCTTGCGCGAATTTGGGGTGATGGCAACGGGCTAGTCTCGTGCCTATATGTAGCCCATGGAAAATGAAGACACCGCCCGCCTGATCTACCTTATCTTGCTTGGGGCCGTTATTGGCGGCTATTTCGTGATCTCCAACCGTGCCCGTATGGGCGAAATGGCGCGCCAAGCCACCCTGTGGGGGTTCATCTTTATCGGGGTGATTGTGGCCTACGGGCTTTGGTCTGATGTCTCGCATACAGTACTGCCGCGTCAAAGCGCCTTTGAAGATGGCCGCGTCGAGGTGCCGCGCCGCACAGACGGGCATTACTACCTGACGCTGGATGTGGACGGGGTTGCGGTGGAGTTCGTGGTCGATACCGGAGCCACCAGCGTTGTGGTGAGCAAACGCGACGCAGAGCGCGTTGGCATCGACACCGGCGCTTTGATCTATGGTGGCCGTGCCAGCACTGCCAATGGCGAGGTGCGCACCGCGCGCATCATGTTAGAGAATGTGAAGCTCGGCGAGCTGGACGAGGGCCGCGTACGGGCGTTCGTGAATGAGGGCGAGTTGGACACCTCCCTTTTGGGCATGTCCTACCTGAGCCGCTTTGGCCGCATCGAGATCGCAGGCAACACGCTGGTGCTGGAGCGCTAAGTCGCCTCCTCCTCACCGCCGCTTTCGGCCTTCTTTTCCCAACGCCCCCCTTCTTGTGACCAGTATTGCGCGACGCAGCCCGCCGTGCTCAGCGCTTTCCACTGTACCCGCGCACGGGCCACGGCCTCATCATTATTGCCGTCAAACAAGATCATCGTGCGGTCCGAGGCGTTAACCTCCTCCGGGGTAATCTCGGCCCCATCGACCCCCACCAGACAGGTGGCTCCGTTGGGCAGCTCGACCATATCCGTCAGCAAAATCGGCTGGTCGTCATCATGCGCGCCGCCGGCCCGGCCATGGGCCAGGAACCCCTCGCCCTCCCACAACTTCTTGTCGAGATCATCCAGCCGCGCGCCATCAACGCCGCGCACCGCCACCCGCCAGCCTGCACCGCGCGCCTTGCCCAAGAGCATGGGCAAGGTCACCTCCACGGGTTGATGCGTCATATGGTAGAAAAAGGCAGCGCCCATGGCCTATTCGCCCTCAAAGTTGTCCATAATCAAACGGTTAAGCGCGCGAACGCCCCAGCCGGTTGCGCCTTTGGGGGCGAAGTCGGTGGCCGTTTTGACCGAGGCCACGCCCGCGATGTCGAGGTGGATCCACGGGGTTTCCGGCTTCACAAAGCGTTGCAAGAACTGCGCCGCGGTGATCGAGCCTGCCGCGCGCCCGACCGAGTTGCGCATATCCGCGATCCGCGATTTCAGCATGTCGTCATAGGCCTTGCCCATCGGCATCCGCCACGCGCCCTCGTCCTCGGCATTCGCGGCTTTTAGGAAGGCATTACACAGCGCGTCATTGTTGGAAAACACGCCCGCTTTCTCGTGGCCAAGCCCCACAATGATCGCCCCTGTCAGGGTGGCGAGGTTGATCATGCCCAGCGGTTTAAAGCGCTCTTGCGCATACCACAGCACATCGGCCAACACCAAGCGCCCCTCGGCATCCGTGTTAATGACCTCGATGGTGTCGCCCTTCATCGAGGTCACCACATCACCGGGGCGCACGGCATTGCCTGACGGCATGTTTTCAACCAACCCCACAAGGCCGACCACATTGGCCTTGGATTTACGTGCCGCCAGCGATTTCATCACGCCAGCCACAACGCCCGCGCCGCCCATGTCCATGGTCATGTCTTCCATGCCGCCCGCAGGTTTTAGCGAAATACCGCCCGTGTCGAACACCACGCCTTTGCCAACCAGCGCAAACGGCTTGTCACCTTTGGCGCCGCCGTTCCACTCCATCACCACCACTTTGGACGGGCTGTCAGAACCTTGGCCGACACAGAGCAGCGACCCCATGCCCAGTTTCTCGAGATCTTTCTCCTCCAGAACCTCCACCTTGAGGCCCAGCTTTTTGAGGTCACTCAACTGTTTGGCAAACTCGGTGGTGGTCAGCACATTGGCGGGCATATTGGTCAAATCCCGGGTGAAGAACGCCCCCTGCGCCAAGGCCTCTAGGATGCTATAGGCGGGTTTCATCTCCTCGGGGGCGTTGACCATGAAGCTTGCGCTTTTGGGCGCGGCAGGCTCTGCGGTTTTCTGGTCCGTATACTCATAGGCGCGCAGGGCCATGCCATACGCCAGCTCATGGGCGCGGCGCAGGTTGCCACATAGCGCTGTCAGTTTGCCCTTGCCCGCCTGCTTGGCCAATGTGGCCCCGGCTTTGCGGGCCTCCGCGACGGTCGGGCGGCGGGGGAGTTTCACCACGACCACGGCCTCTGCCGCCACGTTTACCGGAAAGGACAAGACCATCGCCTGCCCATCGCCTAACGCCTCGAACGCTTCGCTGGCCACGGCGCGCGCTATTGCGCCACGGGTCAGACGATTTACCCGGCGTGCGGTCATATCCAATGTCCCCGCGCTTGGCACAAACACTGCTAGGCGCCCCTCGATCTCTTTGATGGCGTCAATGTCGGTGGCAGTGAAGTCTACGGGGATCAAATCAGTCATCTGAGGGCCTTTGCATGAGAGGTTTTCCCATTGCTAGCGCGCGAGGTCCATAATGACCAGAACCCCCCTGTCCCCCCCCCAGATTTTGCGCTAAAAAGCACCCTAACAACTAGGGAGGACAAGGCTTGGCACGATTCGACAGATATATGCTGTCGCAGTTGTTGATCCTATTTGGTTTTTTCTCTTTGGTGTTGGTTTCTGTTTACTGGGTAAATCGCGCTATCGGGTTGTTTGACCAGTTGATCAGTGACGGGCAAACCGCATTGGTGTTTTTGGAGTTCACGCTCCTGACCCTGCCCTATGTGATCCTCATCGTCTTGCCGATCTCGGCCTTTGTGGCGGCTGTCTATGTGACCAACCGCCTGAGCTCGGATTCCGAGATGGTTGTGCTGCAAACGGCCGGCGCCTCGGCGCTGCGCATTGGTCGGCCCGTGATTTACTTCGGGGTCGTGGTCGCACTACTGGTCGCCGTGCTGGCCCATGTGCTGGTTCCTGCGGCGCGCACAGAGCTGGCAGGCCGCAGCCAAGAAATTTCGCGCGATATCACCTCGCAATTCCTCAAAGAGGGGCGGTTTTTGCACCCGACGTCTGATATTTCGGTCTATATTCGCAACATCACCGATGTGGGCGTGCTGGAACAGATGTTCCTTGAAGACAGCCGCGATCCCGCCGCCGTGGTGACCTATACTGCCGAGCGCGCCTTCCTTGTGCGCTCCGATACCGGGCCGCGTCTGGTGATGAGCGACGGTTTGGCGCAGACCTTCCGCCCGGAGACAGGCCAACTCTCGACCGTGACCTTCAAGGACTTCGCCTATGACATTGGCGCTTTGATCGGAGAGGACAAAACCCACACCCGCGACTTGCGCGAGCTTTCCACGCCAGTGTTGCTGAACCCCTCGCCGCAGGAATTGGCCTCGGCCCATGGCGAGTTGGCGGATTTCCTGTTCGAGGGGCATGACCGGTTCGCCAAATCACTGCTGGCCATTGTCGTGCCACTTATGGGGTTTGCGGCGTTGATGCTGGGCGGATTTTCGCGCTTTGGGGTCTGGCGGCAGGTGATTGGCGCAGTGGTGCTGATTATTTTGGTGCAAATGGCCTCCAACATCGCGGAAGAAACCGCGCGCCGTGACGCCAGCTTGTTCTGGCTGGCCTATGCGGGTCCGGCCCTTGGCGCAGCGATGGCGGCAGCACTGCTGTATTCCACATCGCTGAAACGTATACGCGCCCGCACCCCGAAGGGGATCGCAGCATGAGGCTGGACATGTACTTCGCCCGCCGCTTTGTGTGGTCCTTTACCCTCGTGTTCGGGGTGTTCTTTGGCATTGTGCTGCTGATTGATCTGGTCGAGCAAATGCGCCGTTTTGACAGTGAGCTTGTCGGTGTCATGGAGGGCGCAGAACTGGCCATACTCAACGCCCCCGGCACCATGTACCGAATGCTGCCGCTGCTGGTGGTTTTGGCGACGATCACCCTGTTTCTTGGACTGGCGCGCACGTCCGAGATGGTCGTCACCCGCGCCTCTGGCCGCTCGGCCCTGCGCTCTTTGGTGGCCCCTGTGCTGACTGCCTTGCTGTTCGGGGCCTTCGGGGTGGCGGTGCTAAACCCGATCGTGGCCGCGACGTCTAAACAATTCGAAGTGGTCTCCAGCCGCTATGCCAATACCGGTGGCTCCATCACCTCCGTTTCCGCCGAGGGGTTGTGGTTGCGCCAAACCAGCACTGATGGGCAAGTGGTGATCCGTGCCAAACGCTCCAATCTGGACGGCACACGTTTCTTTGGGGTCACCTTCTATGGCTTCGATACGGATGGCGCGGCCGCCTATCGCATCGAGGCCGCCGAAGCCTTGTTGGAACCGGGCGCATGGGTGGTCTCGAAGGCCAAGCGCTGGACTTTCACCGAGCTAGAGAACCCCGAGACCGGCGCCGTGGTGCACCCGCACCTCAACGTGCCATCAGATTTGACCCATGATCAAATTCGCGACAGCTTCGGCAACCCCTCGTCGATCTCGATATGGGAGTTGCCTGACTTCATTAACCAGTTGGAACGCGCGGGGTTTTCGGCCTTGCAACACCGCGTCTGGTTGCAAATGGAGCTGGCAAATCCGGTATTACTGGCCGCGATGGTGCTGATTGGCGCGGGGTTTACCATGCGCCACACCCGCTTTGGCAAAACCGGGATGATGGTGTTATTTGCAGTCCTGATGGGCTTTGGTATTTTCTTTCTGCGCAACTTTGCGCAAGTGTTGGGGCAAAATGGGCAAATTCCGGTTATCGTCGCCGCATGGGCGCCACCGCTGGCGGGCATTTTCTTGTCCCTTGGCCTGCTTTTGCATACGGAGGATGGCTGACATGCGCGCGGCCCTGTTTGGCATAGTTACGGCGTTTCTGGCCGCCACCCCCGGCTTTGCACAGCAAGCGCCGGCGACAACCGCCAGCCTGGTGGCGGACAGCGTGGTCTTTGCCAGTGGCACCCAAGTGCTGCACGCCTCGGGCAATGTCGAAATCTTGCAAAACGGGGTGCGGCTGCGGGCGCAGTCGATCACCTATAACGGCACCTCCGACACCCTGACCGTCACCGGCCCGATCTATATCATTGATAACTCGCTCGGCGGCAGTGACGCGTTGATTTTTGCCGATTTCGCCGAGTTATCCGGCGATATGCAAGAGGGCATCCTAAGCGGCGCGCGCATTGTCTATGCCCGGCAATTGCAACTGGCAGCCGCCGAGATCCGGCGCACCGAGGGGCGCTATACCCAATTCTATAAAACCGTCGCCTCTAGCTGCCATATCTGTGAAAACGATCCTGTGCCTTTGTGGGAAATTCGCTCCAAGCGGGTCGTGCACGATGCGCTCGAGCGGCAATTGTACTTTGACGAGGCCACCCTGCGCGTCTTGGGCGTGCCGGTGTTCTACAGCCCCTATTTGCGCCTGCCCGATCCCAGCGTTGAACGCTCCAACGGGTTTTTGATCCCGGAGCTGCGCTCCAATGGGGATTTGGGCGTGGGTATCCGGGCGCCATATTTCTTCACCTTGGGCCCGCACGCCGACCTGACCCTTGCGCCTTGGCTAACCTCTAAAGGGGCCAAAACGCTGGAGGCGCGTTACCGCCAGAAGTTTGCCAAAGGCGAGATCGAGCTGAACGGCGCGATCACCGACGACAATGTGGCCAATCTGGACAGCCGCTCCTACCTGTTTGCCGACGGCAGTTTTGCGATCGGGCGTGGGTTCACGGCGAAATTTGACGTCGAGCTGACCTCGGATGCGGGCTATCTGCTGCTGTACGGCTATTCCGATAAAGATATTCTCGACAGCGCCATCTCGGTGGAGCGCGCCAGTCGTGACGAATATATCGGCGCGGAGCTGATCCACTACAAATCCCTGCGTGACGGGGATGACAACCGCACCCTGCCGACGATTGTCGGGGACGCGAGCTATATCAAGCGCTTCTCACCGGCGCATCTGGGCGGCATTGCGACCCTCACCGCGCAGGCCCATGGCCACTATCGACGCGCCGACACCGACCCCACCAATGCGGGCCTCTCGCGCGATGTGGTGCGGGTGACCGCCTCTGCCGAGTGGCGCCGCGACTGGATCTGGCGCAACGGCATGATCTTGGCGGTGGATGGCGCGGTTTTCATCGACGGCTATAAAATCCGCCAACCGCGCCCGAATGCGACCCTTGCATTTGATGACACCATGGACGTCACCCCCTATGCGGCGTTGGAGTGGCGCTGGCCGATGCTGCGCCAAGGCGCGCGGGCCAACCACCTGCTGGAACCGGTTGTGCAGCTTGTCCTTGCGCCGAACCAAAGGGAGCGCATCGACAATGAAGACAGCTTGCTTGCAGAGTTTGACGAGGCCAATATTTTCGAATTTTCCCGCTTTCCCGGGGCCGACGGGCGCGAGTTGGGGTCGCGGCTAAACCTCGGGTTGACGTATACCCGATCGTCTCACTCCGGCTGGGATCTTGCCCTGACCGTCGGGCGTATTATCCGCGATGATGATCTGGGGCAGTTCTCTGCGTCAACAGGGCTGACCGGCCACTCCTCCGACTGGCTTGTCGCGGCGCAGTTGAAAGTCGGCGAGCACTTCAACCTGACCAATCGCGCCATCTTTGACGACCAATTCTCCTTCGCCCGCAACGAGATGCGTTTGGGCTGGACCAGCGATGCGTTTCAACTGGCCTCGACCTATGCCTGGCTGGAGGCCGACGCCACGGAGGGACGCCCGACGGATACTTCCGAGTTGGCCTTTGAAGGGGCCTACCGCGTGGCGCGGCACTGGACCCTATCAAGTGAATTACGCTACGATTTTGTCAATGACCGCACCACACGGGCCGGAGTTGGCATCAGTTATCAAAACGAATGCGCGAAAATGGACCTTTCGGTCTCGCGCCGTTTCACGACTTCGACTAGTGTGACCCCAACGACGGATTTGAACCTGTCGGTCCAACTTGCGGGCTTCGGCGCGCGCGGGATCGGTGGGGCCAGTTTCGCCAGACAGTGCAACGGATAAAACGAGCAGATAAAATGACACCGACACATGCGCTCCTGACTAGAATTTTCGCCCTGATGCTTGCGGGATTGGCGCTCATTGCCCCTGTGAGCGCACAGCAAGGGTTGTTTCAAACGGCCATTACCGTGAACGACATGGTGATCACCAATTTTGAATTGCAACAGCGCGAGCAGTTCCTGACCCTGTTGCGCTCGCCCGGCAACCCCAAGACCGAGGCCCGCAAAGGCTTGATCGACGACCGCCTGCGCCTGACCGAGACCCGCCGCGCGGGCATCACCTTGACCGAGGAGCAGGTCTACGGCGGCATGGAAGAATTCGCCGCCCGCGCCAATCTGAGCGCTGAAGAATTCATCAAAGCGGTCGAGCAAGCCGGTGTTTCCGGCGAAACCTTCCGCGATTTTGTGGCCGCAGGGTTGGCGTGGCGCACCTTGGTGCAGGGGCGTTTCGGCGCCCGCAGTCAGGTTAGCGAATCCGAGATTGATCGCGCTATGGCGCAGCAAGGCTCCCGCGCGGGGGCCCGTCTGTTGATGGCGGAAATTGTTTTGCCGCTGACCCCGCAAAATGCCGAGCGCAACCAAGCGCTGGCACAACGTCTGTCCGAGACGATCAAATCCGAAGCCGCCTTTGGTGCGGCGGCGCGGCGCTACTCTGCCTCCCCCACGCGTGGACGCAGTGGCCGCCTTGACTGGCTGCCGTTGGGCAATGTGCCCCCCGCCATTCGCGCCGCAGTTCTAACGCTCGCGCCGGGCGAGGTCAGCGAGCCGTTGAGCCTTGGCAATGCAGTGGGCATCTTCCAGCTTCGCGGCTTGGAAGAAACCGAAGCCGAGACCCCCGAGACCCAAGCGCTGGACTATGCCACGGTTCTGTTTCCCGGCGGGCGCACCGCCGATACCCTAGCCCAAGCCAAGGCTTTCGAGGAAAGCTACGACACCTGCGACGACCTCTATACCCCCGCCAAAAAGCTACCTGCGGAGTATTTTGAGCGCTCTGTTTTGTCCGCCTCCGACGTGCCGGGCGACATCGCGCTAGAGCTGGCAAAACTGGACAGCAACGAAGTTTCCACCGCGCTGACCCGCCAAAACGGCCAGTTCTTGGTGTATCTGATGTTGTGCGGGCGCACGTTGGAGCTGCCGGTTGGCGAAGATGGCGAGGAGATCGACCTGCGGGCTCAAACCCGCGAGCAACTGTTCAACCAACGCATCACCTCCTTTGCAGACAGCTTCCTGGAGGAGCTGCGCGCCGACGCTCTGATCGTCGAGAAATGACCACGCCCGCCCCCGTTGTGCTGAGCTGCGGCGAACCTGCGGGGGTTGGGCTTGAGATTGCGCACAAAGCGTTTGAGGCCGTTAAAGACGAAATCCCTATAGTGTTAATCGCGGATCGCCGCCACGTTGTCGGGCCGGTAAGCGAGGTTACGTCCCTATCGGATGTGACTGGCGATGAAGCCGCCCTGCCCCTTTTGCACCATGATTTTAGCGGTGACGCGCACCCCGGCCAAGTGGATGCGCGCAACGCCCAAGGTGTCATCGACGTTATCGCACGCGGGGTTGATTTGGTCACATCAGGCGCGGCCTCGGCGTTGTGCACTTTGCCTATTCACAAGAAGGCGCTGAAAGACGGCGCAGATTTTGCCTACCCCGGCCACACGGAATATTTGGCCGCTTTGGCGGGAGTAGATCGCGTGGTGATGATGCTCGCCAGCCCCGAGCTGCGCGTGGTGCCAGTGACGATCCACATCGCGATAGCCGACGTCCCCGCTGCGCTCACGGCAGAGTTGCTGGAAGATACGCTGCGCATCACCAACGCTGCCTTGCAGCGCGATTTTGGCGTCAAAACCCCTCGGATCGCAGTGGCAGGCCTGAACCCGCACGCGGGCGAAGGCGGTGCTATGGGGATGGAAGAAATCGACATGATCGCGCCACTCCTGAAGCGGCTGGCGGACGGCGGCATGCGCCTGTCCGGCCCGATGAGCGCCGACACGATGTTTCATGCGCGCGCGCGCGAAGGCTATGACGTGGCGGTCTGCATGTACCACGACCAAGCCCTGATCCCGATCAAAACCATAGACTTCGCCGGCGGGGTGAATGTGACCTTGGGCCTGCCGTTCATCCGCACCTCGCCCGATCACGGCACTGCCTTCGACATTGCGGGCCTTGGCGTGGCTGACCCGACATCGAGCATTGCGGCGCTGCGCATGGCGTGGGACATGGTGGGCAAACGCGCGATATAAATAAGGGAGGCCAGAGCTTTTGGCACAAATAGACGGGCTTCCGGCCCTCTCGGACGTGATCCGCACCCATGAATTGTCGGCCAAGAAAAGTCTGGGACAGAACTTCCTGCTGGACCTGAACCTGACTGCCAAAATTGCCCGCCAAGCAGGGGATATATCAAACTGTGACGTGCTGGAAATTGGCCCCGGCCCCGGCGGGCTGACCCGTGGATTGCTGGCCGAGGGCGCGCGTCGCGTGCTGGCGGTCGAGATGGACGAGCGGTGCCTGCCTGCGTTGGCCGAGATCAGCGCCGCCTATCCGGGGCAGTTGGAAGTGATCCATGGCGACGCTTTGAAGATAGATGTGTTGGCGCACCTGACGCCGCCCATTCGCGTGGCGGCGAACTTGCCCTATAATGTGGGCACTGAATTGCTGGTCCGCTGGTTAACCCCAAAAGAGTGGCCACCCTATTGGCAAAGCTTAACGCTGATGTTTCAGCGCGAAGTGGCAGAGCGCATTGTGGCGGCTCCCGGCACCAAGAAATACGGGCGTTTGGCACTTCTGGCGCAATGGCGTGCAGACGCACGTATTATGATGGAATTACCGCCAGAAGCCTTCGTGCCTGCCCCCAAAGTCCATTCCGCCGTGGTACATTTGACCGCGCTGGAAAAGCCACGCTTCGAGGCAGATGCAGCGATTTTATCTCGGGTGGTAGCAGCGGCGTTCAATCAGCGTCGCAAGATGCTGCGCTCTGGCTTGAAGGCCATATCCCCTGACATCGAGGACCACCTGCGTGCAGCAGGTATTCCGCCCACGGAGCGGGCGGAACAGGTGTCATTGGAAGCCTTTTGCGCTTTGGCCCGTGAAGTGGCCAAAACTTAAGGAAGCGGGCCCGCCGATTACTCGGCGGCCGGTGTTTCCTCAGGTTTTGGAGTGTCCGTTGGCTTCGCCCTAGGCTTACGGGTCCGAGGCTTGCGTGCAGGCTTTGGGGCGGCTTCAACGGTTTCAACTAAACCGCTATCGGCTTTGCCTGCGTCCCCAGACAGATCAATCACATCAGGTTGCTCACCTGCACCCGCATCAACCTGCGAGCCAGCAGCGGCGGCCAGAGCGGCAGGAGACATGTCATTCACTGACGCCTCGGACACCTGCACGTCGGGCTGCTCGGATGTGCGGTTTTGATCACGATCATTATTTTGGTCGCGATTTTGATCACGGTTTTGATCGCGTTCACGGTTTTGCTGTTGCTGCTGCTGGCGTTGCGCCTGCTGGGCTTGCTGCTGTGCCTCATGCGCCAAACGGCGTTCTTCTTGCTCTTTAACCGCCGCGCCCAACATGCGGGTGTAATGCTCCGCGTGCTGCGAGAAATTTTCTGCCGCCACGCGGTCATTGGACAGTTGCGCATCGCGGTGCAACTGCTGGTACTTCTCAATGATTTGCTGCGGGGTGCCGCGCACCTTGCCCTCAGGGCCAGAGCTGTCGAACACCCGATTGACGATGTTCACGCCAGAGCGGTTATTATTATTGTTATTGTTATTCCGGTTCTTGCCGCGTGAGCGGGACTTGGATTGTCTCATTTAAATATGGTTCCAGCCGTTTGAGCTTTGGTCAATTTTTCAATCCTATCCGCTTCTTGGCTCGCGGCGTCCCCATGACTTAGGATCGAGACCTTATTTTGGCTTAAGCGTAGGGGGCGCTTGTCACGCCTGCGCCCTACTAAGGCAGACAAAAGCAGCCATGGGGTTAATTTGCAAGCCGATTCGGCACTTAAACGCCAGATTCAGCCACTTTTTAAGCTAAAGAGGCGCTTTGGCGCGGATCACCCGGTCCTTGCCGTTAAGGTCAGGAATACATGACACATCACGCCAACCGGCAGAGCGGAATATCTCACGCACCGATGTGCCTTGGTCAAAGCCAATTTCCACCAGAACATACCCATCATTAACCAGATACCCCGCCCCCTGCGCCGCAATAATGCGGTATGGAGCCAACCCATCACCACCCGGTGTCAGCGCGATGCGCGGCTCAAAGCTGCGCACGGTGGGGTGCAAGTCGTTGTAGGCCGTCTCGGTGATATAGGGCGGGTTCGAGGTGATCAGGTCGAACCGCGCGTCAACATTGGTGAACCAATCGCTCTGGGTCAGGCTTGCCCGATCCACCACCCCAAGCGCGCGGGCATTTTGGCTGGCTATCTTCAGGGCCGCCGCCGAGATATCGGTGCCTGTGCCCCGGGTTGACGGGCGCTCGGCCAGAAGGGACAGCAAGATGCAGCCCGACCCGGTGCCAAGGTCCAGCACGGTGTCAAAGGGCAGCGACAGCGCCGCCTCGACCAAGGTTTCCGTGTCAGGGCGCGGGTCGAGAACATCGCTTGAGACCACAAAGTCATGCTTCCAAAACGCGCGACGTCCGGCGATGTGGGAAAACGGCTCATGGGTGATGCGACGCGCAACCAATGTGGCCAAGTCAGCCCCCTGCTCATCGGCCAGCGCCTTGAGGCGGCGGGCCTCGGTTAAAGGGTCAGGGATGCCAGCCTCGTGCAAGCGCACGGTGGCGGTCGCCTGCGGATCATCGCTCATGCGCGCATCACAGCCCCTGCTCTGCCAGCATTTGTGCTTGATCGTCGGCAGTCAGCGCGTCGATGATTTCATCCAGATCGCCCTGCATGACTTGATCCAATTTGTACAATGTAAGGTTGATGCGGTGATCCGACATACGCCCTTGGGGGAAATTATATGTTCGAATGCGTTCCGAACGATCGCCAGAACCAATTTGACTTTTGCGCGTGGCAGAGCGTTCATCATCGAGCTTTTGCCGCTCCAGATCATAAAGCCTTGCGCGCATTACCTGCATCGCAATCTCACGGTTTCGATGTTGGGATTTTTCTGCGCTGACCACGATAATACCAGTCGGCAAATGGGTAATGCGCACCGCGCTGTCCGTGGTGTTAACGTGCTGCCCCCCTGCGCCAGACGCGCGCATGGTATCGAGGCGCAGATCGCTGGCGGGGATGTTGATATCAACCTCTTCGGCCTCGGGCAAAACCGCGACCGTGGCGGCAGAGGTGTGCACCCGCCCGCCGCTCTCGGTGACTGGAACGCGTTGGACACGGTGCACGCCGCTCTCGTACTTCAGACGAGCGAAGACGTTTTTTCCCTTGATGTGTGCGGTGACGGATTTCACGCCACCAAGCTCGCTTTCTTGGTACTCGATTAGATCAAACGTCCAACCACGGGCCTCGCAATAACGCCGGTACATATTGAGTAAATCACCCGCAAACAGCCCGGCCTCATCGCCGCCGGTTCCGGGACGGATTTCCATCATTGCAGGGCGCGCATCAGCGGCGTCTTTGGGCAGCAGCGCCAGTTTAATCGAGGCCTCAGCGTCGGGGAGTTTGGCCTCAAGTTCAGGTAATTCCTCCACCGCCAACTCGCGCATCTCGGGGTCATCCATCATGGCGCGCGCCTCGTCGATGTCACCCAGAAGTTTCACGTAAGCGCTCACCTCGTCAGCGACGGGCTTTAGCTCGGAATACTCGCGGGAAATGCCCGCAAAATCCTCCATATCGCCGGACGCGAGACGCGCCTCAAGATACTCAAAGCGTTCGGTGATTTGTTGAAGTCTATCCAATGGAACCATGCGGCGTTGATGGACATTTGGCGATGTGGGGTCAAGTGTGCTAGTGTAGGTCCATGTATAAATATATATTTGCTTTTGTAATTCTCGCCCTACCGATTAGCGCAGACGTCACATCCCCATCAGGACGCACAATTGACTGCTTTTGCACTGACAAAAGCGGTGCACGAGTGGAATTGGGCGAACAACGCTGCCTAAGCGTCGGAGGACGCATCTTCATGGCTCGCTGTGAAATGGCCCTAAACGTGCCAATGTGGCGCGAAACGGGCAGCAGCTGCGTAACCGGATAGTCCGATCGTGTGCTAATCTGCGCAACGGCAAAAAGTCTTAGACTTTTTGGTGCCAAAGTCTCTTGGAGACTTTGAAGCCGCGCCTATCAGGGCGCGTCGGCTTTCGCGAACCAGCTGTTGATACGGGCCTCATTGACCCCGAAGTCATCCACCCCATAGATCAACCGCCCATGTAGTGACACCAACATACCAACATTGGACGCTTCGATTTTTACCGCAGTTACATCGGGAAATCCCCAGATGGCAGACCGCGTGACATAGCTGGCCCGCGTAATCAATTGTGGCTTTTCAACCGACAACGTCCCTGCCAGTAAAGCCGTACGTGGGGTCGCTTCAATAATCGCTTTCATCTTCGCCGCAACCAGCAAGGGGTCCCCCTGCACAATGACCAATCTACTAAATTGCCCCCGCCCCCCTTTCGCGATGAGCGCCTCAACATCAATGTGATGCTTCTTTGGGCTCAACGGCCGCAGACGCACAACCGCTGCTGCAACAATAACGACGACAATCAGGGCAATGAGACCGTACCTTAGCATTTATTCGGCACCTTCAGCCGCAATTTCAGCTTCGATCAAGCTTGCCCGGTCTTCAACTTGTTCAACAATATGATCCACCATCTGCTCGTTGCTCAACTTGTGGCTTTGTTTACCCGCCAGATAAACCATGCCGGCCCCGGCTCCACCGCCAGTAAAGCCCACGTCTGTCATCAATGCCTCGCCAGGTCCATTTACCACACACCCAATGATCGAAAGGCTCATTGGGGTTTTAATGTGCTCAAGGCGCTTCTCCAATGCCTCGACGGTTTTGATCACGTCAAATCCCTGCCGTGCACAAGAGGGGCAGGAAATGATGTTCACCCCACGGTGGCGCAACCCCAAGGCCTTAAGAATTTCATAGCCAACTTTAACCTCTTCTACGGGATCTGCGGAGAGCGATACACGGATGGTGTCACCGATGCCGCCCCACAACAGGTTGCCAAGGCCGATCGCCGATTTGATGGTGCCAGCGGTCAACGCGCCCGCCTCGGTGATGCCCAAATGGATGGGGGCATCTGTCACCTCGGCCAGGCCTTGATAGGCGGCGGCGGCGAGGAAAACGTCAGAGGCTTTGCAGCTAATTTTGAACTCGTGAAAGTCGTTGTCTTGCAAAATTCGGATATGGTCCATGCCGGACTCGATCATCGCCTCGGGGCAAGGTTCCGCATATTTATCAAGGAGATGCTTCTCCAAAGACCCCGCGTTCACCCCGATACGGATCGAGCATCCGTGATCTTTGGCCGCTTTAATCACCTCTTTCACCCGGCTCTCATTGCCGATGTTTCCGGGATTGATCCGCAAACATGCCGCGCCCGCCTCCGCAGCCTCAATCGCACGCTTATAGTGAAAGTGAATGTCAGCCACGATCGGGACCGGGCTTTCTTTGATGATCTCGCGCAGGGCCGTCGTCGATGATTGATCCGGCGTGGAAATACGCACAATATCCGCCCCCGCCTCGGCACAGGCCTGCACCTGCGCCACCGTCGCGGCCACATCCGAGGTGTCGGTGTTGGTCATCGTTTGCACGGTTATAGGAGCATCCCCGCCCACCGGCACATTCCCGACCATAATTTGGCGGGATTTACGGCGATCAATCTGGCGCCAAGGGCGAATGGAGTGAAGCGAAGACATGGGCTGACAGCCTTAATTTGTGAACTTGACGACCATGGATATAGCCCGCCCCCAGTAGGGTCGCAATGCAAGTGCCAACAATGCCGGAAGTTTTGATCTTACTCGGTAATTGGTGCGTCGAGATCACCGGCTGGCAGTGCCGCCATAGCCGTCAAAGTATCCAACAACAACCGATCCGTAGTATCAGCCACCGCATAGGTCTCGGTGATTGCATCTACGCTCAAATCGACATTCTTAGCCACCGAGGTGCCCGGTCCTGCGGGGCCATAGGTCTGGCCCTTTACACTGAAAAACAGCGACCCGGAATTACCCGCCCGCAAGAGCGGGGTCTCGTCGGTAACCGGCAAAACATATGTCTCGCCCGCATCAAGAACCTTCTCGAACAATATCGAGCCATCCGCATTTGCAATACGCACCCAAGCCGGCCGAGTGGCAAAAAGAACCACATCCGCATTTGCCGCCGCCAACACCTGCGGCGTACCAAATACCGGAGCATCATTAGCGGTGCGGCTTAATGCAGCCACAGCCAGCCCGGGGTCCGGCTGGTCAACCAGCGTCCCGATAGAATTAGGGTCAAGCGCCGCAATCGGGCCATCCCGCGCGGTCAACACCGGAGCCTGCAACGCCTGCGGGCGATAGAGCCGGTCCAACGCATCAGGCGCCGGAGCAACAAATCCCGTAGCCCCCTCGCTTGGCGCAAGAGTTGCTGGCGAAGACGACAGACCCGCGACCTCTGTCGACAGACCCGGAGACTGATCCACAGGCGCGAATTCCACCCGCTGAATTTCTTGCAAGACTGAATAGCCGCCATAACCAATCAACCCGATGAGGGCGAAGACGATCGCGATGGACCCAATGGCCCCCGGCTCAACATTGGCAAACATGCTCTCGCCCGACGGCGCATAGGGGGCGACGGGGCGCAAAATAGCCTCTTCCCCAACAACCTTAGTGCGGGTCTTGGGCACTTTTCGCGACGCGGCCGACGTGCCGGACAGGCCCTCGACCCCGGCAAATCCGCTCTCTTGGCAAAATCTCTCGAACGCCCATTCAGGGTCCATCCCAAGGTAGCGCGCATAAGAGCGCACGTAACCTGCGATAAACCCGGGGCTTTCGAACACGGATGGATCAGAATTTTCAACGGCGGCAATGTAAGTGGCTTTGATTTTCAACTCGCGCTGCACATCAAGCAGGGATTTACCTAAAGTCGCGCGCTCGCCGCGCATCATGTCGCCAAGGCGCATCTCAAACGCGTCAAACCCCCGAGTCTCCTCGGTTTTTTTCGCTTTGGGCTGTCTGTATCGACCCAACATTTACGCCTGCCCGTTTGTTATTCGTTATCCCGAATTGCAGTACCGATTCGTCCCCACGTGGCTGCAATGAGAGGACAATAGCACATCACGCGCCCGTGTTGCAGTGCAGAAAAGAGTTAACCGGCCAGTTCGGCGCGATTCAGCGCACAATGGGACCACAACCCGTCCAGAGCATCGACCAAAGCGTCAACTTGCTTGGGGCCGTGAACTGGCGACGGCGTGAACCGCAGCCGCTCCGTGCCGCGTGGCACAGTCGGGAAATTGATCGGTTGGACATAGATGCCATGATCATCAAGCAACCGGTCCGAGATCATTTTGCATTTCACCGGATCGCCCACATGTACCGGCACAATATGCGAGCCGTGATCAATCAGCGGCAGGCCCATTCCTTTGAGGCGCAGCTTCAAGGCGGCGGCCCCGTCTTGGTGGCGCTTGCGCAGGTCCGTGTCGGTTTTCAGATGCGCGACCGAGGCCGCAGCCCCCGCAGCCACAGCCGGAGGCAGCGACGTGGTAAAGATGAAGCCCGGCGCGTAAGACCTTATGGCATCACACATTTTAGCGGATGCAGCGATGTAGCCGCCCATCACGCCGTAAGCTTTGGCCAAGGTGCCATTGATAATATCAATACGATCCATCAACCCGTCACGCTCAGCCACGCCACCGCCGCGCAGGCCGTACATGCCAACCGCGTGAACCTCATCTAGGTAGGTCAGCGCGCCGTATTCATCGGCTATATCAAGGATCTCTTTGAGCGGTGCAAAATCGCCATCCATCGAATAAATCGACTCGAACGCGATCAGTTTTGGCTGGTTGGCCGGCAACGCACTCAGTTGGGCGCGTAAATCGTCCAAGTCATTGTGCTTGAAGATGCGTTTGGCCCCACCGTTGCGACGAATGCCCTCGATCATCGACGCATGGTTCAGGCTATCGCTGAGAATCACCAGACCCGGAAAAAGTTTTGGCAAAGTGGAGAGGGTCGCGTCATTGGCGATATAGGCCGAGGTGAACAGCAGCGCCTCTTCCTTATCGTGCAAATCGGCCAGTTCGGCCTCTAGGCGCTTGTGATACACCGTGGTGCCGGAAATATTGCGCGTCCCGCCAGAACCTGCGCCCGTGGCATCAAGTGCCTCGTGCATCGCCGCCAGCACGACCGGATGTTGCCCCATGCCCAGATAATCATTGCCACACCAGATAGTTACGTCTTGCTTGGTCCCGTCGGGCTTGGTCCAGACCGCGTGCGGAAAGTTACCCCGCGCGCGCTCCACATCAATGAACGTGCGGTAGCGGCCCTCATCGTGAAGGCGTTGCAAAGCGGCATCGAGATAAGAATCGTAAGTCACGGGTCTGGCAGCCTTTTCACTAGGGCATTAGAACTGTTCTACATGGTATAGCGGTGAAATCGTCACCGCGACAGGCTACATTTTGCCGCCCCACGAAAAAGTTAACAAATATTGACGTATATATAGGGAAGCCTGACGCCTATGGGAGACATTCCCCCTAGTCAGCGACCACGACTTCGCAATCGCGCGCCCCCTCGCCCGCCTTGGCACAGGCATCAAGTGCGCGTGCGCCATCGCCTCCCGCCATGCCAAACGTGCCTTGGGTTTTCGAAATGGCAAAGGCCTTGGGCGCTTTGAGTTTGCGGTAATCACCGCGCAGCGCAACCGACGCCTCTTGGGACAGGCTAAAGGACACATCCGCATCCGCGCCTTTGGGCGAAACCTCCAGCACCACCACACATTTGGCCGAGGCCGCTTTGCGGTTGGAGTTGCAATGCGCCAGCGCCGCCGTTCGAGCCGCTTCAATAGAATGGTGCTGACCAGAGGCATTGAGCCAGTCGACAAAAAGCCCCTCATCTGGCGATAGGGCCAGCGCGCCGTAATAGGGGATCGTATCTTTCAGCGTCAGCACAATCGCTTGCTGCTTTTCATCAAGAAACGAGGTGTCGGGCATCACTGCCACGTTACGTTTGCCCCGAGGCAAAACCTTGCGTGCCTCTTTGAGATTGAGCGACTCAGCGCCCGCGGGAATCGCTACTGCGACCACTGCCAAAGCCAACGCTGCGCTACAAAAAGTAGAAAACATGGAAAATACCCCCAAGATATAGATCATTGTTGCCGCCTATTACGCGTCAAAACGGCTCCAGTCTCAAGGGTGAAAAGGCCATTGTTTCGCGCCCTTGCAAAAGGGGGCCTTGATGCTGGACAGCGCGGCGGCGGGTGGTACGGTAACCAAGAAATATATCGGCATGGGGGCTGAAAATGACGAATTTAGACGCGGTACTTGATCGAGTTGACGGGGATTTGGAAACATCAGTTGCACGGCTGTTGGACTTATTGCGCATCCCGTCCATCTCCACCGACCCGGCCTATAAAGGCGATTGTGACGCCGCCGCCGACTGGCTGGTGGATGATTTGGCCAGCATCGGGTTTGAGGTCTCCAAGCGCCCGACCACGGGCCATCCGATGGTCGTTGGCCACGCTGATGGCTCGGACAACTCCGGCCCGCATGTGTTGTTCTACGGCCATTACGACGTGCAGCCCGTGGACCCGTTGTCGCTGTGGAAAACACCCCCGTTTGAGCCTGCGCTGGAAGAGACTGACAATGGTCCGGTGATCCGTGGTCGCGGCGCATCTGACGACAAGGGCCAGTTGATGACCTTTGTTGAAGCCTGCCGCGCGTGGAAAGCCGTGCACGGCACCCTGCCCGCCAAGATTTCGCTGTTCTTTGAGGGCGAAGAGGAAAGCGGCTCGCCCTCGCTGGTGCCCTTCATGGAGCAAAACCGCGACGAGCTAACGGCCGATATTGCGCTGATCTGCGACACTGGCCTTTACGGCGACGCTACCCCCGCCATCGTCACCCGCCTGCGCGGCTTGCTGGGGGAAGAGGTGATCATCACCGGCCCCGACAAAGACCTGCATTCCGGCATGTACGGCGGCATTGCACGCAATCCTGTGCGGGTTCTGGCCAAGATGATTTCCGGCCTGCATGATGCCGCTGGTCGCATCACCGTGCCGGGCTTTTATGACGGCGTGGAAGAATTGCCCGCTGATATCGCGCAGCAATGGGCTGATCTGGGGTTCGAGAGCGCCAAATTCTTGGGCGAAGTCGGCCTTGGCCTGCCCGCAGGCGAAGACGGGCGCACGGGGCTGGAAATGATCTGGTCGCGCCCCACATGCGAGGTCAACGGCATTACCGGCGGCTATCAGGGTGACGGATTTAAGACGGTTTTGCCGTCGCAAGCCTCGGCCAAAATCTCCTTCCGCTTGGTCCCCGGCCAAGACCCGTTGAAACTGCGCGAAGCATTCCGTGCCTATGTGCGCTCGGTGCTGCCCGAGGACTGCACGGTGGAATTTGCAGACCACGGCGCGTCATCGGCCTCCGAGATGGCCACGGACCACCCCGCCTTTGAGCAGGCCCGCGCGGCTCTGTCTGACGAATGGCCAAATCCGGCGGCATTTGTCGGCTGCGGCGGCTCGATCCCGATTGCAGGCCACTTCAAGGATATCTTGGGGATGGACGCCATGTTGATCGGCTTTGGCAAGGATGACGATCAAATTCATTCACCCAATGAGAAGTACGATTTATCCAGCTTTCACAAAGGCATACGGTCATGGGTGCGGGTGCTGGATGCGATGTCGAAATAATCCACAAGAAATTCTGCACGGCTTAGGGGAGCCTTAAGTATTTGCGCTCTAGCTTGGGGTTAACAGCCCTGAGTTAGAGACCGCATATGCAAGCCCTTATTCTGTCCGATAATCCCCTGACCCATCATCGCCTAAGCCGGTCACTGTCGCGTCGCGGGTTTCAGGTGGTTCATTCGGAAACGGTCATGATGGCCACGGCCCATGTCCGCGCTTGGGCATTTGACCTTGTGTTGATGGTAGAACAGGTTGGGGGTCAACTGACCCACCGCGTTGCCCTTTCTGCCGAAAAACATGCGCCCTTTGTGAAAACAATATTGCTAAGCAACCGCACCGACACTGAAATTGACGAGCTGTACGAATTGTTGCCCAGCTTGGCAGGCATCGTCAGCCCCGAGCTTGCACCTGAACTCATTATTCAAATTGCCACCGCCAGCGTTGCAGGCAGCGCGCGCACTTTGGAGCCCGACGCAAAAGCCGATCCCGAGGCACCGCAATTTTCCAGCACACGCCAAACAATCGGCTTAGAACAGGCCCTTGCAGGTTAATTGAGACCTAAAGAGGTAACGCCGTGGTGGATTTAATTTCCTCCATCGACAACAATGCCGTGACGTTGAACACGCGTACCTCCGAGATCAACGCCTGATAAAATTCATCATAGGCGCGTGCATTCTCTACCCGTACTTTCAAAATATAATCAATATCGCCCGCCAGCCTGTGCCCTTCCATCACTTCGGGGCGCGCTTGCAGAGCTTTGAGAAAGCGCGCCTGCCACTCCGCCTCATGCTCAGAGGTGCGGATCAGAACGAAGAAGCACGCCTCTAGCCCCAGCTTCTCGGGATCCAGCACCACCGTATCTTGCTTAATCACCCCAGCAGCGCGCAATTTCTTGATTCTATTCCACACTGGCGTCTTAGAAGAGCCTGTTTTCTTGGCAATTTCATCAAGACTTTGTGAGGCGTCCTCTTGCAGCTGAGCAAGGATATTCCGATCCATCGCGTCAATCCGAATACCCATTCCAAAACCTTCCCTACCGCAGAACCACGTTCTATATTTTCCATATTACAGAACAGTATTCCTTATCTTCGTCAAGGGATAGGAATTTTAAGGAAATTTTCCTAATTATACGGCAAGCAAAACGAAGGATTGCCTCAGATGAAGCACTTTCCAATTTTCATAGCCCTGAGCGGGCACCGCGTGGTCGTCTCTGGCGGCGGCGAAGCTGCGCTTGCTAAATTGCGCCTGCTTTTGAAAACACAAGCAGACATCACCGTTGTGTCTGCAAGCGCCGCCCCTGAAATTTTGACATGGGCAGATCAAGGCCGCCTGACCCTGACCCCGCGCGCGCTGCAAAGCGGCGACGCAATGGGCGCGCGCTTGTTCTACGCCGCGAACGAAGATGACGCGGAAGACGCACGGGTTGCCGATCTGGCAAATGCGGACGGCGCCTTGGTTAACATCGTCGACAATCTTGCAGACAGCCACTTCATCACCCCCGCCATTGTCGACCGCGACCCGGTCGTCGTGGCCATCGGCACCGAGGGCGCGGCCCCGGTTCTGGCCCGCGCCATCAAGCGCGACCTTGAAGAAAGCCTCTCCCCCAAACTGGGCCTGATGGCGCGCGTCGGCAAAACCTTCCGCGCCTCTGTCGAGGCCCTGCCCTTCGGCGTAAAGCGTCGCGAATTTTGGGCCGACTACTATGCCCGCGAACGCGGCACCGAAACCGAGGCCCAAACCGCGTTGGAAACATTGCTGAAATCCCACCTGAAGGCCCAGACAAAAGAGGGCCGCGTTGATCTGGTCGGCGCAGGCCCCGGCGATCCAGAGCTATTAACCCTGAAGGCCCGCAAAGCCTTGGATGAGGCCGATGTGGTGATTTATGACCGCCTCATTGCACCTGAAATTTTGGAACTGGCGCGCCGTGAAGCTGTGATGCTGTCGGCGGGCAAGGAAGGTTTCGGCCTCTCGGTCACGCAAGAAACCATCAATGAGATGACCGTAAGCCACGCCCGCACCGGCGCACATGTGGTCCGCCTGAAATCGGGAGATCCAACCATCTTCGGCCGCTTGGACGAAGAAATCGACGCCTGCGAGGCCGCTGGTGTCGCGTGGAATATCGTCCCCGGCATCACCTCGGCCTCGGCGGCCGTTGCCACCTTGGGCCAAAGCTTTACTAAACGCGGGCGCAACTCTGGCGTGCGCTTTATTACCGGCTACGACACCAAAGGTTTCGCCGATCACGACTGGGCCGCATTGGCACGAACCGGCGAGGTCGCGGCGATCTACATGGGCAAAAAATCCGCCCGCTTCATCCAAGGCCGCTTGCTGATGCACGGGGCCGACCCCTTAACGCAAGTGACGGTGATCGAGAACGCATCGCGCCCCGAGCAACGCATCATCGCCACCACTTTGGGCGAGTTGGAGCCAACATTGACACAGGCCAATTTGACCGGCCCCGCGCTGGTTTTCCTTGGCCTCGCCCCACGCGCGGCACTGAACGCCGCCCAGAAACATGAATTGGAGGCCGCGATATGAGCAAGCCCTTTACCCCAAAAGTCGTCACCGCCAACGCCCTGCTGGAAGGCGATGTGGTGTATCTGACCGCTGATGATCAATGGAGCCGCCACATGGCAGAGGCCGAAGTGATCGAGGACGAAGCCCATGGTGATTTACGTCTGCTACATGGCGCGTCACAGGTTGATATCGTCGTTGGCGTCTACTTGATCAACGTGGCGCTGGAGCATGGCGCGCCGCAGCCCACACATTTTCGTGAAGAATTCCGCACCCGCGGACCGTCCAACTACAACCATGGCAAGCAAGCAGACCTCGCAAGCACGGAGCTGGTTTAATGTATCAATACAATGATTTTGATCGCGATTTCCTCGCAGAGCGTAACGCGCAATTCCGCGCCCAAGTAGAGCGCCGCATCGACGGCTCCCTGACCGAGGACGAATTCAAACCACTGCGTTTGATGAATGGCTTATATCTGCAACTGCACGCTTATATGCTGCGCGTCGCGGTGCCATATGGCACGTTAAACGGCGAACAAATGGATGTTCTGGCCGATATCGCCGGCAAGTGGGACAAGGGCTACGGCCATTTCACCACGCGCCAAAATATCCAGTACAACTGGCCGAAATTGCGCGACGTTCCCGATATGTTGGACGCCTTGGGCGCGGTCGGGATGCATGCCATCCAGACCTCCGGCAACACGATCCGCAACGTCACGGCTGACCACTTTGCAGGCGCGGCGCGTGACGAGGTTGCAGACCCGCGCCCCACGGCCGAGCTGCTGCGCCAATGGTCCACGGACCACCCCGAGTTTCAATTCCTGCCACGCAAATTCAAGCTTGCCGTGACCGGATCAGTGAATGATCGTGCGGTGATCAAGGCCCATGATATCGGCATCCGGTTGCTCACGCGCGATGGCAAAGAAGGCTATGAAATCATTGTCGGGGGCGGGTTGGGCCGCACACCAATGATCGGAAAAGTGCTGCGGGACTTCCTGCCCAAGGCCGACCTTCTGCCCTATTGCGAGGCCATTGTCAGCGTCTACAACCTGCTGGGCCGCCGCGATAATAAATACAAAGCCCGCATCAAGATCACCGTGCATGAGAACGGTATCGAGACCATCCGCGACTTGGTTGAGGACCGCTTTGCGTTGCTGAAACCACAGTTCAAAGGCGTGGATCAGAAGATGCTGGAAGGCATCGAGGCGCAATTCGTGCTGCCGGAATTCAAAACCGGCTCAGTCGCTGCATTCAAGGACGCATATCACAGTGATCCGGTCTTCCGCTCTTGGGCAGATACCAACCTGACCGCGCATAAAAACGACGACTATTCTATCGTGTCCATCTCGATCAAAAAGCATGGGGATACACCGGGGGATGCGACCTCTGCACAGATGCGCGAGATGGCGGCGATTGCCCGCGAACTTGCACATAACGAACTTCGCATTAGCCATGAGCAGAATGTTATCTTGCCTCACGTGCATAAATCGAACCTTCCTGCAATCTATGCTCGACTGAAGGCCGTGGATTTGGCGACGGCAAATATTGGCAAAATATCTGACATCATTGCCTGCCCCGGCATGGATTATTGCGCATTGGCCACGGCCCGCTCGATCCCTGTGGCACAGCAAATTGCCACCCGCTTTGACGAGCTGAAGCTGGAGCATGAAATTGGTGACCTAAAGATCAAAATCTCGGGCTGCATCAACGCCTGTGGCCACCACCATGTGGGCCATATCGGCATCCTTGGGTTGGACCGCGCGGGCGTGGAAAACTACCAAATCACGCTGGGCGGGGATCACACGCAAACCGCAGAAGTCGGCAAACGTGCGGGTCCGGGCTTTGCCTATAATGAGATTGTGCCCGCCATTGAGCGCATCATTTCCGCCTACCTAGAGCACCGCGAAAGCGGCGAGGAGCGCTTCATTGATGCGTACCGCCGCCTTGGCATGGCGCCGTTCAAGGCCGCTCTTTACCCGGAGGCAAAACAAAATGCCGCTTGAAGCTCCAATCCCCACTTCTGCCGAGCGCGCGGCTGAGCTGAACCTGCGCTATCGCAACCATGCGGCGGTGGATGTGTTGCGCCACGCACTGGCGGATTCGCAAGTTGGCAGCACCGCGTTGGTCAGCTCTTTCGGGGCTGAATCCGTAGTCTTGCTGCACCTGTTGTCGACACTGGACCGCACGGTTCCGGTGATCTTTCTCGATACGGAAATGTTGTTCCCCGAAACAATTACCTACCAGCGTGAACTGGCTGAAAAGCTTGGCCTGAATGTGGTTATAACCGGACCTGATCGCGGCGAGTTATTACAGCGCGACCCCGATGCGCTGCTTTATCGCCGCGACACGGACGCCTGCTGCGCCCTGCGCAAAACCGAGCCCTTAGAAAAGGCGTTGAGCGGGTTTGATGCGTGGATTACCGGACGAAAACGCGTGCAAGGTGGCGATAGGGTTAATCTGGAATTCTTTGAAGCGGATGGAGAAAATCGCATCAAGATCAACCCTTTGGCTAACTTTTCCCTGCAAGATATCCAAGATTATATGGTCAATAATCGCCTGCCGCGTCACCCGTTGGTGGCGCGCGGCTTTGCCTCGATCGGCTGTGCGCCGTGCACCTCTAAGGTCAAGCCGGGGGAAGACCCGCGCGCGGGCCGGTGGCGGGGGCAGGAAAAGACCGAATGCGGCATCCACTTTGAAAACGGAAAGCTGGTTCGCACCGGCCCAGTGTCAACAGACATGGAGACGACGACATGAGCGTGATTGTAACCGACGCAGGCTTCGCGCCCGACACTTGGGACCGCGGCTTCACACCCTTAGAAGACTTGCCCGCCAATGACACGCCATGCTGCGTGGATTTGCCCAGCGACACCGACCCTAGGGGGCTGGCCAATCGCTTGGGCGAGGTTGAGATGATTCGTGTGGACTTCCCCTCCTCGGCCGACGGACGCGGCTTTACCATCGCGCGCCAGCTGCGCCTGATGGGGTTTTCCGGACGTCTTCGTGCGCGCGGGCATGTCCTTGCGGATCAATACGCCATGGCGCGTCGGTCCGGTTTTGACGAGGTGGAAATCGACGATGATTTGGCCGCCCGCCAGCCCGAGGACCAATGGCGCGCCCGCGCCGACTGGAAAGCCCATAATTATCAATCCCGCCTACGCGGCTGAACGTCCCATTTAACTTCTCCAACGAGACCACTAGAAAGGCCGCAGAGGCGTCCGCCTCGCTAGAAATTTGCCATGAATGAAGTAGCCGCCATGAACGCACCCACCAAAGCCGTCCCAACCCTGCCCGACGCGCAAACCGTCACGCAGGTGAAACACTGGACTGATCGTCTGTTTTCTTTCCGGGTCACACGCCCCGCCAGCCTGCGGTTCCGCTCGGGCGAGTTCGTGATGATCGGCTTGATGGGGGAACCGCACCCAGAGACAGGCAAGCAAAAGCCGCTACTGCGCGCCTATTCCATCGCGTCGCCGTCGTGGGACGAGGAGTTGGAATTCTACTCGATCAAAGTGCAAGATGGCCCGCTGACCTCCAAGCTGCAACACATCAAAGTGGGCGACGAGATCATCTTGCGCCCCAAACCTGTGGGCACATTGGTCCACGACGCTTTGTTGCCCGGCAAACGGCTGTGGTTCTTTGCCACCGGCACGGGCTTCGCGCCCTTCGCATCGCTGCTGCGCGACCCGCAAACCTTTGAGGATTACGACGAGGTGATCATCACCCACACCTGCCGCGAAGTGGCGGAATTGGAGTATGGCCGCCAGTTGATTGAAGAGGTGCGCACCGACGAGATGTTGGGCGAATTGATCGGCGAAGAGAACCTTAAGAAGCTGGTTTACTACCCAACCACCACGCGCGAAGACAGCCCCGTGATGGGGCGTGTGACCGACAAGCTGCGCTCGGGCGAGATATTCAAAGACCTTGGCATCCCCCCCATGACCCCGGAAACAGACCGCGCAATGGTTTGCGGCTCTATGGGCTTAAACACTGATCTAAAAGAGATTTTTGAGGGCTTCGGTCTTGAAGAAGGCGCCAATAGCGACCCCAAACACTACGTGGTAGAAAAGGCCTTTGTGGGATAACACCCCGCCTAGGCCTACACTGGACAAAAGAAAACGCCGCGCGGGGAAAACCCTGCGCGGCGTTTTTGTTTGTGCGGTGATTGGCCCGAAGGCCAACCGATGCAGCGGGGCTTATTGACCCAATGCCGCTTTAACTTTGTCCAGAACGCCGGACAGCAACTCTGGGTTGTCTTTGGCTTTTTCCAAACCGGCTTTCAGTGTGGTTTTAGCAATGCCACCCAGATCGGAGCCGTCAACCATTTCGACGACTTTGTCGAAGTCAAAACCATCTACAGACAGCAGATCAGTCATCGAGCTGGCGCTTGCAGCCGTATCGGTTGCAGCTTCCGTGGCGGAGGACGCAGCCTCAGTAGCCGTGT
>NZ_JBYVDD010000003.1:743440-819314 GCF_058136045.1 Litoreibacter sp.
CAGCAGCGGAAGACGCAGCCTCGGTGGTCGCTTCAACAGCCTCGGCAGCCGTATCCGTTGCAGCTTCAGCAGCGGACGATGCAGCCTCTGTGGTTGCTTCAACAGCCTCGGCAGCCGTATCCGTTGCAGCTTCAGCAGCAGAGGATGCAGCCTCGGTGGTTGCTTCAACAGCCTCGGCAGCCGTATCGGTTGCAGCTTCAACAGCGGAAGACGCTGCCTCGGTGGTTGCTTCAACAGCCTCAGAAGCCGTATCCGTTGCAGCTTCAGCAGCGGACGATGCAGCCTCGGTGGTTGCTTCAACAGCCTCGGCTGCCGTATCGGTTACAGCTTCAGCAGCACCCTCAACCGCGTCCGCAGCGCCTTCAACGGTCTCAGTCACGGCTTCAGTCGCGGTGCTGGCCGCATCGGATGCGGCGTCTGTGGTTGCCTCAACGGCGCCCTCAACAGCGGATGCTGCTTCACCAGCCACATCTTTTGCAGCTTCCATGACGTCGCCGCCCTTGTTCATCCAAGCGTAGCCGCCAATACCCACAAGCGCGAGTATGACAACTGCAATAATTCCACGGTTCATAATCGTTTTCCCTTAATTACACAGCAGATTCACCAGAGGTATCCCCAGTTTGCTGATGCCGAGGTATGGGAAACACAGGCAGGATACAACGGGGTTTGCGCATAGTTTTTCCCCCTCAAAGCCAAATGAGCGGAAAAGCGACTTGTACGATGGGCTCAGGCCCTCTAATTTACATCCGCAACACATTTGAAACCAAAGAAGGACTTCAGGCCATAGCCCGCAGACCCCATAATGCGCCACCCGTGCGCGAAACCGGACCGCGCGTCAACGACCGCATCCGCTCTGATGAAATCCGCCTAATCGGCGCAGAAGGTGAAAACGTGGGCGTTGTAACGCCCGCCCGTGCAATGGTCATGGCCGATGAGGCTGGGCTTGATCTGGTTGAGATTTCGCCAAACGCCTCGCCGCCTGTGTGCAAAATCATGGATTTCGGCAAATTCAAGTACGAGACTCAGAAGAAAGAAGCTGAGGCGCGCAAAAAGCAAAAGATCATCGAGATTAAAGAGGTCAAGTTCCGCCCGAATACGGATACCAATGACTACGATGTGAAAATGCGCAACGTCTTCAAGTTTTTGGAAAACGGCGACAAGGTTAAAGTGACCTTGCGCTTCCGGGGCCGCGAGATGGCTCACTTGAACCTTGGCCGCGAGCTTCTGGAACGCGTCGCTGCCGATGTGGAGGCAGATGGCAAAGGCAAAGTCGAGAACTTTCCCAAGATGGAAGGCCGCCAAATGACGATGCTTATTGGCCCGCCAAGGAAGTAACCCGCGCAGCGCCTAAACGCTGACCAACAGTAATTCAAAGCCCCGTAGAGCAACCCCTCTGCGGGGCTTTTTCTATGCCTAGGCTGGGCTGGGCTTAGGCAGGTTTTGGCGCGCGGGGTTGCGGCCTTGTCGGGATTTCCTTCAACAAGCCCCCCACACCCATCCCCATGATATCGCGCGCGCCTATTGGCACGCCGCAAATCACCCGCTCCAGCACCCAATCCGCACCGTTCAGCGCAGGCGAGCGCGCGCACCCCGGAAGCCCGATAACAGGCCGCCCGCCCAACTCGCCAAGGAACAACAAGTTCCCCGGATCAACCGGCATCCCGAAATGCGCCACCGTGCCCCCCGCTTGGCGCAAAGCCTCGGGCGCCGTGTCGCGCAAATCCGAGGTGGCCGAGGCGGTCAGGATCAAAACGACATCGCCGCTTGATTGACCTAGAGTTTGCGCAAGCGGCCCCGCCTCGTGGCGGCAGTACATCGGGGCAGCCATCTGCGCGCCCAATGCTGCGACGCGGGCGGCCATGACGCGCGCCCCTTTTGACGAGCGCGGCTTGGAGAGCGTGGTCTCGATAAAATCGACCGAGATGAGTTTCGCGGTGGCCAACTTCAACGCGTCGTGGCCTGCGGTGCAGGCCTGCACCAAGGCATCTTGCGGCACCGCGTAGGAAATAATTTTGACCGTGGCAAGCATCCCGCCCACGCCCAAGCGCTGATGCTCGGGCACCGTGGCCACCGTGATCATCGGGTGGATGGCATTCAGCGCGTTGATCGCAGCCGCATCTATCTGCCCCAGCCCTGCCGCATCCGCCACGATGTTGCACCGGCCTGTCCCCACTGGTTTGATGCGCAAATTCGCCTGCGCGGCGTCTGGCACCAAGGCCTGTGCCAGCGCCAATGCGGCCTCGTCCTCATGGGTGTCTTGCGCATCAAGCCGCGCGACTGTGACCTGCCGCACCCCCGCCGCGCTCAGTTGCTCTATGTGTTTTTGCTCTAAAATCAACCCCTTACGCAAGCGCGTGCCCCCCAAATCCTCAGAATGCGCAAGAAGTGCGCCGACGGCATCCTTGATCGGTACAGGGCCAAATTCCATCAGCGCTGCCGCAGGGTTTGGATGATTTGCGCCAAGGTGCTGACGGCAATTTCTGCCGGAGACTTCGCCCCTATATCAAGACCGACCGGCGCGTGGATGCGTGCGATTTGCGCCTCCGTGACCCCTGCTTGCTGCAAGCGCTCGACCCGTTTGGCATGGGTGCGTTTAGAGCCAAGGCAGCCAAGGTAGAAGCACTCGGAAGCCAGCGCACTGTGGATCGCGGGGTCGTCAATCTTGGGATCATGGGTCAGCGTGACCACTGCGGTGCGCGCGTCCAGCCGCAGCGATGCAAGCGCCTCATCCGGCCAATCATGGAGCAAAACCTCGCCGGGAAAGCGGCTCTCGCTGGCAAAAGCCTCGCGCGGGTCCACCAGCACCGGAGCGAACCCCGCCGCATGCGCCATGGGCAACAAGCTTTGCGCAATATGGACCCCGCCGACCACCACCATGCGCAAGGGCGGGTTGTGAATGCCAACGAACAGGTCGCCCTCAAACCCTGATTTATCGGATCTAAACCTGTCGGGAAAGGCCTCTGGCCCCACCAGCCCACGCGCCCAGGATCGGATATCGACGCTATAGGCAATGGCGCGTGACGCTGCGCGGGCCGCGACCAGTTCAGCCAGCAGACCCTCCGCGATAGCCGCACCGATGGGTTCGACCAGCACGCGGATCGTGCCGCCGCAGGCCAGCCCCACCGCAAAGGCCTCGTCGTCAGATACACCGTATTCCAGCATCCTAGGTTGGCCATCGTCTAAGGCGTCCATCGCCTCGACCACCACCGCGCCCTCGACGCAGCCGCCCGAGACCGAGCCCATGATATCGCCGCGTCCCGAAATCGCCAGTTGTGAGCCAACGGGCCGCGGGGCCGAGCCCCATGTCTCAACCACGGTTGCCAGCGCGGCACCTGTGCCCGCACGGTGCCAATCTAGGGCGATGGCGGGGATATCATTGGGGTCAGTCGTCACGGAATATCCTTGTCAAAAAGCAGTTGTTTCTAGCGGAGCGCACGTCAACATAGGCCACATCCGGGCGTTTCAAAAGCACCTCGGCATAGGCTTCCAGATCCGCCATGGGGGTAATTTGCCCCGTGCCGTAAACAATACGGTTCTCGGCGCAATAGGCCTTCAGCAGATAGTCAGGCGCGCTGCTCAGCACCGGTGGCACGCCTTTGCCGGCGAAGGGCGTGCAGTCATCCGCACATAGAAAAATAGGGCCCGTTTCGGCATAGGGTTGTGGCGCGGGGAATGGGCGCGCGGCAAGGATTAACATCGGGGCCGCATTGGGGACGTGATTTAAGCAAGAGCGGCACGGCGTGGTCCCCCCGTCGCCGACAGAGTGCTCGGCGGGTTGCCCATTGGCATCCGCCCCGCCGACCCGGACGGCATCGACGAAGGTTTGATTATAAGCTGTGTAGCGCATTTGGTATCTCCTTTTTGCTGCGCCTGTTGTGCCTTGGGTTTTGCGGGCAAGCGACCCGCTTCTTGCTCTATAAGTGCGCCATAAGGCGGGCCTTCTCGCCCATGTCATCCGGGCGGCTCAGGGCCTCGGCCAGACCTTCCAGTGCCGCAATATTATGACCCGCGCGAAAGCTGTCCACATGGGGAAGCATGGTTTTGATACCGCCCGCTTTGGGGGCGAATTCCTCCCATCTAAGCAAAGGGTTAAGCCAAATTACCTTACGCGCCGACAAATGTAATCTCTGCATCTCGGCGCGTAGCGCATCGGGGTCGTCACGATCCAACCCATCAGTGATCAGCAGCACGACTGCGCCCGATCCCATGACGCGGCGCGACCAGTCTTTGTTGAACTCATGCAGGCAGGTGCCGATCTTGGTTCCCCCCTCCCAATCCTGCGCCTGCGCCCCCGCCGCCGCCAGCGCCGCGTCCACATCGCGGGTTTTCAAATGGCGGGTAATATTAGTCAAGCGGGTGCCAAAGGTGAAGGCGTGGACCTGCGCCCAGCCCGCGCCTTTGGCGTTGCTAACTGCGTGAAGAAAATGCAGCACAGCGCGCGAATAATGCGACATGGAGCCGGAGATATCGCACAGTGCCACAAGGTTCGGCCACCGCGCGCGGCGCGTTTTAAGCGACAGCTTACCCAGGTCCCCGCCTTGGCGCATGGCCGCGCGCAAAGTCGCTGGCCCATCGATTTGCGCGCCGATCAGGCTGGGCTTCATACGGCGTGAGGCCAGCGGTTTGACGGGTAAGCTGAGGTTGGCCAGCATCCGCTTGGCCTGCGCCATCTCGGCGTTGCTCATTTGCTCAAAATCAAGCGAGCGCAAGCGTTCTTCGCCAGACGTGGTGCGCGAGGCGTCGATCTCGATTTCGGTCTCATCCTCCTCTTCAACCTGAGGCACATCGCGCTCGACCCCATCGAGCAGCGCCTCAGAGGCGCGCTTTTCGGCAGGTTTGGCTTTGCGCTCTTCCTGCACGCCGCGCACCATCGGGCTTAGGGTTGCCATCATATGTTCCAGATAGCGCGGGTCGCGCCAGAACAGTCGGAAGATTTGAGCGAAGGTTGTGCGGTGCTCGGGGCGCGACACGAAACAAGCTTGCAACACGTAGAAAAAATCGGGCTTGCGGGTGAAGCCCACGGCCTCGACCGCACGGATGGCGTCGATAATGCGCCCCGACCCCACCGGCAGCCCCGCAGCCCGCAAGGCACGCGCGAACCATGTAATATTTTCCGCCAGTTTGCCGTCTTCGGGGATATCGAGGGGGGGATAGTCGATCATCGCGGCGCGCCGCATATACACCGAAGCGGGGGCCAGTCCCCGAACACGCCATACAGCGGGGGCCAGCCCCCGCACCCCCGGGATATTTGTGGAACAATGATAGGGGTAAAAACAGGTGCCACTACGGGTGTGCCAGCTCTTCGCGGACTTCCTCTAGGATGCGTTTGGCCTCTGCGCCTTGAATTTTCTGGATGTCGTCTTGGTACTTCAGGATTGCGCCGAGGGTGTCGGCGATGACTTCGGGGCTCATGGTGATGACATCAAGGGCCAGCAGGCATTTGGCCCAGTCGATCGTTTCCGCCACGCCCGGCGATTTGAACAGGTCCATTGTGCGCAGTTTTTGCACGAAACCGACGATTTCGCGCGACAGGGCCTCTTTGGCCTCCGGGGCGCGGGCGGCGAGGATTTCCATTTCGCGCTCAAAATCCGGGTAATCGACCCAATGGTATAAGCAGCGGCGTTTCAGCGCGTCATGGACTTCACGGGTCCGGTTCGAGGTTGCGATCACAATTGGCGGCGCGGCGGCTTTGACGGTGCCAAGTTCCGGGATGGTCACTTGGAAGTCTGACAAAGCCTCCATCAGATAGGCCTCGAACGGGGCGTCCGTGCGGTCCAACTCGTCGATCAACAGCACTGGCGGGCCGCCGGGCTGGGGTTGCATCGCCTCCAGCAACGGGCGCGCGGTTAGGTAGTCGTCCGAGAACAGCTCTGCTTGCAGCGCGGCGCGGTCGGTGGCGCCTGTCGCCTCGGCGGTGCGGATCGCGACCATTTGGGCGGGAAAGTTCCATTCATAAACGGCAGAGGAGGCATCCAGCCCCTCGTAGCATTGCAGCCGGATCAGGCGGCGGCCCAAGGCGGTTGCGATGGCTTTGGCAATCTCGGTTTTACCGGTGCCAGCCTCGCCTTCGAGAAAAATCGGGCGGCCCAGTTTGAGCGACAAGAACACCACCGTCGCCAGCGCGCGCCCGCAAACATAGTCCTGCTGGCCAAGCATGGCGATGGTATCGTCGATAGATTGGGGCGGTTGGATCATCGGGAACTCCTTGATGCGACATTGCTACATCTGTGCAGAGCATCGTCAAGCATTGCCCCCCGGCCAACCGCGACTATAGTCCTATCCGAACCCTTTGAGCGGAGCTATTCAATGAACGCGACCCCACAACTTTCCCCTAAAGACGCCCCTGATATGGCCCGTTTTGACTGGGAAGACCCTTTCCGCATGGAAGACCAGCTCAGCGAGGACGAGCGCATGTTGCGTGACGCCGCGCGCAGTTTTGCCCAAGACCAGTTGGCCCCAAAGGTCATTGCGGCCTATCGCGACGAGGTGGCCGACCCCGGCATGTTCAAAGCCATGGGCGCTGCGGGCCTGCTGGGCCTGACTGTCCCCGAGCAATACGGCGGCTTGGGCGCGTCATATGTGACCTACGGCTTAGTGGCGCGCGAGATTGAGCGGGTTGATTCGGGATATCGGTCGATGATGTCGGTGCAATCATCTTTGGTGATGTATCCGATTTACGCCTATGGCTCGGAAGAGCAGCGGAAAAAGTACTTGCCGGGGTTGGCCTCGGGCGATCTGATCGGCTGTTTCGGGCTGACTGAGCCTGATGCGGGGTCCGATCCATCGGGCATGAAGACCGTGGCGACAAAAACCGACACTGGATATGTGTTGAACGGCGCTAAAATGTGGATTTCCAACTCGCCGTTTGCGGATGTGTTTGTGGTTTGGGCCAAGTCCGAGGCCCATGGCGGCAAAATCCGTGGCTTCGTGCTGGAAAAAGGCGCGGAAGGGCTGAGCGCCCCAAAAATCGGCGGCAAGCTGTCGTTGCGCGCCTCGACCACCGGCGAAATTGTGATGAAGGATGTGGCTGTTGGCGACGATGCCTTGCTGCCCAATGTTGAAGGCCTGAAAGGCCCGTTTGGCTGCCTGAACCGGGCGCGCTATGGCATCTCTTGGGGCGTGTTGGGTGCGGCCGAGTTTTGCATGGGGGCGGCGCGCCAATACGGCTTGGACCGCAAGCAATTCAACAAACCGCTGGCGCAAACGCAGCTTTATCAAAAGAAACTGGCCGATATGATGACCGAGATATCGCTGGGCCTGCAAGCCTCGCTGCGGGTTGGTCGCCTGATGGATGAGGGCCGCGCAGCGCCGGAGATGATCTCGATTGTGAAGCGTAACAACTGTGGCAAGGCGCTGGATATGGCACGGGTATCGCGCGATATGCATGGCGGCAACGGCATCCAAGAGGACTACCAAATCATGCGCCACATGCTGAACCTCGAGACGGTGAACACCTATGAGGGCACGCATGACGTTCATGCGCTGATACTTGGGCGCGCTGTGACCGGGCTACAGGCGTTTTTCTAACCTCATTTGTTTCTATTCTGACCCAAAAAGGGGCGGCCGTTTGGCTGCCCCTTCACATTTTCGTGGGCAACCCTTCTTTTCTGATTATTTTAGTCGGAAACTGTTTGCAAACCACTCTCAACGTAGTATCCAATCAAAATAGTCAGAATTAACCAACTAAGTGGATTACTCCAATGACCAAAACCCCCGTAACATTTTCGCTGATCGTGGCTGCCGCGCTTGGCACCGCCCTGCCCGCATTGGCCGATGGCGAGTTGAACCTGTATTCCTCGCGTCACTATGACACCGACGAGCGCCTGTATTCCGACTTCACCGCGGCGACCGGCATCACCATCAACCGCATCGAAGGCAAAGCCGACGAGTTGATCGCGCGCATCGTTGCCGAGGGCGCGAACTCCCCGGCGGATGTTTTGCTGACCGTGGACACCTCGCGCCTTGAGCGCGCCAAAGACGCGGGCGCTTTGCAAGCAACCGAAAGCGACATCTTGGAGGCCGCCGTGCCGTCCAACCTGCAAGACAGCGACAACCAGTGGTTTGGTTTCTCGCAGCGTGCGCGGATCATCTTCTTCAACAAAGAGACCGTGAAAAACCCACCGAAAACCTACGCCGAGCTGGCCGATCCTGCCTACAAAGGCTTGGTGTGCATCCGCTCGTCGACCAACACCTACAACCAGACGCTACTGGCCTCGATCATCGAGCACAACGGCGCAGAAGCTGGTGAAGCTTGGGCCAAAGGCGTGGTCGACAACATGGCCCGCGCCCCCCAAGGCGGCGACACCGATCAGCTGCGCGGCGTGGTATCTGGCGAATGTGGCATCGCAGTTGCCAACACCTATTACTTCGCACGCGGGTGGGCCAAAGACGTCAAAGGTCTGTCTGACGGCCAAGACAACATCGGCTGGGTCTTCCCCGACCAAGAGGGCAATGGCGCACACGTGAACTTGTCGGGCGGCGGTGTCGCGGCACATGCTCCGAACAAAGACAACGCGGTGAAATTCCTCGAGTATCTTGTGTCCGAGCAGGCTCAAAGCTACTTCGCCAACGGCAACAACGAGTTCCCAGTTGTTGCAAGCGTAAAAGGCAGCGCTGCCGTTCAAAAACTAGGCGAATTCAAAGCCGATGCCGTGGATCTCTCTGCGGTCGCCAAGAAGCTGCCAATGGCGCTGGAAACCTTCAACAAGGTAGGCTGGGAATAAGTCTCCCGACATTTCTCAGCAGACGATGGGAAGGCGCGGTGGGAAACCTCCGCGCCTTTTCTTATGCCCGCTTAGCGTCGCCCGACTTGGCGGCAAATCAAGATCACGGGCAGCAACCCGATGGCCACAATAACCAGCGACGGCACCGCCGCGCCCTCTAGGCGCTCGTCCGAGGCAAGCCGGTAAGCCTGCACCGCCAGAGTGTCAAAGTTGAACGGGCGCAAGATCAAGGTGGCGGGTAATTCCTTCATCACATCGACGAAAACAATCAGCAACGCAGTCAGCAAACTGGGGCGCAATATCGGGAAATGCACGCGGCGCAAGGTGCCCAAAGCCGTCTGCCCCAAGGCGCGCGAGGCCGCATCCATATTGGCGTTCACCGCCACCTGCCCGCCCTCGTAAGCACCCAAAGCCGCGGCCAGAAAGCGGATCATATAGGCCATAATCAACAACCAGATCGACCCGGTGATCATCAACCCCGTTGAGATGTCAAAGGTCGCGCGCATCCATGCGTCCACTGCGTTGTCAAAGCTGGCGAACGGCACCATCAGGCCCACGGCGATCACCCCGCCCGGCACCGCATACCCAAGCCGCGCCACCGAGGTCGAGATGCGTGCCAGCAGCCCGTCATCCAAGCGCTGCAAATAGCCCAAAGCCACGGCGGCGATGACCGTGACCAAAGCTGCAACGCCCGCCAAAGTGACCGAGTTCAACGCAAAAGCCATATAGCGCGGTGTGAACAGGTTTTGCTCGCTGTCCATGCCCATGATTATCAGGGCCACAGCAGGCAACAGGCAGCCAAACAAAACTGGAATGGCGCAGAGCAACGTCGCGCCCCACTTGGCCCAGCCGCGCAATAAGATCGGGGCCATGACCTCTTGGCGCTTAGAGCCGCCATGGTATTTCGCCCGCCCACGGGTCGAGCGCTCCAGCACCGCCAGCACCAGCGCCACCGACAAGATACCAAGCGCCAGTTGCGCCGCCCCTGCCCTGTCGCCCAGCGACAACCAACTGGCGTAAATTCCGGTGGCAAAGGTCTGCACGCCGAAATACGCCACGGTGCCGAAATCCGCGATGGTCTCCATCACCGCCAGCAAAACGCCCGAGGCAATCGCCGGGCGCGCCATCGGGATCGAGACCTTTATGAAGGCCTGCCACGGGGTCTTGCCCAAAGCGCGCGCTGCCAGAAACGAAGTGGCGCTTTGCTGCAAGAACGCGGCGCGCGCCAGTAAATACACATAGGGGTATAGCACCAACATCAACATGATCGCCGCCCCGCCGACCGAGCGGATCTCGGGGAACCAATAGTCGCGCGGCCCCCAGCCGGTGATCGCGCGCAGGCCGGTTTGCACCACGCCGGGGTGATCCAGCACATGGGTGTAGGCATAGGCCAGAACGTAAGCGGGGAAGGCCAGCGGGATCACCAAGGCAATTTCCAGCAGCTTGCGCCCCGGAAACTCAGTCATCGTGACCAGCCAAGCCGCCCCCGTGCCGATCAGGAATGTGCCAACCGAGACCAGCGCGACCAGTAATAATGTGGTGCGGATATAGCGCCCCATCACGGTGTCGATCAAATGGGACAGCGTATCACTGCCCCCCGTCACCGCCGCCAGCGCCACCGCCACCATTGGCAACAGACAAATCGCGGCCAGCACCACGGCGATGCGCCGCAGGCTTTTGGGGCCAGAAATGGTCTGGGGGGATTTGAGAGCACTAAACATGCCCCCGTCTTTACGCCTGCGCGCGGGCGTTGAAAAGGCAAGGCTTACAAAAACGCTCGGACACTACGGGCGGCTACTAAATTCTGGCCCTAATGCGTCGTTTTGACCTTCTCAACAGTAAAGAAGAAATCCTCGGGGATGTCCTCCATCAAGGCCACCTCATCGGGCACCACATCTGGCCCTGCCAAAAACACATTGGCCCCGAAGTAATTGTGCATCTTCGCCAACTGCTCCATGCGCGGGCCGGTCAGGTCTTGGTAGAAGTTCGAATAATTCTCGGTCGCTTTCAGCTCCGCAATCTTTTCGCGGTGCTTTTCGACCGAATACTCATGCGCCGCGCGCAACTCAGGGTCAGCCATGAGCCGGTCAAATTCTGGTTGCATCAGCGCCAGTTTGGTCTGGGCAGATGCGTTTTCTTCCCAGTTGTTATTCATGCGAAACCAGTAGCTTAGCCCCTGATCGCGATCTACATGATTAACCCGACCTCGATCACGCTTCACCAGAAAACTCTCGGCCGAGCGCACCGCATAATGGTTCAGCGTCACGAGGTCATAGCCATAGCTGTCCGTGGTCGAACGCCAGCCATTGCGGATCAGCTTGCTGGGCATGGGTTTGCCTGAGCCATTCACCCATTTGATCCGATCCCACAGGTCCGGTTTCAACCCTTTGGGGCGATGGACCCCCATCTTTTTGTAGATACCGATGTTGCGAAACAGCGTCTTGAAACCCCAGGCCTGATGCGGCTTACGGCACAGTTCTGGCGCGCATTGGGTGAATTGGCTAATCAGTAAATCGTCTTTATATTCATGCACATCGCCGTTGCCATACAGCCGCCACGTCAGCGAGATCATGTTCGCATCGCCCACGGCCCGGTACAGATCATCCAGTTTCCCCGCGCCCACATGAATGTTGATAAATTCATCCACATCCATCGAGATCGCCCAGCCCGCATTCTTGAACACAGTTTCGCGGCCCGCAGCATCCAACGCCCAGTGCTGGGGCTTCAACTTGGTGCCCTCAAATTTGTTGTCACGACGTTGTAGAATGCCGCGCTCTTGCAGCAGGTCAAGCAACTCGTCGGTGCCATCGTTGCAATCGTTGGTATAAACAAGGAAATCATCGACCCCAATGGCGCGGTGGAAGGCGATCCATTCCAAAATGAATGGCCCCTCGTTTTTCATGCAGGTCACAATGATCGTGCGCCCGCCGTCCGTGGCCTGCCCCGATGGCTCCTCCATCTTGCTTTCAGGGGGCCGGACGGGCTTGTGATCCCAAATATCGCGCGCCATTTCCAGCAAGCTCTCATCCTCGATCAACGAGGTTTTAGGAGCCAGTTCTGCGGCGGAACTCTTGGGGTGTCTAATCGCCATTGCGCGCAAGAAAACCATGGCCTCATCGGGCTTTGGCTCCGCGTCGATAATGCGCACAAAGCGCCAAACCTTATCGCTGCTCAACCGCGACGGGGCCACGCACCAGCGCCTGTTGGCCCGAGGGTTTTCAAACTGACGGCAAATGTGATCGCCAAACTTTGGCTTCTTCTTGGGCCGCACCCGCCATGGGTAAATCCGTTGCCCAACCAGTGGGATCACACCAACAGAGCTGTCGTGAACCGCCACAAAAGGCTGCGCACCCGGTGTCAAAATATCCGTCAAGTCGAGGTTCATTACCGCCCTCGCGCGGCTAAGGAACCGCCATTTGGCCCATTCATAAAGCGACAAATCAGCCAAAGGCGCAGTCTGCGGATCGGTTGGCAAGTCATTCATACGGTCTTTGCCCGGCGCATCCGGCGCGTTGAACGGATGCGAGGCAGGCGGTAAATCTAGGGCACCGAGTGGTATTTTCGACTTAATATGCACCAGCCGTTTTAGGCCAACAGCCTTTGATAGGGCTTTAAGTTTACGTTCAAACCCTTTCTCTTTATTGGGTTTTTCACGATCAATCAGTAACACTGCCTGCAAGCCGTGGCCCACAATATGATAGTTCAGCCACTCCTCTATCACCTCGATCGTCTCGCCATTTCGCTCCACGATGCAGACGTTCATATCCGTGAATAGATCCGTCTCGGGGGCTTGCACGGGCAGTATCAGCTCCCCCTCTTTTAGCGCCATTTTTATATGATCAGCGGGCTTATCCGCACGGCCGATAAACATCGGCCCGCCATTGATCATCCGCGCCTCAGAAAATTTCGCACATCCCTGACGGCCCTTGGGGTAAAACGGATCATATGAGGTGCCGGTTTTGAAAAACACCCGCAGCCCCATACCGCCGACAGGGTCTTCCCAACCGATACAGTCCAGCGCCACAAGGCCCTGATCTTCAACAATATTCAACTCACGCTTTACATAAATACTAGTCTGATCCATGCGCCAACCCATAGCGCCTGATCAACCCGAGCGCCACCTCATCGCGCAAATGAGCTGCCCCTTCAGCCAACAATAGCCGCCCATAAAGCTTCAACAACTCCGGCTCGCCCATCATGGCTTCAAAACGCGATCTATGCCAGTTTCGCGTGGCTTCCAGCGCCGCCTTTACCCCTTCGAGTGCAAGGAATTCATCCATGACAGCCTGCGTTGCAGGGGCCATATGCGCAATCGAGGCATCCTCTACGGTGTTGAAATTACGTTCCACCCAATAGGTCAAATCAACCTGTTTTTGTTGATGATTAGGCAGTCCACGGGCGCGTTTAAGCATAAACTCCGCCGCTGAGCGGACGGAATAGTGGTTTAATTGCACAAGATCTCGCGCAATCGGTTTGCCCCAATTCATAATCTGACCGTCATTTCCAGCCAAGGATGCAGGCACAGGCGCGCCCGACCCGTTAGCTATTCGCGGCACCCCGTGGCGCTCCGGGTTCTTTTGCTTGGGACGGTGAACGCCCAATTGTCGGAACGGGCCGTCGCGCCGAAACAACGATTTGAAGTAGCTCCCTATCGCCGGAAAAAGCAGGTTTTCAGGGGCTGCACGGGTAAAGCGTTGGGTCGTCATCGCGTCGGAAATCTCCGCATGGCCCGCATGTCCAAACAGCCGCCAGGGCAGCAAAATCATATCCGCATCAATTTTATCTATTAGATTAGGAATGGACTGCAAGTCACTACTAACATTTATAAATTCATCGCAATCAATGCAAGAAATCCAATCTGAATCACGCACCAGCGGATGGTCCCAAGCCGCCCTCAACGCGCGCCATTGCGGCGGCCTCGGGCCATCTTGCAACGGGACATGGGCCACATCTGGCAACAAGTCCAGCAACGCCTGCGTGCCATCCTCGCAATCATTGGTGTAGACCACAAAATTACGAACCCCGGCCGCCCTGTGATGGGCAATCCATTCCAATAAATGTGGACCCTCGTTGCGCATGGTCGTGACGATTGTGATGTTCATATGACGCCTGTTGCTTATTTGAACCGTTTTCCCCGTAAAACGAATCAGCTTTTCCTTGCGTTTTAACCCCTCTTTTGCGAGAATCGAAACAATGATAAAAATGAGCGGGGATTAACTTCGCTTTTGAGAGGCAAACCAGTGTCTAAAGATTATGCGATTGCGCAGCTGTGGATCGGCGGCAACTTATCCTACATGGAGCAGCTTTGTGCTGTGTCCTTCCGCGATGCGGGGCATCATGTAAAAATGTACACCTATGGCGATGTTGGTAATATTCCCGACGGAATCGAGGTATGCGACGCCAATGAAATCATGGAGTTGGGCACGGTTATTGCCCATAAGCGCACCGGATCGCCTGCCCCGCAGGCCGACAAGTGGCGCTACAATATGCTGGCCAAAACCGATGACCAGATTTGGGCCGACACCGATGCTTACTGCGTAAAGCGCTTCACCTCATCCAACGGGCATTTTCATGGCTGGGAAAGTGACCGCCACATCAATAATGGCGTCGTTGGCCTGCCCGCAGATAGTGACACGCTGGCTGGGTTGATTGACTTTACCTCCGATGAATATGCGATCCCTGAGTGGTTTTCGGAGGAGTTGAAGGCCGAGATGCGCGACACTCCTGTCCATGTTGGGGAGCAGTCTTGGGGCGTTTGGGGGCCGCAGGCTTTGACGCATTTTCTGCACAAAACCGGCGAGCATAAATATGCCATGCCGATTGAATCGTTATTCCCGATCAGCTTCAAAAAGCGTCGCATGATGCTGAAGCCCAATATGGATTTGAGCCATTATATCACCGACAACACCCTCTCTATTCACTTCTGGGGGCGCCGCATGCGGATGCGGATTATCGAACGCGAAAATGGTGAGCCGCATCCAGATAGCCTTATTGGCAAGCTCCTGAAAAAGCACAAGATTGTACCGTCAGATGCGCCGCTTCCAAAGTCAAACCCGCATCGCCCGAAAGAGCCTACGATGATCTCCGGCACGTCAATTCCTGTGGTCAGCAATGCTGATCGAAAGGGGCGCGGCGTGCCTAATCTGACTGACATGGCGGACGCGCGTGGCTTGGATCAAGGCACTTCGAAGCACGGCTTTACTGAGTTGTATCAGATGTTGTTGAACCCGCTACGCAGTCGCGCAATTCACTTTGGTTTGCTCGGGTTGAGCGAGCCCGCGGCGGTCGAGATGTGGCTGGAATACCTGTCCAAAGCAAAGCTGACCGGCATTGATTCCAACGCGTTCTCCGGCGAAGCGGACGCGCGCCTTAAGGTCATTCGCGCCACCTCGGATGCCGTCGAAACGTTAACGCGCGCCGTCAAGAATGTGGCTCCGTTTGATGTTGTTCTGGACGACGCCTCTCACGCGTCCCACCACCAACAAAATGCTTTTGTGGCGTTATTCCCGAAGCTAAAATCGGGCGGGCTTTATATCGTCGAGGATCTGCGGTTCCAGCCTAAAGCCCTAGAGACGTCTGGCTTCCCCCGCACTGCCGTGCTGTTTCAAAACTACCTGCACGAAGGCGGTTTTGCGCATCCTGATCCCGACCTGCAAGACGCACTGAACGGGTTTCGCGAGGATATTTCCGGGTGCTTTATTTTTCAAGCCAAATGGCACAAAGACAAGCGTGATCAAGTGCTTGTCGTGCATAAGCGCTGATCATGGCGCAGTCACATCTCATCTTATCGTGCATGAAGGACGAAGGGCCTTACGTCCTTGAATGGGTCGCCTATCACCTGTCGATCGGGTTCGACCACTTCCTCGTCTACACCAATGATTGTAGTGACGGGACAGACAAAATTTTGCGCCGTCTAGAACAAATGGGCCACGTCACCCACCGTCGCAACCCAGCCCGCGAAGGGGCACGCGCGTCACACCAAGTACGCGCCTATCGCAAGGGCGCACGCGAGAAAATCTACAAAGATCACGACTGGGTGGCAGTGATTGATGCCGACGAATTTGTTAATATTCACGCCGGCGCAGGTCAAATTACCGACCTGACCGCCTCTGCCCCGGATGCCAATTGCATTTCGCTGGCTTGGCGTCTGTTTGGCAGCGCGGATGTGACCTCCTTCCACGATGGTTTCCTGACCGAAACCCTGCGCCGCGCCGCGCCGCATCATTGCCCGGAGCCGATGCAGGCTTGGGGGATGAAGTCGATCCACCGTACCAATGCTGTCGATTTGATAGGCTGCCATCGTCCCAAATCTGTCCCTGCCGATAACTGGGCTGCCTTGAATTGGGTCGGCCCATCGGGTGATCCAATGCCCAAAAGCTATCACGAAGGCAGCTGGCGTCTGACCCGTCAGATCGCCAGTTATGAGCTTGGCCAAATCAACCATTATGCGGTGCGCACTCGCGAAAGTTTCTTGATGAAAGTGGCCCGTGGTCGCGCTTTTGGCGAGGGGACCCGCGACGCAGATTACTGGGCTGACATGAACAGAAATGAGCAACTCGATACGACGATCCAGCCCAAGTTGGACGCCATGAAAAATATCTATGACGACCTGATTTGTGACAAAAAACTAGGCAGATTGCATGATCGCGCCGTGCAATGGCACCGCAACCAGATCACCGCTATTTTGGACACAAAACAGGGCCGCGAGCTACTTGACGCAATTTCCCCCACGCTGGATTTATTCCCCGGCCTGCGCAAAAGGATCGCGGCATGAGCTCTGCGATTGACCTCAAGGCCCCCACCGAGGAAATGGACCGCGACGCATGGGATGCGGAACTACGCTCCATGGGTGAAGAGCATGGGTTTTTCGAGGAATTGGGCGCAGATCACACCGCTCTTTTCGTTAAATCCGGCAAGACTTTGATCGTCACCTTTGAAAATCTCGACCATGTGTTCGAGCATGGCAACAGGCTCCCTTGGGGCTTTGATTTTGTTCAAAAGCAGGGCTGGTCGATCCTTGGGTTAATGGCGCATGACTGGACATGGTACCGCGATGCGGATGTAATAAATTTCTTTAACCGACTGAAAAAAGAGAAGTTTTTTGCACAATTCGATACGGTTGTGTTCTACGGGGCCTCCATGGGCGCCTATGCCGCCTGCGCATTTTCCGCAGCCTGCCCCGGTGCAACTGTCGTGGCAATTAGCCCGCAAGCGACGCTCGACCGCGATGTGACGTCGTGGGAAACACGCTACCACAAAGCCTGGAAGCGCAATTACAACAACGACTACGGCTACGCCCCCGACATGGTGGCCAAAGCCAAAGACGTGTTCATCTTTTACGACCCGTTGGAGCCACCGGATGCCATGCATGCCGCGCTTTTTCGGGGCAAGAATATCACCAAGCTGAAATGCCGTTTTCAGGGCCATCGCATCGCGTCAGGCCTGATCCAGATGGGGCTGTTGAAGCCCGTGGTCGGCTCTTGCGTTGATGGCACTCTGACACGCACTGGTTTTTACAAAATGCTACGGGCGCGGCGCAGCTTTCGCCGCTACTTGCGCGAGTTAATTCTGCGCATCCCCGAGGACAAACATCCCCTGCTCATCGCCTATCTGGCCGAGCGGGTTCTAAGCACCGGTAATGGTCCGGTGTTCCGTCGCAAACTCAACGCGGCAAATGCGCTTTTGGAAAAGCGTGGCGTAACGCCCCCCGGCAAACGAGGGGGCCGCAAATGATAACCACAGGCAAGGCAGGCAATTCAAATGGGAAAGATTTGGCTACATATCGGGTCACCTAAAACCGGGACCACATCGCTACAAAACTTCCTTAACGAGAATGCGCAAGTACTGCGCGACACCGGACGGCTGAATTTCATGACCACCGGGCGGGCGCATATTGCCCACAACCAGCTGGCCGCCTCTGCGCGGACTGGCAATGCAACCCACCTGATGGAGGATATGTTGCGCGAAGCTGACAGCATGCCAGACGTCACCCATGTTGCGTCTTCCGAGATGCTGTTTAACCTGCATACCGCGCGCAAGCTGTCAGGGGCGGCCCCTGAGGAGTTCAAGAAACGCACCAAGGTCATCTGCTATATTCGCCGCCAAGACAGCTATCTAGAGGCATTGTATAAACAATTGCTGAAGAACAGCCGGATTCAGCCCGACCGGCAGGCCTTCCTCAGCGATGCCAAGCGCCGTTTGCACTATCTCAACACCTTCAACACCTATGCCGAGATGTTTGGCGAGGAAAACATCGTGGTGCGCCCCTTCGGCCCCAAATGGTTGGTCGATGGCGACGTAGTTCGTGACTTTGCCCACTATTTGGACATGCCGATCACCCGCGATTTGCGCGTAACCGAGGGCTTCTCGAACAAGACATTTTCGGCCGAGATGTCGGAGCTTTTGTCCCTGATGGGCGAGCGCACCGAGTTCAACACACGCGAGGTTATCCGCGAGTTGATTGCAATGAACCACCCCGGCACCATCAAGTCGCGCGATGTGTTTTCCCGCACCGAACGCGCCGGATTGATGCAACAGGTCACTCGCGAAAATCGCAGGCTTGTGAAACGCTTCATGCCTGATTGTAAAGAGTTTTTCGCGACTTCCGACCTTGAGGGTGACACCCCAGAAGAAAGCACAGAGGACGCCCTTACCGCGCAATTGGCCGATCGTTCTGCGGCGACCGAAGCCTTGATGATCGCCATGGGCAACCTGCAAACGCGCCGCAAGCATGAGGCCGAGTTAGCCTCGGAGGCGGCTGAACTCCCCGCGCCAAGCCCCGCCAATGATGCCTTGGAAGAGGCCCTCGCCCCGCCCACATGGTACCGCGAAATCTATCCGGGCGGCGACAAGCGCGGCTGGTTCCGCTCGTTTGGCGACTATGCCACGTCCTTTGTGGATCGCGGCGCTGATCAGTTGGTCGTCTCCTTCGACAACCTCTCCCAAGCGGGCAATGACGCCTATGCACGCGAGCCTTGGGCGCAAAAATTCTGCGCCGACCGTGAATTTTCGCATCTGGGCATCTACGCGCAAATACCAACATGGTTTCGCGACGCGGACCTGATTAACTACCTCGAATCCTTACGCGACGACGGTTTTTTTGCTGGCTTCAAAAGGGTGGCTTTTGTCGGCACATCAATGGGTGCTTTCGGCGCATTAACCTTCTCATCGCTCGCTCCGGGGGCAACAGTGGCGGCCTTCTCGCCGCAAACCACACTTGATAGTGAAAAAATTCCGTGGGAGACGCGCTTTGCCAAAGGCCGGGCTGCGGACTGGACCCTGCCCTACTCCGATGCCGCAAAAAACACCAAAGGTGCCTCGCAAATATATGTCATTTATGACCATTTCCATGAAGGCGATCGCAAACACGTTGACCGCCTAAAGGGCCGTAATGTAATGCGCCTTAAAGGGGCCGGGTTAGGTCATAAATCTGCGCTGGTCCTTAGCCGAATGAACGTCTTAAAGGACATTATGGAAGGCGCTGTTACGGGGACTCTCACCGAGTTGGAATTCTATCGCGCCATCCGCTCACGCAAAGACATTTACCTCTATCGGCAGGCCATCGAGGGCTATCTGACAGAGCGCGGTTTGTCAGATCGGGCCGAGCGGTTTGGAAATGCCTTCAAGAAACGACGCCGCCTCCAAGCCGCTTCGTAAAGTTCGAAAAACATAAGAAAATTAAAGATGGGGCAGGTTAAGCGCCCCATCTAGTTCGATTATGTAAAGGCAATGCCTTCTTATGTGGCGCAATTATAGACCTGCGCGGGCACCTCATAAACCTCCGCCCCTTCAGGAATCGGGTCAAACACCACTGTGTTCCCCCCAACCTCTTTGGCCTTTTCTTTAGCGGCTCGCCGCGCGTCTTTTAGCCCAATTTCTTTGAGTGCACCAAACACACCCGGTATGCCGCGCACTCGGCCAATATACTGGCAGTCCACCACGCCTACCGCAGCGCGCTCGGCGACATCTGCTACGCCATAGTTAATTGGACTACATGCCGCCAATGTGGCTACGACAACGATGAAACCTCTCATTTCCGACCTCTCTTATTTCTACGCATAAGCGATACCACAGCCCCCCACTTTGCGCCCGATAAAATGCGCTCCAACCGCTCTCGCGCGATTTTCAGCCGCGCCCAAAGCTGCATTTTCACCCCAAAACGCCCTCCCCCTCTGGCCTTGCACGCGCCAAAGCGGTAATCAGCGCCAAACCTAGGGGGCCACATGACCAAATTAACCATAACCCGTCCCGATGACTGGCACTTGCACCTGCGCGACGGCGATATGCTGCGCGCTGTGTTGCCGGAAACCACGCGCCACTTTGGCCGCGCAATCATTATGCCAAACCTGATCCCGCCTGTGATCACTGGGGCACAAGCCGCCGACTATCGGGACCGCATCCTGGCTGCCAAACCCGATAACTCCAAGTTTCAGCCCTTAATGACGCTCTATTTAACAGAAGACACCGACGTCAAAGACCTGCGTGCGGCAGCCGAAATCGGGCTCATCCACGCGGTCAAACTCTACCCCGCCGGTGCGACCACGAACTCGGCCTCGGGCGTCGCAGATTTCACTAAGGTCAAGCGCGTGCTCGAAAATATGGCGCAGATTGGCCTGCCGCTTTGCGTCCATGGCGAAGTAACCAATCCCGATGTCGACATCTTCGACCGAGAAGCCGTATTCATCGACACCGTGCTTGACCCGATCCGGCGCGATGTCCCGGGCCTGCGCGTGATTATGGAACATATCACCACCAAACAAGGCGCGGATTATGCGCGCGAGGGCGGCGATGACCTTGCCGCAACCATCACCACACACCACCTTGTAATCAACCGCAACCATATCCTCGCAGGCGGCCTCAAACCGCATTACTATTGCCTGCCTGTCGCCAAACGTGAAGAGCACCGCCTCACCCTGCGCGCGGCCGCGACCTCAGGTGATCCCAGCTACTTCCTTGGCACAGATTCCGCCCCGCACACCGATGCCAACAAATTGCTACCCTGTGGCTGCGCTGGCTGCTTCACCGCCACCAACACCATGTCAATTCTAGCTGAAATATTCGAGCAAGACGGCGCGCTCGACAAGCTCGAAGGCTTCACCTCCCTGCATGGCCCCGCCTTCTATAAACTCGCGCCAAATACAGACACAATCACCCTGACCAAAGGCGCGCCTACCACCTACCCCGACCACATCAACACGCCACAAGGCCCCGTCACCGTCTTTGAGCCGCAAATGCCGCTGCATTGGCGCGTAGACTAACCCCCTATCATTGTTCTAAAAATATCCCCGCCGGAGGCATCCGACACCGACAAAAAGGACCACTGCCATGATCCCAGCCACTTACCCCAGCCGCGAAGAGATCGCCAAGCTTTCCGCCTCGATGTTGCTTGAAATTGGCGCGGTACACTTTAACTCGCGCGAACCATTTACCCATTCATCAGGCAAAAAGGCACCAACATACGTCGACTGCCGTAAGTTGATTTCCTTCCCTCGTATCCGCTCAACCTTGATGGATTTTCTCACCTGTACCGTCATGCGTAATGCAGGGTTTGAGGCCTTTGATAATATCGCAGGCGGCGAAACAGCGGGCATTCCATTTGGTGCACTGGTTGCCGAACGCATGGCGCTTCCGATGACTTACGTGCGTAAAAAGCCGAAAGGATATGGCCGCAACGCCCGCATTGAAGGCGTCATGACAGAGGGCCAGCGCGTGCTCCTGGTCGAGGATATGACCACCGATGGCGGCTCGAAAATCAGCTTCGTTGAGGCCATTCGCGAAACCGGTGCCACTTGCACCCATACGGCAGTGATCTTCTTCTACGACATCTTCCCCGAGACCCGCGACGTCCTTGGTGGCCACGGTATCACCCTGCACTCACTATGTACGTGGTGGGACGTTTTAGCCGCCGCGAAAGAGCAAAAAAGCTTCGATGAAGAGACCCTTGCCGAGGTCGAAAAATTCCTCCGCAACCCAGCCGAGTGGCAAGCCGCCCATAGCTAATGTGATTCGTTGATAGGCATGCGCGGAAGTTCCACGCATGCCGTCTCGATCATAGTTAACGAAAGGGAAACCGGCCCAGTTTTTTCTTCCCAAAAAACCTGTATCTTGACGAGTTACACTCACATACCCCAATATGGCGCGGCACCCACTAGTCTAAAAAGTTACCCACAGGTTATCCAGATTGATCCGCGCGCCGCTATCCGTCATGGCTCTTATCTAGGGACAAGGGGATACAAATGAACGATTTAAGCACAGCACCTATGGGCCCCGGAGAGCCGGAAGGCCCGGGAGTACCGCCAAGCAACGGCCCCGGCGCATCTGTACATGTCGACACGGCTGGCGCCCTTCCCCATAATATCGAAGCAGAACAGCAGCTTCTGGGCGCTATTTTGACCAATAATGACGTGTTTGACCGCGTTGCCTCGATTATCACAGCCGAGCATTTCTTCGATCCCGTCCACCGTCGCATTTACGAGACCTCGGCTGCGCGTATTCACAAGAATTTGCTGGTCTCTCCGGTCACCTTGAAGCCGTACTTTGAAGAAGATGACGGTCTTAAAGAGCTAGGCGGCCCAGCCTATCTGGTCCGTCTGCAAGGCGCGTCCATCTCGGCCTTCGCCGCGCGTGATTATGCGCAAATGATCTATGATTTGGCGATCCGACGTGAATTGATTGAGCTGGGGCACGAGATCGCCTCCAAAGCGCAGACTGTAAACACAGAAAGCGACCCTGTAAGCCAAATCGTGGATGCCGAGCAGCGCCTCTATGCCTTGGCCGAGGCAGGCCAATCCGAGAGCGGGTTTCAGAGCTTTTTGAAGGCGGTCACGGACGCGGTTAACGTCGCGAACACCGCCTATCAGCGCGAAGGCGGGCTAGCGGGTATCTCTACTGGTTTGATTGATATGGATAAAAAGCTGGGCGGGTTACACAAATCCGACCTTTTGATCCTTGCCGGACGCCCCTCCATGGGAAAGACCTCTCTGGCAACCAATATCGCTTTCAATATCGCCAAAGCCTATAAAAAGGGCATGAAACATGACGGCACCGAGGGGGCAATTGAGGGCGGATCAGTCGGGTTTTTCTCGCTCGAGATGAGCGCCGAACAGCTTGCGGCCCGTGTTTTATCAGAAGCCTCAGAGGTGCCATCCGAACAGATCCGCCGCGGCGACATGGACGAAACCGAGTTTCGCCGTTTTGTGGAGGCAGCCAAGTCGTTGGAAGCCTGCCCGCTGTTCATCGACGACACGCCCGCCCTGCCGATTTCCCAACTGGCCGCCCGTGCCCGTCGCCTGAAACGGACCCATGGCTTGGACGTGCTGATCATCGACTATTTGCAACTGGTGCGCCCTGCAACGGCCAAAGATAGCCGCGTGAATGAGGTCTCCGAGATCACGCAAGGCCTGAAAGCCATCGCGAAGGAGTTGGAAATTCCGGTGATCGCGCTGTCCCAGTTGTCTCGGAACGTGGAAAGCCGTGAAGACAAGCGCCCGCAGCTCTCGGATCTGCGTGAATCCGGCTCGATTGAGCAAGATGCGGATGTTGTGATGTTTGTGTACCGCGAAGAGTACTACAAAGAGCGTGAAAAGCCTGCGGATCATGAGTTAGAGAAAATGGCCAATTGGCAAAACGAGATGGCCCATGCCCATGGCAAGGCCGAGGTGATCATTGGCAAGCAGCGTCACGGGCCGATTGGCTCGATTGAGCTGTCGTTTGAAGGGCGGTTCACCCGCTTTGGTAATCTGGTCAAGCCTTGGCAAGATGGTGGTAATAGCGGCGGTGGCGAATTTTAGCGGCCCTTGAGGGGGCGCTGCCCCCGCCCGTTGGCCCCCCCGGGATATTTTTGGAACAATGATAGGAGGGCGCTGCGGTCAAATATCCCGTGCGACTCTGGCAAAATTGTGCTATGATATGGGGAGAAGCTGGTCCGTCCTGCTCTAATTCCAGGAAAACCCTCTTAACATTGCGCAGGTGTGAGGCTTCCACTGAACCGCCGCCACCCAGCGGCGGTTCTGGCTTGTTACCCCTTAATCTCTGCGACCCTCGGTATGTTTGCGCAACTTCGAGCGCCCCGGTTTCTTGCGTCCTTTGAACGGGTTGTCCTCGCTTTGGGACCGCATAAACAGGCGGATCGGCGTGCCGGGCATATCAAAATCTTCGCGCAGGCCATTAACCAGATAGCGCGAGTAGCTGGCGGGCAGCAAATCGGGGTGCGAGGCCATCACAACGAATCCCGGCGGGCGAGCTTTCACTTGCGTCATGTAGCGCAGTTTGATGCGTTTGCCTTGTGGTGCAGGGGGCGGGTGTTGCTCCAGCATACCCACCAGCCAGCGGTTTAGCGCCGAGGTGCTGACGCGACGATTCCAGACCTGATGCGCCTCTAGAATGGCGTCGTGCAGGCGCTCTAGCCCGCGGCCTGTCAGTGCGGAGACTGTGATCAGCGGCGCGCCGCGAAGCTGTGGCAGAAGGCGGGTAAACTGCTCTTTGAGCTGCTTTAGCTTGTCTTGTTTGTCGCCCTCTAGGTCCCATTTATTGACCGCCAGAACCACCGCGCGGCCTTCGCGTTCGGCCAAATCTGCGATGCGCAAATCTTGTTGCTCGAACGGGATATCCACGTCCAGAAGCACCACGACAACCTCGGCAAATTTTACCGCCCGCAGCCCGTCAGAGACCGAGAGTTTTTCTAACTTATCTTGGATTTTTGCCTTCTTGCGCATGCCCGCTGTGTCGAAAATTCGCATGGGTGTCCCGGACCATTCCGTCATCACCGAGATCGCGTCGCGGGTGATGCCAGCCTCTGGGCCGGTCAGTAAGCGCTCCTCGCCAACGATCTGGTTGATCAGTGTGGATTTGCCCGCATTCGGGCGGCCGACAACGGCAATTTGCAAGGGTTTTGAAGGGGTTGGCGGGATATATTCGACCACCTCATCTTCATCATGTTCCTCGTCCCCGCCAGTAAGGTCGACGTCGACTTCTGGCGAGTAATCCACGTTGGTCTTTTCCGCGAGGTCGATCAGCGGGCGCAAAATATAGGCCAACTCACCCATGCCTTCACCGTGTTCAGCCGACAGGCCCAGTGGCTCGCCCAAGCCCAGAGAATATGCCTCCAACAATCCGGACTCTCCGGCTTTGCCTTCGGCCTTGTTGGCAGCCAAAATCACATGAGCACTTTTCTTGCGCAAGATGTCCGCGAAGATTTCATCCGCAGGCAAAACCCCCGCACGGGCGTCGATCACAAACAGGCAGGCGTCGGCCATCTCGACCGCGCGTTCCGTCAACATCCGCATCCGGCCTTGCAGGCTCTCGTCGGTGGCCATTTCCAGCCCGGCGGTGTCGATGATGGTGAACTTCAGGTCCCCCAAACGGGCGGCCCCTTCACGCAGATCACGGGTCACGCCCGGCTGATCATCGACCAGCGCCAGACGTTTTCCGACCAGACGATTGAACAGCGTGGATTTGCCCACATTAGGGCGGCCCACAATGGCGAGGGTGAATGACATAACTATAGCTCCGAGAAGGTCAGAGGCGCGTCATACAGGCAAAATCGCTCAACGGAAAGCGGCGAGTTGTCCCTTTGTGGTCATCACGTAGAGCGTACCGCCGACAATTGCCGGTGCAGAGGCCGCTCCGCCTTTCAGATTGGTGGTGCCAAGCAATGCGCCAGAGGCCGGATCATAGCTGCGGATCACGCCATCGCTGGAGGCAACCAAAAGGCGGCCCCCCGCCAGAACCGGGCCGAAGTGTGCGTGAATTTCATCGCGCTTGCGCAGTTTCTTGGTGGTGTAATAGGGCAGCTCAACCCCCCAAATACGCGCGCCGGTGTCACGATCAAGGCGCACCAGCTCATTTCGGTCAGAGACAAGAAACACAGAATCACCCGAGGGCCAAACCGGCGCATAGGACCCTTCGTGAGCCGTCCAGATGCGTGCGCCCGAAGAGGCCTTCAACGCCACAGTGCGCCCAGATTGATTGGCGGCGTAAATCACCCCGTCCAGAACCACCGGATCCCCCGTAACGTCCGAAATTCCGGCGTAGGACACGCCCTTGCGCCCACCGGCCACCGATGAGCCCCAAACGCGAATGCCTGATTTCTTGAGCGCCCCGACCAACTCGCCCGACCCGAAGGGGAAGACCACCGCGCGGCTTGAGATCGCAGGCCCTGCTCCGCCACTGATCATTGCATGTGACGGCGTTCCGGGAAGCTGCCACTTGATGCGGCCCAACTTGGTGTCCAAGGCCCATGCCTGACTGTCGCGGCTAACCACATAGACCAGCCCGCCATCCACGGTGGGGGCAGACGTCAAGGGCGCGTCCAGCTTTTGGCGCCACTTAACCGCGCCCGAGGTGGCATCAAGCGCGAACAGCTCGCCAAAGCCCGTGGTGGCAAATATCGTACCATCTGCAAAGGCTAGCCCGCCGCCAGTGGCGTCGCCGTCTTTGTCGGTTGAGGGGGTCAGCGGGCGGCTCCAAAGTGTCGCCCCGTCTGAGCCAGTGGCCACAACTTGCGACGCGCTGTCCATGGTGAAAATACGCCCGTTCGCAACCACAGGGTCTGCGGTAATGCGCGCTTTGCGGCTGTTGCCCTTGCCAATATTAGCCGCCCAAACTTGGGTCAGGGAGGTGCTTAAAGCAGGATGCGCAACCCGATGGCTGACCGAGCCGCCGCGATGCGTCCAGCTCGCGTGGTTAACCTGTTTGGGTGCGCGGAAGTCTTGCACCAGATTGACCGTTTCGCCACTGACACCTGTCGCGCCTTCGCTGCCCGGCAGTGGCGCGCGGATATCGTAGCGCTCGCCGTCGAGCACCAGCTCCTCGTCTCCGCAAGCCCCCAAGGCCAGCAGCGCGCTCAGTGCGGCGCCCGCCAGTGACGTTTTGGAAAATGGTGATCTCTTGGAAAATGTCACGCCCATAGCCCCTGCTGACCCTCTTGTTCGTCCTGCTTTGTGCTGCGCTGTGTCGCGCAGTCGTCTTGTCTTAACTTGTTTAGTTGCTGCCTTGCGTCTCGGCAAGCTTGCCACCTAAGGCCACAATCAACTCTGAGGCGCGCCGTTGCAAGCCCGGCGTAACATTGGACGCCTCAAGCACCCCATTCAGGATGGTGATGGCGTCCTCCGGATTGCCCATCTCGGCGGCAATCAGCGCCAATTGCTCTTGTGCCAAGGGCTGAAACGGCGCGCCCGGTGTGGCTAAAACTTCAAACGCAGCTTGGCGCTCTTGCGCTGGTGTTTCCGGTGGCAAGGCCAAGGCGCGCTTCAATTCGGCCAGCGCTTTGTAGATTGCAGGCGCATCAGTTGCCGAAATCACCTTGTCCAACGCAGCTATCCCAACCTCTGGTTGGTCCCCGGACAGCGCATCCGCCGCCGCCAAATGCCCCGCAATGGCGGCTTGCTGTGGGTTGACGGTCTCGACCGCGCCCAGCGTCACGCCTGCATCATCCGCATCAATGCCCGCCAAAAGAGCATCCCCAAAATTTTCAGCCTCGGCCCGGATCGAGGCCTTGCTATATTCGTTGAACGCGGCGCCGCCCACGATCAGCAAAACCAGCAGCACCGCCACCCAGCCCCACTTCTTGATCAAGGCGAACAGGCGGTCGCGCTGGACCTCTTCGGTTACCTCTTCGATGAAGCTGTCGGTATTGCTCACAGGTGCTCTCCGTATAAGTGTTGCGCGAGGCATACCCCGAAGGGCTAAACCTTGCCAAGTATAAAGGCACAATCGCATGGCTGGAAGTACTTCTAAACAGAGTTAACCCGATTGAAAGAGGTGGACATAAAAGATGCACAATGGTTGCGCATTTCTGCGTAAACCCTATGTCTTGCAGATTGCAGCACAAAAATGCTAACTGAACTGGTTAGTTTAGACTATGTGAATAAGAACAACATTAAATTCAGCCGTCAGGCTCAGGGAACACCGTAATGCGCATTTTTTCAATCATCACCGCCATCGCGGTGACCTTGGCTCTTTATCTGGTTGTTTTTGAACGCGACCGGCTGCTGTCTTTCGCGGGCGGCGGTACGCAAAGCGAAGCCGAAATGGTAGAAGACGCGCCCAGCACCGAGCCTGTCGAGCAGAGTGCTACAGATGAAGATGCCACGCGTGTGGTGTCTATTGTCGCACTAAAATCAGTTGCGCAAGCTATTGATAACGCAGTTCTATTGCGCGGCCAAACGGAAGCTGCGCGCCACGTTGATGCCCGTGCCGAGACGTCCGGTTTGGTGAGTTCCGAGCCGCTGCGCAAAGGCACCTATGTCGAGGCTGGCCAGTTGTTGTGCGAAATCTCCCCCGGCACTCGTTTGTCGTCGCTGGCCGAAGCCGAGGCCCGCCTGCCCGAGGCCAAAGCCCGCCTGCCCGAAGCCCAAGGCCGGGTGCTGGAATCAGAGGCGCGCTTGACTGAGGCAACAATCAACGACAACGCCGCCAAAAAACTTTCCGTCGACGGGTTTGCGACAGAAGTCCGTGTTGCAGGGACACGCGCCGCGGTACAATCCGCGCTCGCCACCATCGAGACCGCCCGCGCCGGAGTGGAGAGTGCGCGTGCCGGAATTTTGGCGGCTCAGGCTGCCATTGCATCGGCTGAAAATGAAATTGACCGGTTGAAAATCATCGCCCCCTTTGCCGGATTGCTGGAAACCGACACCGCCGAGTTGGGCGCTTTGATGCAACCCGGTGGGCTTTGCGCCACCATTATCCAGTTGAACCCGATCAAACTGGTAGCCTTCGTGCCAGAAACCGACGTGGCCAAAGTTGACGTTGGCGCGCGCGCTGGCGGGCGAACCACCGCAGGCCAAACGGTTGAAGGGCGTGTGACGTTTATCTCCCGCGCCTCGGACCCGGAAACCCGCACCTACCGGGTCGAAATCACCGTCAAAAACGATGACTTTGCATTGCGCGACGGTCAAACGACCGAGATCCTCATCGGGGCTGCGGGGCAGCGTGCGCATCTGTTGCCCGCCTCCTCCATGACCCTTGATGACGTGGGCACGCTGGGCGTTCAGTTGGCCACCAAGGACGAACACGCAAAGTTTGCCCCCGTCACAATCTTGCGCGACACCACTGAAGGCATCTGGGTCACCGGCCTGCCCGATGAGGTTGCCGTTATCATCGTCGGGCAAGAATATGTGACCGATGGGGTCGCGATCAAAACAACCTTCTCAGAGAGCAAATCATGACCGGCATCGTTGATTGGGCTGCCGAGCACGCCCGCATGATCCTCGCCTTCATTGTTATGTCGGTGGTAATCGGAGCCTTTGCCTACACCGGCCTGCCTAAAGAGGGCGAGCCGGATATTGAAATTCCGGCGCTGTTTGTCTCCGTCCCCTTCCCCGGCATCTCTGCCGAGGACAGCGAGAAATTGCTGGTCAAGGTTATGGAAAGCAAGCTGCAAGACCTCGACGGGCTAAAAAGCATCTCCGGCACCGCGGCTGAGAACTATGCAGGCGTGGCACTGGAGTTTGAATTTGGCTGGGACAAGACCAAAATTTTGGCCGACGTGCGCGATAAGATGAGCCAAGCACAGGCGGAATTCCCCAGCGGGGCCGAGCAATACAACCTTATCGAGATCAACTTTTCCGAGTTCCCGATCATCATTGTGTCCCTATCCGGCGACCTGCCCGAGCGCACATTGCTGCGTGTGGCCAAGGACTTACAGGACGTGATCGAAGCCATGCCGCCGATCCTCGAGGCGGGGCTTGCCGGGCACCGCGACGAGATGCTCGAAGTGATTATCGACCCGCTGGCGCTGGAGGCTTACAACGTCTCGGCGGGCGAGTTGATCAGCGTTGTCACCCAGAACAACCTGCTGATTGCAGCGGGCGAGGTCGAGACCGCGCAGGGTGCGTTTTCGGTCAAAATCCCGTCCTCCTTCGACGAGCCATTGGACGTCTATGAGTTGCCAATCAAGGTAAACGGCGACCGCGTGGTGACCTTGGGCGAATTGGCCGACATCCGCCTGACCTTTGAGGATCGCACCGGCACCGCGCGCTACAACGGCAATGATACCGTGGCGCTACAGGTCGTAAAACGCAAAGGTTTCAACATCATCGACACCGCGCAACTGGTGCGCGACACCGTGACCGACGCGCAGAAGCAATGGCCGCAAGAATTACGCGACGCCATCCGTGTGGATATCGCGCTGGACCAGTCCAAAACCGTGAACAACATGGTGCAACAGCTCGAAGGCTCGGTGCTCACCGCGATTGCGCTGGTGATGATCGTGGTGCTGGCCTCACTTGGCACCCGCTCTGCCCTGCTGGTTGGGTTTGCCATTCCGACATCGTTCTTATTGTGCTTCATTTTACTGGGCCTAATGGGCATCTCAATCTCGAACATTGTTATGTTTGGCCTGATTTTAGCCGTGGGGATGCTGGTGGATGGGGCCATTGTCGTGGTCGAATACGCTGACAACCGCATCAACGAGGGCGCAGGCCCGATGGAGGCCTATACCGACGCGGCCAAACGCATGTTCTGGCCTATTGTATCCTCAACCGCGACCACGCTATGCGCCTTCCTGCCAATGCTGTTCTGGCCCGGCATTCCGGGGCAATTCATGGGCATGTTGCCTGTGACGTTGATCTTCGTGCTGTCCGCATCGCTGGTGGTGGCCCTGATTTATCTGCCGATTATGGGTGGCGTATCGGGTCGCATTTCGCGGGTGATCGTCCACATGTCGCACTACCTGCGTAACTTTAACATCGTGTTCCGCCTTGTCCTTGTGGCAATCGCCATGATCGGGCTGTTCACAGCCGCCATGCAGCTTTTGAACCCCAGCTATTTGCTCCCCATCGAGCGCGGCCAAGGCACCACTGGCACTATGATATTTGGCGGGCTGTTCTTTACCTTCATGGCCATGTTCGCCTCTACCGCGATGGGGGCCGTGTCGCGACCGCGCCGCGCCAAACGCATCGATGCGGGCTACCGACGCACACCATTTGGACATTTTACCAAGTTCATTGCCGGCAATCCGATCATGCCACTGGTGGCCATCGGGGCCGTGGGCTTCTTCGTCGCAGTTACCTTCACCACCTTCTCGGCCAACAACAACGGTGTCGAGTTTTTCGTCGAATCCGAGACCGAGCAGGCAATTGTTTACGTGCGCGCGCGCGGCAACCTGTCCCTGAACGAAAAGGACGCCTTTGTGCGCCAAGTCGAGGAGCAGATTGCCAGCGTTGAGGGGATCACCTCGATCTTTGCCTTTGCCGGTGAAGGCGGGTTGAACACCAATAACGGCGGTGCAAGTAGCCCGCTGGACACTATTGGCCAAATCCAAATCGAGTTGGCCGACTGGGGCACCCGCCGCGACGACACCGATATTTTAGATGAAATGCAAGCCAAGATGGACGCCATTCCCGGCATCTATACCGAGGTATTATCGCAAGATCGCGGCCCCTCTAGCGGCAAGCCAGTAAACCTGCGCCTAAAAGGCGACAACTGGGATGACCTGCAAGCGGCAACTCATATTGCGCGTGCAAAATTCGAACAGATCGAGGGGTTGACCCTTGTTGAAGACACTCTGCCCCTGCCCGGCATTGATTGGCAAATCGACGTCGATGTGGAGGCCGCTGGTCGCTACAAAGCCGATGTCGCCACCGTTGGCGCAATGGTGCAATTGGTCACCCGCGGGCTGTTGCTCGACACCATGCGCGTGGACAGCTCGGACGAGGAAATCGAGATCCGCGTTCGCCTACCCGAAGACGCGCGTGTGCTGTCCACGCTGGATAACCTCAAGGTGCGCACCCCTGACGGGCTGATCCCGCTGTCGAATTTTATCACCCGCAAACCCGTGGCCAAATTGGGCCAGATCGACCGCATTGACCAAACCCGCTTCTTTGATGTGAAGGCCGATGTTGCACCTGACCTGACCAATGCTGATGGCGAAATTATCAACGCCAATGAGCGGATCACCTTCATCACCAATTGGATCGAAGAAGAAACCCCCTTTCCCAACACAGTCACCTTCGAGTGGGCTGGCGACACCGAGGAAGAGGCCGAGAGTCAGGCCTTTCTGGGCAGCGCTTTTCTGGCCGCTTTGGGGTTGATGTTCATCATCTTGCTGGCGCAATTCAACTCGTTCTACAACTCGGTTCTGGTGTTGTTGGCGGTGGTCTTATCCACCACCGGCGTGCTGATCGGGATGTTAGTTATGGATCAGGCGTTCTCGATTATCATGACTGGCACAGGCATCGTGGCGCTGGCGGGGATCGTGGTGAACAACAACATCGTGTTGATCGACACCTATCAGGAATACTCGCGCTACATGCCGCGCCTAGAGGCTATTACCCGCACCGCCGAGGCGCGCATTCGTCCTGTGTTGTTGACCACCATCACCACCATGGCAGGGCTGGCCCCGATGATGTTCGGCCTTAGCCTGGATTTCTTCGGTGGCGGCTATTCCATCGACAGCCCAACCGCGCTGTGGTGGAAACAACTGGCCACGGCGGTGGTGTTTGGGTTGGGCGTGGCAACCGTGCTGACGCTGGTGCTTACCCCCGCAATGCTGGCCTTACGCGTGTGGATTTCCTTCGGGGCCTATGCCTCGTTTAGGCAATTGGTGGCCCTTGGCGGGCGTGGCTCGAAAACTGCCCGCGATCTGGCCCTTGGCAAGTCAGCCCGCAAGGTCCGCGACCCGCTAATCTTGTGGACCGAGGAAGAAGAACCGCGCAAAAGCGTGCTTGAGAAAGCAGACGACGCGATCAACGCAGCCAAGGCCAAACTGTCGGAAAATGCCGAAGCTTTGGAAAACACCGTTACTGATGATGCCCCGACAAAGGCCGAGCCAGATAAAGGGCCAAAGCCCTCGAGTTTACGGGCAGCGGAATAAGCCCCTCTGGGGTCAAGGAACCTGAAAACCCTTGACCCCGACGCGCTCATGTTTCACCCAAGGATCATGGGAACCGGAATACTTCATATCGACCTATCCGCGCTGGTGGACAACTGGCACGCGCTGGACCGCCACTCCGCGACCGAGACCGCCGCAGTCGTCAAGGCAGATGGCTACGGGTTGGGCGCGGGCCGTGTGGCCAAAGCCTTGGCCGATGCAGGTGTGCGGACCTTCTTTGTCGCCGCCGTCGAGGAGGCCACCGCCCTGCGCGCCACGCTTGGCCCTGCCCCGGTGATCAACATCTTTTCTGGCCATATGGACGCCGACACCCAAGCGCTCAGCGACTTGAACGTAATCCCGATGCTGAACTCGCCGCAACAAGTCGCCCGCCATAAAGACCGCCTGCCAGATCACCCGTTCGGGCTTCAAATCGACACGGGCATGAACCGTCTGGGCATTGAGAAATACGACTGGTCGCCTGAGATGAGCAGAGACGCCACCTTGGTGATGTCTCACCTTGCCTGCGCCGACGCGCCGGATCACACAGCGAATGACGCCCAGCTCAAGGCCTTCCTAGAGATGACCGCAGGCATTCTTGCGCCGCGCTCTTTGGCGGCGACGGGCGGCATTCTGCTTGGCCCCGAATATCACTTTGACATGACCCGCCCCGGCATTGGCCTCTATGGTGGACTGCCATTTCGGGGGGCCGCACCTGTGGTACGCCTAGACCTGCCGATCATTCAGACCCGCGCGCTCAAACCCGGCGAGGCCGTGGGCTATGCCCATGCTTTTATCGCTGAGACTGACCGCATTATTGCCACTGTTTCCGCGGGTTACGCTGACGGGTTGATCCGTGCCATGTCGGGCAAGGCGCAGCTTTTCGCCGGGGATACCCCCTGCCCGCTGGTGGGTCGTGTGTCGATGGATTTGTTAACCGTGGACGTCACCCACCTAGACAAAATGCCAGAGTACTTGACCATTATCGGACCGCACCAAGCCGTAGATCAATTGGCCGAAACTGCGGGGACCATTGGCTATGAAATCCTGACCTCGCTGGGTCACCGCTATAAACGGGCCTACCTGTGAGCCGCATTTCATCCCTGCTCGCGGCCCTTGGGGCGTTCACCTTATCGGCGTTGGCCGCCTTGGGGCGCATCACCATGTTCACCGGCGCAACCTTTGCTCATATGGTCCGAGGGCCGTTCTACTTCAAAGAGTTTGGCGCACAATTGCTGCATGTGGGCTACTTTTCGCTGCCCGTAATCGGACTGACCACAATCTTTACCGGCGGTGCCTTGGCACTGCAGATTTATGCTGGCGGCGCGCGTTTCAATGCCGAGGCCGTGGTGCCACAAATTGTTGCCATCGGCATGGTCCGCGAACTTGGCCCCGTGTTGGTCGGCTTGATGATTGCCGCACGCGTGACCTCCTCCATTGCCGCAGAAATTGCGACCATGAAAGTGACCGAGCAACTCGACGCGCTGGTCACGCTCTCCACCGACCCGATGAAATACCTCACCGTGCCGCGTGTGTTGGCCGCGATTATCGTGGTGCCCGTGCTCGTCGCCGTGGGCAACACCATCGGCATCATGGGTGGCTGGGCCGTGGCCACCGGCACATTGGGGTTCAACTCGGCCACCTACCTGCAAAACACCGCCGACTTTTTGCAAACCTCCGACATTGTGACCTCACTGGCCAAAGGGGCGGTGAACGGGGCCATCGCGGCCATTATGGGCTGCTATTACGGGATGAATTCGGGTCGCGGCGCGATGGGCGTGGGCAAAGCCACCAAAGGCTCGGTCGAGGCGGCGGCTGTGCTGATATTGGCGGCTAACTTCATACTCACGGGGATATTTTTCTCGACATGATCCGGTTTGAAAACGTCCATAAAGCCTTTGGCTCCAACCGTGTTTTGCAAGGGGTGAACCTGCATATCCCCAAGGGCGAGAGCATGGTCATTATCGGTGGCTCTGGCACCGGGAAATCCGTGGCGCTGAAATCTGTGCTGGGGTTGGTGAAGCCTGATCAGGGCACAATTTTGGTGGATGGCAAGGATGCCAGCAAGGGCGACCACGACGCGTTTCTGGCCCGTTTCGGGATGCTGTTTCAAGGTGGTGCGCTGTTTGACAGCCTGCCGGTGTGGCAAAATGTGGCCTTTCGTCTGATGCGTGGCTCGCTGAAACGCCCCCCCGAGGAAGCCCGCGCGATTGCCATCGAGAAGCTGCGTCGCGTGGGGTTAAAAGAGGATGTGGCTGACCGCCTTCCGGCTGAATTATCAGGTGGTATGCAAAAACGTGTAGGGCTTGCGCGCGCCATTGCCGCCGAACCGGAGATCATCTTCTTTGACGAGCCGACCACGGGGCTAGACCCGATTATGTCCGGCGTTATCAATGATTTAATCCGCGAAATTGTGGTAGAGATGGGCGCGACAGCGATGACCATCACCCACGATATGTCCAGCGTACGCGCCATCGCCGACAAGGTTGCGATGCTACATGACGGGGTGATCCAATGGACCGGCCCCGTGTCCGAGCTGGACACTTCTGGCGATCCCTATGTAGCGCAATTCATTTCCGGCAGCGCGGACGGGCCGATTGAAGCGGTTCGGTAAATTGCTTTGGCTTGCGCCAAAACTTCCGACTGTTTCGCTGCCCGAAACAGTGTGACGAAAACACGTATATTCCCCACTAATCACTTAAAATGCAGCCACATTTTCGCCAAATTTCCCCGTAGCCAGTCGGCGGAATTCCGCTAGGATATGTAAAATTAGTATTAACAGTACCTTTTGGGGGGTGTCTGAGATGACTGGTGCAAACCAGACTGTGCTGCAACTTCAGCAGTTCTTTCAACGTGTGGCCTTGATGGCCGTCATTGCGTTTTCCGTTGTTGTGTTAGGGGCCACTTTGGCCGCGGCCTTTGGCTTTGCGCCATGGCTGAGTTTCACCGCCAGTTACGGTGAAACGGCCGTGCCTTACGCGGGCATGATCACCCAGCTATTCTTGGCTGCGTTATCGGTTTCCTTGTGCTTTTATCTGCCCTCGAACCGCCGCATCCTTGAGTTGGAAAAGTCGCACCGCAATTTTCACATCTCGATGAATGACATCTCGCGTGCCTATCTGGCCGCCCATAAGGCCGATAAGGAGCAGATGTTTACGCTGTCTAGCGAGTTTGATTCCGTGCGCGAACGGATCATGCATCTGCGCGACCACCCGGAGCTGCACACGCTGGAGCCCTCGGTATTGGAAGTGGCCTCCCAGATGAGCCATGAGGCGCGCGACCTTGCTGATGTTTACTCGGACGAGAAAGTCGCCCGCGCCCGCACCTTCTTGCGCCAGCGCCAGCAAGAAATCGAGAGTTACCGCGAGCAAATCTCGCTTGCGCAAAAGACCTGCGTGGATTTGAAACGCTGGTCGCAGCAAGTGAACGTGGAAGATAGCGTTGTGTCTACCCAGATGCAGCGGCTTGAAGCGGATCTGGCCGAAATCCTGCCGCTGATTGGCTATGAGATGACAGACGCACCGGAGCCGGAGAACGTGGTGCCGCTGCCCAAGCCAAAGACTTCTGACGCGAAGGAAGCGTGACCTAACTGACCTCGCGGAGCCTTCGGCACGATATGCTTTGATGGGGCTTTGCCCCAAACCCCTTAGCGCTTGCATTTTGGTGGAACCGCTTGAAAGTCCCGCTGTTTCAAGGTTCAACGTCTCACATGTATCTCAAGCTCGCCAATCTATCGCTCCTCGTGTTGTTTCCCATTGCCTGGCTCGCCCCTTTACTTAAAGCGGGCTTGCTGCCGTTCTTTGCCTTATCGGAAATTTCCGTCTTAACCGGCGTGCAAGCATTATGGGCGAAGGATGTGTTTTTGGCGCTGGTTGTCACGTTCTTTGCCTTGATCGCGCCCTACCTGAAAACTCTGGGGTTGGCGTTGATCCATTTCCGCCTTGCCTCGCCTAGGTTGCTGCCTGTCATCACCGTGATGGGCAAGCTGGCCATGGCTGACATTTTCCTAATCGCGCTCTATATTGTGTTGGCCAAGGGCATCGGGTTTGGGCGGGTCGAAACCGGTTGGGGGCTGTATTTGTTTACCGCCTGCGTCCTTGCCTCGCTTGGCATCTCACTGCTGAGCGCACGTAAACCCCGTGCATGACTGGTAGCATTTTGTCCCGGCTTGGGCTACTGCGCATGGATACCTTTGACTGAACCGGACCGGACCTTATGGCCAAACAACCCACCCACAAATGTACCGAGTGTGGCGCGACCCATTTCAAGTGGTCAGGCCAGTGCGAGGCCTGCAATGCGTGGAATTCTATCATTGAAGAAGCGCCGTTGACCACTGGCCCCGGCAAGAAGTCCCTTGGGGCCATGCGCGGCAAAGCGTTGGAGCTATCGGGCCTGAACGCCAAGGACGACCCGCCTGCACGCAGTGCCTCTGGCGTGGGTGAATTGGACCGCGTATTGGGCGGCGGCTTGGTCGAGGCTTCGGCCATTTTGGTGGGCGGTGATCCGGGCATCGGGAAATCCACGTTGCTGTTGCAGGCTGCGGCACGGTTCGCGCGCAATGGGATGCATGTCATCTATGTTTCCGGCGAGGAATCCGCCGAGCAAATTCGCATGCGGGCCGCACGCCTTGGCCTGTCCGAGTCCCCCGTGCGTCTGGCCTCCGAGACCAATTTGCGCGATATTTTAACCACCTTGGACAAGGAACGCCCCAAGCTGGTGATCATCGATTCCATTCAAACTATGTGGTCTGATCAGGTCGACAGCGCGCCCGGATCGGTCAGCCAAGTGCGCGCGGCGTCCCATGAATTGGTCACCTTCGCCAAACGCACCGGCACGGCGGTAATTTTGGTCGGGCATGTCACCAAAGAGGGCGCGATTGCCGGCCCGCGCGTGATCGAGCATCTGGTCGACACGGTGCTGTATTTTGAGGGCGACCGCGGCCATCAGTTCCGCGTGCTGCGCGCCGTCAAAAACCGCTTTGGCCCCGCCGATGAAATTGGTGTGTTTGAGATGACAGGGCGTGGGCTGGCCGAAGTTACCAACCCCTCCGCGCTGTTTCTCAGCGACCGCGACAAGCCTGCCCCCGGCTCGGTGGTGTTTTCCGGCATTGAAGGCTCGCGTCCGGTGCTGACCGAGATACAGGCGCTGGTCGCCCCCTCGCCTAATCCACAGGCGCGACGCACGGTGGTTGGGCTGGATAGCCAACGGCTCGCCACCATTCTGGCGGTGTTGGAATCACGCTGCGGGGTGCCGTTTGCGGGACTTGATGTCTACCTAAACGTCGCTGGCGGCATGCGCGTGAGCGAGCCTGCCGCGGACCTAGCTGTTGCCGCCGCGCTACTTTCGGCCCGCGAGGACGTGTCTTTACCGCCAGAATCAGTGGTTTTTGGTGAAATCAGCCTGTCAGGTGCGCTAAGGCAGGTCTCACAGGCAGAAAACCGGTTGAAAGAGGCGTCCAAACTGGGCTTTACCTCCGCCATCGGCCCACGGCAGAAAAAGCTGCCAAAAGTGGATGGCATGACATTACGCACGATGCCTGATCTGGCAACATTCGTGCAGGAACTATTTGGCACCGATCCGGCGCCCTAGGAGAGAGACGAGATGGAAGGTTTCACGATTGTAGACGGCGTAGCGGCTGGGGTTATCGTTATCTCGGCGATCCTCGCCTATTCGCGCGGGTTGGTCCGCGAGGCCTTGTCCATTCTGGGCTGGGTTGCCGCCGCAGTTGTCGCCTTTATGTTTGCGCCGCAAGCCGTGCCGCTGGCCAAGGAAATTCCCTACCTCAACACCCTGATCGAGGGCTGCGAGCCAGCCACCATTACCGCATTTGCGCTGGTCTTTGCGCTGTCATTGGTTGTGGTGTCAATTTTTACGCCAATTTTAGCGGGTGCCGTACAGCGCTCGGTCTTGGGGGGCTTGGACCAAGGTTTGGGCTTCTTGTTTGGCGTGGCGCGCGGCGCGGTTTTGGTTGTGGTTGCCTTCGTGATCTACGATCGGGTGGTGGCAGATCAAGCCATCCCGATGGTTGATGATTCGCGCACGGCCAAGGTGGTGGCCCAGATGTCTGGCTCCGTGGACGAGGTGATTCCCACCGATGCACCGGGCTGGATCGTGGGCACTTACGAGAACCTGATCAGTCATTGCACCGCTGAGACGCGTAATTCTGACGCATAAGGTCGGAATTGCTGCAATAAACTTGCGTTAACCCCTCAGTGCTATATCGCTTATGGGGAACCGCCCTATCAGAGCCGGGAAAGCAGTATGTTTCAAGACCGAGTTGCACCACAAGCGCTGACACTTAGCGCCGACGCCCCTGCCAAAGAATGGATCAGGCATCTGGCGAAGTATCGCGACCCTAATACGGCGCGCTCTGGGTTCGAGTTGGCGGTGACTTTGTTGCCCTTCATTGGTATTTGGGCCGCCGCTTGGGCTATGTTGTCCGTCAGCTATACGCTCGCTGTAATGCTCGCCATGGTGAACGGTCTGTTTCTGGTTCGCATCTTTTGCATTCAGCACGACTGCGGCCACGGGTCGTTTTTCGCCAACTCCCGGGTAAGCGATTGGGTCGGGCGCGCTTTGGGCGTTTTGACCATCACCCCCTATGACGTCTGGCGTCGCAGCCACGCGATCCACCACGGGGCCGCAGGTAATCTTGACGCACGCGGGTTTGGTGACATCGACACATTGACCGTTGCCGAATACGAGGCGCGCAGCAAGTTTGGCCAGTTCAAATATCGCCTGTACCGCAACCCGATCACCTTGTTTTTGGTTGGGCCCGCTTATGTGTTCTTCTTTGAGCAGCGCTTGCCGATCGGCTATATGAAATCCGGTGCCAAGTACTGGTTGTCCACCATGGGCACCAATGTTGGTATCGCCGTTATTTTAGGCGTGATCGTGTGGTTTGGCGGTTTGATGCCTCTGCTATTGGTGTTCATTCCATCGACCATGATGGCTGCGGTACTGGGTGTTTGGTTGTTTTATGTGCAACACCAGTTTGAGGAAACTCACTGGGATCACCAAGAAGACTGGCAGATCCATGAGGCGGCTTTGCATGGCTCGTCTTACTATGTGTTGCCTCCTGTGTTTGCCTGGTTCTCGGCCAATATCGGCATTCACCATGTGCATCACCTTTATTCGCGTATCCCGTTTTACCGCCTGCCAGAAGTGTTGAGAGACCATGGGCAGTTGGCCGTCGCAAACCGCATGTCGATCCGTGAAAGCATTCAAACCGTTGGTTTGCAATTGTGGGACGAAAAGACACGTCGCTTACGCTCGTTTAGGGATGTCCGTCGGGACCATTTCGCTAAGTAATTTTTCACATTTTTACCAAGCCTCGCCGGCCCAAGTCTCATAGACCTGCGCACCGGGGTGAAACCCATCCTCGGACATATGCTCTGGTGCCAGGAGTGCTTGGCGATGTGGGGAATGAATAGATCGAAGGCCCCTCAGCTTCCACACCGCAGTACGCGCCTGCCGCCCTTAAAAAGCTAAAACTGGCAGGAATGCCAGCTTCATCACCGCGTCACGCATCGCGCCAAACCCCGGTGTCGATCCCGTCCAAAGACCACTCCCCGACCCGCAGCCGGATCAACCGCAAACACGGATGCCCCACGGCGGCGCACATCCGGCGCACCTGCCGATTGCGCCCCTCGATGATTGTTATCTCTAGCCAGCTATCGGCCACGGTTTTGCGCACCCGCACTGGCGGATCACGCGGCCAAAGCCAATCCGGCTCCGCCACTGGCATGACCTTCGCAGGTCGGGTTTGCCCGTCTTTCAAAGTCACACCGCGACGCAATTGTTCCAAAGACGTTGATCTAGGATCACCCTCGACTTGCGCCAAATAGGTCTTTGGGGCCTTGAATTTTGGGTCTGCAATGCGGGCTTGCAAGCGCCCGTCATCCGTCAACACCAACAGCCCTTCGCTGTCGCGGTCCAGCCGTCCAGCGGCATAAACCTTCGGCACATCAATGAAATCCGACAGAGTGGCACGCGCCTGCCCGTCGGTGAACTGCGACAAAACCCCATGGGGTTTGTTGAAAAGAATGATCCGTGACATGCCCCCTTCATGCCATGCGCTTAAACTTCCCACAACGTCGCAAACCTCGCGTGACTTCCATGGCTGAACCGCCTATCCCTGTCACAAAGCTGTCACGCGGATTCGGAGCTGCCCCCATGTCGCAAGCGGACCTAGACCAATGTGCTGAGCCTTGGCTCGCCAACCCATTCGATGATGATAAATTAAAGGAAGAATGCGGGGTATTTGGGGTCATAGGCACCTCTGATGCGTCCAACTTCGTGGCCCTCGGGCTGCACGCCTTGCAACATCGCGGCCAAGAGGCTGGCGGCATCGTCTCCTACGACGCGGAGGTCGGTTTTCAACAAGCCCGCCGCTTTGGTTATGTACGCGATAATTTCACCTCACAAAAAATTATGGAAACCCTGCCCGGCGCGTTGTCCATTGGCCATGTGCGCTACTCCACCGCAGGCAATAAGGGCCAAACGGCCATCCGCGACGTGCAACCTTTCTACGGGGATTTCTCCCTTGGCGGCGCCGCTATTGCCCATAACGGCAACATCACCAACGCCGACGCCCTGCGCAAAGAACTGGTCGATCGCGGCTCTATTTTCCAATCCTCCTCCGACTCGGAATGCATCATTCACCTGATGGCGCGCTCCATGGGGCGCACGATTCCGGACCGCATGGAAGAAGCCTTGCGCAAGGTTGAAGGCGCGTTCTCAATCGTCGCCATGACCCGCACCAAACTAATCGGCGTGCGCGACCCACTGGGTGTGCGTCCGCTGGTGCTTGGCAAAATCGGCGATGGCTGGGCATTGTCATCCGAGACTTGCGCGCTGGACATTATCGGCGCGGAATTCGTGCGCGAGATTAAGCCCGGCGAGATGGTGGTTATCACCGCTAAGGGCGTCGCGTCGCACTTCCCGTTTCGCCCTGCCAAATCACGGTTTTGCATTTTCGAGCATGTCTATTTTTCGCGCCCTGACAGTATCCTTGGGGGTCGGTCCGTCTACGAGACCCGCGAGGCCATTGGTCGCGAGTTGGCAAAAGAAAGCCCTGTGGACGCCGATATGGTCTGCCCCGTGCCTGATTCTGGCACCCCCGCAGCCATTGGGTATTCGCTGCAATCGGGCATCCCCTATGCGATGGGCATCATCCGCAACCAATACGTTGGCCGCACGTTCATTGAGCCAACAGAGCAAATCCGCAACATGGGTGTGCGCCTGAAACTGAACGTCAACCGTGCGCTGATCAAAGGCAAGCGGGTGATCTTGGTCGACGATAGCGTGGTCCGTGGCACCACCTCGCGCAAGATCAAGGAGATGATCCTTGATGCAGGCGCAGCCGAGGTGCATTTCCGCATCGCCTCCCCGCCCACTGCCTGGCCGTGCTTTTACGGCGTGGACACCCCGCAGCGCGACAAACTGCTGGCCGCCACGATGTCAGAGGACGAGATGCGCGACCATCTGGGCGTCGACAGCCTCAAGTTTATCTCGCTCGACGGGCTATACCGTGCCGTGGGCCAAGGTCAGGGGCGCGACAACGCAAGCCCTCAATATTGTGACGCCTGTTTCTCGGGTGAATATCCCGTGGTCCCAAGCGACCAAATCACCAAAGGGTTCGAGTTGAAGGCGGCAGAGTAGTCCGTGTTAAAGAAGCTAGCTTCATATTTCTTAGGAGCAAGCAGCGTCGTGAAATCTTACCCCGTAGATATAAACTCCGATCCTCGTTGGCGGCGTCTAAAAGACAAAAGCTTCATCTGTTCGTGCTGTAATGAGCCTATTGGGGGATTAACAGACATTGGATACGATCATCCTGATCCATGGCCTCATGGCGCGCTTCGAGACACCGGAGAAGACATCTTGCGCGTCGGAGAAGACCAACTTGGGACGGACATCTGCATACTTGATGGCAACGCTTATATACGCGGTGTTCTACCTCTCCCGATCATTGGCACAACACAACGTTTCTGCTTTGGCGTATGGGCGAGCCTCTCAAAAGAGCGCTTTGAAAAATACATAGAAGCCGATGTGGCGGAAGGCTTTTCGCAGTTCAACGGATGTTTTGGCTGGGTCATGAACGGCCTGCCCTATTTTGATTTCCCTGACCCTTTTCCTGCCGATATTGAATGGGGAAAAGACCCTAGTGTTCGGCCGGAAATCTGGGTTCATCAAGGCGCCCATCCAGTGACGGCACTCCAGCACAGCGGTATTACGCTGGATCAGTTGCTTGATATTTATGCAGCGTCAGGCATGGATATTCGCCCTCATTTGCTCGACAGTTGACTAACCACCGCGCGCAAACATAGACCTTTTCAAGGCGGCCGCCTCTTTTACTTTTCCACGAGGCAAACAAAAACGCCGCCCCCAGCACGGGAGCGGCGCAAAAATCCGTAGGGTGGGGTTTACCCCACCATTAGGCTCAGGCTTTCTTGGAAAGCGCTTTCATACCGCCAGCAACCATCAAGGCCGCCAGAACGGATTTAACCGCGTCACCCAACAAGAACGGGCTTACCCAATGGGTCCAGATCGAGTTGGCTGATGAGCCTACCCATTTGGCTTCAAAGCCAAACATCTCTGCACCAGCCATTGGCCATGCAACACCGGGGATGTACAAAGCCGCGGATGCAACCAATGCGCCAGCACCCAAAACCAGTATGTTTTTAGAACGCTCTGCAAACAGCCCTGCGATAAAGGCCATTGCGATGAACCCAAACAAGAAGCCAGCCGTTGGGCCAACCAGCCACAACAGGCCTGCGCCGCCATTGGCAAATACTGGCAAGCCAGCGGCGCCTTCAACCAAATAGGCCACAACGGTTGCAGCGCCCATGCGCGAGCCAAAGGACAGGCCGATGAACAAGATCGCCAGCGTTTGCAATGTCATTGGAACTGGGAAGAATGGCACCGAGATTTGCGCGGCAATCGCGATCACAGCAGAGCCGCCCAAAACCAGCAGGGCCTTCTTAAGAAGCGTATCGGAGCCGAATGTGGCTTGTGTCAGGGTCATGGCTGTTCCTTCAGCGTTAATTCGTTGCTTCTTTTTCGGCAGTGCAGCATGTTTTGTCAAGCAATCGCCCTTGAAAACTGTCCCCTTACCCCCCCGATCGCACCCACCTTAGCGCTAACAGTTTGGCGCGGCTGCGTGACGCGGGGGGCAGACAGCCCTTGAACCTGCACGCCTGCGATGACACACGAGGCCCCATGACTGATAAAGCAGAGAAAATTGCGCTGGTAACTGGCGCGTCGCGTGGCCTTGGGGCCGCAATGGCCGAGGCGCTGGCAGCGCGTGGCTACCACGTTATCGCATTGGCGCGCACGGTTGGCGGGCTGGAAGAGCTGGACGACCGGATCAAAGCCAAGGGTGGCTCGGCCACTTTGGTGCCTGTCGATATTTGCGACGACGAGGCAATGGCGCAAATTTGCCACTCGATTCATGCGCGGTGGGGCCGTGTCGACCTACTGGTCCACGCCGCCATTCACGCAGCCCCCCTTGCACCAGTTGAGCATATCAGTGCCAATGACCTGGACAAAACCCTAACCCATAACGTGCGCGCAACGGCACGGCTGATCTTGAACACCACGCCGCTGTTGAAGGCCGCGCAAGCAGGCCACGCAGTGTTTTTTGATGACCCGGTTCAAGGCACCAAGTTTCACGGCGCTTATGGCATGTCCAAATCTGCACAGATGAGCATGGCGAAAAGCTGGCAATCTGAGTGCACCAAGACTGGCCCCGCCGTGCATATTGTGACCCCTGCCCCGATGCCCACCGCCACGCGCGGGCGGTTTTATCCCGGCGAGGATCGCTCCAAACTGGCCGATTGCCATATTGAGGCTGCCCGGCTTTTGGACCAATTGCCGATCTGAGGCCCTAATCCTGCCCAAATAGGTGCGTACCTAAGCGCCCATGAAACGATTATTGCTCTCTTTGCTTTTGGTGTGCACCCCGGTGCAAGCCAAAGACCCGTCACCACATCAGGCTTTGGATAAACTGTCCGAGGTTTTGCCATGGCAGGCCGTGGGACGCCTAGATTTGGGCCGCTCGGGTTTTTGCACAGGCGCAATGATCACCAAAAAACTGGTGCTGACAGCAGCGCATTGCATTTACAACAAGCGCACCGGAAAGTTGCGCAAAGCCTCGGAGATTGTGTTTCGCGCGGGCTACCGTATGGGGCGCTCTGCCGCGACGCGCACCGCCAAACGCTATGTTGTGCATGGTGATTACGTTTTCAGAGGCGGCTCAAACACCTATGCCCATATCGCCACCGATGTGGCCGTGATCGAGTTGGAGCACCCGATCAATAACGCCGCCATCCAGCCCTTCCGCACCCACCGAAAACCAGCGCAAAACGACCGCGTTATGGTGGTGTCCTATGCGCGTGGCCGTGCCGAGGTCCCCGCACTGGAAGACGGGTGCAAAATGACCCACGCGCGGCGCAATGTGCTGCATTACACCTGCGATATCGACTTCGGCTCCTCCGGCTCGCCAGTCTTTGTGATGACCGATCAAGGCCCGCAAATCGCCTCGGTGATGTCCTCGGTCAGCAAGCGCGACAGCGGCAACGTGGCCCTTGGGGTCGCTATGGGGCCAAGCGTGGACCAGTTGGTGCGCCAGTTGCAATCGTCCAATGCCAAATCCAAGTTTGTGAAAGTCGGAGCCGCCAGCCGCACAAGCCGTGTTGTCACCTCGCGGCTGCCCCAAATCAGCAACTAGACGAATTCACTTTATAATCACTCCGTTTTCTGGTCTGATAGCGCCATTGAAGGAGATATATTATGACTGATTTAAGCACAAAATCCCCGCTCGACATCAGCTATGACCAAACTCAAGGCCGCCTTGTCATTACGACACCGGGCGGTTTGGTCGTGCATGTCAACGACCCGCAAGAGGCCAAAACCCCATCCAGCACCCCCGATCTGGTGATTACGCCAGATGGCGATAGCCTGCGTATTAACGCGGCACAATCGCTCTCGGTCAATGCCATGGGCCATCTAAACCTGTCCGGCCAAGAGGGCGTGACGATTTCCAGCGGCGGCGATGTCACCATGATTGCCGACCACAACCTGACCGTTGCCGCGGCCGAGAGCCTGACGCTGAACGCCACCGACATCAAAGCCGATGCGACCGACACCTTCACCGGCGCCAGCGGCACCGAATCAACCCTTATCTCTGACGGCGAGACCATCGTGCGCGGCGCGATGATCCGCATCAACTAAAGGAGCATCCGATATGCCCCCCGCAGCCCGTCTTGGCGACAATCACGTCTGCCCCATGGTCGACCCCGGCCCCAAACCTCACGTCGGCGGCCCGATCTCTGGCCCCTGCGCGCCCAATGTGTTGATCGGCAATATGCCGGCGGCTGTTGTCGGTGATATGTGCGTTTGCGTTGGCCCGCCTGACACGATCAGCCAAGGCTCTACCAAAGTTATGATCAACAACAAACCCGCCGCGCGCTTGGGGGATCCAACCGCGCATGGCGGATCAATTGTTGTTGGTTTTCCAACGGTTATCTTTAACTAAGCCCTGTTTCAGGCGGCCAAATCAGGCCGCCTGTTCATCCTCGGCCTGTTGGCGATACCACAGCGAAGCATAGCGCCCGTCGCGCTCTAGCAGATCATCGTGCCTGCCCTGCTCCGCGATCACGCCATTCTCCAACACCACAATCAGATCCGCATGGGCCACCGTCGACAGCCGGTGGGCGATGGTGATCGTGGTGCGGCCCTGCGACATCTCTTGCAGGCTGTGCTGAATATCGGCCTCCGTCTCGGTATCAAGGGCTGAAGTGGCCTCGTCCAGCAGCAAAATCGGCGGGTTCTTGAGCAAGGTGCGCGCGATACCGACCCGTTGCTTTTCGCCGCCGGACAGCTTCAAGCCACGCTCGCCCACGGTGGTGGCATAGCCATCGGGCAGCTCCAGAATGAAGTCGTGAATTTTGGCCGCTTTGGCCGCCGCTTCGATCTCGTCGCGCGTGGCATTCGCCTTGCCATAGGCGATGTTGTACTCGATCGTATCGTTGAACAGCACCGTGTCCTGCGGCACCACGCCGATGGCATCATGCAGACTTTCTTGCGTCACATCCCGCACGTCTTGGCCGTCAATCGACAGCCCGCCGCCTTTGACATCATAGAACCGAAACAACAGCCGCCCGATGGTGGATTTCCCCGAACCGGACGGCCCGACGATAGCCACGGTCTGGCCCGCCTTCACCTCTAGCGACACCCCTTTGAGAATCGGGCGCGCCTCGTCATAGCCAAATTGCACATCATCGAGGCGCACAACCCCATTCGTGACCGCCAGTTCAGTGGCATCAGCCTTGTCTGTCACCTCGGAGGGTTGCTCCAAAAGGTCAAACATCTCCCCCATATCAACCAAGGCCTGACGGATTTCGCGATACACGGTGCCAAGGAAATTCAGCGGCATAGTGATCTGGATCATATAGGCGTTTACCATAACAAAATCACCCACAGTCAAGGTGCCATCCTGCACGCCCATGGCTGCCAAAACCATCACCACGACCAAGCCGCCAGTGATCAAAACCGACTGGCCAAAGTTCAAAAATGCCAGTGAATAGGACGTCTTGAGCGCCGAGGCCACGTAGCCTTCCATCGCGCCATCATAGCGCGCGGCCTCGCGTTTTTCGGCGCCAAAATACTTTACCGTCTCGAAATTTAGCAAGCTGTCGATGGCCTTTTGGTTGGCATCCGTATCTTGATCATTCATCTGTTTGCGGATTTTCACCCGCCATTCTGTCACCGCAAACGTGAACCAAGTATACAGCGAAATCGTGACAACAACGACCACCAAGTACCAGATACTAAACACAAATGCCAAGATCACAGCAATCATCAACAGCTCGAGGATCAACGGCCCGATCGAGAATAGCAAGAAGCGCAGCAAGAACTCGACGCCCTTTACGCCGCGTTCCACGATCCGGCTAAGACCGCCAGTTTTGCGTGTAATATGGTAGCGCATCGACAGGCGGTGAATATGCACGAAGGTCTCTAGCGCCAGCATCCGCAACGCGCGCTGCCCCACCCGCGCAAACATCACATCGCGCAACTGCTGGAACCCGACATTTAACGCTCGTGCCCCGCCGTAAGCCACCGTTAACCCGATCGCACCCATGGCCAACATCCAAGCGGCATCACTGGCATCGCCCGATAGCGCATCCACCGCCCCTTTGTACAGAAACGGCGTGCCGACAGCGACGATTTTGGAGAGCAGCAAAAACACCATCGCAATCACGACGCGCCGCTTTACCCACGCCTGATCCGCAGGCCAAAGATAGGGGATCACCTTGCGCAATACAGAGGTCCCGTCACGGCGCAAATCTTGCTTCATGCGGGCGTCAGAGACTTCAGTAACCATGGCTGGGTGGGCTTTCTTGGCTGGGCTAGGCTTCCTAACTTAAGACCCGCCGCACAGAAGGACCAGAGGTCGCGCAAAAGAAATGCCCGCAGGTAAACTTGCCAACCGGATATCTCCTCGCGCTCTAGCCTTCTGGCAGTGCAAACACCTGACCCGGATAGATCAGGTCCGGATTGCGGATCAGGTCCCGATTGGCCTCATAGACCCGCACATATTGCTCGCCCGACCCAAACTGGTCCCGCGCAATAGCCCAAAGCGTAAAGCCCGGCTGCACCGTCACCGCAGTGACCGAATGCGGTTTGGCCGAGGCAATTTCCGGGGCCTCGCGCTGGAACGGCGTCTCGACCCGGCTGGTCACCGCGCCTGCCGCGTTCACCTCGTCAATGCGCAAGCGATACACCCCCGCATCCACTTCCGGTAGCGGAGCTTCCCAAGCACCATCTTCCGCGATCCGTGTGGTCTTGATGGGGCGATCGTTCAAATACACCCGCACAAATCCTGCTGCCGTGCCGCGTCCAGCCAAAGCCACCTCGCCCTGCGCGTCATATGAGATCGTATCTATCACCACATTGGCCACGACCGGAGCATTATCACGCGTTGTCGGGGCGTCGGGCTGCGGCGCGGGCTGCACCAGTTTCACCCCTTCTGCATCTGCCAGAACAATCGCAGGCGCGTCCTTGGCGGGTGCTTCTTTTGGCGCGGGATCGGACACAGGATCATCGGTTGCAACCTCCACATTACGCACCGGCGAGATCAACAATGTGCCATCGCTGGCCAAACGCGTGCCATCCTCTTGCACCACTTCCATCGACAAAGCGCGCGGCGTTTCCGAGGCCGGAAAATCCAGCACCAAGCCAAACTTACCCGCCCTATCAGTTTGCGCACGGGCAAACTCCACCCCGTCAAGCATCAAAACCACAACCCGATCCGGCGCAGCGCTGCCCGCGATCACCCCGCCACCGTCGGGTTCAATCTGCACAACGTCAAACTTTGGCGTGGTGACAGGTTCAGGCTGCGCCGCGCCCTTAGACGAAACCTCCTCCTCAACCATGGGAGCAGCAACCGCTTGTTGGCCCGCGGCCTCGCTTACCTCTTTATCTGCCTTGATGGAGGGAGCCACGGCCTTCGCAGCCTCTATGCTCTCTGCGCTCTTTGTTTCTTCTGCAACCTTCGGCGCATTCAATAGCGTCGCGGGCGCCTCTCTCGGCACTTGTACCAGATCAACGTCAGGGCGCGACTGCACCGCTAAAATGACCCCGCCGACCACCACCACAACCAAAGCCACGCCCGCTCCGGCAGCAGGCCCGCTCAGCCCCATCTTCGACCAAATGGCCATGTCGCGTCTTCCTTCTCCCCCAGCCTTTTCCAAAAAGGCGTTGTCGCAGCGTAGCAGCCTCCATAGAACAAGGCAAAGCCACATCTGCGTTAGGAGATTACCCGATGTCCCACCCTAAATCCGTTTGCGTCTATTGTGGCTCCCGCTTCGGGGCAAAACCCAGCTATAAACAAGCCGCCGAGGATTTGGGCCGCGCCTTGGCAACCAACAACTGGCGCTTGGTTTACGGCGCGGGCGATGTCGGATTAATGGGCGCGGTGGCACAAGCAACCCAAGAAGCTGGCGGCGAGACCTTCGGTGTGATCCCCACGCATCTGTTCAACCGCGAAGTCGGCAAACGCGACCTCGACACGTTCATCATCACCGAGACCATGCATGAGCGTAAGAAAGTCATGTATATGAACTCTGACGCAATTGTCGTGCTGCCCGGTGGCGCAGGTTCGCTGGACGAGTTTTTCGAGGTGCTGACATGGCGCCAACTTGGCTTGCATAACAAACCCATCTACCTGCTCAATACCGATGCCTATTGGGCCCCGCTGGTGGCCCTAAACACCCATGTCGTAAGTGAGGGTTTCGCCGACCAATCCTTGCTGGATTTTGTCACGATCACCAACACAGTCGAGGCGCTCACCACCCAACTTTCACAAGCGCTGCGCTAACCCCATCATTGTTCTATAAATATCCAAATTCCTCCACTCTCGACCGCGCCGCCGCCTGACCAAGTTGTGATACCCCCTCGGCTGGGTTTTCTTGCTATCTTGAAGCAAGAATCACTGGAGGACCGCCATTATGAAACTCACCACGTTATGGGCAGCCTCGCTGCTGGCCCTAGGATTTGCCACGCCAAGCTTGGCCGCTCAGGGCGAGCGCATCCAAATCACCGGCGAGATCATCGACACTTGGTGCTACTTCTCCGGCGTCATGGGCGGGCCGGACGCGGTGGTCGGATCAGCCCACCACACCTGTGCGCTCTGGTGCTCGGCGGGTGGTATTCCGGTGGGCCTGCTGGGTGAAGACGGCGAGGTCTACATGGTTCTCAAAATCAATGGCGACGCCCAAAACGCATCCGGCGACACAAACCTGAACCTCGCCTCCCACGAGATCACCGCCGACGGGATGCTCTATAAGCGCGACGGGCTGAACTATCTGGTCGTAGAAAACGTGATCACCGATCATGGCATCACCAACCTCAACCACGAAGATTACGGCGTCACGCCGGGCTTCGCCATTCCGGAGCCAAAGTAATGAGCACCGCACTCAAACGCCTTATTGCCGCGGCCCTGCTGGCCGCTAGCCCCGCTTCTGCGGCTGATTTTTCGCAAGGCTCCAGCGCCAAAAGCTGGAACCTCTACGCCGAGTTGCCCGCCTTCTTTGAAGCCAAAGTCGTGGATATCACCTGCGAGATCACGGGCGATTGCACCGAGAACTGCGGCAACGGAAATCGCCAACTTGGACTGCTGCGCACCGCTGACAATGTGCTGGTCTTCCCCAACAAGAACGCCCAATCCGGCTTTCAAGGCGCGACCACTGATCTGCTTCCTTTCTGCGGAAAAGCCGTCGAAGTGGACGGGTTAATCATCGAGGATGAAGACATCCAAGGCGCCACCAACATCTATCAGCTCCAAAAAATCCGCCCCCTCGGGACAAAGGAATGGACCAAAGCGAATGGCTGGACAAAGGTTTGGAGCGCCAAATACCCCGAGGCCAAAGGCAAAGGCCCATGGTTTCGCCGCGACCCGCGGGTCAACGCCCATATCGCAAAAACCGGCCACCTTGGTCTTGGCTTGGATACCGATGCTGCCTTCATCGCGGAGCTGTTCGAGTGATCGCACGCGCCCTCTTTTGCCTGGCAGTCCTCGCCCTAGGCACCCCAACAACAGCCCAGCAACCCGCCCTACCGTTCAATCTGGGCGGGGACTATGTGCTGCTCGACCAATCCGGCACAATGCGCAGCCAAGCAGACCCGGACGGCAAGCCGCAACTGCTGTTCTTTGGCTATGCCAATTGCCGCGAAATTTGCTCTGCTGCCTTGCCGTTGATGGCGCAAATTGTCGATGCGGTCACTGAGGATGGCGTCAAGGTTACCCCTGTGATGATCACGGTTGACCCAGCCCGCGACACTGTCGAAACCCTTGGTCCGGCACTGAGCCAACACCACGCTGATTTCATTGGCCTAACCGGCAGTCCGGAGCAGTTGCAGCAGGCCTATGATGCCTATCAAATCGAGACCGAGCAGATGTTTTTTGACCCTGAGTTCGGGCCGGTCTATGCCCATGGCAGCTTTCTTTATCTGCTGGACGGGCAGGGAAAATTACTAACTCTGGTGCCGCCTGTTGTCTCCCTTGAGGCCGCGGTCGGGATCGTCAAAAAATACACGATGGAGCAAAGCTGATGGCCAATATTTCAAGGCGCGCATTCATAACAGGCGGTGCAGTGGTGCTGGCGGGCAGCGCGATTTATGCCGCAGGCGGGCGCAACCTATTCTACACGCTGATCACCGAGGCCTCAGCAGCCGCACGCATTGATCCCCCCACCGCCCACAGCCAAGCCGTGGCGGGCGACATCCTTTTGGTCGATATCCGCCGCCCCGATGAATGGTCAAGAACCGGCTCCGGCGAAGGGGCCAAGCGCCTTGATATGCGGCGCAAGGATTTCGTCGATGCATTGCTAGGGCTAACAGGCGGCAAAACCGACACGCCAGTTGCGCTGATCTGCGCGCGCGGCGTGCGTTCGGCCCGCATGAACAACCGCCTGATCGAAGCGGGCTTTAGCCAAATCATCGACGTGCCTGAGGGAATGCTCGGCTCTGCGGCTGGTCCCGGCTGGCTCAAACGCGGCCTGCCGGTGGTCCAATGAAGCGCCTCCTCGCTGCGCTGTGTTTTCTCACCTCGCCAGCCCTTGCCGAGTGCGGAGCCAAAGATACCGCCTGCGAAATACCCGGCGGCAGCTACCACATCCAAACACCTGAAGGCGCGACTGGCCCCACTCCCGCCGTTGTGTTCCTGCATGGCGCAGGTGGCAAGGGGACCGGAATTTTACGCATGGGCGGCCCGATGTTAAACCGCGGCTATGCGGTGATTGGGCCAAACGGGTTAAAGCGCCCGCAGTCACGATTTGGTGCGGGATGGTCCTTTCACCCCGACCGCCCCCAACAACGTGACGAGCTGGATTTTATCCGCGATGTCATTGACGACGCAGTAAAAAACCACGGTATTGACCGCGATAATATCCTGCTGGCAGGGTTTTCCATTGGCGGCTCCATGGTTTCCTACCTTGCCTGCGACGCCCCTGATCTGGCCCGCGCTTATGCCCCTGTCGCGGGTAGTTTTTGGCGGCCTCACCCTGATATGGACGCCTGCAAAGGCCCGGTCAAGCTGCTCCACACCCACGGCTGGCGCGACACCACCGTGCCACTGGAAGGCCGCCCCTTACGCAGCGGATTAATCTATCAAGGCGACGTTTTTCAAGCGATGCAAATCTGGCGTAAAACCAACGGCTGCACCGGAATGCGCGCCGATAGTTTCGACACCTCTGGCAGCTTTTGGCGGCGCAAATGGGACAATTGCGAAGCCGGTGCGCTGGAATTTGCACTGCACCAAGGCGCCCATGGCATCCCCAAAGGTTGGGCTGAAATGACGCTCGATTGGTTTGAGGGGCTGGACGAATAAGCGCGGCCTATTCGGCTGGAACCGCCTCGTCATGCTCTAACAGAATGCGCAAACGTTGACGCTCGCGCTTGGCGCTTTGAATGATCGGTGGGGCATTGAATACCTCTGCTGTGCCAAGTTGGCGCGCCGTCCATTTGAACCGTGTCATCCGCGCGCCGCTGAGCATCGACAGAGGCACCGCCAAAAGTAGTGACACCGCAATTGGCAGCAACCAAAGGGTGATAATTCCCTCAAAAAGCCCCGCAGTCAGCAACAGACCGACAACGCTCTCGACCGCGTGAAACTTTAACACCGAACCAAGCCCATATTGCCCACCACGGCGCGACTGCGGGGTCCAAGTTTCGCGATATCCCAACCATGTGCGTGCCACCGCAATGGTTTGCTGTACCATCAAGATCGGGGCGTAGAGCACCGACACCACGATCTCGGTCAAGAAGGACATTAAGAACTGCCCTGCCCCGCCAAGATCACGCAGCGATGCCCCCGATTGCAGCAACGCGGCGGCCCCCAAAAACTTCGGGGCCAGCAGCATTCCGTACATAAAAACCAGTATTGAGAAGTTACTCGCATGGCTCATCTCGGGCCATGCCACCTGCGGATTTTCGCCGGTAAAATAGCGAATGACATTGGCCTCTTCGCCCTTACCGATCAGCGCCCAGACGCTCAGTAATGCGAACCATGCAGGCGACAGCAAATACCCCATCGCCCCATGAAACAGGTGAAACCGCGTCACCGGATGGAAGCCTTTTGTGCCCATAATATTGAGATGTTGCAGATTACCCTGACACCAACGGCGGTCGCGCAGCACGTAGTCAATCAGCGTCGCAGGGACCTCTTCGTAGCTGCCTTTCACTTGCGGCACAAAGCGCACGCCCCAGCCTGCACGGCGCAAAAGCCCGGCCTCGACAAAATCGTGGCTAAGGATCAATGCGTCCTTGGAGCGGAACGTATCCAGCCGTGGCAACCCCGCGCAAGACGCAAAAGCCGCCGTGCGGATGATCGCGTTATGCCCCCAATAATTGCCCTCTTGATCGGACCAGCGCGCCAACCCCTCGGCCAGAGCCGCGCCATAAATCGTGTTGGAAAATTGCTGTATTCGGCCAAACAATGTCTCCGCCCCGAACAGTTGCGGGAAGCTTTGGATCAGGCCCGCGGAGGGATCGCGCGCCAACTCATCGCTCAGCTCCACAATGGCCTGCCCCGACATCAAGCTGTCTGCATCAAGCACCAGCATCGCGTCGTAGCCACCACCCCAACGCGCCACCCAATCGGCGAGATTACCCACCTTGCGGTCAACATTGTCAGTGCGTCTGCGGTAGTGAATCGCCACATTTTTCGAAAGCTCCGCACGCAAGGATGCGAAGGCGCGAAGCTCTTGCCGCGCGATGGCCTCGTCGCGGGTGTCTGACAGAATAAACAACGTGTAGCAGTGCTGATGTGCCAAGTGATCAAGCTCTTCAAGCATCGCCTGCGCATTGCCGAACACATCCCACGGGGCCTCGTTGTAAATAGGCACCAAAAGCGCCACATCCTGCGCGCCCACGGGTATATTTTTGGCCTTGAGGCGCGGGCGCATCATGTTGATCAACCCGACCGTTACCGTGGAAACTGACAACGATATCCAAAAGAATGTGCTCGCGATAAGGGCGATCAGCAGCCCCTCAAAAATCGACAATCCCCCCATGGAAAACCAATTGGTAAAGGCTGCAATTAGCCCTGCGGTCGTGATGAAAGCAGGCAAAAAAGTAGCCAGCCTCCAGCCCAAAGTAGCCCGAGTTGACGCCAGCGCAGGCGCGCTTCTATCGCGGTAATTTGAGGACAAATTTTGCACGGGGAATGCCAAATTTTGCTCTGCTGGCATCAGATGTGCGGTCACGCTGTCCACCTATAAAGCCACACTTCTGTCAAAGATTTCCCATCCTTCACCAGCTGCACTCGTAGCTCTGCCGCGGTGGCCTCACCGGGGTCAAACTTGAAGGCCAACCGCACGCCACCAGTGCCCGGATTACGTTGTAAAATGCCCTCCGAGACAGTGCCACGGTTAGTCCCAATAAAGCGCGTAATGGTATCCAAATCGGCCATGGTGGTGCCAAAAACCTCATGGTCGGTGAAGTCTACCGTCATAATTACATAGGGTTTTTTCTTATCATAGCCTTTGCCGATACGCGTGTTCGAAACATGAGATACAGGGCGCGTGCCTTGCGGCTCCCCGCCCCAAGTCATCTCGTAGGAAAAGCGGTGTGAATGCCCTGCGCTCAGCGGCATGCGGGGGCGCCAATAGGCCACGATATTGTCGTATATTTCCTTGTCGGCAGGGATTTCCACCAAGGTAATTGCCCCCTTGCCCCACTCCTCGCCCGGGGTAATCCAAAGCGAGGGGCGATTGTGGTAGAGCGCCTCCAGATCGGCAAAATCTTCAGGCGCGCGCACGCGTTGCATCAGTCCAAATCCGCGTGGATTTTCATCCACAAAACTCGACACCTGCAAGCTGGATGGGTTCGCTAAGGGCCGCCACAACATCTCTCCCGCGCCGTTCCAGACCAACAAGCCTTCGCTGTCATGCACCGCCTCGCGAAAGTCGTCAAAACGGGCGCGGTTGGTTTGATCGAACAAAAACATCGAGGTCAGCGGCGCGATGCCCACGTGTTCTAGGTCCGTGCGCGGATAAAGCGTGGCCTCTATCATGACATGGGCAGGTTTTCCCGGCGTGATTTGGAACGTGTAGACGCCCGTGGTGGACGGCCCATCTAACAGAGCGTGCACGGTAATGGTGTTGGCATCACTTGACGGGGCCTCGACCCAGAAACGGGTGAACTCGGGGAACTCCTCCCCCTGCGCATCGCCCGTATTCAGCGCCAAACCGCGCGCCGACAGCCCGTAGGTTTGGCCCGTACCGATGGCGCGAAAATAGCTGGCGCCTTGGAACACCATGAATTCCTCAAAGTGCCCCGGCTTGACCAATTCGTGGCGCAAACGCAGGCCGGAATAGCCCAAATCAGGGTTGTCGGCATCATCTACAAGCGCTTGCGGGAACTTATCGTAGCGGTTGAATAACGACAGATCAAACCCCAAGGTTTGGGCTGTATCACCCTCGACAATATTGACCTCGATCGGGCGTGGAAAATATAGACCGGGATGGAACAAATCCATCTGAAAGGCGCGGTCCGTGTCCGACCACAGCGCCTTTTTGGCATCGAATGCCAACGACTTATATTGATCATACGTCAGGTCGCGCCAAGCCTTTGGAACCTCGGGCATAGGCGCGTAGGCCTGCTCGGAGAGGCGCTTGGCCTCGGCGTGCAGCAGCGCGAGCGAGAACGGCTTGGCCGCGCCCTTGAACATCGGCAACGCGCCCGCAGGGCCAGCCAAGGCGGCGGCCCCCATCATGGTCAGGAATGAGCGGCGAGACAGGCTCATGCGGTGCCCACCTTCTTGGGCTTCCAAGGGGTGCCCTTGATCCAAGCCACAAAATACGCCACGCCAATCAGCGCGGCGATGCCGACAAAGTTAACCAAAATTACCGTGCCAGTTTCGCGCCCGATCTGATCCATCGTAAAGCCCGCGATACGCGCGAACACCATGGAAAACACGAAGACCGCAAGGCTTTGCTGGCCAACTTTCATAATCACATGAACAAACTTGTTCCACGCGTTTGACGCCACCGTATGACCCTTTGCCACAAGGCGATGCCCGCCCACACCGGCCGCGACCCATGCCAGATAGGCCAGCGCCAGGAAGTGGGCATAGCGCAAAATTCCAAAGCCGGATTTGTCGATGAACGGCTTGTTGGCCACCCGCCACTCGATCACTGGATTGCCGTCGAATACGAGGCCAAACCACTCGCGGCTGACCGCCCGCACCCCGATGTTGGACAGCGGGATATTGGTCGCAACGATCACCGCCGCCAGCACAATCAGCCACGTCTTTACTGGCGGTGCTGGTATCCAGCCGCGCATGAAGGCGAACCCCGTGAAGAACACAAGTTGCCAGCCAAACGGGTTGAAAAACCAGTGACGGTTTGACCACGGTTCGGCGGGAAGGCTCAGCCACAGATCACCCGCCCCGACCTCTTCAAGCAGGCCGCGTTGCGCAAATAGCCACACGATTGCAATGACGGCGGCCATGAGCCACAGGTTAACCCGGCTCAGTGCCATGACGATCGGCATCATCAGCAAAATCACCATATACATCGGCAAAATGTCGAAATAATTCGGCACGTAAGTCAGCGTGAAGATGCCAATCAAGTTATCCGCCGTGGTCGTGACAATACCCAAAGCCTGCCCCGTGCGCCCCTCAAAGAACGGTACCAAATTCAGCGAATTGATATAGTTCTTGTCAAAAACACCAAAGCTGTCCCACCACGCCATCATCATGGCGATGGTGAAGAACATGCCCATATGCGCCCAATAGACCTGCCAAACACGGTGGCCGACACGCGCGGTTCCCAGCGCCCAGCCAGCACGATCAAACGTGCGCCCAAAGGCAATGGCCGACGCCATGCCAGAGCAGAACACGAAAATTTCCGTCGCGTCAGAGAAGCCCCAGCGCGCCGGAATCCAGCTGGTAAAAAAGTTACCCGGCGTATGGGCAAACAAGATGATGAACATCGCAATGCCGCGATAGAAATCCAGTCGCGGGTCGCGGGTCGTCACCCCCGACGTGCCGGACGCCGTGGGACTGGCGGCGAAGCTTGTCGCCGCCGTGCTCATTTTGGGTGTGGACACCATAGTCATATTCTTTGCGCCGCTTCTGTTGCCGCGCTTATTCAGCAGGTACGCGAGCCGTGCAAGCACTTGCATCACGACCCTGCGAAATGAGCGAGAAACGCGCTGCGGCATAGCCGTCTTCACGACCTGCACGCGTGCGCACGCGATCTTTCAAGATACGCTCGGCCTCGTCAAGGAAGCCGGCGCGAATTCCCGCATCAATCGTCAGGCGTTCAAACACGTCACGTTGCGCATGAGAGCCGCCGGCTTGCTGCATAGTACTGCGCGCGCGCGCAAGGTTCAAAAAGGCCGTCTTGAAGTCACCCTCGCCAAAGGATTCCAGCCCAGCCGCAGCACTTAAGCCCGGCGTCGCCATCACGCGCGATATCTCGCAGCGCCCCGACTTGGCATCTCGATGCATCCGCCCCATCAGCTTGGTAATTGCCGACTGGCGAGAGCCCCCGACAAGGGCCAACAGGTAGTGCAAGTCCGCGAAAATCAGACAGCCATCTTCGGTGCGGTTGGCCGACAGGTCCGCCAGTTCTTCCCAGCGGTCCCCCACATCAACACCGTTCAGCTCTAAGCGAGACAGCAAGGACGTGGCATTTGATATATCACGGTAGTCATCGGTTTTTTCGGCCCGGATTTCAGTGTCATACAGCGCCAAAACCACATCAGTCTGGCCAAGGTCCAGATGCATCAGCGCCTTGTGCCACCACACGTGGTAGCGAAAATTGTTGCAATGCGACCAAGCGGCCTCGCGCCCGGTGAGCCACTCCAGCCCCCCCGCAGCATTGCACGTCATATCGTAGACGTGCGCCACCGCATGCAGCCCCCACGCGTCATCCGCTGATATCTCCAAGCCCATGCGCCCGGTGGTTTCCGCACGCCCGTATTCACCGGTTTCTTCCAGCGCGAACGCATGGCAGCCCATCATATACCCGCGTCCCGCATGATCGGGGCCATATGCGCCCATTACCGCCTCAAGAGATTTACGCATCCCCTTACTGCCGCCCATCACAAAACGAATGGCGTGGCTTAATTTCATTGCCAGTGTATCGCCGGGATGCACCGCCAGAATATCTTCGAGGTGCTGAATAGCTTGGCTTGGCATTCGCTCGTAGAATGCCTTAAGCGCGTAAATGAAAGACTGCTCGCGGGCGCTAATTGGCGTCATTTGGGCGCAGGCCTCGGCCAACCCCAAAGCCTCGCGCGCAATCTCACCCAGCTCGCGGCGGCCAAGCAGCAGGTAGAACATACCTTTGACCGCATGACCCAAGGCAAAGTCAGTATCCAAGCTCAGCGTCTCACCCAAATGCGTAGGTGTCGCCGCACCATGCGCCATGAAAGCCATCAGGGTTTCGTTCCACGCCCCCAGCGCGTCGCGCGAGTTTATGGTCGTTTCTTGCCCGAATACGTCCTGATACATGACCGCTACCTTATTTTGATTCTAACCTGAGCAACCTGCCCACGGCTATCTGATAGCGATTAGTGTGCATCGGTAAACGATTGCGTCAGCACTATAACGCATACGTGAGGAAAACTGGCAAAACGGTGATTGAAACCCCGGTCCCATAAGAAAATTGGCAAAAATCCGCCAATATTTCGTATGCTTAGCTCTTCGCTGGCGACCCGCTTTTCACCAAGTCCAGCACTGCATCGGTGTCTTGCCCAAAATGCGGTGGCGGATGGCGATAAGTCACGGGCGTCTTGGACAGCTTCAACGGATTGCCAATCAGCGATACAGTCCCGCCCTCCACATCATCACGCGCCATGCTGATCTTCATACCCCGTGCCGCCACCTGATCCGAGGCAAATAATTGCCCTAGCGTATTCACCGGCCCAACAGGGACTTTGCGCGCCTCTAGACCTGCCACGATGTCGGCGTTTGGACGCTCGGCCATCAAACCTTCAAGTATCTTGAGCAGCTTCACTCTATTCTCGATCCGTGCCGGATTGGTGGCATAGCGCGTATCTGTCGCCAAATCTGGCCGCCCAAGGTAGTCACAAAACCGCACGAACTGGCTATCATTGCCTACGGCTATCAGCACATGGCCATCCGCCGTCTCAAATGTTTGGTAAGGCACAATGGTGGCGTGCTCATTGCCTTGGCGCTTGCGTTCCTGCCCAGTGCTCAGATGCGCCACACCCTCATTGATCAACCACCCGATCTGGCTATCCACAAGGGCGATATCTACATGCTGTCCCTCGCCTGTTTGCGCGCGGTGGCGCAAGGCGGCCAAAATACCAACGGTGGCATACATCCCGCACATCACATCCGCGATGCCAACGCCAACTTTCATCGGCCGCCCCTCGGGCTCGCCAGTTAACGACATGATGCCGCCAAACCCCTGCGCCATTAGATCATAGCCCGGCTTAAGGCGGTTTGGCCCGGTCTGCCCATACCCCGAGATAGAGCAATAAACCAACTTAGGATTAAGCGCCAAAAGCGCGCCATGATCCAACCCGTATTTCTTTAACCCATCAGGTTTGAAATTCTCAATCACCACATCAGCGCGCAGCGCCAAGGCACGAATGCTCTCTTGCCCCTCAGGTGTTGATATATCCAACGCAACAGACAGCTTATTGCGATTGGCACACATGAAATACGCACTCAAATCAGTGCGCGCGCCATGCGCATCGCTCACAAACGGAGGCCCCCATTTGCGCGTATCATCACCCTCCGTGCCGGGGTTCTCGATCTTCCAGACCTCAGCCCCAAGATCACCCAGTAGCTGCGTACACGTGGGTCCCGCCAAAATCCGGCTAAGATCAAGAACTTTAATCCCATCCAATGCCCCAACCACTGTCTCGGCCATATCTTAACCCTATCATTGTTCTCTAAATATCCGCGCCGCAGGCATCTACGGCTTCAAATACGACCATCATAGGATTTTCGACCAATGACAGCCGCAATCACCGTGAAACTGTCCGCATCCATCGCCGCCGTCAAGGCGTCACGCAGCTCAGCGCGCGAAGTGACAGTATGCCCCAGCCCGCCAAAAGCCCGCCCGATGGCGGCAAAGTCATGGCCTGCAAAATCCACCCCGGTATTTTTCATCTGGCGTTGGCGTTGCTTCAACTCGATCAGCGCCAGCGAGCGGTCCACAAAGACCACAAATATCGTGTTCAACCCGTGCTCGGCGGCGGTGGACCACTCCCCTGCCACCATCAACGCCCCCGCATCACCGCAAAAGCTAACGACGACGCGCTCAGGGGCCGCATATTTCGCCCCCATAGCCAATGGCACAGCACAGCCCATGGTGCATAGCGCCGAGGATTGCAGCAATGTGCGTGGGCTATAACATGTCCACATCTGTGACAGTAAAATACGGTGCGCGCCGCTATCGACCGTGGCAATCGCATCCTCGGGTAAAATCTCACGGCACTGTGCAATCACCGCCGCAGGCCCCCATGCCTCATCCACAGGGAAAGCATCAGCCAAGGCTTGCTTGGTCACTGCAACCTCGCCATCGGGCCAACTGTCATAGATGCCCCCCGTACCGCTCAAAGCGCGCAAAGCGGCTCCCGTATGGCAAATGAAATTCAAGCCAGCTTGGTGCATATAATGCAGATTTGGCTCCGCCGTGATATCAATCACCCTCGTCTGGTCCGGGTCCCAGACATCACGCCAGCCCGGGCGCATCTCTATCGGGTCATAGCCCACACAAATTACCAAATCAGCCTCGCGCACCAGCGCCAGCAAATGCTTATCGGCCAAAGGGGACAACCCAGCCCCACCCAAAGCCAGCGGATGCGTCTCGGGGATCACGCCTTTTGCTTTATAGGTGGTTATCACTGGCGCGCCGTAAGCCTGCGCAAATCGCAGCAGCTCTGCCGTGCTGTCATCATAGAGCACATCAAGTCCCGCGATAATCACCGGACGCTCGGAGCTATCAAGCCATGTCTGCGCCAATGCCAGATCATCGCCCTCAGGCGCGCTTAGCCCAGCAGGTGCGCGACGGTGCAAGCGCGGCGTTGCGGGTGTATCAGCCACCGATATTGGCACATCTATATGAACCGGGCCGCAGCGCCCTTGCGTGGCAATGCTGACGGCTTTGTCGGCAATGATATCCGCACCATCCACAGATAGGGTAAAACTGGCTTTAGTGATCTCGTCGAACACACGGCTATGATCGAGCACTTGATGCGTATAGGTCAGCGCCTCGTCGGCATCGACACAGCCCGTCAGCACAATCATCGGCACGCGTTCTTGATGCGCATTAGCCACCGCATTCACGCCGTTCATCGCCCCCGGCCCCAACGTTGCCACTAAGATAGCAGGTGCGCCATTCACATGATGCGCGCCCTCTGCCATGAAGCCTGCTGCGTTCTCGTGCTTGCACAACACAAACTCAATGCCTGCATCCTCTAGGGCATCAATCAAGGTTAACACCTCGCCGCCCGGCATACCAAAAGCGTGACGGCACCCCGCCTCGTATAGGCGCTGAGCCAAAAAGTCAGCGGCGCGTTTGGGACTGGTCATGAGGCTCTCCTTGAAGGGGTCTACCTGCTGGTATCAACCGGCAGCGGCCCCTGCAATGTTCTTGAAGATTGCGTCCAGCTCGGCGGCAGCGGCGCCAAGGTCGGGGCCAGCCTCGCCCATATAGGGCGCGAACACGAGGGAGGGCGTTTTATAACTCAGCGTCGCGCCGTCGCTGTCCTCGGTCACATAGATCCGGATCGGGGCTTCGATCATTGCCGCCGTAGACAGGCCCAAAATGCGCACGGCAAACTTGTTGTTGAACACGCCAATGACCCGATTTCCGGGAATGGTGATGCCGCGCGATTTAGCGGCGCCTGTGGGGCCTGCTTGGGTCACGACGCCCATTTTGTTGGCTTTGACGGCCTGTAGCGTATCACCAAGCAATTGCTTATAGCTCTTGGACGTCTGTATCACGACCCAACCGTCGCGCGCAGTAATATCGGTGGTGGCACCAGCAGTGACATCGGCAAAGGCAAACCCCGCCCAAAGGGTAAACACGAGAGTGAATAGCGCACGCATATGATATCTCCTTAACGTAATATGCGCTATCTTATGCCGCGCTGCGGCGGCGAACCAATCACAAGCGCGCGACATTGCTGTGAGCCTCACACAAACGCAAACTGTCCTCGCGCAGGGGGGGGGTGCCTCCACCGCCATGGGACGCATGGGGCGCGCCTGCCCCCCCGGACTACCCAATAATATTGGCATGAGCGTTGCGGGTAATCTGAGGGGCAAAACCTTTAAGTCTGCTCCTTACCCTTGCCCTCTACCCTCGACCCTCGACGCTTGCCCGCGGATTGTGACCAAAACGATCTCGGGCAAAACCCCCATCCGCACAGGAATGTTTGAGCAGCCAAGCCCACCCGAGACAATCAGGTCGCGCCCCTCTTCTTGCACATGGCCATAAGCATAGCCTGCACCAAATTTTGACGACACAATCGGGCGCATCCCAAAGAGACTGATTTGACCGCCATGCGTATGGCCCGACAACACCAGATCAATCGGTTTTGCCTCCGTATGCATAGGTAATTCGGCAAAAATATCCGGCTCATGCGCCAGCAATACACAAGGCGCATTTGGCGGCACCTTGGCCAGCGCCTTGCCCAAATCATGCGCCCCAATATGTGCGCGCATTGGTCGCCTGAACGCCTGTTGGCTATCCAGTCCCGCAAGCCAAACCCCTGAGGGGTGATCAAGCTGCACCGCATCATTTTGCAACACGGGGATACCGGCCCCATGGCACAAAGCGACGGTTTCTGGTGGGCCCATATTGGCGGCTTGCGCCTGTGCGTCGTCCCACCAATCATGGTTTCCAAGCACCGCGAACACGCCTGACGGGGCTTTTAATTGCGCCAGAACCGCGACCGTATCTTGCAAAGGCAGCGGGGTCATGAGGGCATTGCACTGCGCCGATAAATCGCCCCCGATATAGATAACATCCGCGCCCAACGCATTGGTGCGCTCGACGATCTGCTCGATGCGTGACAATGGCATGAAGCGTGTATCGGCATGGATGTCCGTTACAATCGCGACTGTAAGTGTTTGATTTATTGCTAGTTTTGGCGTTGAAACATCATAGCGCGTTTCAACAACCTGAGCGTATGCCCCCCACCAGTAATCAGCGGTGGAGCGTAAAAAACCTGCCCGCGGAGTGGCGGACAGGTTTGGGTTTTTAATACTTTTCAAGACTTCGGATCACATGCGCGAGGCGACGTTTTCCCAGTTGACCAAATTATCAAGGAAGTTGGTCAAATAAACCGGACGCTTGTTGCGGAAGTCGATGTAGTAGGAGTGTTCCCACACATCGCAGCCCAGCAGCGCTGTTTGACCAAAGCATAGTGGGTTCACGCCGTTCTCGGTCTTGGTCACTGCCAGTGAGCCGTCAGCGTTTTTGACCAACCAGCACCAACCTGCGCCGAACTGGCCTGCGCCTGCAGCTGCGAATTGCTTGTTGAACTCTTCAACCGAGCCAAAGCTGTCTTTTAGGGCTGCTTCCAGCTCGGATGGCATGGCGGATTTGCCCGGGCTCATCATTTCCCAAAACTGGTTGTGGTTCCAAAGTTGTGAGATGTTGTTGAAGATGCCGTTTTGCGCGACGGAGGATTTATCATAGGTGCCTGTGATAATGTCCTCGAGGGATTTACCCTCCCACTCAGTACCAGCGATAGCAGCGTTGCCATTGGTCACATAGGCGTTGTGGTGCAGGTCGTGGTGATATTCCAATGTCTCTTTGGACATGCCGTTATCGGCCAATGCATCATGAGCGTAAGGTAGGTTTGGAAGTTCAAAAGCCATTATCAGGGCCCCCTGTTGGAAATGAAAAATCTTGATGTCCCATAAGTGATGGTCTGGGCGCGCGGGGTCAAGACACGTTTAACGCCTCACCGAAGGGTACAGGTGCCTTTGCCCGTCTTCTTACTAAATAGAGCGCGATAGTTGAATGCAGGCACCGCTTGATTGGGCTTACGTTTCATCCCCTTAAACTACCCACCTCAAGAACCGCTCACCAAACATGAGACGCCAATGCACCCGTTATTTACACCCGGCTCCGACGCGCGACGAGGACTTGCGGCGTGTCGGGGTAGCCGAGGATTGAAGCGACGCCCGCCCCGAATACATGTCCACCGCTAGATAATATTCAACGACAGCTTTGGCAGGTTCCGTAAACCCGCGCCCTTTAGGATCATCAACAGAATGCGCCCACCGATAAAGGACGTATTTCTTTTTCTGCACCACCCGCGCCTTTGCCTTGGAGCGGGTTTTGCTGCCCCGCGCCAAAAACTCGATGGTCGCAGTTTTTGACTTCGCTTTCTGATGAACGCTCACCTGACGCAGCGACCAATCATAAGGCTTGCGGGGTTGGCCAAGCTTGCAAGAAAAGCTACGGTTCTGACCGACTTTCCAGAGCGTGTGGATCATCCCACCATTTTTCTCAGCAACTTTTCCAGCAGATTTAATCTTTTTGCTCAAAGCTTTCACCTGCTTGGCAGGGACTTTTTTGCATTTTCCCCGCCCTGAGAATGTCTCGGAAAAGCCCAGTGGGCTGGCGGTGATTTTAAAACTCATATCGGCCGTCTTCACCACGGCCCGATATACCATCGCCGCGGTTGTCGTACCGCGAGAATCCCGCATCCCTTTGATTTTCCATGTAAGGACCATCTGGCCGCGACTTTCCCGAACGATTTTTCCTGATACAGGCGCGCGAAGGCGGCGCAAAATGATCGGGTCAGAGACCGTAATTTTTTTCGACGCAGCTTCGCGCACATAGGTAAAGGCATCTGGCAGCCAACCAGAACTCCCTGCCGTTTTTGAGCATTGCATCAAGACCTGTTCTGCCTGTGCGGATTGCGGAGCACCCATCACGATGGAGGCCAATACCATTACGAAGAGGAACGGAAGCAATCGAAAATCCATAGGTAGCAGCGCCTTACTAAACAAGAATTACGCCATGGCTATCCCCTCCACCCCAGAAAGGTAAAGCGTAAAGGTTTTTCTTTGCGCCCCGTGAATAGCATATTTCGAGCATTTTCACGTCACATCCGCCCTAGGCGCGCACTTATTTAGTGAAAATCCCCACCTCGGAGCCCGGCATTGCCGCCATGCTTAATGCATCAAACACATATTGCGCCTCGGAGCGGAAGCAGATCAGTTCGAACGTTGCATCATCGCGCAGCCAAAACGCCACCGGAGCTTGGGCCAGCCTTGTGCGCCGGAACATGCCCGTGGTGAAAGTTTCGCGTGACAAATCCACTGGGGACAGCTTGGCCAGCACCTCGCGCGCGCCAGCACCTTCAATGGTGAACACCGCGCGCGCGTCCGAGACATTGACCGCAAGGGCGTGCTCGCTCGCCAGTGCTTTGGACAGCTCATCGGTGGCAGTGATCACTTTTGTGTAGGGCACCATTACCAGCAATTCATCAGGTGACATCCACGCGACTGCCTTGCTGTCTGCGCTGTTGCAGTGGCGTTGATCAGGGACGGATAGTCCCGTGGCGGACTTCACTGCCGCCTGTAATTTAGCGGACGCGAAATCACCGCGCAGGGTAATCATGCCGCGCAAACCTGCCTCGACAATAGGGGCGAAGCCTTGCGATGATGCGCCGCTCAACGCGCTGACTGCATTAGACATTTTGCTTCTCCCCCTCAGGGTCATAGAACACCGGGCTGACGATTTTGGCCTGCTTGATCATGCCATCCAGCATTGGGAAATCAATCACCTCGCCCATGCGGTCCGGCCCATGCAGCACCAACCCCATCGCAATGCCTTTGCCCAATGTGGGCGAGTGATAGGTCGAGGTCACGCGCCCTTGGGTGTTGCGCTGTGCGTTAAGGTTAACGCCATCCGCCACCGCATAGGCCCCATCGGGCAGGGTTGAGCCGTCGAGCGTTTCAAGGCCCACCAGTTTCCAGCGATTTGGGTCGGCCATGTGGCTACGTTGCTGCGCGCGTTTGCCTAAGTAGTCGTCTTTCTTTTTAGATAACGCCCAGTTCAGGCCCAAATCTTGTGGGATCACTGTGCCGTCGGTCTCGTCGCCGATCATGATGAAGCCCTTCTCGGCGCGCAGGATGTGCAGCGCCTCGGTGCCGTAAGCGGTGGCGCAAAATTCAGCCCCCGCCGCGTGCAAAGCGTCCCAGAAAGCGCGCGTTTGGCTGGCTGGCACGGCAATCTCGAAGCTCAACTCGCCCGAGAACGAGATGCGGAAAACCCGCGCATCAAAACCGCCGATTTTGCCCTCGGCCCACTCCATGAACCCAAGCGCCTCTTTGGACAAATCCATACCGCCCAGCTTTTCCAAAACCTTGCGCGCCTTCGGTCCGACGACGGCGATCTGGCCGTATTGCTCGGTCACATTGGCGGTGTAGACTTTCCAATCCCACCACTCAGTTTGCAGCCATTCCTCCATATGCCCATGGATGCGCGAAGCCCCCCCGGTCGTGGTGTGGCACAGCCATGTGTCGTCATCGATCCGCGCCACCACGCCGTCATCCATCAAGAAACCGTTCTCGCTACACATCAACCCGTAGCGGCATTTGCCCGGCTTCAGGTTGGACATCATATTGGTGTACATCATGTCGAGGAATTTGCCTGCGTCCGGTCCTTTGACGATAATTTTGCCAAGGGTCGAGGCATCGAGCAGGCCAAGGCTGTCGCGGGTCGCTTTGACCTCACGGTGGACAGATTGCTCGACGCTCTCGCCATCGCGCTGGTAGCAATAGGCGCGCCGCCAATGGCCCACAGGTTCCCAATGCGCGCCGTTATCTTCGCCCCATTGGTGTAGCGGTGTTCGGTTGAGCGGCTGAAAGATTTCACCGCGTGCTTCGCCGCCAATCGAGCCCATAGAAATAGGTGTGTAGGGTGGGCGAAAGGTGGTGGTTCCCACGGATGGAATAGGTGCATTTAGGCTATCAGCAAGGATCGCCAAGCCATTGATGTTGCTCAATTTACCTTGATCTGTCGCCATGCCAATGGTGGTATAGCGTTTGGTGTGCTCGACACTCTCATAGCCCTCTTGCGCCGCCAATTGCACGTCGGAGACCTTCACGTCGTTTTGGAAATCGAGCCACATTTTGGAGCGTAATTTATAGCTAGCCCCTTGCGGCATTTTCCACACGGGCAGCATTGCAGCCTCGGGCTGTGCGGTGGCTGTTGGGGGTGTTGATTTGCCGGGGTTATAGCCTGTGCGTGTAGCGGCAAGTTTGCCTGCGGCATCGGCGTCCGCCAGCACGGACGTGCTGTCCATCGCACCATTGGCGATGCCTGCGGGGATCACGAACGCCTCGCCGTGCGCGCCTTTGGGGGCGGCGTCAGGATTGGGTTTGAAATGCGCTTGGTCTTCGTCCCAGATCAGTTTGCCACCGCAATGCGACCACAGATGCACGACCGGAGACCAGCCGCCTGACATGGCGACCGCGTCGCATTCCACATGCTCCAGCACCATGCCTTGGCCCGCCTGCGCGCAAAGGTCGACGCCCGTGACACGCTTGGAGCCTTTGACCTGTGCGATGGCTTTGCCAGTCTCGACACGAATGCCCAAAGCGCGCGCTTGATCGACCAGAGCGCCGCCACCATTGGGGCGCGCATCGATGATGACCGGGATATCCAGCCCCGCCTGTTTGAGTGTGATCGCAGTGCGGTAGGCGTCGTCATTATTGGTGACAAGCACCGTGCGATCGCCCGTGCTGACGCCAAAATTGGTCACGTAATCGCGCATGGCCGAGGCCAGCATGACGCCGGGGATATCATTGCCTGCGAAAGCTAGAGGGCGCTCGATTGCGCCAGTGGCGGTGATGGTTTGGCCTGCGCGGATACGCCAAAGGCGGTGGCGCGGCAGGTCCGGGTTGGGGGCGTGATCGGTGATCCGCTCATAGGCGGTGACATAGCCGTGATCATAGACACCCGCGCCCATCATGCGGGTGCGGATTTGCACATTGTCCATCGCGTCGAGGGTTTCGAGCGTCTGCGTGATCCACGTATCGGCCGGTTTGCCGTCAATCTCGACGCCATCGACGGGCGCGCGGCCCCCCCAATGGGCGGTTTGCTCGATCAACAGGGTTTTGGCACCCGCTTGCCCCGCTGCAAGTGCGGCTTGCAATCCTGCGATGCCGCCACCGATAACGAGGACATCGGTGAAGGCATAGAAATGCTCGTAGCGGTCCGCGTCGCGGTCTTTGGGGGCTTTGCCGAGGCCTGCGGCTTTGCGGATAATCGGCTCGAAGATGTGTTTCCACGCAGGCGCAGGCGCCATGAAGGTTTTGTAGTAGAACCCTGCTGGCATGAAGCGCGCGGCGTAGTTGTTGAGCACGCCGATATCATAGTTCAACGAGGGCCAGTGGTTTTGGCTCTCGGCGGTGAGACCGTCGAACAGCTCGGTCGTGGTGGCGCGCGCGTTTGGCTCGAACTGGCCACCCTTGCCGAGGTTTACCAGCGCGTTTGGCTCTTCCGCACCCGACGCCACTACGCCACGCGGGCGGTGGTATTTGAACGAGCGGCCCATCAGCATTTGGTCATTGGCCAACAGGGCGGAGGCGAGGGTGTCGCCTTCAAACCCGTGCATGGTTTGGCCGTTGAATTGGAAGGATATCCGCTTAGATTTATCGAGCAGGCGGGCGCGCGCGGCTAGTCTGGTGCTCATGTTATCGGGCCTTCGCTTGGGTGGAGGTGTTGGAGCCTCCGGCGGGGATATTTATGGAACAATGATGGGTCATGATGCGTCCAGCCAGTTGGCGTAGGTCCAGTCGGGGTGTTTTTCGGTGATGGCTTTTACGATGTCTTTTGGGGGCTTGGTGGTTTGGGCGCTATAGGTGCCGTAGACTTCGAGCGTGGTGGTGGAGCGCGCGGCGTGGAACCACTTGCCGCAGCCATTGGCGTGGCGCCAGCGTTCCAGATGGACGCCGCGCGGGTTGGCGCGAGTGAACAGGTATTGCTCGAATGCCGCGTCATTAGCGCCAACGGTTTCGCGGGTGATATGGGCTTGGCCGCCTGCGTGCAGTTCGGTCTCCTCGGCGTGGGTGCCGCAATAAGGGCATTCAAGGATCAGCATTGGCGGCTCCGAATATTCATGGGTGTCTCATACATTTGGACTATCAACTTCCCCATGCTCTAGGACGGCCTGAGCGGCCCCTAGGATTTGCGTGTGAAGCAGTGTGGCGGCTTCTATTTGGCTGTCGCTCAACTGGATGAAACCATCCTCGTTGCGGTGCTCGATAGGCCATTCAAGGAGGCGATGAATGTCGAGTTGATAAAAGCTCATGTCGCCATAGGGACGTTTAGGATCGACCACCGGGCCTGCAATTTCGCCCGCTGATTGCGCGTCACGCATATCGTCTTCATCGGGCCAGTCCCATGCCAGATTACGCACCAGAGTGATAAGGTCTGGCGTGAGCGTCACCTGCGGCGCCACCCCATCGGGGGGTGAGGAGAGTGTGTATTTACCCGGTGCTATTTGTGCCGTGGCGCAAAACTGCGCAATTGCGGCGACCATGGATTGGAGAAACGCTATTTGAGTAGCCTCCGAGCGGTCTTCGCCCAACAAGAGTGTGAGGTGTTCCATGGTAGACGCATCACGGTAAGGGTTTTGCGGGTCTAGCTCCGGCGCGCCGTTCTCGGTGCGTGACCAGTGCAGTCGTGCCAGTTTGATCAAGGCAAGGTGGGGCGCTGTGAAAGTGAAGCTTTCGGGATAAAGCACGTCCCATTCAGGGTCCTCGATCAAGGTTTCGCGTGCTTGTGCGCTCAAGGCTAGTTCTCTGAGCGTGGCTTTTTTACTGCCTGAGAGCCCCCGGATGAGGCTCCATAATCCGCGTGATTTTGCCATCAGTGTGCCACCCCTGCGGCGACAGATTCGTCGATGAAACGGCCCTCTTTGAAGCGGTCCAGGCCAAACTCAGCCGTTAGTGGTGAATGGCCTTTGGCGACAAGTTCTGCCATCGCCCAGCCAGAACCCGGGATGGCCTTGAAGCCGCCAGTGCCCCAGCCGCAATTGATAAAGCAGTTGCCCAGCGGGGTTTTGGATAGGATCGGCGAGCGGTCGCCGGTGATATCCACGATACCGCCCCATTGGCGCAGCATTTTGAGGCGCGAGAGCATCGGGAAGGTCTCGATCAGCGCGCGCACGGTTTCCTCGATATGTTGGAACGAGCCGCGTTGGGTGTAGTTGTTGTGCCCGTCTGTGCCGCCGCCAATCACCATCTCGCCCTTGTCAGATTGCGACAGATAGCCGTGCACGGTGTTGGCCATCACGACGATGTCCATGCAGGGTTTGATTGGCTCGGAGACCAGCGCTTGTAGCGCCACGGATTCAATCGGCAGGCGGAAGCCCGCGAGGCCCGCCACATGGCCGGAATTTCCCGCCACTACGATGCAAAGTTTATCGCAATCGATATCGCCTTTGGTGGTGGATACGCCTGTGACCTCGCCGCCCTTGCGCTTGATATCGGTGACTTCACATTGCTGGATAATGTCCATGCCCATATCAGAGCAAGCGCGCGCGTAGCCCCATGCCACCGCATCGTGGCGTGCGGTGCCGCCGCGCGCTTGGAACAACCCGCCCAGCACCGGGTAGCGCGGACCTGCGATGTTCATGATGGGGCAGATTTCTTTGACGCGTTGCGGTGAGATGAATTCGGTTTTCACGCCCTGCAATGCATTGGCGTAGACCGTGCGTTGGTAGCCGCGGACCTCGTGGTGGGTTTGGGCCAGCATCAACACGCCACGCGGGGAGAACATGACGTTGTAGTTCAGGTCTTGGCTCATCGTCTCGTAGAGGGAGCGCGATTTCTCGTAGATCGCGGCCGACGGGTCTTGCAGGTAATTGGAGCGAATGATGGTGGTGTTGCGCCCGGTATTGCCGCCGCCAAGCCAGCCTTTCTCGATCACGGCGACGTCTTTGATGCCGTGATTTTTGCCAAGGTAATAGGCGGTGGCGAGCCCGTGGCCGCCTGCCCCAATGATGATGATTTTGTATTTCTTTTTAGGTGTGGGTGAGGCCCATGCGCGCTCCCAGCCGGAATGGTATCTGGCGGCCTCGCGCGCGATGGCAAATGCGGAGTAACGTCTCATGGGCACATCCCTTGGCAGTGGTTGGGTTGGTTTTGCGGCAGCTAAGGGCGAAATGAGCCGCTGGTTTCGGCATAACATGCGCCACTTGCGACAATGACGGCCACAACAGCGCCCTTGCACGCGAATGAAGGTGGACTTTGGGGGCCATGGAGCCGTATTTGGAAGAACAAAGAAAGGGCAGCTATGGGCGAAGTTTTTGACGATATTATCGAGTTTTCCGACGTCTTGCCAGACATGCGACCTATAGCTGGGCTGGATTTGGGGACTGTGACGCTTGGGGTGGCTGTCTCGGACAGCTTTATGTCAGTGGCAACCCCGTTGGAGACCATCAAGCGCAAGAAATTTGGTGTTGATGCGGCAGCTTTGTTTGCGCTTTTGCAGAGCCGCAACATTTGCGGGCTGGTTTTGGGATTGCCGTTGAATATGGATGGCTCGGAGGGGCCGCGGGTTCAATCGACACGGGCCTTTGCGCGTAATTTGTCGCGCCTGACCGAGCTGCCAATTACCTTTTGGGACGAGCGTCTGTCGACGGTTGCGGCCGAGCGGGCGCTGTTGGAGGCAGACACCTCGCGCAGGCGGCGTGCCGAGGTGATTGACCATGTGGCGGCAGGTTTTATTTTGCAAGGCGCGTTGGACCGCATCCGCCACATAAAGGCCAACCGGTGAGCGACGAAATTTGGCACCGAGACGAGGTGAAAAGCCCCTGCATTAAGGTTTGCCTTGTGCATCCGGTCGAGCGGATTTGCACGGGCTGTTTGCGTACCATCGACGAAATAGCCGCGTGGTCTGCCATGAGCAATGAAGCACGGGTCGCACTGTTGCAGGAGTTGCCGTCGCGTGCCGAGCGGCTGAAGAAACGCCGTGGCGGGAGGGCGTCGCGCCTGTCCGGGCGGGCGCGGTAGCGGGATTTTCTGTGCCATGCCGGCTCATGGATGACGAGCTTTGAGGCCCGCCGCGTTGGGATGCACCGGCCAGCAGGAGCGGCGCATCGTCTATGTGCATGATGCCAACATCTATGGCGCTGAAAAGACCTTTGGGCGCCACAAGAACCGCGAGAGGCAAGGCGTTGTGGTTCACGCCAAAGAAGGGAGCGTTGCGACGTTCATTGATGCTGTGGTGAGAAGAACTAAGCATAAAGTACTGAAACTGTTGAATTTTAATAAATACAGCAATCAAATCCGCGTGGGGTTATGGCATGATCCACGAGGCGTTGATCAAAGGATGGGACCAGCTAGAATACACCGCAGAGACCCTTATCTGAATTGGCGGCAGCAAGCGCTAGTACGATGAAACCATTAAACCAAAACCATCACAAAAATCGCCCCCGGCACCAATGCGGTGGCGTGCATCGCCAAACTATCGGGCGGTTTCGTCAAGGCCGGTTTCAATTATCAGGTCGGGGACAAGATGGGCCGGTTCGAGGGACTGTGGGCCTGCGCGCGCGCCGATGGGCGCGTCACGCTTCACTCCCCCAGTGTGCCGCCGGGGCAATTCAGATTTAACAGCTTCGCGCTCAAGAGGCTCTAGCGTGTCCGCACAGATAGGCCTATGGACGGGGCTATGACTGATATACTGACAGATAACCAATTCGAAATTTTCGCCGTTGCCCCTCCGGGGTTGGAGCCGTTGCTTTTGCCGGAGTTCCGCGCCTTGGGCTACAAGGACGCGCGCTATGGGCCGGGTGGCGTGACGTTGATGGGCGATTGGAGCGATGTCTGGCGCTTGAATTTGGAGCTGCGCGGGGCCAGCAAGGTTTTGGCGCGCATGGGCTCGTTTCGCGCGATGGATTTGGCGCGACTGGATCATCGGGCCACGCAATTTCCGTGGTCTGACTTCTTGTTGCCCAACACTGACGTGCGCGTCGAGGTCACATGCAAGCGGTCCAAGATTTACCATGCAGGGGCGGCAGTGCAACGCATCGAGCGGGCCTTGCGCAAAGTTGGCGTGACCGTATCCCAACAGGGCAATGTCACCCTAAAAATCCGCATCGAGCAAAACATCGTCAGCGTCAGCGTCGACACGTCTGGCGAAGGCCTGCACAAACGTGGCCATAAGGAGGCCGTGGGCAAGGCCCCGATGCGCGAAACCATGGCCGCCTTGCTGCTGCGCCAAGCAGGCTATGACGGCGCGGACGCGGTACTGGACCCGATGTGCGGCTCGGGGACGTTTTTGATCGAGGCTGCGGAAATCGCCCAAGGGCTGCAACCGGGGCGGTCTCGCGACTTTGCATTCGAAAAACTTGCGGGCTTTAACGCAAAGACATTTAAAGACATGCGCCGCCCGGTCTCAACACTTGATGGCCCACCACTTTTCTTTGGCTCTGACCGCGACTCTGGCGTTATCTCAATGGCACAGGCCAATGCCGAACGCGCAGAGGTGGACGCCCTATGCCAGTTCAAATGCCATGATGTGCAAGAGCTGGAATGCCCAGACGTCCCCCCCGGTTTGGTCATCGTGAATCCACCCTATGGCGGCCGGATCGGCAACAAAAAGCACCTCTACGCAGTTTATGGCAAACTTGGCGTGACGCTGAGCGAAAAGTTCAGCGGTTGGCGCGTGGGCATCATCACCTCAGAGCCGGGATTGGCCAAAGCCACAGGCCTGCCACTCACCCAAGGGCCAAGCGTGCCCCATGGCGGATTGAAAGTCTGCCTGCACCAAACGCCGCCCTTGGCATGATGCGCCAAATAAAACATGTAGCGCGCCGTTAGGCGCTCCTTTTTCTAAAAGCCGATCTGGAGCAGGTGTAAAAACGATACTGATGCGGTACGCAGGCTCTCAAGTCTTGCTTTCGAAAAGCACTGGCGGTTGGGAAAAACCTCTGCAAGAAAAACAAACGCGCCCTAATTTTTCTCACCTGAGGTCAGGTCAAACTCACTGCGGCTTGCGCTGTTTGAACCGCCTCTAGTGCCTCCAACACCAGCACCCTGCCCGCGCCGGGTTTATGTGCGCCCTCGGACAGAATACGCCGCCAATGACGCGCACCGGGCTGGCCTGCAAACAGGCCCAACATGTGGCGTGTTACCTGTGCCAGCTTGCCGCCCGCAGCCAAATGATCCTCAATATAGGGCAGCATAGCGTGCACCACATCGGCGCGTGTTTTGCTGCTGGGCGCGTCGCCAAATACCAGCTCATCGGCTCTTTCGAGGATGTCCCAAGGTTGGTGATAGGCCGCCCGCCCATACATCAACCCGTCCAGCGCGCCCAGATGTGGCAAGCCCGCCTCAAGCGTCGCCAACCCGCCATTGAGCGAGATATGCATATCCGGAAACGCCGCTTTCATCGCATGCACAATGTCGTAATCCAGCGGCGGCACATCGCGGTTTTCTTTCGGGCTAAGCCCTTTCAGCCATGCTTTGCGCGCATGGATCGTGACACGGTTTACACCTGCATCACGTACGCGAGACAGGAAGTCCGGCAATATCACATCGGGGTTTTGATCATCCACACCGATACGGCATTTTATTGTAATTTCAATAGGTTGCGCCTTAATCATTTCCGCCACACATTGAGCAACGAGCGCAGGTTGCTCCATCAGCACGGCGCCAAAGCTGCCAGATTGCACACGATCAGACGGGCAGCCGACGTTCAGGTTAATCTCGTCATAGCCCCGCTCGGCACATAGCACCGAGGCCTTGGCCAGCTCCACCGGATCGGACCCGCCAAGCTGCACGGCAACGGGGTGCTCTGCTTGCCCGAACTCCAACAAATGCAACGCCCCACCGCGCACCAGCGCAGGGGCCGTCACCATTTCCGTATACAGCAACGCCCGCTTTGAGATCAGCCGATGCAGGTGCCTGCAATGGCGATCTGTCCAGTCCATCATGGGGGCGATGGAAAGGCGGGCATTTTGATGTAAATTGTATCTTTTACTTTCAGACACTTACGGACCTACAGGCTATAACTTCGACAAGGTGTCTAATTAGTCGAAAATTAAGCGGGCAACAATAGGCGTGAGTAAGCAACAATAGATACTCGTTTTTACTGATGGCCGGGTGTGACGGTCTACCTATCATCCCAATCAATCCAGTCAGGTTGGTGTTTTCCAACACCAGTCACGCAAGAAAACCCTACGCAAGCATGCGCAACTTCACTGCTGGACAAAGGGTGGGAAGCGGGCCTTCGCTGCAAGTGCGTCCAGACACATGAGTTTCCCCAAAGGGGACATTCACAACGGAAGGTATGAGGTGCCCCTAGTTTTCTAG
>NZ_JBYVDD010000004.1:0-417761 GCF_058136045.1 Litoreibacter sp.
CTCAGTGCGGTACGCGTTTATTCACTGCCCGGCAGGGTATTGCGCGGCAATGTCCCGAGAGGGAAGGCTCATCGGCCCGAGTTTTCGGTCCGCGCCATGTGCCGGATGCTAATGGTACATTCGCAGGTATTCGGGGAATGCAGTCTCAAAGCACTTAGTTGGAAGTAGCTGCTTAGAAATAGGTATGTCCTCCGAGCGATGGTTGTCCTGCCAATTAGGCACCATTGAAACAGCATCGGAAAGGATAAATCCAGATGCAACACAATACAGCAAACCACTTCCGCCCTACGACGGTCGCTGCGCAGCTTCCGGCGAAGGCACATGACCTCAAATCGTCATTGGAACACGAGATAACGCATCGCTGTCACCGCAAGGTGACAAAGCGGCTGGCATTACGGCTGGCTTATGCGGTGATCTCGGATGACCGTGACGGCATGTTCCTCGCTGAAAAGCTGGTTGATGAACTGCGACCTCGGGTCAAACACGAAGCTGCCTTGAGCGAAATATATCTGGAGAGGGAGGTGCGCCATGGATAGGAAACACATCGCACTCTTGATACGCTTCATCGAAGATTTTCCCGAAATTCGCAGGATCAAGATCCAGGCAGATGAAAGTGATGAAAGTGTTTTCGCCTTCGAAAACGGCAAGTGTGTCGCGGGTGTCGGAGAACTCTGTATTGGCCTAGAGGAGGTGATGGCATGAACATACTCAAGCCGACTGAGCTCAATCGAAACGAACTCTTGCGACTAGCAAATTCACTCACGAAACATGGTGTCACGAAGATCGTGGTTCATCGCGGTAATGAGATTCAAAACTTGCAGTCGGCGAATGCCAGCAAATGGCAGGCCACTCGAAGCATTGGGTCAAAGACATTGCGTAAACGCAGCGTGACGATTCCGACGGACTTCTACTAGCTAAATGGGGCGGCAATTGTGCCGTCCCTTCACTTCATTCAGCCGCCACCCACAGTCTCTGCGCGGCACACGCCGCATCTCGACCGAAACGACCCATGCGTCCGGCCCAACACTTGCAGTAAGATGCGCCAACTGTTGCCGGTTGATCAAATATCACCTCGCGCGTTTCGCGCCCGTCGCCCGGTGTGACAAAACGGTATTTTGTGATCGGCGAGAGCGCACGGCCTCGCCTGTTGCGGACCTTTTCAGACAGAGGTTGTGCCGCTCGGTGGTGATGTCGGGCGATCAAGTTTTTTGTATTCATGGCGTGCCCCTAGGCATTGGTTGATGGAGGCAATTCGATTGGACGGCATCCTAGTACTGGTTCAACCGGATAATGCAATCGACTCTTAGAATGGCCCGCAGTAAAGTTCTCCAAAACGATTTATTGAGGGGGCACAGGCAGATGGCATTATTGCACGACAAGGGGTGACGAAAAACAGGATTAGGGCAGTCCTGCAATATCTCGATCTTGGCAATAACAACGATCTAATTGATGGCGTATTTGCCCTTCTGGACGATGAGACGGACAGCTGGTTCACAACCGCGCCTAAGGGATCGAAGATCGAGGACGGTGCAACCACCGCGCATCTGGCCTGCCACATTGGCATTTTACAGCGTGGCATTGGCAAACTCGACCGTGAAGGGCGTGATTATTGGATCAAGCCTTTGCGCGAACTGGGTGGCATTGAACCTATCCTGTTGGAAAAAGGTGCGTTCATTTCCGGCCATGTCAAAGCAAAGTCACCTAACTCAAGCTACCGACTCGACCACACGCTGAAAACCGTATTGAAAGCCTCGGATGATACTTGGCAAGATTTGCTCAAACAGTGGGCCAACGAAGATATCGCCCGAGAGCGCCGTGCCTTCCAAGCCAAAATGGCCGAAGCATCGCGTAAATTGATCGACACAGGCCACGCCGATCTGATCAAGGCGAGCGTCGAAAACTACGCGCCACGCTTCCTCCCCGGCTACCAATTGCTTTACGTGGATGATGCAGATGGCGACCGCATCTCGGATGCTGAGCGTGCGAAGATGGATGCTGCTGGCGTCGCCCTGACTTTGGATGACGCAATGCCCGATGCGTTCTTTTGGAATCCCGACACCGACCATTTATGGGTGATCGAAGCAGTGACAAGCGACGGTGAAGTGGACGCCCACAAGGTCGCGCAGATGAACCGGCTTGCCGAACGCTGCGGTAAGCCTGGCGTCGGGTTCACGACCACTTACCGGACATGGAAGGACACTGCGGCACGGCAGGGGAAGCACCAGAACATTGCCTACGAAACATTCATCTGGATTCAGGGCGATCCAGCAAAGCAGTTCAAGGTGACAGGTTAAAGCAGGTCGTCCATCGTTGTGTCGCCTCGGCCTAACGCTTGCAACTGCTCACGGTCTGGATAGTGCAGGTTACGCAGGTCGGTTGCGTTAACTTGTGTGTGACCGGAAAAGATACGAAAATACTCGTCCACGGCTTCAGAATTTAGGAACGCTGAGAGCCCGCGCGCAAGATCGACTGGCAAACCTTCGCCATTCTCATGGAAGTAATTCAGATGGTTCTCAAATCCGGCTCTTCCGCCATCGAATATCGACGCGACGAGGCGGCGCTTTTCTTCCTTTGCGGAGAAGCGTTTTGTAAGGACAAATATTCCAGCGGGCGTGATCAACTTTGCCGTTGCATCGCAATCAACAAGCGCGTTGTGTTTTCGAAAGTTAGGTATCGGCCAACTGATCGACCCGTGGTCGAAGTGCTGTGGGTAGATGAGCGGCACCGTGTCGGTTGCGGCGTCTTTGCGCAAATGTTCTTTGGCGCGAAAACCGACAACACGCCCGGTCGAAACCTTGATACCCAAGTCCTCCAATACACATGGGAGCGATTGAATGCGGCTTGCGAGATCGTTGTCAGCAATGGGCAAGCGAATAAATGAGTGCTGATCCTTGGGGCGCACGATCTCTGCAAAATCAACGGCACGCACTGCAACAACGTCACTGGAGAGTTGCACAGTGGGTTGCTGGCCTCCCTTTCGTAACTTGAAAATCATGTTTTCTTGCAGAACATCGTCGTCCTTAAACGTCGATTTCCGCGACTCAAATACATGCAGTTTGTCAATGGAACACGAACCGAGCAATTGCTGGCGGAACGGTCGATAATAGGTTCCATTGCAGAACGAACGCGGAGTGATTGCGACGAGTTGACCGTCATTCGATAATAGCCGCATAGCTACGGCAACGAACGCCGTGTAGAGGTTCACTGTCTCGATAGAGAGTGATCTTAAGGCTGCTCGCCATTCAGACTTTGCGTTGACCTTCCCATAAGGCGGGTTGAGGATGACGCAATTGAACGTCAGGGGATCATTGAGCAAAGGCTCCGCCGAACGCAGCACGTAGTCGTCGCGGATCACCTGCCACTTGAACGCGATCCCAGCTTCGTTGCAAAGGTCAAAGCACTGGTCAAAGTTCACTTCGAGAAGGCCGGCAAGTTGATCGTCTACCTCATAGGCGGTCACGTCGATGCTCTCGGGTTTGTCGCCCCTACCACATGCGTCGGTAATGAACGCGACTGACAATGCGCCCATGCCCGCGCCTGCATCGAGTAATTTGACTTGCTGCGGCAGAGTATCGAACATACCTGCCATGAATGTCGCCACGCGAGCTGGTGTCATGAACTGACCGAGCTTGGATCGACGTTTTGGATCCAGAGTGGGCGATACTTCAAGGCGAGTCTGGTCGATAGATTCGAGGAGCAACTGTTCTTCCTTTGTTTTCCTCCACGCTACATCATGGGCTTGTAGTTGCCAACCAATCTAAATGAGATCGAACACACCCAAAACGCCGAACGTCAGGCCATCTGAGGCCATTATGTAACATATTATCTTAACTGATGCGGATAATATGTTACATAATGCCCTCAGAAGCGAAAAGGAGATAACCATGATGCCTGTAGTCAGAATTAGTGACGCTACCTTCGTCGACCTAAAGTCCATCTCGACGTGGCTGGGCACAGACACGCCGTCGAAAACAATTGAAAACTTGGTTCGAGATAAAATGGATGCACTCGATCTTGAGCGCGATGTGAACGACGAGCAATCTGAAGTGGTTGCGAGCGAAGGCGACGTGTCTGTTTTTGAGCGCACGCCCGGTCTAACGTTTACGCGAATCCTCTCAGCTACGATGAACGGCAAGTCGCTCAGCAAGCCTAATTGGGCCGGTTTGCTGATAGAAATGGCCAAGCACGTCAAAGCAAAAGGCTTTGTTGAAGACCGGTTGGCCACAGAACTGCAAATCCCAACTAATTCCGAAGCGTATGAAGAAGAAGGCTACAGGTTTTATCCTGAACTCGGCATTTCGGTCCAAGGCCAGTCTGCGCAGGATGCTTGGAAAGAAGTTAGCCGTCTGGCCGACAAACACCGAATCCCAGTCGAGGTCAAATTTCAGTGGCGGGAAAACGAAAAGGCTCAACATCCCGGGCGTGTGGGAATCATTCGAGCCGGAACCTAGCCAAACTCACAACGTTGCAAAATTGTTGCAAAAATCCAACCATCACAACTCACATGGTTTGAGTTTATCCAATAATTTCAAGAGTTGAAATGGTGCAGTTAACAGGACCAACCTAGAACCCGCACCGTTGGTTTCTATCCTTGAGGAATTAGAGGAATGGGACTCTCATCTCAAGGCTGACCCAGAGGTTATCCACAAGTTGCGCGCCTTTGAGAAAGCGGCACAAAAGATACCGCAAGATGACCTGCAACGCCCTGCCCGATTAAGGGGACCGTCGCTATGAAGACGGCGCAGCAGGATTTCCATGTAGCGTCACAGGCCTTGAATATGGTCAAACGCAGACCTGCGCGAAAATCGCATGCGCCCAATACGCCGCGTGATTGTCCGCGCGTGACATTGCGCTTGTCGCTGGAAGACCATGAGCGATTGAAAGAGATGGCGGATGGGATGGCCCTTGCCACGTTCATTCGCGCTCAAGTTCTGAATGAAGAACTGCCACGCAAGAAACGTCGCTCGTCAACATCGGTCTCCGATAAACAGGCAATTGCGCAAGTTCTCGGACTACTAGGCCAGTCCCGCATCACCAACAACCTGAACCAACTGGCTTATCATGCCAATGTCGGTTCCTTGGTTATGGATGAGGTAGCGCGCGCCCAAATCGAAGAATCCTATGATCATGTCATATTCCTGCGCCAAACATTACTCAAAGCACTGGGGATGCGTGAATGATCCTCAAGGGCAACCAATGCGCCAACGGGCGCGAACTTGCGTTACACTTGCTGAATGTAGAGGACAACGAGCATGCGGTAGTACACGAGTTGCGCGGATTTATGTCCGATGATCTGATCGGTGCATTTAAGGAAACTGAGGCGGTTTCCCTTGGCACAAAATGCCAACAATATCTGTTCTCGCTGAGCCTCAATCCGCCCAAATCCGCAAATGTGCCTATCGCTGAATTCGAGCGTGTGATCGGCGAGATCGAACGGCGGATGGGTCTGTCAGGCCAGCCGCGTGCGATTGTGTTTCATGAGAAGAAAGGCAGACGGCATGCCCACTGCGTTTGGTCTCGGATCAATGTTGATCAGATGCGGGCGATTAACCTTTCGCATTTCAAACTGCGACTGCGTGATATTTCGCGCGAGCTATATCTTGAGCATGATTGGGAGATGCCTGCTGGTTTTCAAAAATCGAAAGATCGCGACCCATTGAACTTTTCGGCAGAAGAAGCAGGTCAGGCGAAACGGGTCAAACGCGATCCTGCGGACCTTAAGAAATTATTCAAATCCTGCTGGGAAACTTCGGATTCAAAGTCGGCTTTTGGCAACTCGCTTTTAGAGCATGGGTTTTGCCTTGCCCGTGGAGATCGTCGCGGCTTTGTCGCGGTCGATGCAGATGGCGAGGTCTATTCGCTGTCTCGTTGGTTAGACATCAAGACAAAGGCGCTGAAAGCCCAACTTGGGGATTTCTCTGATCTTCCCGATGTCGAATATGCCGTTTCACTCCTAAACAGCCGCACACCAAATCCAAATATTGCAGAGCAGCGCAAACTCAAAGAACACAAGGTCAAGGTCGCGCATCTGGTTACCCAGCAACGTCAGCAACGGATTGATCTGTCCGAAGGCCACGAGACCCGTCGTATTGCTGAGCTAAAGTTGCGACAAGACAGGCTTCCGACCGGCTTGAAGGCTGTCTGGGCACGGCTTAACGGGCAATACCAACGGCTTTGCAAACAACTGGCCGAAGATGCGAAGACTTGTTCGCATCGTGATCAACGGGAACAACAAGCGCAGATAGATCGTCATCTGGCTGAACGCCGCGAGTTGGACCGAGAACGCGCATTCATCGATGCGCAACATGCGTTTGAGCAAGAAATCCGGGATCATGCACAGCGTGACATGCCTCCCAAATATCAATCTGACCCAAATCAGCCATTGATCCTCCCACGCGACGTGGTGCCATTCACGCGTGAGCAACTTATTAAACGGCCCAGTTTAATCCTGAGCCATCTGTCAGAGAAGAATTCTACGTTCACCCGCAACGATATCCTGCGCGGTTTGGCAGAGTTCATCCCCGATCCAGCACTATTGCGTGGAGCAGCTAACAAAGCACTCGCCGACCCTGAATTGGTGTCTTTGTCGATCAAAGGCAAAGACGCATTCGCAACGCAGGCGTTCCAATCTGTCGAACGCGCCTTGCAAACGCGAGTCAAAGAATTGGCCCAAAGTGGCGGCTTTAGTGTCAACAACCACAATATCGAGGCGGCAATAAATCGGCAAAACACTGATCTTAGGAAGCGTGTGGGTGCAAATCTGAGTATTGAACAGATAAGCGCAATCCAACACATCCTTTCACCAAGCCAGTTCTGCGCGGTTGTTGGTCTTGCAGGAACCGGGAAAAGCACATTGTTGGCGACTGCGCGTGTGGCGTGGGAACGGCAAGGGTGTCGCGTGCATGGCGCTGCATTGGCCGGAAAAGCCGCTGATAGCTTGCAATCTGCATCTGGTATCCCCTCGCGCACCTTGGCCTCATTCGAGGCAAGCTGGAAAAATGGATATGAGCCTATTGATTGCGGCGACGTTGTTGTAATCGACGAAGCCGGGATGGTTGGCAGCCGTCAACTTGCACGCGTGACAGAACAACTACAGCAGCGAGGCTGTAAGCTTGTCCTGATCGGTGATCCTGATCAGCTTCAACCAATTGAGGCCGGAGCTCCGTTTAGGGATATCGTTGAAAGCGTCGGTGCGTCCCACCTTACTGAAATCCGGCGTCAACAATCTGGTTGGCAGCGTCAGGCTTCACGTGATCTGGCCGGTGGGTTCATCGAAACGGCCCTGCAATCCTATGCTGATCATGGTTTGGTCCACAACGCATCTGACCGCGATCAGGCCATCGCGCAGTTGGTTGATGACTACGTGGCTGATTGGAAACAAGACGGGAATACAACATCCTGCCTTGCATTGGCCCATCGCCGCATAGACGTTCATGCCATCAATCAAGCCATCCGTGCTGCCCGAAAAACAGCAGGAGTAAGTGTTGAGGAAACCCTTTTCAAAACGGACCACGGCCCACGCGCATTCACTGCAGGTGATCGCATCCTGTTCACCCGCAATGATGCGACCCTTGGAGTAAGGAACGGTATGCTTGGCACGGTTAATAATATTGGCGATGCAAAACTCACCATTCAAATTGATACAGATGAAGAAAATATGGGGCGAAAACTTACAATTCGTCCAAATCAATTTGCATCCTTCGACCACGGCTTCGCCGTCAGCATCCATCGCGCGCAAGGTTGCACCATCGATAAGAGTTACGTGTTATCTAGTCGAAGCATGGACGAAAGCCTGACCTACGTTGCAATGACGCGACATATGCAGAAAGCTAATTTTTACACCGCGCCGGATATTGCGCCGAAGCAATTACAACGAGAGAGAAACATCGCAGTCCATGTAGATTCACAAAGTTCTGCCCCGACAAGGCGACGGTGAGGAATCGCCTGAGACAGTTGAAATTAAATGTGTGCTTTCGTGCATCCTTCAGCTAACGGCAGTAACGAGTTAATAGTTATCAGCTTGCTATAACCCAGCAAACAACTGCTTCTACGAGAGAGGCCAAAACCCTTTAACATCTGCGCGGGGTAAGAGTGAAATTTCCGTCGCACGGAATCAGGTAGCTTGGTTTGGTATTTTCCTCAATCGCACTGCTGAATGACACTTTCTTATCAATTGGTTATGAAGCTCGACAACAGCGTTGCGATATCCGGTTGCGACCAAGTCGCCGACAGACATCGGCAGTTTTTGGAGTACCCACTTGCTGATACGGTAACCCTCCCCACGGTCGGAAATGTCAGCACAAGCAATTGACATACAGGTGAGGCAAGCATCAAGGTCGAGTGGTGTCCAATCAATCCCCAAGAGATAGAATAAATTGCCAGATTTCCCAATAGAATTGATAACCCAAGCCGCTTTTGTATCCGCCTTCTTTGCCGGCCTTACAAAATTCTCCGTGAGCATTTTGAATATTCAATACAAAGAAGAAGTATCACTCTGGCTAATGGGGGCTGGCACCCAACAGGAATGGGCGGCGCGTTTTGTCGAAATATGTGATGGCTTGTACGGGCGCAAACTCTGGTCTCTACGCTCCTTTTTGATTTCCACAATTGTATCTGTGACAACTGTAGTGGCGGTATCATATGCCTTTCATCTTGTATCATTGCCCACGTCCAGAGGTTTTTCAGTTCCAAGCATCAACTATCTGATCATTTATGCCTTAGCGCTTAACGTAGTCGCTGATTATTTTTCACTAGCCCAAACAAGGCTTTTCCTCAAGTTCATCTCCCAAAAAAATTCCATTCCCCGAGCCGCCATTTTTTTTGCTACTGACCTAATTGCATCTGCGATAATAATTTTCCTATTCATTGCCGTTCTTAGTCGAGCATTGCCCGAAGCCGGAATCTCTGGAAATCTTTCAGATGCTATTGGGCTTTTCTCGCTATCATCCGTTTTCTTTTTAAGTACTTTTTCGACAAGCGCTTGGATATTCCTTTTTTTAGTTTCATCGCTAGTGTTCAGATTCACAAATTGGCTCAAGCCAGAGCGTATTTTTGATGTAGAAAAGTCGCCAGATACCATCCTTTCTCTTCTTGTGGGGATAGTAGCATTTTTTATCACGATCGGATTGTCGCCCTTAGCGCAAAGGGATGTCGGAGGCTTGAGCCCTTTTGATCACTCTATCTGCGCTGCCTTTCCAGAATCTGCATGCGAAAAAGTCGCCGATTTAACGTCGAGCGAAATCGAAAGACTAACTTTTCTCTTGGACGCTTGTGAAAAACACACAGTAGCCGTGTGTACTGAAGCTGGGCATTCCGCCTACAGAATTCGCCCAGAAGAGGCTCGAGAACTTTTATCTACTGGTTGTGGATTAGGTTCACAGAAAAGCTGTAACGGTTACGCTAGTATGCTTTTTGAAGGGCTGGGTGGCGAGAAAGACGTGTTTACGGCAGGTCAAGTATTCAAGGAATCTTGTGGTGCCGATTGGGGGGAATCATGTACAGGCTTGGGTCTTTTGCTTGGGGAAGTTGCTTCTCATGAAGAACTCATGCACTTTCTTAATGTACTGAATTGGAAAACGGTTAACCCGCTTGTTTTTTATAAGCGGGGCTGTAGCCTAGAATCGGCCTTTGGCTGTTTTAGAGCAGCGATGTATATTGCGAAAAACCCCTCCGCTGGTAGGCTAAGCGAAATAGAAACATTGATTGATAACGCTTGTGAATATGGCCATGAACGCTCCTGCGGAATGCTGACCATGTTTGGTCGCTAAGTGAAGTCACCCGTTTCGGCAATCACCTTTAACAACCCCTCATTATTTCAAATCAAGCAATCTACCGGACCTTTTTCTTGAGTTGAATACCCTTTCGCCATCCGTCCACATTCAGCGTTTGCGGCTTGGCGCATCTGAAGGGCCATTTTTCGCGCGCTGATCTTTCCGGATGAGCGTTAAAACTGAAGGGAAGCATACCCAATCGTAAGGAGGCATTTGTTCAGCCGCAGCGAAGGCCCACTTTACCTGCATCTTAGCAATTTGCAGTCTCCTCAGCAAATGGTAGCACTGGAAAGGGTTGCTGCTCCGTCGCATGATCGCCTACGATGTATAACGGCCTTTGATCACATTGGCGCAGGCGCAAAAGTTGTTATCACCTTTGATGTCTTCACGTTGGAAGCCAGGTCTTGCTTTGTTAGCTCGAAGCCCAGCATCGTTTGCGCCGCTACCGGCTTCATTCCAGGCACATGACCACGAACAGAGCTCGGCATAGCGTCCAGTAAATCAGCGTCGAGTTCTTCCAATTCTGCTTCGGAGATTTCACCATCGGCGATTTCTTCGCGGGCCACGTCCAGTTTTTCCTGATACGCAAGCAAATCCCCACGTTCAGATGTGAGCCCCTGAGCGGTTTCAACCTCGGCGCTGTAAGCTTCCCACGTTGGCGCTGTGGTTGGGATCAGATCAGCATCCAATTCATCTGCGCGAACAATGCCGCCGTTCTCGTCAAAGACCTGAGTGCCGTCTTCGGTCTTGAACACGCGTCGGCCATCTTCCATCACGTAGGCTTGTGCCAGTAATGTGTCGATACGAGCCTGCACTGCGTCCAATAACACCTGATTTTCCATCAACGCGGTAACCGTTGCTGCGTCGTAACTATCCAGCTTGATTTCGAACTCTTTAATCTGGGTCGCGGTTGCAGCAACAATCTCAGATATCCCGGTTGCCGTTGCGTTGTTACTTGCTTTGTCTTCCAAATCTTCGCGGCGTTGATGATCGTTTTTCGCCTTGATGAACCACTGGCGTTGGCGGGCCCATTCGCTATCGCGGCCCGCTCCTTCGCTTTTGAATTGCTCCATCAATGCAACCATCTATTCTCCACATTCTCTCTTAATCAAAATATACAACAACGGCTCCGCTGGCTTATCCAAATGCCGTTCAAACCATTGTGTGATTTGTTGGTGTCGGGCTTCCTCGCCCGTGTAGTACCAGTCGTAGATGCAGTTCATTCCCGTTTCATCAGGTTTGTCCCGCAAAAATCGTGAATAAGCCAAGCCCCCCACAATTCCTGATACATACGCCACCCGTTCCTCAGCAGACATTTTGTTTAGCACATCATCTGCTGTCAGGGCTGCTGCATCCCTTCCACCTGAAAGAAATGCCACCACTGCCAGTATCATGACAGAAAATGGTGAATAACTGGTTAATTTGGCCGGAATTCCATTCCGCATAATCGATCATTTGTGTGATATTTGAATATGTTAGATTGAATCTGCTATAATTATAAGAGATGAAAGGGAAACTGGGGGTTTAAGGCATTTTCCATATGTAAATTGCCCACCCTCAGACCTTAACGCAGAGAGGATCGTTTGTGTTGAGCGGAATACCGCTCGACACCTCTCGTTAAGGCATTGAAAAACATGAAGATAGGTTATCTGCGCGTCAGTACAGAAGAGCAGAATATTGATCGGCAAGCCGATGCTCTGCAACCGATCTGCGATGAGTTGCACATTGAGCGACTGTCAGCAGTGGCCAAATCGCGCCCGGTGTTTGAAGCGGTCCTAGCGCGGTTGGGCGATGGCGACACACTGGTCGTTTGGGATTTGGATCGGGCGTTTCGCAATACCAAAGACGCGTTGATCCATGCGGATCATTTGAAAGAACGCGGCGTGAATTTCAAGATCGTGAGCCTTGGCGTTGATACGGCCACTGCGGATGGTCGGTTGGCGTTCACCGTTGTTGCGGCTGTCGCCGAACATGAGCGCAACCGCTTGTCAGAACGCACAATACAGGGGTTGGCTGCTGCGCGGCGCAAGGGCAAACGCCTTGGCCCTCCCCCAAAGATGACTGATCGACAGGTAAGGAATGCGCAGGCGCGTCTGGAGCGTGGGGAAATGCGCAAGGACGTGGCGCACTGGTATGGGGTTCATCCGTGGACGCTAACGCGGGCAATTCAACGGCTTGAGGGAGATAAATGACATCTTCTAGATAACGGACATTGAACCGGACATTGTGTATACGAACGTGATGCTATCAATTTGCCCACCATCCTGCTATATATAGAAAAGAATGAAAAACGAACCGGACAATATACCGGACAAATTGCAGGCAGATATGACACTGAGAGACGATGGCGAGACCGTAGGATTGTTTGAACCGCTGATGGTGAGTGAAGGCTCAGGGCAGCGGGCAGAACTGAATGACTTGGCACTGGACCTTGCCACGCAGGCGGCAGCGTTCCGGGCGTCCTTGCCTGCCTCAATTGCCGAAGCATTGGCTGGGTTGATCCGGTCGATGAACTGTTACTACAGCAATCTAATCGAAGGCCATAGCACCCATCCCGTTGATATCGAGCGGGCGATGAGCGACGATTATAGCGCTGATCCTGAAAAACGCGATCTGCAATTGGAAGCAAAGGCTCATATCGAAGTACAGAAATGGATCGATGAAGGTGGCTTGGAAATCCGCGCTACCGCGCCTGATGCCATTCTCGATATCCACCGCCGTTTCTGTGAGCTGTTGCCCGCCGACCTGCTGGTGGTCGAACATCCCGGCACGGGTGAAAAAATCCCAATTATTCCCGGCGCAATCCGCGACCGCAATGTCGAGGTGGGTCGCCATATCGCGATTAGTCCCGGCGCGGTCTCCCGCTTTTTGGAGCGTCTGGATAAAGCTTACACCCACGCAGGTCGGATTGAGGCAATCCTCGCCGCCGCATGTGCGCATCATCGTCTGCTTTGGGTTCACCCGTTTCTGGATGGCAATGGCCGCGTTGCCCGGTTGATGTCTTATGCCATGCTCCGCGAAGCTTTAGACACGAAAGGTCTCTGGTCGGTTGCTCGTGGCCTCGCCCGCAATGAAGCGGAATACAAACGCCACCTGATGGCCTGTGATGCCCCACGTAAAGGCGACCGCGACGGGCGCGGTACGCTTTCGGAATCCGCGCTTGCCAACTTCACCCGCTTTTTCCTGCAATGCTGCATTGATCAAGTGGAGTTTATGGAAAGGTTGATGAAGCCTGACCGTCTACGCGACCGGATCATGATCTGGGTCGAAGAAGAAATGCGCGCAGGTAAGCTACCCGCGAAATCCGACACCGTTCTGCGGTCAGTGTTGCTTCAAGGCGAGCTGGCCCGCGCTGACGTGGTCGCACTACTAGGTGTCAATGAGCGCACCGCACGCCGTATTACGTCAGCGCTAATTGAAAGCGGTGCGTTGACTTCGGCCAGCACCCGCGCGCCCTTGCAACTCGCCTTCCCAGCTAAGCTGGCAGGCCGCTGGATGCCGGGACTGTTCCCTGACGAATAGCTCAAATACCCGAAAACAAATCAGCTTGGCGCGGCAGGCTGTCCAATGTTCTGAGATTGGCAAAATCATTGACGATATGGTTGTGCTTAAGACAGATCGCCGTATGAACCTCGTTGCATTCCGGCGCGGTGGTCTCGCCTCGTTTGGCGCGCCATTTTTGTAAGTCGCGCGCGTTTTTGTAAGTCGCGCGCGCATGTACGATAACGGGTAATGTCATCATGCAAGTCTTCCACGATCTGCGCCCGTAGCGCATCCAGCTTGGTGGAACGTTGCGGCTCGGCCTTGCGGTCGACTTCGGAAATAGTGCGCGCCAGATAGCCTGCATAATCGCCAGCGATAACGTTGGCCTGAATTGTTTTGACGGTTGGGATGGGACCTCCCAACAGGTAGTACCATGGATGCCCCAAATTGTAGCCTTGGTGAGTCAAAGTCATCACTTCTCCTCCCCTCAGCTCGCCCGATAGATCAGGCGGTCGCCCGCGATTTCGATCTCTGAGTATTCAATCGCCAAGTCACGAGCGATAGCGTCATAATCAATGTAGAATTGCAGATTCTCTGGGATTTCGCCGAACAGCCCTTCATCGGCAAATTGCTCTGCCAACTCGCGCATGGTCTCGACATGATAGACATCAATCCCATGGTGGTCAGGATCAACTTGACCGTCAAAACCATAGCCGCATTCGCCCACGGCAATAATGACATTGATCTTTTCCCAGTCGTCCCATGCGTCAACGCAGTCCAGATAGTCACGAAAATTCGCTTGGCTGAGGTCAATGGCTTTAGCGAGGTCACAATCGATCCGTTCGCCATCGATGAATTGGATTTCGAATTCTTCGACGGGGTCGCCGTGGATGTTGGTAAGCTGTTTGGTCTTCTCGTCGTAGTCTTCGGAACTGGTGAAATAAAACCCAATTGCACTGATATCATAGGGCTGTGCATGTAATGTAATCGTCATATTGTCCTCGCTTTCTGGTTAAAGGCGAAGCCGTTCTCTTCAACTCCGCGCTTGAACCTCTGCCCAGCGGCGAGCGTCCAACCTTGGAATCCGTGACGAGCCTTGCGAGGAGCGGATTGGACGTTCGATCAAACTCCGGGGATGGGTCAACATCTTCTCGGGAACAGCAAAGCGGCGGAAGATGATTGACGCACAGCCAAAGCGTCCTCGGATTTGATGTAAGCTGGAATGACAGGTTCCAAGCGGGCGATACGCACGCGCAATTATCAAGTGACGGCAATTTTGTCGCCCCAATCTCTCTTGAAAGGGATGGAAGCCGAAAGGCTGAAACGGCTTACGGGTTCGGTTCTCGACAGCCCGTTTGGACAACCAAGCACGTGCAATCAGAAGTTAAAATTCCCAAGATAGATATTGGATACTCAAGCCTTTGGCTTACACGTTAAAAGTGATAAAGCTTCAGAAACAAATTTAACAGAAGCGATCAAAGTGAAATTTTTCAAAGACATTCTTCAGGCGCTGCCCATCGGTTTTTTCGGGCAACGAAAGACAAACCCGCAGAGTAGCAAGTTCGTTGACCTCGCACCAACCGACCAGGCTGACGAGAACGGTGTTTATTCCGAAGCTCTCAATTATGCGACCAACAACAGCAATGTATTCAACATCGCCCTCACCGGCCCCTATGGCTCCGGTAAGAGCAGCGTGATCAAAACTTACCTCACAGAATACGAAAAGAAACCAAAACGGGCCGCCTTAGAAATATCGCTGGCATCATTCGATTCTGGGCCCAATGTTGACGAGCCAGTAAACTCAGACGAGAGCGACGGTCAAGGCGCTGCGAAATCGACTGGCCGAAAACCCGATATTAGCAAGCAAGAGATTGAAAGGAGCATTCTGCAGCAGATGCTCTACGGTGCCGATGCCAACAAGCTACCGCTATCCCGCTTCAAGCGGATACAAACACCGAAACGATGGGCTGGGGCTGTTTCCCTTCTGATTATGTTGGGCTGTGGGTCTGTATGGCACCTGTTTCAAAACAGATCCAAGATCGTGTCAGGGGATTTTTTCAAACCCCTCGAATTGTCAGGTTGGCTCAATCTTAGCGTTTTCGTCTTCGGTGCCCTTTTCATTTGGCTAATCGTACATCGGTTATATTTGCAAAGCTTTGGCCTATCGTTGAAAGGCATTTCCCTCAAAGACATCGAAATCGCCCCGAAGGCTACGGACGAGGAATCTATCCTGAGTCGCCATTTGGACGAAATCATTTACTTCTTTCAGTCCACCTCTTACGATTTGGTCGTCATTGAAGACTTAGATCGCTTCGACAACCCAGAAATATTTGTCACACTGCGTGAGATCAATAAACTGATCAACTCAAACGCAAGTGTAAACCGACATGTCCGGTTTTTGTATGCTTTACGCGATGACATGTTCGAGAACACGGATCGCACCAAGTTCTTTGAATTCATCATTCCCGTCGTTCCTATCATCAACCATTCAAATTCAATTGATATGGTTCTGAAGCAAGGGCAACGATTGGAACTTGTCGAACGTCTCGACCAGCGTTTTTTACAGGAGGTGTCGGGTTATCTGCGCGATCTCCGGCTCATCCGCAACATTTACAACGAATATGCCATCTACGTTCAGAATCTGGAGAGCGATGACGACAGCGACCTTGATCCCAACAAACTCCTAGCAGTTTTGATTTACAAGAATGTCCTGCCCAACGACTTTGAATCCCTGCACCAACAGAAGGGTGCCCTCGCCAACCTTCTGGGACGATATGACGATCTAGTAGTTAGCGTTGAGGCCGATCTCAACGACCAAATTACCAAAATCGAGGCGGAGATTTCCAGGGCCAAAAAACAGTTGCCAAAGGACATGGGCGAACTGCAAAGAATCTATGCCATGGCCTTGGTCGAGAAGCTGCCAGTTAGCCACGCTCATATTCGGTTTGGCAACACTAATATTCCAATTGGTCAACTTTCAGGCCGCGAGGACCTAGGCCAGATTATTACAGAAAAAACCTTGTCTACTTCACCAAGTCAAGGCGGAGGATGGTATCAATTCAATGTTCCGGACATCGAGAAGCAGGTTGATGAACGTATGACATTCGCAGACCGCCAGGAGGGAATAAGGCGAAAATCTACGGAGTATATTGCTCAGTCGGGACAAAAGGTCCGTTCACTTAAGTCGGAAATCTCGACGCTGCGCATAAGAAAGTTCGCAGAAGTCGTCCGTTCCCAGTCAAACATTGTTGAAGATTGCTTCAAAGGCTTGGGCGACAATAAAGACCTAATGAGATTCTTGGTGTTCGAAGGACATCTTGACGACACTTACTACCAATATATCTCGCTGTTTCATGAAGGTCGATTGTCTCCTCACGACAACAAGTTCCTTCGTCAAATTCGCAGCTTCAACACGCCGGACCCGGATTTCCAAATCGACAACCGCGCCGAAGTAATCGTTGCCATGCGCACGGAAGATTTCGGCCAAAGCTATGTGTTGAACCGACATCTCTTTGACTGCTTGTTCGAAAACCCGTCGAAATATCAAGCACAGATATCCTCCGCACTGCGGTATATCGCGGCACATTTTGAAGACTGCGAAGCGTTTTTTAACAGTTACTATGAAAGAGGCCGCAATGTGCCAGCTCTTGTGACGTCGCTTATGGCTCAATGGCCCGATTTCCCCGCAGTTGCCGCCGAAAGCGAACGGAGCATCTCTCATGTCGCAAGGCTTGCCGCATATGCACCAGAGAAGGCGCTAAACGAGGCTTCCTTTTCAGATGGTCCTATTGCCGCATGCCTGTCCATGAATACTGCTGAAGTCTTGAGCGAAGGGGTCGAAATCGAACTATCCAATTTGAGAAAATTGAACATCGAAGTCGCTGACCTTCCCGGTTTGTCCGGCTTTACAAAGGTGCAAGAATTCGTAGCGGTCGAAGGCCTATATTCAATCAACATCCCGAATATTCAGTTTGTATTCGAGCACTCAGGAAATCCCGCCGAACTTTCAACACTGGGGATGGAACACTACTCCACTGTTCTTGGGTCAGAAAACGAAACCTTGATAAGCTGCGTCGAAACCGATTTTATTAGGTATGTGCGTCACGTGCTGTTGAAACTTGAGGGCAACACTGGTGAAGAACATTCTGCGATTTTGGCAGCGCTGCGGCATGACGAAGTCGCCGTTGAGTACCTAGAAGAATTTTGGAGTCAGCAAGCGACGATTTTGCCGTCGCTGTTTGAAATCCCACACCACTTTCATTCATTTGCGCTCGAACACAGACGAATTGACGTGTCGTGGCGGAACTGCCTGACCTTTTTAACGAGCGAATGCTATAATTCGGATCATCTGACTTCGTACCTAGAAGATGACAGCGTCATGAAGGCATTACTGACTTCAGAAACCCCTGGTGACAAAGATGCTCTGCCTCTGCGCCAATTCTTACTGAACAACGAAAGCTTCGACAATGATATCTACCGTTCATATATTCGAAATCTACCAAGAGAGTTCAAGGAGTTCCCCGACGAACTTACTACCGATAAACTTAAGATAGTGATCGAAGAGCGAGCAGTTTCGTTCACAGTGGAGAATTTCAATTCCCTTGCGGACCAATCCGATCTCCAAGCCCTATTTGTCGCCCTGAATATAGACTCCTTCCTTGCAAAGGCGGATGAATTTGATGTTGATGACGATTTCAGAGCAAGGTTGCTAGCATCAAAAATTTCCGATGATCAAAAACGAGAAATATTTGGAAATATGGACCTGATTTTGATCTCAGCAGACACGGTATGCGCCTCGTTGATTGGCCCGATTTTGGATCGAACAAGTTTTGAACCCGAAGAAATGGGCTTTGACTTACTTCAATCTTTGATCCTGAATTCCAAACCAATAACTGTGCAGGTATCTTTACTGAACAAGAGCCAAGGTGCGCTAACCGAAGAACAGGTTCGGGGTATTCTAACAGGGTTGCATGAACCTTTTTCTGAAATCGCGGCGTTTGGGAAGTCGCCCAAAATCCAAAACACGCTGCTAAACAGATCGATGGTTGAGTGGTTGGAAGAGCGCCAGATTATTTCTTCATGGAAACCAACATTCACGGATAAAGAGCTACGAATTCACACTTTCAGGTCGAAGCAGCAAGACGAAGAAGTCGAGTGACGCCGAAAAAGTTGGCGATACACGAACTGTGGTGGGATTCACCTACGGTTCAGAGGGATGCAACGGGGGGTCACCCCCCTTGCCAAGTGGTGGGGTCTGCCCCCACACATCTTGCCTCTGCCTATATAAGCAAAATCTACTAAGATCAGGTACGTTTGAACAACGTAAGCTCTTTGCAATATCACAGATATTTACTATCCGTCGCTTCAAATAAACGAATAAATATTCCCAACAGAAAGATCGTCTTCGCTAGGTTCCTTATTCCCGTTCAAGAAGTGAATTGCGAGCAGCCTCTTTTCGATAGTGAAACGGACCTCTGTTGGATCATCCCCAGAATTATAGCTCATGGCCATGTACTCAAAGCCAAGTAACGCAATGTCAGCGAGAATTGTGCTGTCTTGCTCCTTTGCTGCCCGCATTAAATGGTCGCCTGCTTCTTCTGACATAGCAGTCCATCCTCTATAGCCTTCACCTTTTGTGTACAGTGCCACAGTTTCAGTGACTCTAGGGAAAATGGTTTCTGAAGATATACTTGGATTGCCACTATTGATGAGAGACAACAAAAGTGCGGGATAGTCATTTTCAAACATGAACCTACGGGCTGGGAACCGAACAGATGTGTTTTCGACAATCCTATCAAACGAAATTGCGATAAAGGAGCACAATTCGCAATATAGGTATATTTCTTCGGAGAATGGCACCAATGACATGGCTTCACGATAAGCAGTAAGCGCACCAACGACATTTTCCTGCAGGACGAAGTTCCTCGCACGTTCGATATGCACTTTTGCTGTTTGTTCATTAAAGGCAACAGAGCGGCGTTTCGTGAGAACACGGACAGCTTTTTGAAACAACCGTTCGGCGGCTATATGATTGTTGCGAGCAATCTTACCTTCTGCCTTCACAACAATTCTGGCAGCCACTTCGTCATGAAGAATATCACGACGTAAATGCTGCCTAAATTGCATATGCAGCTCGGTCAGTTGTTCTTTTAAGACTGTATTATCATCAAGTAACTTCTGCTGTCCCACAACTAAACCATCAATCACTTCTGCAATGGGTGCGGAACTTACGCCTGCCTCCAGTTCAAGTGGATCTTCAACAAAAACGTCTATTCCACGATCTCTGAAGGTAGCCTTGAATATCAGCTCGTCAATTTCATCCGCCCATTTTAGTTCACTGAGGAGACTGTGAAATCGATAATAAACCGCTAGATGAAAAATTGCGTCGCTCTTGGCCCTCATAATGTCAGCGGCCTGTTCGTCATTAATTCCCCTGATCGCTTCCCAGTTCTCGTCAAACGTAATTTGCTCGAACCAATCAGACCATTTTTGATGGCGGGCCAATTTATCATTGGTTCCGCGAAGGTGAGTGTCACGATACCGACGCAATACATCCCCAACGAGGTGTTGGAATTCTTTATAACGTGGCTGCCTAGGTTTGGTGAACTCAAGTGGAACCAGAGTCTTAAATTCAGAAAATTGAATTTTTGCTTTCGGATTCACAGCACCTATCCATCCATATGCGTCTAAACTGGATCATGTAGGCTGCGAAACTAGCGGTCAAGCTGTGGCGAAAATTTTGGCGAAACTTCTTGATCATCCACGAAGTATTGCTCAGAAATTATTTCGCCGCTGTCTTTATCTCTTTGGATTATGGCCGGTTCCGAAAAAGATCGGTGTGCTTTTCCAAACAGGCGGTACTCTTCGTAAATACAGATTCCGTTCTCCGGGTTTAATTTCACAAGGGCGGGCCCGTTAACTCTGTGATATCGATTTTCGCTAAACCACCCCATTTCCTCTGGGCGTCCGAGATCATCAAAGATCACTTGGGCTGGTCGCCCGTCTGCGGCACAGTGCAGCTTCTCATTTTGCCAAGTATTCTGCCACCTTGGGAGATTCGTTTCGATATCTCGCCCGACTTCTAATGTAAAAACTTCTCTTAGTACCTCGTTGCTCATATAAAATCATGGCACGTTTTGGTATTTAGGTCAATAATATTGACATATTATATCACATAAAAACAATAAGTTAAAATTCCATAAGTTTCCAAAACTGATTTGGACCAATCTGGACCTTGTATATGTTTCGTTGGCTGCACGGTTCAAGTGTTTGGGAATGCCTCTCGCACTGCGAGCCTAGGAAAAGGCCTTTTCTCCACCCCATGCGGAGAAAGAACATGGAAACGAACACGTCAGACACCGGCAGGAATATTTGCACCTGCCATCACAAAACACCAGGAAAGTTCACGTTCACATCACCGCCGTTCAACAAGGTTACGGCTATTCGTGCGGCCAACTTGGATCAAAGCGGAACCCAAACTTGGGACTTCATCGTCGAAGAGCTAAGTCGGCATCACACAGGCCAGCTAACGGACATAAATGGCACGCCATTTTGCTTTCGAAGCGATGATCTCAAGGATGTCAGAGCATTCGATCAATCCATTAGGGATGATCAAAAGAGCCATGTGAACAGAATAAAGGCGAAAGCTCGCGATGGCTGGAAAGGTAAATACCGCCTGCAAAAACGGATGATATATCCAATGATGCTCTTGTGGTTTTCTTTGGAATGCCACGATTGCCGGACCCGTGGGAAATGCTCTCAAATCACTGAGAACCGCGACTAGATTCCGCTCGCATTCAGCCTGAGACGCGCCCGCTTTCGGCCCGTCTCAGGCCAGACATTCAATCACAATCAAATCACTCGATCTCAAAAAGGATGATTTCATGACACCTAAAAAACCGATTAGTGGCGGTCCCTATGATTTGCCGGAATCCATAGCGCGTGCCCGCACCCCCAAAAACCGGCAATCGGATCACCAATCCAAGATGAAACTTCTAAGCATATGCTCAGCGATACTATTTGCGCTTGGCACATATTGGCTGATTGATCCTCAATCCGTTCCACACTGGATTGAGGTCGCAACTATTGGCATCGCAGGCGGCATTGCAACCTATGCGATTAACGGGGTCGCTATTACGCGCGGAGCCTATCAGGCTGCTAGTGGTGTCGCAGGCGCGATGGCAGCAAGTGTTGGGGCGGTTCTTGTGACCGGGCTAACGATCTCGATGGTCTCTTTTACCGGGCTGACAATCAATTCAATAGATCAAATGGTGATGCAACAGTTTGGTCGCGAGAACTCACTTTATGTAGACACCTACGTTGCAGCGGTTCGCCAGTCAGACGAAATTGTGGTGGCGGTGGATGCCGCTTCGAATCAGGTTTCCGCTTCGGCGGAATGTGAACGCTCTTCGAGCTGCATTAGCCGCAGGGGTAGCGGTGGTGAGGGCCAAACCTTTCATGTGTTGAATGGTATCGTGACCCAAGTTGATACGGTGCTTCAAAGCCTGACCGAGGGTGAAGCCGCGCGAGATGAAGCTTTGATAGCTTTGGAAGAAACTGACGCAGAAATACAAATCGCGCTGAATACAGAAACTGGGTCACGCAAGGTTCGCCGCGCGCAAGTGTATGCGTTGCTTTCAGATCAGCGCGCGGCTCTGGCTGATCTTGAGCGCGCGTTGCCCATATCAGTCGTAACAAGTCTGGCAGACACGCTAAAAACGGGTGTCACCATTTCGAATGATCGGGACCTTACACAGCGAATAAATGCCAACTTAGCACCGATTGGCGTCGGTATCATGCAAGCAATCGATAACCTCGAGATTACGGACTTGCAGCGCCCGGACCTACCGCCCGAAACAGGTGTCATGACGACGCTCGGGTGGGTTGGTTTTTTCTTACCGCTGTTTTCGATGCTGATTTTGATCGACACATTGTTCCCATTGCTTTTGTGGTTCTTTGCCTATTCAGCCCTTCGTCCTCTTGTGGAGCCAGAAGAGGGTGAGGCCGACAATGATCCATTCTCTGTGTCGCGCGTTCTTGATGCACCTCCAGTCCAAATGAGCCCTACAATCGGCACAAGTAAAGCTGCGCCACGCACCAAAGGGCAAACATCAAAGTAAGCAACATCAACACTCACTTTTAAATGAATGTTAGGCCCAGCGGCAAAAAGCTCGCTGGGCCTTTTACGTTTTCTGGAGTGGCCGATGTCGAGGAGAGCGGAATTGAACAATAAAAGCCTCACACATTCCGCTCAGACATCACCCAGTTGGACGATTAAAAGCCCGTATGTCTCCGAAAGCAAAAAGGAGATATCGAAATGTTTGAACTCAATTCGCTTCCAATTCCTGGCGGCGTTATCATCGCAGGGATAACCAGCGCAGCCCTATTCGGGTTCGCGTTGGGGCCTCTTGTTGCTGATCGCACAATCAACAAATCTGGATGGCATCACACCTGTGTGACTGATCTGCAGGAGAGAACGACGGCAGCGTTGCCGTCCAACGCCCCAACACCGTCTATAAATTGCAGCGAGATGATGGGTCTATTCGGCCAAGATGCAAATCAACTGTGTGATCTAGGTGGCAACGCCTTCTTTCTAATGCTTATGCTTGATCCATTGGCAGGACAGAAAGAACAGGTTCGGCGTCAGGCCACTGCACGTTTGTCACGTATCGCAGAATTGGCCCCATCGCGCTGCTCATGTGCCTCATCCGTGGTTGCATCTGAGCGATTGAGTTGGGGGCTATATGCCGGTTCTGCGCGGATTGTTGGTGGTCCAAACGACCTAAAGGCTGAACTGACTGCAGCTTTACATTCCCCAACCTGCGCACGTCTTGGGGAGGTTGAATAATGATCTTCAGCAAAATCGAAATCAACAACGGTGTCTTGCATACATCTAACGACAGTTATGCCTTAACCTCGAACACGACATTTTCCGCACCTCGCCCGTTTAGGGCGGCGGGAATTGTTACGGCCACGATGATCGTTGCGTTTGGCATCGCCTTCGCTGATTTATTATACTGGCACGAAAGCCTTACCGTAGCGATAAGCGCTGCTGCTTGTTTCGTAGTTGGAAACACCATTTCACATTTGCTAATTGTGAACAGTGATCTTCGGGGCTCTGATCTGTCAGTAGCGGCTTGGGGGACTTACCATCATTTGAACCGCGTCCGTCGCGAGCTTGCCAACTCAGTGCAACGCAAAGCTGATGAGGTGTCTTCATGATCGACAAGGCACCAGGATGGAAAGATATCTTACGGATCAATGTGCGGTTTATGGGGGCCGTCTTGGCATTTGCCTATGGATGGGCCTGTTGGCAAGGAGCATCAAAGGAATGGTATGGCTTCTGGCTTATTGGTGGCTTGTCCATGCTGGGCGGCGGGATGGGTTTTTTGGGCGCGTGTTTTGAGCTGATCGGCGCATTCAGGCGGTTCCGCCAACTCAAGGCCTTTGGCAAGGAAAGCGTTGAGGCGCGTGCAGATCGCGCGCCGGATCATGATGATCTGAAAAGCCGGGGGATGACACGGTGAACCGTTCTTTCCGCAGAAGTCTGGATGCCGTTGCGCGCAAGATGAAGGTTGCGCAAAAGGAAGAGCTGCCAGAAACCGACCCCCAAGGACAGCGGTTGATTGGCCTCACCGAAGATACCCATCAGCCGCTTTGGGCACCCAAAGGCCATTCAACGCTGCTGAGTGCTGCTGGAGGCGGCAAAACCACTTCGGGCGCAATGCCTTGGCTTTATTCTTTGATATCGTCAAACCCGCGCAAAGCTGCGCTGGTGATGGACAGTAAAGACGGGGAATTGGCCGCGCAATCCGCTCAGATGATTGCGGACATGGGGCTGCCGGTTGCTGTCATCGACGACATGGGCGTGTTTCCTAAAGATTACCCCCACCGCGTTTCTTTGAACGCGGTGGGGGCCGTTGTCTCAACATTCAAAGATGCTCCAGAAGATTTGATCTTCGCAAATGAGATGGTCACTCATGCTCTGATTGAAGAGCCTGAGAAGGACCAACGCAACCGGTACTGGCGATCTTGGCCGCGAATTCTGATTGAGTTTGCCGTCTATGTGCTTTTGAAACGCAATATCGCGCTGGCCACGCCGGGCGGTGTTTGGTCGCTTTTGAGCAATCCCGAAATGCTTCGCAAATTCGCTGTCATTGAAGCCAGTGAAGGCGAAGGCATGTTGCAGGTTTTGGCGCGCAATGTCCTCGGTATGGTTGGTCATGAACATTGGCCTCAGCATTTAGAAGCCGCTCAGGAAGCGCTCCGCATCTTCGCGATTGGCTCGCGCCTTCACCATGCAGGTGCTGGGGCCAGCAAAACACATTATGACCTGATCAAGGAAGGCACGATCATCTTCTTGGTGGGTCCACAGGCCTATATGAACCGGCTTGGCGCTTATTATGCGTTGCATATCATGTGCTTAACCCATGCGCTTTATCGTGATGCAGGGCCGCTGACGTTCATAAATGATGAATTTTCCAATGCCCCACTTCGCCCTTTTGTAGAGGCCTTGACGACGCTCAGATCGTATGGTGGCGAAGCCCACAATATTGCCCAGAGCCGCTCGGAAATAGAGCGCAAAATGGGCAAGCTGGAAATGCAGACACTGGAAGAAAATTCCATTGTCAAACAATGGTTTGGCTTCTCGGGATTCAGCGAGGCGCGCTTAGTGAGCGAAATGATGGGGGAGCAACACGCGATCTCATCAACGCTTGGCGCGGATACAGAAACGCTGCGCCTACAAACCAACCTATCGCTGATCAAACAACGCTGGATGTCTCCTGCGGAACTCATGGCGATGCGCGACGATCAACAATTGATCCACGTGAAAGGGCTTGGTTTCTTCCTCGCCCGAAAGATCGGCATGCAAAACATTGAGCCCTATTGCCACTGGATTGCACCGAACCCGCAGGAGGGCGGCACGCTGACGCCTGACCCTTTGATCCGGCTTTCAACCCCAAATTCTAGCAATTCCAAAGGAGAGAACTCATGAAAATAGTGGCACTGTTTCTCTGGCTCGCGTTACCGATGGCGGGCTATGCAACCTTCGCACTCTATGGGCTTCCCCATATCCCCTGGAGCTACACCTTCAGAGACAATGGCGACCAATATAACCCGTTTGCTGATCGGTATTATCTGAGCTGCACGTTCACAGGATGGTACGGCACATTCACGGTAAGCGCCAAAGGCGGGCGTTGCGGTTGGTACCATTTTTTCAAGGCTTCAGATGAATGAAAGGCCATTTATTGAATCGTTGTCGGAAATCTGGCGATGCTGGGCGTATAAATGCGGTCCTTCAGATCAAACGCAACCCGCAACTCCATCACGGCAAAACCTTTGAGCCCGCTGAGGATTAAACCAGCCCCCACCTTTCCGCTCGCAATCAGCCCGTCGCAATGATCTCGGCCCTGCAAAGTAAGGTGGTAAGGCGCAATCGCGTCCCAAAATGCAATGTAGTCCAAGGGCTCTAACCACTCTTCAACATCCTGAATATCTTCAAAAATAACCATGTGAAGAGTTTAGCAAATAGCCCGATCACAAAGCAAATTTACGCAACGCTGAGGTCAACCATGACGATTGATACAGATATCGAACTACAAAAAACCTTCCATGAAGTCGTGATGAAATATGCGCAGGATACTCTTAAAACGGGCGGTGACTGGGCCAAAGCTGATCAAATCATCAAGCGCGGGACCAAGGAACGCGATCAATTAAGAACTGAATATGATGCCAGCTATAACAAACGCATAAAAGATGAGCGCCAACGTTTGCGGGCAGGATCAGACAAGCCCTCGTTTGAACATCCCACTCCAAACGGCGTGATCTTCAATAAAGATGCCGCAATAACCAAACAAGCGGAGCTCAATGTTAAAAACACCCATCAGGGTGATCTGCAACGTTCCCGTGACGGTCAGCAACATCAGATAGAACAGTTGATGGTGAAGGCCCAATCTCAAGGCCACCAAAGAGGCAAAGCGCGTGATGCATTCAGCCAAGCCGTTGAGCGCAGCACACCGGAGCGCCGCCGATGAAAACGACTGAGAAACAAGGTGATCTGCTGCAAAATCTTGGGCCAGAAGTGGATGTTCAATATTGGCAAAAGAAAGCCGATGATATCACCCGGCTTGCCGATTGGGAAAAACTACAAGACATCAACACGCGCTTTGAGCGCGAGATAAAAACTCAGAACCGCAAGTATGACCGCGATTTTGAGCAACGCTATGACATGGCCTGTCGCCACATTGCCGGTCTGCGCGGTGAGAAATTTGATAAACTGCAACGTCGCAAAACTGAGCGCGCGCAGCATTTGACTAAGTTCATCCAAAATTCAGCCATGCGCGATGTCGAGGCGGATCACCAGCGCCGCCTAGGTGTCTTGCGAGAGCGCTATGCAACGGAACTGCGTGATTTGGTTGAAACCGCCCGCGCCCGCGAGGCCGGTCCAAATGACCCACAGAAATTATTGACCGATGGACGCGACAATCCTGACCGCCCGGTTTTTATCCGAGGCCGATAAATCATTTGGCTTAGATCAAACCCGCCAGTGCACGTGCCATCAGATAATCAATCGGATGCGCCAAAATTGCCAACTAAGGCAGCAACTATGACGAACTTAAATTTAACCAAGGAGACGAGAATGACCAACAACGATCAAACCAAACAAATTGATGCCCGTAACAGCTTTACCGGCAAGAACTTAACCGCCAGCCAATTTGATGAAAGCTGGGCAATTGCGGGTGTACTGGAACGGGAAATCCGCAAAACAGGATCGTTTCGTGAGAAACTAACAGATTACTCCCATGCGTTTTCTCGCTCGGAGAAGTTCGACCAGCTTAGAGATGAAACCATCCTGCGCGATATGTTCAAATCTCGCTTTGGCACTACTATGAATCAAATGCGTGAAAGCTTTATGGATCGCGAGAAGCTCATGGCCGACAGCAACCACGAAGGGGCACTTGCCCAAGCGCGCACGGTTAAAGACCTGATCAAAGATGGCGAGACGATGCCCTTCTATCGCGCGTATGATCGGGCTGCTGTTGAAATGGCGCAAAAGCATAGCATCACTGAAACAGGGGCCAAAACCCTGATGAAAGATGCGTTTGCGCGCGCAGAGGGCCGCGAGTTTTATGTCGCCAGCAAGGAAGTTGAAAAAGAATACCACGAGCCAGTGCGCCAAGCTGAGCGGGCCGAACGGGAGCCCAATCAAGCACAATCGAAAAAGCGCGCACCCGCCCGGCATATATAAACCCAACAAATAGCTTGCGCGAAAAGAGATAAAAGCTCAAAGTGTTCCGCTTATGTTCTCATTATTGAGAATGCAACAGAGGAGACACGACAAGAACGAAAGGCCCAATATGTTAGAGGATACCCAGAGCAGACAAATGCCTCAATCAGAAAATACCAAAAGCACACCAGCCATACATTTTGACTGGCGAGATTGGGAACATTTCCTTGAAGAGGCCGAAGGTTCGGTTGAGGAAAAACGCGAACTCATTGAGACTGTGCAAAAGATTGTGCTGTGTTTTGTGGATGCAGGCTTTGCACTCAATCCTTCGCAACAAATCTGTGGAGAAGATATTGACCTGACGGCAATCTTGATGCGCGATGTGGTAAAATCAAAGGATCAATCCAAACCTGCATTTAATGCCGCTTGCGTTCAAGTGGGTAAAACTGCACAAGGAGGCCGTTCATGAGCACTGAAATACCAAGCAGCCTAAAGAAGGCCGTGATTTATTGCCGTGTGTCCTCCAAATCGCAGGAGAACGAAGGTCACGGTTTGGAAAGCCAGGAAACCCGTTGCCGTGAATATGCTGCTTTAAAGGGTTATGACGTAGAGGCCGCTTTCCCAGATACCATCACCGGTGGCGGTGATTTTATGAAACGCCCCGGCATGGTGGCCTTGCTGTCTTACCTGGATGCACAACCACATGAGAATTACGTCGTTATCTTTGACGATCTCAAGCGCTTGGCCCGTGATACCCGCTTCCATCTTGATCTGCGCGACGCCTTCCATCGGCGAGGCGCGCGGATCGAGTGCCTAAACTTCAAATTTGAAGATACGCCAGAAGGTGAGTTCATCGAAACGATCATGGCAGCCCAGGGCGCGCTTGAACGCAAGCAGAACGGACGCCAAGTTGCCCAAAAAATGAAAGCGCGCATGCAGGGCGGGTATTGGATACACCGTGCTCCCAGCGGTTACAAATACGTCACCATCAGAGGGCGTGGTAAGCTTCTTATGCCTGATGAGCCACTCGCTGGTATCATCCGCGAGGCCTATGAGGGATACGCCATGGGGCGTTTCCAGACGCAAGCTGAGGTGAAGCGATATTTTGAATCGCAGCCGGATTTCCCGAGAAATAACAAAGGCACCATTACCCATGAACGGGTGACGGAAACGCTCTCCAATCCGCTTTATACTGGGTTCATCTGCAGCAAAAGTTACGGGATTGATTGGCTGGAAGGTCAGCACGAAGGCCTGATCTCTCTTGAAACCTTTGACAAGGTTCAGGCGCGCCGACAGGCGGTCGCAAAGGCACCCGCGCGCAAGAATACAGGCAAAGACTTCGCCCTGCGTGGCATTGTTACCTGTGGCGAGTGCAATGTGCCCCTGCGCAGTTCTTGGTCAAAAGGCAGAAGCCAAAGCTATGCTTACTATCTTTGCCAGACCAAGACTTGCGACAGCTACGGCAAATCCATTGCGCGCGACAAAATTGAAGGTGAAGTCGGCGAGATCATCAAAACTCTGCAGCCCAAGGAAAACCTTATGGCACTGACCAAGGCGATGTTTGCCCAATTCTGGGAGCAACGTGAGGTGCAAGCCAAAGATGCTTTGAAAACCTATGATCGCCAAGTTCTAGCCGCTGACAAGCAGATCGAGGCCCTGTTAGGCCGCATCATGGATTCGACCAATGAAACAGTGGTCCGTACCTATGAAAACAAGATTGGTGAACTTGAGCGCAATAAACTTATTTTACGCGAAAAAAAGGCAAAACAAGCCATTCCAAAAGGAACCATGACCGAAAAACTAGAACCGGCCCTTCAATTCCTCGCAAATCCTTGGAAACTATGGGAAAGTGGTAACGTAACACTACGTCGCTTAGTGCTGAAACTGGCCTTCGCAGAGCGTATCCAATACCACCGAAATCAGGGTGCTAGAACCCCTGAATTATCCTTACCATTCATGATGTTAAGGGGTAGTTTGACTACTGAAGTAAGTAATGGTGCCCCCACACGGACTCGAACCGCGGACCTACTGATTACAAATCAGTTGCTCTACCAGCTGAGCTATAGGGGCATTACGCGGCTTATAAGACCATCTCGCACAGCTTCGCAAGGCCGCAAATACAACAATTGCACCGATGTTACCGTGCCAATGTGCTTTCGTGTTTGCCTGAGGCAGAATGGCCCGATAAACAAAGGGGAAACATCGCATAATGACCTAAGGCTAGGCTCTCATGGAAATCGCCCTACACATCGGCGCGCACAGCACGGACGAAGATAACCTTCTGAAATGTATCTATAAAAATCGTGACGCCCTTGCAGCTTACGGCACCATCATCCCGGAGCCTTCGCGCTATCGCCCTGCAATTCGTGAAACCATGCAGGCTTTGGTGGGTGACATTGCGCCGCTAGAGACTCAAGAGGCCTTGCTCGACAGCATCATTGATGAGGATAACGCCCACCGGGTCATTCTAAGTCACGAGAGTTTTCTATGTGTTGCCGGTCGCTCTGTCGGCAATGATAAGCTCTACCCAACCGCCAGTTTAAAGTCCGCCCGCCTGCGTAACCTATTCTCACGCCAGGAGGTTCGTTTTTGCGTTGCCCTTCGCAATCCGGCCACCTTCATTCCCGCCGCCTTTGAGCGCGCCAAGGACCCCAATTTTGACAACTTCCTCGATGGCTCTGACCCGATGGGCCTGCGCTGGTCGGACATGATCACCCGTATGCGAACCATGGTTCCCGACGCGCCCATCACCGTTTGGTGCAACGAGGATACGCCGATGATGTGGCCGCATATTTTACAGACCATAGCGCAGCCGCCCGAAGGCTTTGTCTTTGACGGGGTGAACGACTTTCTCGGCACCATTATGGGGCGTGGCGGGTTGACCCGCCTAGAGAGCTACCTGAAAGCCCATCCGCCACAAAATGAGAGCCAGCGCCAACGCATTGTGGCCGCTTTCCTCGACAAGTTTGCGGGCGATGCCATGGAGCAGGAAATTGACCTGCCGGGCTGGACCGAACCCTATATCGAGCAAATGTCGGAGTTGTACGAGCGGGATCTGGAACTGTTGGACGCCATGCCTGGCGTCACCTTCCTGACCCCGTAAGCCCTACATCCCAAGCGCGTCTTTGTACAACTCAAGCACCGCTTCTTCTTCCGAAATGTCTTGCGGGTCGCGCTTGCGCAGTGCCATAATCTTGCGCAAAACTTTGGTGTCGTAGCCGCGCCCTTTGGCCTCGTCCATCACCTCTTTTTGGGCCTCGGCGATATCTTTCTTCTCTTGATCAAGGCGCTCGTAGCGCTCGACAAACTGGCGCAATTCATCTGCGGTGACGCGGTAAGTGCTATCGGTGACGGTGTCGGACATGGGCTGTTTCCTTGGCGCTAAAGAGGGTCAGACCCACGGGATACTAAGACCCGCGCGCGCGTTCAAGGTGCAAACGGTTGCGCGATAGCACCGTGTGCGGTAGGCCGTGGCCAAAGCTTGCGGAGATACCAGATGTCCAACCTAATCCCCCTCGGGGCCATCATCACCCTCATGGGGTTATTCGGCCTGATTTGGTGCATCATAAAAGTCGCCCGCGCCCGCAAGCAGGGCCTCAATGACGAGGAGCTACACGCAGTGATCAAAACCACTGTTGGCTTGAACCTTGGTGCATTCTTTCTGTCCGCAATCGGGCTGATGATGGTCGTATTCGGGATCATCTTGGCCTAGAGCCTAGATCGAGCCGGCATCCACCATATAATTACTGGCCGTGCACAGTGCCGCGTCATCTGATGCCAAAAACACCACCATCCGCGCCACATAAACCGGATCAATCAGGTCAGGCAAACACTGGCTTTGGCGGTGGTTTTCCAAGGCCTCGGGCGTGGCCCATAACTCTTTTTGGCGCTCGGTCATGATCCAGCCGGGCACCACCGTGTTGACCCGAATGCGGTGCTGTCCCAAGTCGCGCGCCATGGTGCGGGTCAGCCCGTGCACCGCCGCTTTCGCCGTCGCATAGGCTGGAAAATTGCCCACTGCCTCCCACCAGGAATTCGAGCCAAGGTTAATAATTGACCCGCCTCCGGCCTTGATCATACCCGGCGCAACCGCTTGCATGGCGAAAAACATATGGCGCAAATTGGTGTCCATACGCTCGTCCCAATACTCTGGCGTCACTTCGCGCCAGTCGTGGCGGTCATCGCGCGCGGCATTGTTCACCAAGACTTCAAACGCCCCTTGCTCTGCGGCCAGCCCTGCTATCGCGGCTTGCGTCGCCTCAATATCGCGCAGGTCGCAAAGCGCGTGTTTTGCCCCCGTCGCCTTGGACAAGGCAGCGCTCGCCTCCGCATCGCGGTCAAGGAACGCCACCTTGGCCCCCTGCCCCACAAAGGCTTTGACCGTCAGCGCGCCGATCCCCGACGCCCCGCCGCTGATCAGAACGCTTTTGCCGCTCAGGCTTGGGTATGTTGCAAATTTTGACATCTGGGTCTCCTCATAAAAGGCTGGTTGCGCGCACGCACAGTCCCCGCCACACTCCGCCGCAAATGGAGGAAATGCAATGAGCAAAGATATCATCGGTTTCATCGGCGTGGGCCTCATGGGGCACGGCATGGCGCGCAACATTTTGGCTGCGGGCTACCCGCTCAGCACCATCGTCCACAAAAGCCGCGCGGCGGTCGAGGATTTGGTCGAGAATGGGGCCTCCGAGGTCTCTCACCTGACGGATATCGCCCGCGCCTGCACCATCATCCACATCTGCGCGCCCGGCTCGCCTCAGGTCGAGGCCATCCTCCACGAGATGCTCCCCGCCATGACCAAGGGCACCGTCGTGATCGACTGCTCGACTTCGGACCCCGGCTCCACCATCAAACTGGCACAACTCCTTGAAACCAAAGGATGCCATATGGTTGATGCACCCTTGGGTGGCACCCCGGTACAAGCCGAGGCGGGCCAGCTGGCGACCATGGTTGGCGCGACGCCAGAGGTCTTCGCGCAGGTGCTCCCGGTCCTCAAGGCTTGGGCCGGTGGCAGCATCGTTCACATGGGTGCCGTCGGCAAAGGCCACCAGATGAAACTGCTCAATAACTTCATCGCCATGGGCTACGCCGCGATGTATTCCGAGGCCCTCGCCCTGTCGGAAAAATCCGGCATCAGCACCGCGCAATTCGACAGCGTTATTCGTGGCTCGCGGATGGATTGCGGCTTCTATCAGACCTTCATGGGCTACGCTTTGGAAGGCAATCCCGAGGCCCATAAATTCACCCTCACCAATGCGCTCAAAGACATGCGCTACCTGTCCTCCATGGCCGATGGCGCGGGGGTGGCGAACCCGATGGGCAGCGCCGTCAAGAACAGCTTTGCGATGGCGGTGAACACTGGCGGCGATGGCGCGCAAGACTACGTGCCGCATCTGGTGGACTACGTGGCCCGCGCCAATGCGGTGACTAAAAGCTAAATCAAACGGCGTTCAGACTGGCGAATTTCTGGCGTTCGCGCGCCAACATGCTCAGCACTGGCGCCGCCGCCCACAGCTTCGGTTCCTCGCGCGCCAGCACCGACAATCGCGAGGCGATGATCGACGGCGTGGTCATATCCGCGTCCAGCATCGGGCCACCGCGCGCGCGCGGGTAGCCAAATCCATGCACCATAACAGCGTCGATATCGCTTGGCCGCGCCGCGACCCCTTCGCCAATCAAACGCGCGCCCGCGTTAACGATTGCCAGCAAAATACGGTCACGAATATCGCGGTCCGTAAACTTGCGCGGCGTGATCCCCAACTCTGCCCGGTGCGCGGCAATCAGTTTCAGCACGTCGCCATTTGGCACACCTTGGCGCTGGCCCTCGGCGTAAATATAGTAACCTCGCCCTGATTTCTGCCCCAGCCAGCCTTGCTCCACCATTTTGTCGGCAATGGCCACATAGCGGCTCTCAGGGTCGCGCGGTTTTGCGCGGCGCCGGGCATAGCCTATGTCCAGCCCCGACATATCCGCCACTTGGTACGGACCCAACGCAAAGCCAAACGCACGCATCGCCCCGTCAATCTGCGCCGGTGTCGCGCCGTCTTCCAGCATGATATCTGCCGCGCGGCGGTAGGTTTCAAGAATGGCGTTGCCGATGAAGCCTTCGCCAAATCCCGCTGCCACACGCGCCCGCACCGCGACCTTACCCAAGGCCCGCGCAAAGCCATGCGCCGTCATAACCGCCTGATCCGAGACCGCATCATGGACGCCCACCTCCACCAACCTGTTGGCTTGTGCGGGCGCAAAGAAATGCAGCCCCACAACGTCTTGCGGCCTGCCTGTGGCCTCGGCCAAAGCGGCCAAATCCAAGTAGGATGTATTGCTCGCGATCACCGCGCCCGCCTTGGCTAATGCGCCGATCTCGGCCAAAACGCGGGTCTTCAACTCCAAGTCTTCGGCCACCGCCTCGATCACCAAATCCGCCTCTGCCAGCGCGTCCAACTTGGTGGTCAGCTGCAAATGGGTCAGCGCCGCAGCGCCTTGCGCCTCGGATAGGCGACCCTTGGAGACCGCGCGCTCGTAATGCGCGCCGATCCGCTCTAGCGCCGCGCTCACCCCGGCTTCGCCTTGCTCAATCAGTGTCACGACAAAGCCGTGTTGCAATGCGGCAATGGCGATGCCCGAGCCCATCAACCCGCCGCCCACAATGGCCACACGGTCGATTTGGGCCGCTTTGACCTCGGCTGCTTCAGGGAATTTCCCCGCCGCGCGTTCGGCAACGAATGCGTGCCGCAGCCCGGCACTGACCCGCGACGAGACGCATTCCTCAAACGCTGCGCGCTCCATCTCAAGGCCGGTTTCCATCGGCAGCAACAATGCCGCCTCGACGCAATCCACAATTTTCAACGGTGCAAGCGCGCCTGTCCCCTGCTCTAACTTCACCTGCGCTCGTCGCGCGGTGATGCTGGCCATGTAAGCCACCCCATCGCTCAATTGATCACGGCGCGCAGAGGTCGGCCGCGGGGCCTGCAAGCTGCGCGCGAAGGCCACCGCCTCGGCGCGCAAATCATTGCCCGTCACCCGGTCCACCAGCCCCATTTCGGCGGCGATCCCCGCACTTACAGGCGTGCCGGCCAGCATCATATCCAGCGACAATTCTGCCCCCACAAGGCGCGGCAAGCGTTGCGTGCCGCCCGCGCCGGGCAAAATCCCAAGGGTGATTTCCGGCAACCCCATGCGCGCGTCGGTTGCGGCAATGCGGTAATGCGCGGCCATGGCCAGCTCTAATCCGCCCCCCAACGCAGTGCCGTGCAACGCTGCCACCACGGGCTTGTCCGAGGCCTCGATCAACGTGCACAATAGCCCCAGCGACGGCTCTTGCGGCTCCATATCAAACTCGCGAATATCCGCGCCTGCGGGGAATGTCCGCCCGTTGGCCGCAATCACCACCGCATCGGTTTTGTCGTTGGCCAGCGCCGCATTCAACGCCGCCGCAATCCCGCGCCGCACCGCAGCACCAAGGGCGTTCACCGGTGGGTTTTCAATCACAATAAGCGCGATATTGCCTTGGCGCTCCAGCCGAACGGGGTGTTTTTTTGCCTGTTTCATAGGGCTTTTTCGCTTGCTTCTTGGGCTATGTCCACAGCCTGATTAATCAATATCGGAATGGCCGCGTGATATTTCTGCGCGGCCTCGGGGTTGGAGGCATTTCCCCCTTTTGCGCGCGCCACCACGCCTTGCAATATCGCGGTCAAGCGGAAGTAGCTGAACACCAAATAAAACGCCCAATTGTCCGGCTCTGCGATGGCGCGCGCCGCGCAATAGTGCCCGATGTATTCTTGCTCGGATAGCACCCCCAATGCAGCGCGATCCAGTCCGCCCAAACCACGCATCCCCCCCTCATGAGGCAGGCGCAACTGCATGCATTGATACGCCAAATCCGCCATGGGATGGCCCAGCGTTGCCAGTTCCCAATCCAGCAGCGCCACGATTTGCGGGCCGCTTTGGGCAAATATCATGTTGTCCAGCCGGTAGTCGCCATGCACCAGCGTCACCTGCCCGTCGTCCTCTGGCAGGTGCAACCCCAGCCATTCCATGATCCCGGTCATGCCCCGATCCGGCACCTCGACCGAGGCCAGATATTGCCGCGACCAGCGGTCAATCTGGCGCGCAAAATAATTGCCCGGCTTGCCAAAATCGCCCAAACCAACGGCCACCACATCAACATCATGCAGCGCGGCCAGCCCCTCGGCCATCGCCTCATAATAGCCACCGCGCTGCGCTGCTTCCAATTCTGGCAGGCTGGGGTCCCAAAATATGCGACCTTCCTTGTGCTCCATAATGAAAAAAGCGCGCCCCAACGGCGACACCTCATCGGGGGCCAAATAGATCATCTCGGGCACCGCCACCGGCGTGTCAGACAGTGCTGCCATCACGCGAAACTCTCGCTCCACTAAATGCGCCGAGCGCAGCAACACCCCCGCGGGCTTGGCGCGCAGGACGAAAACTCCAGCTTCACATGTCATCTTATAGGTCGGGTTCGACTGACCCGTGCTAAACTTGTCAAGCTTGCGCACGGCCCCCAATTCAGGCGCTTGCTCCGCCAGAAATGGCCGCAAGCTGGCAATCAATAAATCCGTGGTCCCGCTCATAAGTTAACATTACCTCGCTTTGCACAATTGACAAGCGCCGCCCGCGCGCAGACCCTCGTCCAAAATCCAGAAAGGCACGTCATGGACCTAGGCATCAGCGCAAAATTGACCCCTATCCGCACCGCAGTCACCACAATGGTGCGTGATGATATTGCACCACTAGACGCAGAGTACTTCACCCAAGTTGAGGTCGGCAATCGCTGGAGCTTCACCCCGCGCCAAAGCGAAATCGTCGAGGGCCTAAAGACACAAGCCAAGTCGCGCGGGCTTTGGAACCTGTGGTCGCCCGTCGCCGGGCACGCCCTGTCCACCGTCGAATACGCCTATCTGGCCGAGGAAATGGGCAAAGCCCACCTCGCGCCTGAAACCTTCAACTGCAACGCGCCCGACACTGGCAACATGGAAGTGTTCGAGAAATACGGCTCTGACGCGATGAAACAGCAATGGCTGGAGCCGCTGCTTGCGGGCGACATCCGCTCCGCCTATCTGATGACCGAGCCGGACGTTGCCTCCTCTGACGCCACGAATATTGCGCTGTCTTGCGTGCGCGACGGCGATGATTACATCCTGAACGGCGAGAAATGGTGGGCAACGGGCGCAGGTGATCCGCGCTGCAAAGTCTACATCGTGATGGTGCGCACCGCGCCTGACGGCCCGAAACACCAACAACATTCGATGGTCGTGCTGGACGCCAAAACCCCCGGTATCGAAACCCTGCGCGCCATGCAGGTTTATGGCGACGACGAGGCCCCGCACGGCCATATGCACATCCGCTTTACGAACGTGCGCGTGCCCGCAAGCGCCATGTTGCTGGGCGAAGGTCGCGGCTTCGAGATCGCCCAAGGCCGTCTCGGGCCGGGTCGCATCCACCATTGCATGCGCGCCATCGGCATGGCCGAGAAAGCGTTGGAACTGATGGCCCGACGCGCCCTGTCTCGCGAGGCTTTTGGCAAGAAACTGGCCCAGCTCGGCGGCAATTTCGACTATATCGCCAATGCCCGTATGCAGATCGAGCAGGCCCGCCTGTTGTGTCTGAAAGCCGCGTGGATGATGGATCAGGGCGATGCGCGCGCCGCCGCTCCGTGGATCAGCCAGATCAAGGTCGAGGCCCCGCGCATCGCCCTCGAGATCACCGATCAAGCCGTGCAAATGTTTGGGGCCTGCGGGATTTCCCAAGACACTCCGCTGGCGCGTCAATGGGCGCATCTGCGCACCCTGCGCCTTGCGGACGGTCCCGACGCGGTGCATCGCCGCCAAGTTGCACGCGCCGAGTTGCGCAAATACACGCAGGAGAAAATCTAGATGACTGAACAGCGCTACATGGCAGGCGACACCGAATGCATTGGCTATGTCGCACAGCCGACACATCAGGGCCCACACCCCGTGGTCATGGTCGCACCCGCGTTTGGCGGGTTGGATAATTTCACCCGCAGCAAGGCCGACTGGCTGGCCAGTTTGGGCTACATCGGCTTCGCGCTGGACTACTACGGTGAGGGTCGCACTGCGCGCGACGAGGCCGAGGCGCGCGACATGATGCATGTGCTCCAAGCCGATCGCGCGACGCTGTTGGTGCGCATGCAAGCCGCGCTGGAGACCGCACGCACCCTGCCCATGGCCGACGCCACCCGCATCGCCGCCATGGGCTTTTGTTTCGGCGGTAAATCCGTGCTGGATCTGGCGCGCTCCGGGGCCAAACTGGCGGGTGTCGCGCCTTTCCACGGGGTCTATGACGCGCCGCCCTCCGGCTGCCAAAAGATGAACACCTCGGTCTTGGTCCTGCACGGCTGGGACGACCCGCTGGCCACGCCCGCACAAACCGTAGCCCTGACCGAAGAGCTGTCGCAACACTGCGACGACTGGCAATTGCTGGCCTTCGGGCACACCGGCCACGCCTTCACCAACCCAAACGCACAAGACCCCGCGCGCGGCATGCAATTCGCCGCCATCTCCGACAGCCGCGCCTTTGACGCCCTACAACGCTTCCTCGCCGAGCGCTTCAAAGCCCCCTAGACGCAAACCCCGCCCCGCAGTATTTGGACACCCATGGACATTCGCACACTCTCCCCCGACTTCGCCGTAACCCCGCAGATTCACGCCTCCGACTTTGACGCGATCAAGGCCGAGGGCTTCACCCATATCCTGTGCAACCGCCCCGAGGGCGAAAGCATGCCGGGCGACAAACCCGACGATATCAAAGCCGCCGCAGTGGCCGCTGGCATGGGATTTTCCAACAACCCGATCGTCATGGGGCAAATGAATATGGACAATGTCGCGGCCCAAAAAGTTGACGGAAAGGTCTTGGCCTACTGCGCCTCCGGCACAAGATCCGCCATCGTTTGGGCCTTCACACAGGCAGGGAAACAGCCGACCCAAACCATCCTGGACACATTGGCAAACGCCGGCTTTCCAATGCCCCAAATGGCCCCGCAGATCGACGCCTTGGCGAAAGGATAACGGATGAGTTTCTCACCAAAGTCTAACGACCCTGCGCGCCGCTGGCACGACATGGGCGGCGACGCCGCTGGCTCCGTCCCGATGGAGGGCCACGACTTTGCAATCTGGGAAAAGCGCGTCGACGCACTGGTTATTCTTGGCCAAATGCGCGGGCATTTCACCGTCGACGGGCTGCGCCGCGCCCTAGAAGACATGGGCGAGCAAGCCTTTGAGAACATGAGCTATTACGAGCGGTGGGTCGCGGCCCTGAACCATAACCTGCTGGAAGCAGGGGTGTATTCGCTCGAAGAACTCGGCACCAAGATGGAACAAGTCAAAGCCCGCGGTGACACCTATGGCGCGGCGCAATCATGACCCTTGATGTCGGCACAACTGTCCGGATCAAAACCATGTCCCCCCTCGGCCATATCCGTACGCCGCATTACTTGCGCGGCAAAACCGGCATTGTGGAACGCGTCCTCGGCCCGTTCAAAAACCCCGAGCAACTGGCCTACATGGTCCCTGCCCTGACCCGCACGCTCTACCGTGTGCGTTTCGAGATGGGTCACATCTGGCCCGATGCAGAAGCCCCGCAAGACACCCTCGACGCCGAAATTTACGCGCATTGGATTGACCAAAATGCCCCATGACCACCACGACAATGATCATGATCATGACGGGCCATTGTCACCCTCGGGCCACCCCTACCGCAAAGACAATGACGCGGCGCTGAGCTATTGGCAGACCATGGAAATCGCCATCCGCGAGTTGATGGTCGAAAAAGGCGAGCTAACACCGGCCCAAATTCAGGCCCAGATCGACGCCATGGACGACCGATCCCCCGCCAACGGGGCCGCCGTGGTGGCGCGTGCGTGGACCGACCCCGCCTTCAAAACCCGCCTGCTTGCCAATGCCTCGGACGCGGCGCGCGAAATGGGGTTCGACATTGGCCCGATGCACCTGATTGCCGTCGAAAACACCGCCGACACCCATAATCTGATCGTCTGCACCCTGTGTTCATGCTACCCGCGCAACCTGCTGGGCTTGCCGCCTGATTGGTACAAAACCCGTGAGTATCGCTCGCGGGCGGTGCGCGAGCCGCGGGCGGTGCTGCGTGAATTTGGCGTGGATCTGCCGCCGCAAACGACCCTGCGCGTCCATGACAGCACTGCCGACATGCGCTATATCGTGCTGCCCGCGCGCCCCGAGGGCACGCAAAACATGGACGCCACACAATTGGCCACGTTGGTCACCCGCGACGCCATGATCGGCACTGGCTTGCCCAAATCCGCGCCGAAAACCGCGTAACTCATGGCGCAAAATAATATCGCGCGCGGCATCGCCTTGATGGTCGCGGCCACCTTAATGTTCACCTTGATGGATGTCTGCGCCAAGACGCTCTCGACCCGCGTGGACACGATCCAGGCTCTCTGGGCGCGCTACACCGTGCAAATGGTGGTGGTCACCTTGCTTGTCGCGCCACGGTTGCGCACGGTCGCGCGCACCCAACGCCCCGGACTACAGGTCTTTCGCGCTTTTGCCTTGCTGGCCACCACTGGGTTCTTCTTCTTTGGCTTCCAGAAAATGTCGCTGATCGAGACCACAGCCCTGATGCAAATCAGCCCGATTTTCATCATGGTCGGCGCGGCAGTGTTCTTGGGCGAACGCTTCGGTGCGCGCCGTGCGGTGGCGGCGGGGGTGGCGCTTCTTGGGGCCATGATCGTGCTGCGCCCCGGATCAGACGCCTTCACCCCCTACGCCCTGCTGACGCTTTGCGGCACGGTTTGCTACTCCAGCTATGCACTGGCAACGCGCTATGCTGGGCAAAACGAGGACGTCTGGACCTCGCTGTTCTACACAGGCTCCGTCGCCACGGTGCTGCTGTCCGTGATCGTCCCGTTTTTCTGGCAACCACTCGAGGCCTCCGACCTGCCCTATATGCTAGGCCTCGGGCTACTTGGCACCATGGGGCAATTGCTACTGATCCGTGCACTCTCCATGGCTCCGGCCTCGGTGCTGGCCCCGTTCACCTATGTGGCACTCATCTTTTCCAGCCTTTGGGGCGTGATGTTCTTTGGCCATTTTCCCGATGCCCCGGTCTATATCGGAGCGCTTGTGATCGTCGGAGCCGGGCTTTATGTCTGGCACCGTGAAACACGTATCAAACCCACCTAGATCATGGCCCTAGGACGCACAGCAAAAGGCCGCCGCGGCCCCGTCGAACTGGCAACCTATCTGGCCATTCGCGCCATCATCGGCTTGGCGCTTCTGGTGCCGTACCGCTGGCGGGTGCCAATGGCGGGCTGGGTCGTCTCGCGCGTGATAGCCCCGCTCGCGGGCTACTCAAAACGCGTGCGCGCAAACCTCGCCTATGTTTGCCCCGACTTGCCAAAACCTGAGGTAGAGCGCCTCGTGCGCGCGGTCCCGGACAACGCTGGCCGCACCCTGATCGAGATTTTCTCGGGCAAAGGGTTTACCGACCGCTTCAAACACGCGCCCCTAACCGGCGAGGGCGTGGCAGAGCTGCACAAAGCCCATGCCGAGGGCCGCCCCGTGGTTCTTGTGACTGGCCATTTTGGCAATTATGACGCGCCCCGTGCGGCCTTGATTGCGGCGGGTTTTAACGTCGGCGCGCTCTATCGCGAAATGAACAATGCCTACTTCAACCCGCATTACGTCGCAGCCATCAGCACCGTCGGCACGCCAGTGTTTGCGCGTGGCCGTCAAGGCTTGGCCGGATTGATCCGGTTTCTGCGTGGCGGCGGGATGGCGGGGTTCTTGGTGGACCAATATATGTGGGATGGCGCGGATCTAACCTTCTTCGGCAAACCTGCGCCAACCGCGCTCTCTGCCGCCGAATTGGCCTTGAAATACAACGCCGTAGTCATCCCTACCTATGGGGTGCGCCAGCCAAATGGTCTTGATTTCGAGGTCATCTGCGAGGCGCCTATCGCGCATAGCACACCGCTGCAAATGACCCAAGAGCTCAACAATTCACTCGAAGCATTGGCGCGCCAGCATATGGATCAGTGGTTCTGGATTCACCGGCGCTGGAAGCCCGAGCAGGCCGAACAGCGTCAGTCGATACGCGCTGCGGCTAAAATGGGGCCAAACGAGCCCTCTTGAATCAGCACCACTGACGGATCATCCCCAAGGGTCTCGGCCGTCAAACTCAGGGCGCGGTCGCCGTTCCATTTGCCAATGGCCTCCAGACTTGCCACAACATTGCGATACGTTATGGTCTTGCCTGCGTTCTCCCCCGTGAGGATGTCCACATGCTCTTCTGGCAGGTAGCGGATTAATTGCACCAGCATTTTCCGAGGGACATCGCCAGTGCGCCGCGCCTCAATATGCAGCGCGCCACTGCCATCGCGACTTAGCTTCAACGTGACCGGAGCAGGCATATTCTTGTGCTTGTTTATCTGATCGGCCAGTTGCATGGCCTTGGTGCCTACAACCTGATCACGTCCGCCAATAACCATCTGGGGCGTGTAAACCATGGTCGAATGGGCCGCATGGGCATAGCCACGCTGCCGCTCGGTATGGGCAGGCTTGGCAAAAACATCCGCCCAGCCAAGGTAGTCCCAATAATCCACATGCATGCTCAACGCGATCACGTCATCGCGCCCGGCCAGTTCACCCAAAATCGCATCCGCTGGCGGGCAGGACGAGCAGCCTTGCGAGGTAAACAACTCCACCACAACGGGGCCACCCGCCACGGCGGGCAAGGCAGGGGCCAGCATCAAGGCGGCAACGGCGGCGGTGGTTAAGCGCTTCATCATGTGTCTAGGTATCCCATCTGTGTCTTTTCCTGTTTAGGGTGTCACCCCCTCGCGCGCCAATCAAGCCTTTGCGAGCAATACGTCAGACCCAGCGGCGGGTCTTTTGCAAATAGGTCTCAGCCTGCGCGCCAAATGCCGCCCTAAGCCCCGCCTCTTCCGCCACAATGAAGCGCCGGTTGAGGATCACCACGAAAATTGGCAATAAAACCAAACAGATCACCTGCCCACGCCCCAGAATGGATCCGCCAAGGATAATCGCCATCGCCAGATAAATCGGGTTGCGCGACAGGCGGTACGGCCCCTCAATGATCAGCGATTTAGGCGCGTGATGCGGCTCAATCGGGGTTTTGTGGTGCCAAAACCACCATGCTGACCATGCGATTAGCACCAAGCCGACTGCGATAAACCCCCAGCTCAACACGCTTAACAGGGTCCAATTCACAGCGCCGGGCAGCACGCGGGCAACAGCCCAGTTCAACGCAAGGAACAGCAAAAGCCACAAAGGCGGGAGATCAGGAAAACCTTTCATCGCGCCATTGTGCCAACCTGCGCGGCGTTCGTCACCCGTAAAATGCAAAGCCCGCCGCAAAATCAATTACGGCGGGCCAAACTAGGTATTTCAAGTCAATCAGGACGCAGCCAGATCGCGCAGCACGTAGTGCAACACGCCACCATGCTCAATGTATTCCTTCTCGATTGCAGTATCAATCCGGCACTTCAACGTGATGTTTTTCACCTCACCGTCCGCCATAGTGATCGCACAAGGCACCTCGGAAAGTGGCTTCAAATCGCCCTCAAGGCCCATGATCGACACGGTTTCTTCACCGGTCAGGCCCAAAGATTTGCGTGTATCACCATTGGTGAACTCGAACGGGATAACGCCCATGCCCACCAGGTTAGACCTGTGAATACGCTCGAAGCTTTCCGAGATCACGGCTTTCACGCCCAGCAATGCCGTGCCTTTCGCCGCCCAGTCCCGCGAAGACCCCGCGCCGTATTGCTCGCCACCGAAGATCACCAGCGGAGTACCCTGTTCTTGATACGCCATCGCCGCATCAAAGATCGCAGCCTGCGCGCCGTCTGGCCCTTTGGTGTAGCCACCTTCAACGCCGTCCAGCATCTCGTTTTTGATGCGAATGTTGGCAAATGTACCGCGCATCATGATCTCGTGGTTACCACGACGCGACCCGTAAGAGTTGAACTCGCGCGGTGCCACTTGACGCTCTATCAGATATTGCCCCGCTGGGCTGGTCTCAGCAAATCCGCCCGCCGGAGAGATGTGGTCCGTGGTGATCATATCGCCCAGAACCGCCAAAACTTTGGCATCCTTCACATCCGAGATTACACCCGGTTCCTTAGACATGCCTTGGAAGTAAGGTGGGTTTTGCACATAGGTCGATGCCGCAGGCCAGTCGTAAGTCTGGCTGTCAGTCGTCTCGACGCCCTGCCACTTCTCGTCGCCCTTAAACACGTCCGCATATTTCTCTTGGAACGCTTTACGGGTCACGGTTTTCTCAACCATTTCAGCAACTTCTTGCGTCGTTGGCCAGATGTCTTTCAGGTAGACATCATTGCCGTCTTTGTCTTGCGCGATCACGTCTGTGGCCAAGTTAATGTCCAACGTACCGGCCAAAGCATAGGCCACAACCAATGGCGGAGACGCCAAATAATTGGCCCGCACATCAGGGCTGATCCGCCCCTCAAAGTTCCGGTTGCCCGACAAAACTGATGTCGCAACCAAGTCACCCTCAGAAATCGCCGCAGACAGCTCAGGTTGGATAGGACCAGAGTTGCCGATACATGTCGCACAGCCATAACCCACAAGGTTAAAGCCAATCGCATCCAGATCTTTTTGCAGATCAGCCGCTTCCAGATAGGCCGAAACCACCTGTGATCCCGGTGCCAAAGATGTCTTCACCCAAGGTTTACGATCCAAGCCCAATGCAGCCGCTTTGCGCGCCACAAGACCCGCACCGATCATCACATAAGGGTTCGATGTGTTCGTGCATGACGTGATCGACGCGATCACAACCTTGCCCGATTCCATGGTGTAATCTTCACCAGCCACAGCCACTTCTTTGCCCATTGGGCGCTTGAAAGTGTTCTTCATTTGGTCGTGGAACGCTGACTGACCGTCGGTCAGGGCAATGTAGTCTTGCGGGCGTTTCGGGCCCGAGATCGCAGGAACAATCGTTCCCATATCTAGGCTCAATGTGTCCGTATAAACGGGCGCGTAATCCGCGTCGCGCCAGAAGCCGTTCTCTTTGGCGTAGGCCTCGACCAATGCGATGGTCTCTTCTTCGCGCCCTGTATTGGTCAGGTAGCGGATGGTCTCTTTGTCGATCAAGAAGAACCCACAAGTCGCGCCATATTCCGGTGCCATATTGGCAATCGTTGCACGGTCCGCCAATGGCAGATTATCCAACCCAGCGCCGTAGAATTCAACGAATTTACCAACAACACCTTGGGCGCGCAGCATTTCCACAACCTTCAGCACAAGGTCAGTACCAGTTGTACCCTCGACCATAGCACCAGTTAACTCAAAGCCGACAACCTCAGGGATCAACATCGAGATAGGCTGACCCAGCATCGCAGCCTCAGCCTCGATCCCGCCAACACCCCAACCCAAAACGGCCGCGCCGTTTACCATGGTTGTGTGGCTATCCGTGCCCACCAACGTGTCAGGATATGCAACCATTTCGCCAGCTTGATCCGTGTCGGACCAAACGGTTTTGGCCAAATACTCAAGGTTCACTTGGTGGCAAATACCTGTGCCGGGGGGCACAACGCGGAAGTTGTTAAAGGCGTTTTGACCCCATTTCAGGAAGGTATAGCGCTCAAGGTTGCGCTCATATTCGCGCTCAACATTCATCTTGAATGCGCGCGGCGTGCCGAACTCATCGATCATGACCGAGTGGTCAATGACCAAATCAACCGGGTTCAGCGGGTTAATCTTTTCAGCGTCGCCCCCCAAAGCCACAAGGCCATCGCGCATCGCAGCCAAGTCAACTACGGCTGGAACGCCGGTGAAATCCTGCATCAAAACGCGGGCTGGACGGTAGGCGATCTCTTTTGGGTTTTTGCCACCCAGTTTAGCCCAATCCGAGAATGCCTTGATATCCTCGACTGTGACGGTCTTGCCATCCTCAAAGCGCAACATGTTCTCTAGCACCACTTTCAACGCGGCTGGCAGTTTAGAGAAATCACCAAGGCCGGCCTCTTCGGCGGCTTTGATCGAATAAAAGGCAAAAGATTTGCCGCCTGCTGTGAGGGTGCGGCGGGTCTTGGCGGTGTCTTGTCCTACGACAATAGGCATAGCTGGAACTCCCGAAAATGGCATAAAATGCGGTCTCTGGAGTGGTCATGCCTTAAGTTTTATGGGCAATCAAGGGGGCATCACGCCGCTGGAGGTGTTTTGGTATACTATTGCATACATTTTTACCTGTTTTCGTCCGCCAAACGATACGCTACCCCTAGGGAGATGAATTTTGGCGTCCAAAACCTGGCCTGCAAACGAGGCGAAGTAACCGTACTGTCCGGCGTGACCTTTACCGTCGCGGCTGGCGAGGCCATAATTTTGCGCGGCCCCAACGGTGCAGGCAAAACCACCTTGCTGCGCTGCCTTGCCGGATTAACGCCCCCCGTTGCGGGGGATTTAAATTTCTCACCCGATGATGTCGCCTATGCGGCCCATGCCGATGGGCTAAAGGCACAACTCAGCGTGGCCGAAAACTTGCAATTCTGGGCAGATATCTTTGGCACCCACGATATTACCCCCGCCATCATGGCATTCGATCTGGAAACCCTGCTCACGCGCCGCGCCCAAGACCTGTCCGCCGGGCAAAAACGCCGCCTGTCACTCTCGCGCCTTATGCTAACTGGGCGCTCTATCTGGGCGCTGGACGAGCCGACCGTCTCGCTCGACGCCCAAAACGTCGCGCGTTTTGCCGCCGCAGTCACCACACATCTGGGCACGGGCGGCTCCGCAATTCTTGCGACCCATATCGACCTTGGCCTTCCCAAGGCACGCGTGCTCGACATTTCACCCTTCCGTGCCGCCTTGCTGGACACCCCCTCGGATGACCCTTTCCTCGACGAGGCCCTGTCATGATTGCCCTCCTGCGCCGCGACCTGACCCTTGCCACCCGTGCGGGGGGCGGATTTGGCCTTGGCTTGGCGTTCTTTTTGATTCTCGTGGTGTTGATCCCGTTTGGTGTCGGTCCGGATTCTGCAACCTTGTCACGCATTGCGCCCGGCATCTTATGGGTCGGTGCATTGCTCTCATGCCTACTCTCGCTGGACCGTATTTTCCAGCTCGATTTCGAGGACGGCACACTCGACTTGCTCGCCACATCGCCCCTGCCCCTCGAAGCCGCAGCACTGCTAAAAGCACTATCGCACTGGTTAACTACCGGCCTGCCCCTTACGCTCATCGCGCCGTTCTTGGGCATTTTCCTAAGCATGCCCAGCCAAGCCACAGTCTGGCTGGTCGCATCGCTGGCCCTTGGCACCCCAGCCCTTTCCGTGCTTGGCACATTCGGCGCAGCACTCACGGTTGGGCTAAAGCGCGGCGGGCTGCTGATATCACTACTGGTCTTACCCCTCTATATACCCACCCTGATTTTCGGAGCCGAAGCCGTGCGCCGCGGGGCCGAAGGCTTACCCGCGACCACTCCGCTACTTTTCCTCGCGGCAATCACAGCGGGCTCTGCCGCCCTCTTGCCCTTTGCCTCTGCCGCAGCACTTCGGATGAATCTGCGCTAAAACCTCATCCCGTGAATGCCCCGACCTTGGCCAACGCGACACTACGCCCTGCGCAAATTCCATTGCCCCGCATCAAACCATCCCATAACACTACCCCATGTCGATCTGGGAATACGCAAATCCAACCCGCTTTATGCAGACCTCTAGCAAGTTATTGCCAGCGGTGGCGCTGCTGTCTTTAGCATGCCTTTTAACTGGCCTGATTTGGGGTTTCTTCTTTACCCCCGATGACTACCGCCAAGGGGCAACTGTAAAAATCATCTATCTCCACGTCCCATCTGCATTTCTGGCCATCAATGCGTGGATCATGATGCTGGTCACCTCGCTGATCTGGCTGGTCCGCCGCCACCATGTCTCGGCGCTGGCAGCCAAAGCTGCCGCCCCGATTGGCCTAACCATGACCCTTATTGCACTGATTACCGGCGCCATTTGGGGGCAACCAATGTGGGGAACCTATTGGGCTTGGGATCCGCGCCTGACCTCTTTTCTCATCTTGTTTTTGTTCTACCTTGGCTACATGGCTCTTTGGGCCGCGATCGAGAACCCCGACACTGCCGCAGACCTCACATCAATTTTATGCCTCGTCGGCTCGGTTTTCGCCCTCTTATCGCGCTATGCGGTCAACTTCTGGAACCAAGGGTTGCACCAAGGCGCATCGTTATCTCTGGATAAGGAAGAGCACGTCGCGGACGTATTCTCGTCCCCTCTCTATGTATCCTTGACCGGCTTCGTCCTCTTGTTTATTGCCCTCGTCCTTCTGCGGACAAGAACCGAAATCAGACTGCGCCGCGCCGGAGCACTCATCTCACGCGAAAGACTTGGATAATGCCGAACACGCAATGGCGTATAAAAAGGATCACAGATGCTACCTGATCTAGGGAAACACGCGGACACAGTGTTGTCCGCCTATGTGATATCTATCGTCTTGCTTGTTGGCCTTGTCACCTTGTCGTTTTGGCAATCTCACCGCGCCAGAATTAGGCTCTCCCAGATTGAATCCCGCCGGATATCGGCCCCGCGAAACTCCCCATAGGCAAGCTAAGATGTCGTCTGCCCACACTACTCAAGAAGATCACAACAGTTAGCCATAAGCCTTAGTAAATATAGCGGATTTGATCTGACCAATAACGCTCCATCCGGTGTAGCGAGTGGTTGATCATGTCGATCCCATCATTCCCAAGGATACCTTTTTCCTCTAGGCCAATGGCATGACGCTCGAAAAGCTCTCCGACCTTGTCGCGCACGTTGCGACCCCGCTCGGTCAAGCGCACACGCACGGATCGGCGGTCAATCTCGCACCGCTGATGGTGCATATAGCCCATTTCCACCAACTTCTTAAGGTTATACGACACGTTCGAGCCTTGATAGTAACCGCGTGACTTCAACTCACCTGCGGTGACTTCATTCTCGCCAATATTAAACAACAACAGTGCCTGCACGGAGTTGATATCTAGGATACCAAGCCGCTCGAACTCATCCTTGATGACGTCCAATAGCAACCGATGTAGCCGCTCCACCAAGGCTAGGCTTTCTAAATATCCCGTCATAAAAAGGCGGGCCTGCGGGCTTGCAAGTGGTTTTTGCATACTCATTGATCTCTCCGACTACTTCTGCTCTTGCAGTCGAAGTAGCCGGAGAATCACCAATAAACGGTTAAACGCGCGCAAATTTGCGTAAAAACTTGATCAGAAGACCTGAGACTCCGTCACAGCACGCTTGATCAAACCAGAAAACCTGTCCGGCGCGGGCACATGTCCACAGGCCCAGGCATACATATCGTGATCATTTTCGCTTAGCATTTCGTCGTACAAAGCCAGATCATCATCACTCAGGCTATCCAGCGCGTGGGTCGCGAACCCGCCAAGGATCAGGTCCATTTCCTTGATCCCGCGCCGCATCGAGCGCAACTTCAAACGCCGTAGCTTAATCTCGCGCGGCTCACCAGTAGGCCCAATTTCATTCATAACTTCACTCATGATACGGTCTTCAACGACTTGGCCAAACGCTTCTCTAGCTGGCCCAAATGGTCCGCCAAGCGCGAAAATTCAGCCTTAGTGCGGCGCAACTCCAGCAAAATATCCTTCACATCACCGGACAATTCCACCCCGTCAACTGGCCCCTCGACCCCGCTGCCCTCGCCCGTTAGCAGCCAGCGCATCGACACGTTCAACAACCCCGACAGCATCGACAGCTTGTTTGCGCGCGGCTCGTCCACGTCGTCTTCCCAGCCACGAATGGTCTTCAATTTCACGCCCAGCTTTTTGGCCAGTTCTTCTTGGCTTAACCCCTGCGCCTCGCGCCCGGCGGCCACGCGGTCGCCAAAAGTTGCACTGTCATTGCCGAAATAAGCGTCCGTGTCGTCCATGTGGGGCATCCTCCAAGGGGCGTTATCGCTTGAATGCGTCGGGGCCTATCCGTAAGACCGAATTGTCCATAATTCAACCTGACGAGGCGTCACATGTCCTTTCTGTCCGAAACTCTGTCCCGCGTAAAACCTTCCCCCACTATCGCCGTCACCCAAAAAGCGGCTGAATTAAAGCGCGCGGGCAAGGACGTAATCGGCCTTGGCGCTGGCGAGCCGGATTTTGACACGCCACAAAACATCAAAGACGCCGCCGTTGCTGCCATCGCGGCTGGCAAAACCAAATACACAGCCCCCGACGGCATTCCAGAGCTGAAAGACGCCATCTGCGCCAAGATGAAACGCGATCATGGGCTGGATTATACCCCCGCGCAGGTTTCCGTCGGCACTGGCGGCAAGCAAACCTTATATAACGCCTTTGTCGCCACTTTGAACGAGGGCGACGAGGTCCTGATCCCCGCCCCCTACTGGGTGTCCTACCCCGATATGGTGCTGCTGGCGGGCGGCACCCCGATCACGGTCGAGGCCACACTAGAGAACAACTTCAAACTGACCCCCGCGCAGCTCGAGGCCGCGATCACGCCCAACACCAAATGGTTCATCTTCAACTCACCCTCCAACCCCACCGGCGCGGGCTATACTTGGGACGAATTGAAAGAATTAACCGACGTGCTGCTGCGCCACCCGCAGGTCTGGATCATGACCGATGATATGTACGAACACCTCGCCTATGACGGGTTCGAATTCTGCACCCCCGCACAGGTAGAGCCACAACTCTACGAGCGCACCCTGACCTGCAATGGTGTCTCCAAAGCCTATGCCATGACGGGCTGGCGCATTGGTTATGCCTGTGGTGCAGAAAAATTGATCAGCGCGATGCGCAAGGTGCAATCCCAATCAACCTCCAACCCCTGCTCTATTAGCCAATGGGCCGCGGTCGAGGCGTTGAATGGCACGCAAGACTTCCTTGCTCCCAACAACGAGATATTCGTGCGGCGCCGCAATATGGTGGTCGAGATGCTCAACGCGGCACAGGGCCTCACCTGCCCAACACCCGAGGGCGCGTTCTATGTCTACCCCTCGATTGCGGGCTGCATTGGCAAAACATCGCCAGCAGGCACCAAAATCGAAAATGACGAGATTTTCGCCACCGCCCTGCTGGAAGAATACGGCGTCGCAGTGGTGTTCGGCGCAGCCTTCGGCCTCAGCCCGAATTTCCGCGTCAGCTACGCCACCTCGGATGAGAACCTGCGCGAGGCTTGCACCCGCATCCAAACTTTCTGCGCAGCGCTCACTTAAACCACACCCCCGCCTCGGCCCAATGGGCTGCGGGCGGGGGTGACGACTACCAGACGCACCGCCTTGCCACCTCTGGCTGCTTCGACAATTTGAAAGGCCTGTGACGTGAGCCAATTCGATCACAAAGTCATCAACGCCCGCAAGCAGGCCGCTGCCGGAGACCTATCCGGGGCGTTGCAGTCGATCTCTCAGGCCATACTTGAGGCCCCCAATGACGGCACCCTCAAGTTGTTTCGCGCCCGCCTGCTTCATGCCCTTGGGCAAGACCGCGCTGCCCTGCAAGATTTGCCCCCCTTGAATGCAACTCAATCCTCGCCACAACTTATGGCCTTCCGCGCCGAGGTCGAGGAAGGCGCGGGCAATTTCACTGCGGCGATTGCCGCGCTTGGCCACCTAATTGATGGTGCTCAAAAAACCACCCCCCTGCTGGCCAAACGCGCCGTCCTTCACCAAGCCCTTGGGCAATTTAACGAGGCCCGCACCGACCTGCTCGCCGCGATCAAGGCCAATCCCGCCGATGGCGAATTATACCGCCTGCTTGGCGCGCAACACCGGTTCACCAAAGGCGATCCCTTACTGGGGAAGATGCGCAAGGCGCGCACCAAAACCAAGTCCAACTCCGCCGCCGCCGCGCATCTGGACTTTGCGATATCCAAAGCCCTCGATGACCTGGATCAGCCCGATCAGTCCTTCAAACACCTGCTGCGCGCCAACGCCATTATGCGCAAATTGCACCCCTACGATATCCAAGACCGCCTGAGCCAATTGGCCCAATACAAGCGCGCGTTTGCCTCCCTCCCTGCGGCCCCCACCGCAGAGGCCAGCACCGCCGCGCCGATATTTATCACCGGTCTGCCGCGCTCTGGCACCACGCTGGTCGAGCAAATCCTCTCCGCCCACCCCGATGTCACCGGCGGCGGTGAGATGGCCATTTTCGGCACTGAGTTGCGCCGCATCCTTGGTGATCTCGCAAACCAGCCTGCTGACAAGCTAGATCTAACGCCTCAAAACCTTGCAACCCTCGGCCACGCCTATGTAGATGCCGCTCAAACCCGCCACCCTCAGGCCGCGCGCATCACCGACAAATCCATCCAGACCGCGGTCTATATGGGCGCAGTTGCCGCCGCCCTGCCAAATGCGCGCATCATCGTGGTCAAGCGCAACCCGCATGGCAACGCGCTATCCCTGTTGCGTCAGGTTTTTCAGCCGGGAAAACAGACCTTCAGCTACAACCTTGCCGATATCCGCGCCTATCAAGACAGCTTCGACGATATAGCCGCCTTCTGGCAAACCCGCCTGCCCGATCGGGTCCACACCATCAATTACGAAGACCTTGTGACAACGCCCGAGCAAACCACCCGCGACTTGCTCGCTATGGCGGGTCTTGCGTGGAACGACGCCTGCCTGCACCCCGAGGAAAACACCCGCGCAGTGCAAACCCTCAGCGCGGTGGCCGTGCGCAAACCGATCAACACCCGCGCCGCCCACTCATGGCACCGCTACGCCACGCAATTGGGCGCAAAACCTACGCCATAACAAACCGGCCTAAACGCCCTGCCAGACAGCGGCATGGCGCGCCACAAAATCGTCAACACTCGCCCCAGCTTGGCCCGTGATTTTGCGCAGGTTGTCCGTCGTGCGGTCCTCCGCCCCCGTCGAGATCACCTCATCCATCCCCGCAAGGGTCTGTGCGTAATCTGCCGGAAACCCCAGCCCCTCAAAACGACCTGCAATTCCCGCCACATCCAAGCGCCGATGCGCTATGTTGCGCCCCAAATGGCGCGAGAAAACTGCGGCGATATCATCATAGGAAAGGGCCTCGGGTCCGGTCAAAATGTAATCCGAATTCTCGATTTTTTCGGCCCTCAGCAGCGCCACAGCGCATTTGGCAATATCTGCGGCATCAATGAAGCCGATGCGCCCGTCACCTGTCGCCGAGAAGACCGCCGATTCATCCCTTATCGGCGCAAGATGCTGCCCCTCGGAAAAGTTCTGCATGAACCATGACGGGCGCAAGACCGCCCACTCAGGTGCATTTTCACGCAGCCACCCATGCACGGCCCCCATCATCGCACCGCCCTCTTCAAGCGAGGATGCACTCAGCAAAACGAACCGCGAGACCCCCGCCTTGCGCGCAAACTCAAGGGCTGGTTGCATGGCGCCAATGCTGTCGAACGTATCGGTCGGCGCCACCAGATAAACCGCCCCTACACCGTGAAATGCCCCTTCGAAACTTGCGGGATCTTGCCAGTTGAAGCGTATCTCGCCCGCGGCTTTCGGGGTTCGGCTTGCGATGCGCGGGCGCTCGCCTGCCTCGCGCAAACCCGCAACAACACGGCGGCCGGTCTTGCCGGTTCCGCCAGTGACAAGGATAGGTTTAATCATTGGTAAACTCCTGAAAATGCGCCACTAAAGGCGCGCTGCCGCCGACGGCGCCAAGTAAAATAAGGGGGTTCCAGTAATCGCGATATTGAACAATTTCGCCGCCGCGAACGCGGATAACTGAAATATAGTCCTGATCATAGTCGCCACCGCTCAGCATGCCGTGCCCCTTGCACGAGAACTCCAGAACAAAGGTTTCGCCATCCACCGAGGCATGCGTGACCGGCATGCTCATCACATCAAAGGCGATCAACTCGCCAACCTTTTGTATATAGGCCGCCAGTTGGGCTTTGCCCCGGACCTCGCGCACAAGCCCGGCTGGCGCATAGGGAAGCTGGAACACGATATCCTCAGAACACATTGCCAGAAAACCTGTGCCCGCGCGGCTCGATACAACCTCGCCCAACGCCGCGCGCAGCATGGCACCAAAACTTGAAACAGGTTTCTGATCGGACATGATATCCCCTCGGTGGTTAGGGCTTGAACCGCATGAAATACGTCGATACGGTAGCGTATCATCGCAATAAAGGAAGTCACGATGGAACGCAACAGTTCTAACGACAATTCTTCACAGAAACCGCCACGCAGCCCGGCTGGTGCCGCTGTTTTGCAAACATCTGTCACCGATGCGCTGCACCGCGCCTTGTTTGAGGAATGGTCCGAGACGGGCTATGCCTCCTTGCGCATGGAGCGCATCGCGACCCGTGCGGGCGTGGGCAAAGCCGCCCTATACAGACGGTGGAAAACCAAACGCGACTTTGCCTACGACGGCGTGCGCGCCACCGCTCTGACGATCACCCCAATCCCGGACACCGGCTCTCTTGACGGTGATGTCTCGCGCCTTATCCGGCAGTTCGCAATCGCCCTGCGCCACCCGCTTATCCGGCGCATATTGCCCGATCTGCACGCCGAACATGCCCGCTCGGATGAGTTGGCAGAGCTTCTGAACAGCGTCACCAAAGAGCGCCGCGCGCAGGCCGAAATCGTGCTTGAGCACGCAATCCAGCGCCGTGAACTACCTGCGACAACCGACCGGAGGCTAGCGCTCGACATGTTGATAGCCCCGCTCTACTGGCGGATCATCGTGCAAAAAAGCCGCCCCTCTCACCGCGAGATAGATCAAATCACCAAGATTGTTTTGCTCTCGATCCGTGGCTAATGCTCAGACCGAACATGCGCCTTCACAACGCCCGCCCTTTTGGCAATCGGCAAACTTGACACGCCCCGAGCAAATCAGCATTTCCGTACCCGACTTGCTTGTGCTAGCCTCTGGAAAACCACCAATAACGGGTCAACCGAGTATATGTCAGGCGAGCTTCCAGAGTTTTATTTTCGCGTTCGCGAGAACGGCGCCACCGTGTTTCGGGTGGATACAGAGAACCGGCAACGGCGCATTGAGATGTCCGAGATTGCGGTGGTCAACATTCGCAACGGGCAAATCAAGCCGCATGGCGACCACGAGCTAAGCGCCGACGAGCTGGAAGTCATTGAGGACTGGATGCAAGAGCGCGCAACCGTGCTTGGAACCCGCGACATCGACGATATTTACCGCGCCATCGACTACCTGAACCTGACCACGCATTGGGCGCAAACCCGCAGCGAGGAGGACCAACTCGAAGAGGTCACCGACGCGCTGCTTCTGGCGATGCATGACCTGCGCTCGGTATTAGTGCGCAAGAAAGCCGACCGGTTGCTCAAAGGGGACCAATAACCCTATGTGGCCCTTCACGGGACGCCGCTCCGAACCGGCCACGACACAAGCCGCGCTTTGGGCGCATCTCGATGCCTGCGACATCGCGTTTCGCAGCTCCGTACATGAAATTGCTGCGCAGCATGGCAGCCGCCCCGCCCCGTGGGATCACCAGATCGACCTGTGCGATCTTCCCTCAACCCGGCCCTTCATTCCCCATGTTGATCACGGACCACAAATTCAAACCAGCCCCAGCAGCGCCACTGGAACGCCGCCCGAATGCCTGTGGTTTACCCTCCATGGCGCGGGTGATTACCGTATCAACTATGCCCGCGCGGCCCATGGGCTTGCCGCGTTGTTTGGCCCCGGCGAGGAGCGCCATTCGCAAAGTCAGCTAATGCGGCACTGGACGCTCGGGCGCGCCACCGTCACCTGCATGATCTATCTGCCTGATCAGGTGAACCCTGACGCTTTGCCCGCGCGCATCAAGCACCAGCCCGACGCCCTGAGCGAGGCCTGCATTTGCGTCACCCCCGCGTGGCCTGCACCTTAACTGGCGCTCAACTCCGCGAACCGTCGCGCGAACCGCCACCACAGCAAAACACACGCCAACGCCAGCCCCAGAACCAGCCCCAGCCACACGCCAACGCCGCCCATCCCGAAGGTGATACCCAGCACATAGCTGGCCGGCACGCCCGCGCCCCAATAGCTGAACGCCGCCGCATACATCGGCCAGCGCGTGTCTTGAATGCCGCGCAACAGGCCCAACGCCATAACCTGCCCCGCATCCGCCAGTTGGAACAATGCGCCCACCGCTAACAGACTGGCTCCATAGACAAAAATTACCTCTCGGTTGATGTCTCCGGGGGCCAAGAAGCCCGACATCAGCACCTCTGGTATCGTCAAAAACGCCAACATGGTCATCGCCACAACTGCCATCGACAGGGTCATGACCGCGCGCGCACCACCCGCCAGACGCCCCCAATCTGCCAAGCCCATCGCGCGACCTGCACGCACAGTTGCCGCCTGCGACAGGCCCACATGCGCCATAAACGTGGCAGCGGTGATTTGCAGCGCGATCCCGTGGGCAGCCAGCGGTAAAACCCCGATCAACCCGATGATCAACGAGGCGGCGGTGAACATTCCGCTCTCAGCTAAATTCGTCAACCCGATCGGCCAGCCCAGCTTGAACACATCGCGCATCGCCTCCGGGTCGGGCTTCCAAATGCGCTGGAATATCGCATGTGCACGGGTGCCTCGCCCGCGCGCCACATAGGCCACCAACACCAGCAGCGACGCCACTTCTGTGATCACCGAGGCCAGCGCCGCGCCGCGCAATCCCATCTCCGGGACGCCAAAATTGCCGAAAATAAACGCGTAATTCAACGCCCCGTTCACCGCCACGGCCACCATCGTCACCCACAACACCACCGCCGTGCGCTCCAACGCGGCAAGGTAGCTTTTGAGCACCATAATCAGCAGCGCTGCAATCAACCCCCAGCTCGCGATGCCAAGATAGTCTTGCGCCAACTCCGACAGTAAATCCTCTTGACCCAGCGCGCGCAAAACCGGTGCCGACCAGATCATCAGTGGCAACACCGCGCCCGCATAAATCAGCGACAACCACAACCCCATGCGGGTCACACGCCGGATGCGAACGTCATTGTCGGAAGCCGACGCTTCCGCCACCATCGGCATCACGGCAAAGGCAAATCCCGCCCCCATAATGAACAACACAAAGTAGAAGGTGCCCGCCAAAACGCTCGCCGCCAAGGCCGTCACATCGTACCACCCCAGCATCACCGCATCGACCAGATGCACCGAGAATTGCGCAAGGTGTGACCCCACCAAGGGCAGGCCTAGAATCAGTACAGCTTTAAGGTGTTGAGAGAACGTCATGCCCTAGCCGTAGGCTGAATTTCATGCTCCGGCAAGTGGTGACTAGCAGCTTTCACATGGCCTAAATTCCGCCAAAGTAACGCCCAGATCATCGGGCATTAATAGCAACAATTAGCTAAGAATTGGCCCCAATATTGAAGGGGCCCGCCCCTGTTGGGCATTTTACGAGGATCGCAGTACAATGATAAAAACCGCATATACCCCACCGAAGCGCACCCTGATTGCCCGCTTTTTCGCCGACACTTGCGGCGCAGTGGTCGTCGATTGGGTCATCCTGACTGCTGCCATTGCAGGCATTAGTATAGCCGTGGCCTCCGTCGCCTCTGACGGGCTGCAAAACAGTTCTCGCGACATCAAACGCTGTATGAAAATTCAGGGCAAAATGTGGACCAAGGACAACAACGCCACCTATCAAAAACGCCTCAAACGCATCAAACGCCGCTGCGCCAAGCTCTAGGGTGTGACGCATTCTACGACGCATAAGGCCGCCCCGATTTCCAAGGCGGCCCCAAGCCTGTTCACCTCAAACCCTCGCCACTAATGGCCGTGACCGCCGCCATCGTCCTCATTGCCGAACAGTTGGGCGTCCAACTTCTCTTCAGCTTCCCACTGGGTTCGAAACGACTTTTGGCATTTCGCCTCGCTGCCGAGATTGCATTGCCCCGTGGCATTCAGGTCGCCGCGATACGCAGACGGCGGCATATCCGCGGGGTACAAAAACAGCGTGTGTGACACTATCGTCTTGCCCCGGTCCTTTTCCGTGACCCTGCTGCGAACGACGCGGTAATCCTTCTGCCCGAACGTGTACATCACCCCAATGTCTTTATAGTCATCATAGGTTTCAAAGCAGCCTGCCAGCATCAGCACCGCACCTGCCATTATAATATTTCGAAGCATTTATTTCCCTTTCCATTGCGGGAGGATTCCACAGTAATCGAGAATTTCGAGCATGTTTCTACAAGGTGAGTCCAGTAGCCCGTTCCCGCATTTAAGATATTACAACACCAGAGGAATTGTGCGTTGAGCTAGGTCAACCAAGCACCGTTTCCTCACCCAAGACAGCCAAAAGGCCACTGCAATCTGCAATGGCCTCCCACCCGTTACTTCAAGCACAGAATTGCCCCGCAAGTCAGAGAGGCATTCCACTCATTTCCGTGTCAGTGCCCGTCACCCTCACCGCCATCACCGCTACCGCCGGCTTGGGCTGCACCCGCCCGCGCTATACGCTCTTTCGGGCTTCGCAGCCGATTTGGCTCATATTTAGTATGAAAATCTACGCTCGACTGGAATTTACGCCCGCACAAAGACGCACTCCCTTCCTCGCACTCCGACACGGCATTCGAGCCATGATACTCCGAGGGCGGCATCCAAACCGGATAGAGTAAAAACACACGGCTCACTGTCTCCGTGCCCCCCTCGTATTCTTTCGACCGTTTGGTGCTTTGAATGACGCGGTAATCCTTGCCATTGATGGTTTTAACGATCCCCAAATCTTTGCTCTCGCCATAGGTGTCGATACACCCCGCCAGTGCCAGAACGACGCCCGCCATAATGCTCATTCGAAATTTCATGCTTTCCCCTTTGCATATACGCGTTGCCACCTGACACCTTTAAGCGCGCCAAGTCGACAAAACTATTGTCGCATAGCCTACATGCGTTAACAAAATTCCAAACGAACCACCTCTTTCCCCGCCGCGTCCCCTCTGCCATAATCGCGCGCAAATCAAATAAAAACGAGCAGCGGTATGAACGATCTCCTCTCTGGCGGCCAAGACGACGACTACAACGCCTCCTCCATCGAGGTCCTTGAGGGCCTAGAGCCTGTGCGCAAACGTCCCGGCATGTATATCGGCGGCACCGACGAGCGCGCGCTGCATCACCTTGTGGCAGAAGTTCTCGACAACTCCATGGACGAGGCCGTCGCAGGCCACGCCAACCGCATCGAGGTCACACTAAACGCCGACTACTCCGTCACCATCCGCGATAACGGGCGTGGCATCCCGATTGATCCACACCCCAAATTCCCCGACAAATCCGCCCTCGAGGTCATTCTTTGTACGCTTCATGCAGGCGGCAAGTTTTCCGGCAACGCCTACGAGACCTCCGGCGGGTTGCACGGCGTCGGTGCCTCCGTGGTTAACGCGCTGTCTGACAGCATGATCGTGCAGGTTGCACGCAACAAAGAGCTGTACGAGCAACGCTTCTCTCGCGGTATCCCACTTGGCCCGGTCGAGAAAATCGGCGCGGCCCCCAATCGCCGCGGCACCACCGTCACCTTTCACGCCGACGAGGAAATTTTCGGCAATCACCGCTTCAAGCCTGCGCGCATGTTCAAATCCATCCGCTCCAAGGCCTACCTCTTCTCTGGTGTTGAAATCCGCTGGAAAACCGAGATCGACGACGGTGAAACCCCAAAAGACGCCACCTTCCACTTCCCCGGCGGCCTGTCCGATTACCTGCGCGAAACCCTTGGCAAATCCACCACCTACGCGGAAAACCCCTTTGCAGGCACCGTCGATTTCCAATCCCGCTTCCAAGTCCCCGGCAAGGTCGAGTGGGCCATCAACTGGACACCTGCGCGCGATGGCTTCATCCAAAGCTACTGTAACACCGTTCCCACCCCCGAGGGCGGCACGCATGAGAGCGGCTTTTGGGCCGCCATCCTCAAAGGCATCAAAGCTTACGGCGAATTAATCTCTAACAAAAAAGCCGCGCAAATCACCCGCGACGACCTGACCACAGGCGGCTGTGCGCTGGTCTCTTGCTTCATCCGTGAGCCGGAATTCGTCGGCCAAACCAAGGACCGCCTCGCCACAGTCGAGGCTCAGCGGCTAGTGGAAAACGCTGTGCGCGACCATTTCGACAACTGGCTTGCCTCCGATACCAAATCGGCCGGCGCAATCCTTGATTTCCTTGTGCTGCGCTCAGAGGAGCGCCTGCGCCGCAAGCAAGAAAAAGAAACCTCGCGCAAATCTGCCACCAAGAAGCTGCGCCTGCCCGGCAAGCTTACCGATTGCACCTCGAAGACCCGCAAAGGCACCGAGCTGTTCATCGTGGAAGGTGACAGCGCGGGTGGCTCTGCCAAGGGCGCGCGCAATCGGGTCAATCAGGCGCTGCTGCCGCTCAAGGGCAAAATCCTCAACGTGCTTGGCGCGGCCTCCTCCAAATTGCATTCCAACTCAGAAATTTCCGATATTTGCGAGGCCCTTGGCGTTAACATGGGCACGCGCTTCAACGTCGAAGACCTACGCTACGAGAAAATCATCATCATGACCGACGCCGATGTGGACGGCGCGCATATCGCCTCACTGCTGATGACCTTCTTCTACGTGCAAATGCGCCCGATGATTGACCAAGGCCACCTCTACATGGCCTGCCCACCGCTCTACCGCCTCACCCAAGGCGCAAACCGCCTCTACGTCGCGGATGATGCCGCCAAAGACACCGCACTTGCTAAAGGCTTGGGCGGACGCGGTAAAATCGACGTGCAACGGTTCAAAGGCTTGGGCGAGATGGACGCAAAAGACCTCAAAGAAACCACCATGGACCCAAAATCCCGCCAACTCATCCGCATCACCGTGCAAGAAGACGAGCCGGGAGAAACCGCCGATCTGGTCGAGCGCCTCATGGGCAAAAAGCCGGAACTGCGGTTCGAGTATATTCAGCAAAATGCGAAGTTTGTTGAGGATGTGGATGTTTGAGGGATATGCTAAAATTTTAGACATTTAGAGGATAAGTTCGTTGATTATTGAATATTCTACACTGCCAAGAGATCCTACTGATGCCTTAGAAGTTCTATTGGAGGCCCTAATCAAGGAAATTCCCGCATCAAACAATACACTGAGAGCTTACCGAGCCACACAACGACACAAAGCCGACCAAATTACTACTCGTCTTGCTGCAACATTAAAGGTTGCACAAAGGGTCCCTGATCCAAATATTCGCTCGATTGCAATGGGTAATCTAGAGCCGGAACCGGACAGGTCACTCAGCAAGATACATTCAGATTTACTTTCGGTGATTGACGCTTTGCATGCGTCCAAAATTGACGATCATTTTGTTGATCCGGAAGATGTCGCCGCCTTTGATTCTGCTGAGCTATCTGACGCCGACAAAGGAGAAATTCGAGTGCTCATGAGTGATGCGCGGGGGAAAGTTAATGTTGCGCAGTTCCTGACGGGTAAACAAAAACGTTGGATACTTTACCGAATTGGCCAAATTGAAGATGAGCTTTATAAACCATTATCAGTGTTTAAAACATTTTTAGCGGCTGCAGCTGATATGTCATCTTTGGTGAAAACGGTCGGCGAAGACGCCGAACCAATTGCAAAGGCTATCCAAATGGCCCGAACTGTCACACAGCGAAAAGTTGAGGGCTATCTCGAGCTCGAAAAACCGGAAGAACAAAAGAGAATAGAAGGCCCCAAGTAGCAAGCGTAGAGTGCATTTTCATTTGCACTACCAAACAAAACTCTCGCCCGGCGGCACGCCGGGCAGCGCCCGACCGGAGCTCCATCCGTTCTGATCTTGCAACCGATCCACTGGACAGGTTGCAAGACGACCTTCATCCTCCTCCATGGGGAGGGCCTTCGCACCCTGCCCCGAGGTCCAAGCATGCCCTCTCCAAAACCCGTAGGGCGGGGTTCACCCCGCCACGCTCTAAACGACACACCACACCGGCGGGCTAAACCCCGCCCTACACCGTCATCACGCGCTCCGACCATTCCGGCCCGACACGCCCCAACCGGATATCGCGATGGATCGACGAATGCGGCCAATCAACCGCCCGCTCTACATACCCGTGCTTTACGGGGTTCAACCAACAATACTCCACATGCGCGCGGTAATCGGCCTCATCGCGAATGCAATGCTCCCAAAACCGCCGCTGCCACACTTTCCCTTCTTGTCGCATGACTTTTGACTTTGACCGTAGGGTGGGGTTCCACCCCACCGTTCCTTGAACCATTCTGTCATCTACACTTGCGGTGGGTTGAAAACCCACCCTACCGATCTCCCGCGTAAACCGCGCTTTGATCGCACCCCAGCGTGTTGAAAAATCCGCGTCCCCCACAGGCAAAGTCCAGACGGCATGCAGATGGTTCGGCAAAACCACCATTGCATCCACCTCAAACGGCCGCTCTCTGCGCGTCTGCCTTACCGCATCTCGCAGCAGGTCAATGTGCTCCACCAACAATCGCCCACGGCGATCAGCCAGATTGACGCTAAAGAAGTAACGCGCGCCGGTTACACAGGCTCGGTGGTAGTTGGGCATGATCCCCCCTTACCCAACATACGTTAAGCTCACGTAAACCACCCCGCGCCCCCTCGCGCGGCGCATCCAAATCGCACGCTACCGTACAAAATGCGCAAAACCCTGTACGTGCTGTACCCCACGTACCGCCGCGCCTATTTTTGCAAGCTGCGCAGGTACTCCGCCACCAGCAACAGCGGCTCCGGCACGGGCGTCATTACCCCGTCCAGTTCAATCTGGTCCATCGGCCCCGAAAAGAAGCTGCCAAACTCCGGCATCGCCGTCTCGAACCGTGGGTTCCGATGGAACCCGTCAATCGTGCTCAGCACCATCTGCATCGGGAAAACCCCACCATTCCGGTTGCTTAGCAGCGTCAAATCTGCGGGCTTGCGCTGCAATCCAGCCCCAACCCAACCGCTCCCCGTCGCATCCGCCCCGTGGCAGGCCGTACAATTATCGGCAAATAATGCAGCCCCCGTCGGAACCTCAACCTCCGCGCATCCCGCAATCCCGGCAAGCATCAGTAAATAGACAATTTTCATTTGTTCCTCACAGTAGTTCAGGAAAATTTTAACACCTTTCCCGAAAACTATCTTGAGCCAGATCAACCCCTTGCCCCCAACCCAAAGACGCGCCACTCTACCCTCATGCGAATTGCCATTCTCCTTGTATTCCTGACCCTTAGCGCCTGCGGGCGCCCGCTCTCCGATGCGGAATCCCGCTTCGCCGCACAGTTCCATGGCCCCGATCTCGACACCTCCAAAATCCGCCTGCGCCCCGCGCCCATCCTCAAGCTCTACAGCACCACCTACCCCGTCGCCCCGCGCACCACCTGCGCCCGAAAACTGCTGCCCCCACCACAGGGGCCCACAACAACAGGCACCCCCGCCGCCACGGTTATATTCAATACAATCAACGTGAACCCGGACTTCAACGCACGCGATTACATGCCCGCCTACCCCGATGCGGCCTTGTTGCTGGCCGCCATGTTCCTCGCCCACGAGCTGGTTCACATCTGGCAATGGCAAAACCGCGACATCACCAATTATCACCCCCTAAAAGCCGCACATGAACATCAATCCAGCCCGGACCCCTACCTATTCGACCTCGCCAATCAGGCACAATTCCTCGACTTCGGCTACGAGCAACAAGGTGCCATCGCCGCCGAATACGTCTGCTGCGCCGCCCTCGCCCCCAAAGCCCCGCGCACCGCACGGCTGGAACGCCTGCTTAGCGCACATTTCAAACTCGAAGACATGACGCCACAACTCAGCCAAACCAAAATGGTGCTGCCATGGGATGGTGTTGAAATTTTAGAAATTTGTAGCTAGGTTTGCATTCTTCCATGAGATCAGGAAGCAAAAAGAAAACGTCAGGGAACACCGACGAAAACCTTCTTCACCCGCCTCATGAATGCCACCAATCTTGGCATCACGAAAAAAACCCGATTAAATGATCTCAAGGCTCGGGAAAATGGCTTTTTGACCTCGCCTTCATTCAATCAATGCCCCGCGAGCACACGCATGCCTGCCTTGATGCGCTAGATAAATCGCCGGCACAGTTGCGCCAAGATCTGTTTGCGCTCGCAATGACAAACTTCAAACGAGGTGGTTTTTTCGTTGAATTCGGGGCCACCGACGGGTTGGAATTATCCAATACCTGGATGCTTGAACAGGACTATAGCTGGTCTGGGATTTTAGCCGAACCCGCGCACATGTGGCACACTGATTTGCAAGCCAACCGAAGCTGTAGCATCGAAAACGACTGCGTCTGGCGGACAACCGGCGAGACATTGGAATTCACTCAGGCTCCTCGCGGTGAAAACTCTGCGATTTCCCAATTCACAAACGCACGCCGCAAAGCCCGCGGAGACAATTATCAAGTTAAAACAATCTCGCTAAACGACCTTTTGATCAACCATAAAGCCCCTAGTATTATCGACTTCATGTCCGTCGACACCGAAGGGTCTGAGTTGGACATATTGCAGGCCTTCGATTTTTCAAAACACCAATTCCGTGTGCTTACAGTCGAACATAATTATGCGCCTCAACGCGAGGGGCTGCATGCATTGCTGACAAAAAATGGCTATCATCGCGTGCTTGAGAAGGTGTCCAGATTTGACGATTGGTATTTAGGGCCTGACGAAGCTGAATATTTCGATAAAGCTGGGGCACCAAAGTAGCCGCCTATTATGTATCTAGGCGGCCGCCTGCACGCTTCTGGCCCGGCTCTCGCCACTCGGAACGGGGCGCTCTAAAACTAAATCAGGTCTCACCACGACGGCACAAACCCCGTGCAACATCTGTCAGCAATTCCCTCTGGCTACGCTGCAAATGCAGCCACCTCGAATCATCGTAGATACTCTTCGTCTCTAAGTCAGACCTTGCAGGCTCCGCCACAAATCATCCGCGACCTCAACGGCCAAGACTTCGACCCGAGACGCCCCCGGAATACGTGCACCCGGTTGCTGTGCCACCGCATCTGCCACCCGCACCACCCGGGCATCAAAAGCATCCGTATAAACCCCCGGATCCATCAACATATAGAACTGCCCAAGCCCATGCGGCGGCCCATCGGCCAGCTTCAACCCGCCCACATCAAGCGAGTTAACAGAGCCAGTCATCGCCGCAGCCATCACTTCGCCCATCAGGCCAAACCCCCAGCCCTTATAGCCACCCGCCGAAACCAATGCGCCACCCAGCGCCGCTGTAGGGTCCGTTGTCGACTCGCCATCAGCATCGACCGCCCAGCCAAGCGGGATACGCTCGCCGGCAGCTTTTGCCATGGTGATTTTCCCCAAGGCCACGGCAGATGTTGAAAAGTCAAAGTGCATCGCGGGCGCGTCTGGCCCCGGCACTGTCATAGCAATGGGGTTGGTGCCGATCACGGCCTTATTGCCCCCCGGAGGGGCCACAACAGGTGACGCATTGGTGAAGCCAATCGCGACCAAACCCTGCGCCGCGATTTGTTCGGTGAAAAACCCCAGCGACGTGCAGGTATGCGAGTGCGCGACCGCCAGTGACGCCGTGCCGTTCGCCTTCGCTGCTGCCACCGCCTCGGGCAACGCGCGTGTAAAAGCGGCTTGCGCAAAACCAAACTTCGCATCCGCTTTCACCGATCCGGGCCGGGGGCGCGTAATCTCTGGCTCGACCCGCCCCTGCACCCGCCCCGAAGTCAGTTGCACGCAGTAACTTTCCAGATAATAAAGCCCGCAAATGACGTTTCCGGTCTCCTCGGCACGCCGCACAGAGCGCGCGACTTCTCGGGCAACCCACTCAGCCGCCCCATGCCGGACCAATGCCCCGACACTCAAGGCTTCAATCTCGTCCAGCGTTACGGTCGTCATGGCTTAGCCCGCCTTTTCTTCCAATATCATCCACTCTTCTTCGGCAGCATCGAGGACAGCCTGCCGTTCCACCAAGGCATCCATGGCCTTTTGGAACTTGGCCGGGTGATCGGTGAACAAGTTCGGATCAGACATGAACTCCACCAGTTTTGCAATCTCCGTCTCCAAGCGTGCCATCTCAGCGGGCAAGGCCTCCAAGCGGTGTTTCTGCGTGAATGACAATCCTGCTTCACCTTTGCTTGCCTCAGCCTCGGCACGCCCCTTGGCGCGACGCGATTGCACCGGCTTATCTGACAGAACCGCCTCCGCTCCGCCCTCGGCCGCTTGCGCCTTATAGTCCGACCAACCGCCCGCATAGGCCGTCGCTTTGCCGTCCTTCAGCGCGATGGTGGTCGAGGCCACACGGTCAAGGAAATCACGGTCGTGGCTGACCAAAATAACCGTGCCGCTGTAATCCCCGATCAACTCTTGCAGCAGATCCAGCGTCTCGATGTCCAAATCATTCGTCGGCTCATCGAGGATCAACAAGTTGCTCTCGCGCGCCATGATCCGCGCCAGCAAAAGTCGCGCTTTCTCGCCGCCAGACAGGGACCGGATAGGCGCGCGCGCCTGTGCCTCATCGAACAGGAATTCCTTGAGGTAGCCCACCACATGTTTAGGCGTGCCGCGCACCATGATGTGGTCGCCTTGGCCACGCACACGGGTACTTGGGTCTTCAGTTAACGCCGCCCAAAGCGTGTCATCAGGGTTCAGCGCATCACGGTTTTGGTCAAACACCGCCATGTTCAGATTGGTGCCGATTTTCACCGTACCGCTATCGGGCGCAACCTCGCCGGTCATCAGCTTTAGCAGCGTGGTTTTGCCTGCGCCATTCGGTCCCACCAAGGCGATCCGGTCGCCCCGGTTCACCTTCAGCGAGAAATCTTTGACGATAATTTGGTCCCCAAACGCCTTGGAGACCTCCTCCATCACAAACACCTGCTTGCCGGACTTACTACCCGCATCCAGCGCCATGGCCGCAGCCCCTTGCCGCTTGATCTGGCCTGCTTTTTCGGCCCGCAAATCTTGCAAGGCGCGCACCCGGCCTTGGTTGCGCTTGCGCCGCGCCGAGATACCTTCAACGGCCCAACGGGCCTCGGCCTTGATCTTGCGGTTTAGCTTGTGGCGTTGCTGATCTTCTTCTTCCCACGCCTTGTCGCGCCATTCCTCAAAGCGGTCAAAACCTTGCTCTTGACGGCTGACTTGGCCCCGATCAATCCACAACGTGGCTCGGGTCAAGGCGCGCAAAAATGCCCTATCGTGCGAGATCAAAATATAGGCGGCGCGGGTCGAGCCAAGATGTGCCTCAAGCCAGGCAATCGCCTCAATATCCAAATGGTTGGTCGGCTCGTCCAGCAGCATCAACTCCGGCGCTTCGGCCAACAGTTTAGCCAAGGCCGCGCGACGACGCTCGCCACCCGATGCAGCACCTACCTCCGCCTCAAGGTTCAACTTCAACCCCTCGGCAGCGCTCAGCAGCTTATATTCTTCGCTCGGCTCCATCTCGCTCAAAGCAAAATCGCCCAACGTGGCAAAACCGCTCAGGTCAGGTTCTTGCTGCATGTAGCCCGTGGTCACCCCCGGCCCCAAGAAACGCGCGCCGGTGTCGGGCTCAATCAAGCCACCCATCACCTTCATCAAGGTTGATTTCCCCGATCCGTTGCGCCCCACAAGCGCGACACGGTCGCCTTGCTGAACCACAAGACCAAGGTCTGAGAAAATTGGATCTCCGCCGAAAGTCAGCGAGATGTCGGAAAGCTGGAGAAGGGGTGTACGTGCCATGCCCCTCCGCTAAGACCTCCGCTCGGGGGCGTCAACATGGCTTCTTTGTTCTTATAAATACGGGCGGCGCTGCGTTTAGCCTATAACAGCCCGAAGTAGACGCTTTCGCGCTGGTGGAATCGCGCCGATCTCTAGCCCGGTAAACACGTGCAATGTGTTCAAATCCCCGTCCACAACCGCATGATCACTGACCCAGCCGCCCATCATCAAATAAGTCCGCAGCAGCGGCGGCATGCCTTTCATGGCAGCTTTCAGGTCTGGCCTACGCAACCGCAACTTGCGCGCAAACGGAAAAATTCGCGCCGCTTTAACCCGCGGCAGCCAGCGCTTAGGGGCCAAATGGCGGTCTTTAAGCAACGAGAACGCATCCAGATGCGCCTCCACCGAAGTGCCTTTGAACGACGAGCACCCAAACAACATCTCCACGCCAGCCTCGTCAACATAGGCAGTCAACGCGCCCCATGCGATGCGCAGAATGTCGGGGTCATGGTGATTTGGGTGAATGCAAAACCGACCCACCTCGGCCATCGCGCCTTCAAATTCAGCCAGCTGCGCCAGCCCGTAATGCTGGGCGGAATAGCTCTGTTCAATCGCACGCCCACTATCAAGGGGCATCAGCCGAAAGCAGCACACCAAGGTGCCTGATTGCACCTCTTCTACCAAAACATGCTCGCAGAGATCATCAAAGACGTCGGCGTCCAAACCCTCACCCGGGTCGCGAAACGCAAGGTAGCGTAGGCGTTGTGCCGCCTCCACATCTTCCACCCCCACCGCAAAGCGGGCGGTGTAGCGACCTTTGCTCAGCAGTAGCATCTCGGCTCCTCCCGCATGGCCGCGCGCCACAATAGCGGGCGACCTCCTTAGCATTACCTAAGTATCACAAGGGCTGTTTCGCAAGCTCTCGTAACAAAACCGTAAAGTTCGCAAGCTCTCGTAACAAAACCGTAAAGATTGAGGGGTACTTAGCCGCCCAAAGCCTCGCCTAGGTCGATCCGGCCAAAGTTGCGGATAATTTGGCGGATAAAGGTCGCATCGCGCACGGTTGTCTCGGTCACACGGCGTGACAGTGTGACAACCCGGCCCTCTTCCAGCCCGAACCGCTCCACATTTTGCAACACATCATCCTCACCAAAGCGCAGGGCCACCACTTGGCGGTCAACCTCTGTCGGCTTCTTGTAAGCGAAATGACGCACCTTGCTGCCCACGAAGAACCAATCCCCGCCGCGCAACACCCCCGAGGCTGACGGCTTGCCGATCAGATCCTCAACCGAGCCGCGCGTGTCCACGCCCACGGTAAGGGACTGCAAGTCCTCTTCCAGCGGCACATAGCCGTGATTGCGAATAATTTCCGCGCAACCAGCCACAACCAGCAATGCGGCTGCTGCGGCCAATGTAATCAGTCGCGATGCCCGTTTATTTTTTACGTGCCGCATGAGCGACCCCCGTTTTTTGTTCGTGTCTTGCTCTACTCGCCCCCAAAGGCTTACAGAAGGGCTTACAGAAGGACGCCCACGTGATCAAGAAAGATAGCTCCCCCATGGCGAACCAGCCAACCGTGTTGAGGCTGGCAGAGATGCCAACCCGTAAATCCACACCGATCCTCTATATCCCCAATGCCGCTGCAATGGCAGCCTTAGCGCAAGAGATGGGGATTACCGCGCTGCGCAAAATGCGCCTCGAGGGCACCTTGCAACCTGTTGGCAACTCCGACTGGCGGCTGGACGCGCGCCTTGGCGCAACAGTGGTGCAGCCCTGCGTCGTGAGCCTTGTCCCCGTGACCACCCGAATTGAAGAACCCGTGGCGCGGCAATACATCTCGGGCTGGCGGTTCGCTGACGAATCCGAGACCGAGATGGACGGCGATGACGTCTCCGAGCCACTGCCTGCCACGCTTGATCTGGCCGAGATTGCAGCCCAAACGCTGGCCTTGGTGGTCCCGCCCTTCCCGCGCGCTGACGGTGCAACGCTAGAGCAGGCCAACTTTGCCCAACCCGGAACCACCCCGCTCACTGACGAAGATGTGAAGCCATTTGCGGGTCTCGCGGCCCTCAAGGCCAAGCTGGAAACCCCCGACAAAAACTAGGCGCGCCCACGTAAGGCGCGAATCCCCTTGCCAAACGTAACGGAATGCGTATTTTCGCGCTTCTTGAGATTATCACTCTGGACGGACCGCGCCCAAAGGTTTAGACGCCCACGGAACACCGTCACCAGACGTTAGAATTATACACACGGGCCCCAAAGCGGCCCCTTAACACCAAAGGTTGAGACATGGCCGTCCAGCAGAATAAAGTATCCAAGTCCCGTCGCAACAATCGTCGTGCCCATGACGCGCTGGTGGCTGACAACCCAAACGAGTGCACAAACTGCGGCGAGTTGAAGCGTCCACACCACGTATGCCCATCATGCGGCCACTACGCTGACCGCGAAGTGGTTGTTTTGGCAACCGAAGTCGACCTAGACGAAGACGCCGCTTAAGCCTAGGCTGCGTCGCACTCTATATAGCGACAAACAGACAGGCGTTTCAGTGGATTCATCTAAAACAGTTATCTCCATTGACGCCATGGGTGGCGATTTGGGGCCTGCCGCGATTGTGGCAGGCATGGCCAAATCCGCCGCCAAAAACCCCAACATTCATTTCATCGTGCACGGCGACAAGCCGGAGCTGGAAGCGCATATCGCCAAGCGCCGCATCGCGGACCGCTGCGAAATACGCCATACCGACGATGTGGTGACGATGGACGCCAAGCCCTCTCACGTTATGCGCCACGGCAAATCGACCTCCATGTGGTCCGCCATCGAGGCCGTGCGCGCAGGCGATGCCACGGTTTGCGTTAGCTGCGGCAATACGGGCGCGCTAATGGCGGTCTCGATGATCCGGCTGCGTAAAGTGCCCGGCGTGAACCGCCCCGCCATTGCCTGCCTGTGGCCGTCGCGCAACCCCTCGGGCTTTAACGTGATGCTCGATGTGGGGGCTGATATCCGCGCCGACCAAGACGATTTGCTGCAATACGCCCTGATGGGTCTCAGCTATGCACGCAACGGCTTTGACATCGCCCGCCCGCGCATTGGCCTGCTCAATGTCGGCACCGAAGACCACAAAGGCCGCGCCGAACTAAAAGTCGCCCATGAGATGATCGAGGCCGCCGCCGAGGCCAATGATTTCGACTATGTTGGCTTTGTCGAGGGCGGCGACATCCCCTCTGATAAGGTGGATGTGATCGTCACCGACGGGTTTACCGGCAATGTGGCGCTCAAAACCGCGGAAGGCACCGCCAATTTTATCTCCGAGAGCCTGCGCGCGGCGTTCAAATTCTCGCCCCTGTCACGCATTGCCGCGCTGTTCTCCTACCCCACCTTGCAGCGCCTCAAAAAGCGCATTGACCCGCGCCAAGTCAACGGCGGGGTGTTTTTGGGGCTGAACGGCACGGTGGTAAAATCCCACGGCTCTGCCGATGCCACCGGGGTATCCGCCGCAATCAAACTGGCCGTGCAATTGGCACAATCGGGCTTCTCCGAGAAGCTGGCCGCGCGGGTTGCATCCGCAAACGATGCAGGCCAAGTTGAAGGCCCGGTCAAAAAGACGCCGGGTGACGCGAAGGGCAAACCTAAAACATGACCATGATTCGATCCGTCCTGCGTGGCATGGGCCACGCCCTGCCAGACCGCGTTGTTGAAAATTCCGAGATGGAAACTTTCGTAGATACAACCGACGCTTGGATCAAATCGCGCTCCGGGATCGAGCGGCGCCACTTTGCTGCCGACGGCCAAACCACCTCTGATCTGGCAACAGACGCCGCCCGCGCCGCGCTGGCTGATGCTGGCATGGACGCCGCCGACATTGACGCCATCGTCGTGGCCACCTCGACACCGGACACCACATTTCCCTCCGTTGCCACCATAGTGCAGGGCAATCTTGGAATGACATCGGGCTTTGCGTTCGATGTTCAGGCCGTGTGCGCTGGCTTCGTTTTTGCCATGTCGAACGCCGATGCAATGATCAAATCCGGTCAGGCTAAACGCGTTTTGGTCATCGGCGCAGAGACCTTTTCTCGCATCATGAACTGGGAAGATCGCACCACCTGCGTCTTGTTTGGCGATGGTGCTGGCGCGGTGGTTCTAGAGGCCCAAACCGGCACTGGATCAGCCGATGACGCGGGCATTCTGGCCACCGATCTGAACTCTGACGGCAGCTATCGCGATCTGCTGTATGTGAACGGTGGCGTCTCGACGACCCAGACCTCTGGCGTGTTGGTGATGCAGGGCAAGGAAGTCTTCCGCCATGCCGTCGAAAAACTCGCCAAAACCGCTGATGCGGCTCTGGAAAAGGCCGGTCTCAGTTCGGCAGATGTGGATTGGGTGGTGCCGCATCAGGCGAACCTGCGCATCATCAAAGCAACCGCTACAAAGATGAAAGTGTCGATGGATCAGGTCATTGTGACGGTCCAAGATCACGGCAACACCTCCGCCGCATCGATTCCTTTGGCACTGTCGGTGGCCAACTCTCAAGGTAAGTTTTCCCCCGGTCAGTTGTTGGTAATGGAGGCAATTGGCGGCGGATTGGCTTGGGGTTCGATAGTTTTACGCCTCTGAGGGGTGAAAAACCAATCAAACTGCGCATAAAGCGCGCAATCCAAGCCCTTGATATTGACTCGTAAATTCCCCCAAGCCTATCGTCGTCAAAAGATTTTTTAGGGGGACGACATGACTGCCAAAACATTGACCCGTATGGACCTAAGCGAAGCTGTGTTCCGAGAGGTCGGCCTATCGCGTAACGAGAGCGCCGAATTAGTCGAAAGTGTGCTCAAACACATGTCCGACGCGTTGGTCGAAGGCCAGCAAGTAAAAATCTCATCTTTCGGCACATTTTCCGTGCGTGAGAAGTCTGCCCGCGTTGGGCGCAACCCCAAAACCGGGGAAGAAGTCCCAATCCACCCCCGCCGGGTGCTGACCTTCCGCCCATCACATCTGATGAAAGATCGCGTGGCCACCGGCAACAAGTCCTAACCCGACCAATGAGGGAGGCCTGATCTATGGCGACCAAAGCGCGCGATGCGTTCCGCACTATTTCCGAGGTGGCCGATTGGCTGGATGTGCCCGCACATGTGCTGCGCTTTTGGGAAAGCAAGTTCACTCAGATCAAACCCGTTAAACGGGCCGGAGGGCGGCGCTACTACCGCCCCGATGACATGGAGTTGATCGGTGGCATCAAGAAGCTGTTGCATGAAGATGGGATGACCATTCGCGGCGTCCAGAAAATGCTCAAAGAGGATGGCATCAAGGCCGTCAGTGCTATGTCTCCCTCACTTGACGCAGTGGATGATGCGGCCAGCCCGCGCACGATACGTCAAAAAGATGCCGTGGCAGATCTCGCCGAAACGATGGAAGACGTGATGCCGCCCGAGACGGACGAGTTGGAAGACGACGACCCCGAAACCCTCGCGGCATGGGATGCCGACGCCGAAGAAGACACTGCCCCCGAGACACCAGAGGCACCAGAGCGCGCGCCACTGGACGTCGACACCACCGCACCCGAGCCACCCGAGCCCGCAGAAGAAGAACAGGTGGCCGAACCTGAGCCGGCCCCCGAGGCCGAGCCAGAAGAACAGGCGGCTGCATCTGAGCCAGAACCAACCCCTGAGCCTGAGCCAGAAGAGGTTCCAGAAGCCCCGTTTATTGAGGTTGCTGAGGAAGAGCCGCAAATCGGGGGCGACAATGTTGTAGAACTGGCCCCGCGCGCAGACCCCGCCCCAGAGTCGGAACCGGAAGCCCGCGAAGAAGCCACCGCCGATCCAGAGCCAGAAGCTCAACCGAAGCCCGCATTGAATCTGGACGCTATAGAAGCCAAAGCGCCCATCGAAGAACAAAGCGCACCAGCGCCAAGCCCGGATCTACAGGCCGACACGACCGACACCACCCCCGAGAAAACCGTGCCGCCTGCCCCCGAACTTGAGGAAAAACCTGAACCCGAGGCAGAACCGGAAGCGCAAGCACCCCCAGCTGAACCTGAAACCACGCTCCCCCCAAGCGCACCAGTTCAGCTTGATCCGAACCGCGAAAAAACCTTGCCGCCCACCGCCACGCCGACACCTCCACCGACGCCTCCCGCACCAGAACCCGCACCCGCACCCGCCGCAGAAATCGCCGAAACTGTGGAGCCATCCGCCGAAGGCTTCCAACTGTCCGAGGCCCAAAAGGCCGCGCAGGCCCTCAAGCGCAAGCTGCGGGGCGCGGATGACATCAGGTTGCACTCCGCGACCGCATTAGCAGCCCCCGTAGCCCGACTTCAGACCCTGCGCGACAGGCTTGCGCGTGATCTGCCCACCCCGTAGATCGCCCCCGTCCCCGTGATTGCCCCTGCTCTGCAAAATTCGCCGCATAATTATGGCCAGCCCCCTTGCCACCGCTTGGAATTGGGCTATGACATGACGCCATTAGTCGGGCTATGGCGCAGCCTGGTAGCGCGTCCGTCTGGGGGACGGAAGGTCGCAGGTTCGAGTCCTGCTAGCCCGACCAATAACAAAACGCCCGTGTGCTTTCGCGCCGGGCGTTTCGTGTATCTAAGGGACAGATGATGGCAGATTTCACTCCCGGCGTGCTCGCCGATCACCAAATGCAGGCACTCCTCGACACCGGCGCGATCACCGCCGAGGAGCCCATAACGCCCGGCCAGATCCAACCCGCCTCGCTTGACTTGCGCCTTGGCACCCACGCCTACCGCGTCCGCGCCTCGTTCCTGACTGGCCGCGACCACCCTGTCGAGCGCCGCCTCAAAGATTTCACCATGCACCGGATCGACCTGACCAAGGGCGCCGTGCTGGAGAAAGGCTGCGTCTACGTGGTGCCCCTGCTCGAGCACCTCGCTCTGCCCGACGACATGTCCGCCGCCGCCTCCGCTAAATCCTCCATCGGGCGGCTTGACCTGCTGACCCGTGTGATCACCGACTACGGCGTCGAGTTTGACCGCGTGCCAGCGGGCTATGTCGGGCCGCTCTTTGCCGAAATCTGCCCGCGCTCGTTCTCGGTCGTGGCGCGGACCGGGCAAATGTTGAACCAGATCATCTTCCGCCTGGGCAAAACCGTAATGGATGACACCGAGTTGCGCGCCCTGCACGCCGCCTCTCCCATCGTCTCCGGCGAGGCTGTGATCTCCGACGGCTTGGGCTTCTCGGTCGATCTAAAACCTGAAAACGGCGATCTGGTCGGCTACCGCGCCAAGCCCCATACGGGCGTGATTGATCTGGACAAATTAGACCACTACGACCCGTCAGACTTTTGGGAAGAAGTGCGCACCACCGAGGCCCGCATCATCCTCGACCCCGGCGCGTTCTACATCCTAGTCAGCCAGCAAAGCATTGTTATTCCACCAAATTGTGCCGCTGAAATGGCGCCGTATCTGGCGATGGTCGGGGAGTTCCGCGTCCATTACGCTGGCTTCTTTGACCCCGGTTTCGGCTATTCCTCCGCAGGTGGCTCCGGCTCGCGCGGCGTGCTTGAAGTCCGCTGCCACGAGGCCCCGTTTGTGCTGGAGCACGGCCAAACCGTCGGCCGTCTGGTCTATGAACACATGTCCGAAATCCCAACCCAACTCTATGGCGTGGACATCAAATCAAACTACCAAGGCCAAGGGCTGAAACTGTCAAAACACTTCAAGACGCCAGCCTGACGCCAAAGCGCAGACAACACGGCGCACCTAGACCCCAAACGCTAAGCGCGCTTGTCCTTTCTGTATTGCAAGGGCGGCTTTCCCTGCGCTTTGTGAAACTGCTCAATAAAATACGAAACGCTTTCATAACCAATCTCAAGGGCGATTTGAGTGACGCTCTGGTCGGTGTGTTCAAGCAGTGCGCAAGATTTTTCCAGCCTTCGCCCAATATTCCATTGCGTATATGACGTGCCATAAATCCGCCGAAAATCTCTGTTGAAGGAGGCAATGGATCGACCGGAAAGGGCCGCGAGTTCGCCACTGGACAGATTTTGGGTTTCATACAGTCGCATTATGGTGCGCACGCCCCTTTGCCCCGCTGGCTCAGGCTCATGAAGCGCCGCGAGCAGGTCACCATCATGCAGCGTATCAAGCAAAAGCATAAGCTCTGACATCTTGGCACGAACCAAATCATCATTGACGCTCAACGGTTCATAAATTTGCACCATATTCTCCATAAACGCTGTCAGGCTGGGATGCGCCGAAATGCGCTCGGCTTTTGGTGCGGTTTGAGACGCTGAATTGGGGTGCTGGCTGGTTAGCTCTCTTAGAAACTTGTCGCTGTAGAAGATCAAGATGGCCTGAAGCGGCCCATCTTGTGAGGCAAAGTCGGACTGCAATCGAACGTCCTTTGGGATCGCAATCAAATCCCCCGCGCAAAGTGTAATAACCTCGCCATCTTTATCGTAGAACCGTTCCCGGCCACCAATCACATAGCAAATAAACGCCTGTGTCGAGATGAAATCCAACCCTCGCAAATCATCATGCACTGTCTTGTGCATAACGCTGCCATGGGGGCCGCGTAAAATAACGCGGTTGAATGAAAACTCATCCAATGCCTTCGGAAGAATTGTCACATGATTGTCGTTGAGCATCATATCCCACTTCATCCAACACGCCATTGGTCCGCGACAATCTGTCAAAGACCCGTGATCGCTTTGTTATATTTTTGATCCGAATAAGCAAGCCCACATGGCCCCATATCTGGATGATGCCCCTGCACTTATCTTGAAAGGAAAATATGATGAGCGTTTGGGTAACATTGGAAATGCAGGTGAAAGACGGCCAATACGGCACGCTTGAGCCATTCCTCGCAGAAAAGCTACCTCTGGTCCGGGGATTTGAAGGCGCACTGGGCGTCACTGTGTATTTCACACAAGAAACCAACAAAATGCTGATCGTTGAAGAGTGGAAATCGAAAGACCACCACGTCGCATATATTAGGGCAATCTCGGAAAATGGCGTGTTGGAACACCTCGCGTCATTCATGACGGCCCAACCAACAATCACCTATTATGCGAGGTTGGCGATTTGATATTCCCCCAAAGCATCGTGCTTGATCGCCGCCAAGTTTTAGCGGGGGCGGCGATGGGATGCCTTGTCACAATGGTGCCAACACCTGCACCGGCTAGACGCCCCGCTGCCATTCGCTATGAGAGCACATGTGTCCCAGCAAACGATGCAGGGCCAAGGCTTCGCCATCTGCGCCAAAGCCCGTCCTCGGTAAGCCAGCTTGCTTTGGGGAATGATGCGCACATCCTTATCTTGAGCGGTGCTCTTGATGGGGCTGGCGGTGTCCGGTTGGAAATCTAAATCAAAGGTCCAACTGCACAAAGTTTCGCGCGGTTGGGCCAGAGAGCATCACTTCGAGAAACCGGTACCTTCTCCTCAGCGCGCGTCTTCAGCCCTTAAAACCGGCCAATCCGCCGCGCCATCCGCACCGCCTGCTTCGTCCGCTTGGTCTGCGCCCCTGCCGCGCGGCGCTGCTCCGGCGTCAGGTCTTCGCCCCTCTGGCCCCGCTTGGCCGCCACGTCGACACCCTTGTTGATGCCCATATTCACCACGCGCCGCATCACCATGCGGATCACCATGTTAATCATTTGGTTCATATCATTGCTCCTATTTCGCCCTTTGATAGATAGGGCTTAATCCTCAAAAAGCTCATTTTGCCCCTCAAGGCTTTCATCCTCATCATCGTCAAACACCATATCCCCCCCCGGGGGCGGGCGGTTGTCCAGCAACCCGGCCGAGCGTAATTCCTTCAGCCCCGGCAGATCGCGTGCATTCTCTAGCCCGAAGTGATCAAGGAAGCCTTGCGTCACCACAAAAGTCACGGGCCGCCCCGGCGTCATCCGGCGGCGCCCGAACCTAATCCACTCCATCTCGATCAACTGATCCACAGTACCACGCGACACAGACACGCCGCGAATTTCCTCAATCTCGGCGCGCGTCACCGGCTGGTGATAGGCCACAATCGCCAAAGTTTCGATCGCGGCGCGCGATAATTTACGGGTCTCCACGGTCTCTTTTTGCATCAAAAAGCCCAAGTCCCCAGCAGTACGCATCGCCCAAGCATCACCCACCCGAACCACATGCACACCGCGACCCTCGTAGCGTTTTTTCAGGTATACCAAAGCCTCGGCTGGATCCGATCCATGCGGCATCCGGTCCGACAACTCCTTCACCGTCACCGCCTCAACCGAGGCAAATAATATCGCCTCCACCATGCGCTCCTGCTCGCCCATTGGGGGGGCTTCAAATAAAGATTCTTCTTGTATTTCAGACACTAGCTGTCCTTTTTTCGCATTTGCAGCGGGGCAAAAGCCTCGCTTTGTCGCAGTTCCAATTGGCCCTGCTTTACCATTTCCAACGAAGCCGCAAACGTCGATGCCGTGGCTGATCGGCGCTTTTCCGGGTCCACTTGCCACTCGTCTGGCAGCCATGAATTCAAGTCTGACCAATCACCCGCATAGCCGATCAAACCGCGCATCCGCTCCAACGCTTGCTCCATCGTGTACACTTTTTTGCGGTCCATCACGAAGGGACGAAACTCATCTTTGGTTTTGATCCGCGCATAGCCTTGCATCAAGTCTAGCAGGGTCGCCGTGTACGTCACCCTGCGAATGCGCGTCACGTCTTCCGGCAGACCACGCGCAAAGAAATCACGCCCCAACTGGTCGCGCGCCATTAGCTTGGCCGAGGCCTCGCGCATCGCGCTCAACCGCTCCAACTGGAAGGCCAAATGCGCTGCCAATTCCTCGCCAGAGGGGCCATCTTCTGTCGGATCAGGGGGCAACAGTAGGCGTGATTTCAAGAACGCCAGCCAAGCCGCCATCACCAGATAATCCGCTGCCAGCTCTAGACGCAGCTCCTTGGCGCGCTCAATGAAACCCAAATATTGCTCAGCCAATTGTAAGATCGAAACCTTACGCAAATCAACTTTTTGGGTGCGTGACAAGGTTAACAGCAAATCCAACGGGCCCTCGAACCCGTCCACATCAACAATCAACGCCTCCGCCGCTACGCGCGCCTCGACGCCGCCCTGCTCCCACTCGATCTCGCTCTGGTCCTGCTCGCTCATGCGCTACCCCGCAACTAGGGTCCGAAACTCGTCTTCAAGCGCCAAAATGTCAACATCTGTTGGGCTTTTCCGCTGGGCCAAGGCCCGCTCCGCACGCGTCACCATTGCATCCGTCATTGTTCCACAGGCCTCAGCCACCGCTTCCATATCCGCCATTTTACCATTGCAATGCAGCGCGATATCGCAACCGGCGTCCAGCGAGGCCCGCGCCCGCTCGCCAATTGTTCCCGACAAGGCCTCCATCGAGATGTCATCGGTCATAATCAGGTTATCAAAGCCAATATCTTCGCGGATCACCCGCATCGCACGCGGCGAGGTCGTCGCCGGTAGCTCGTCGATGCAAGGGAACACAATATGCGCGGTCATCCCCATCGCCATATGGGTCAGGCGCTTGAACGGGGCGAAATCCACACGGTCTAATTCTTCGCGCCTCACATCTACCCGGGGCAAATCTTTATGCCCGTCCACCACCGCGCGCCCGTAGCCAGGGATGTGTTTCAACACTGGCAACACGCCGCCATCCAGCAATCCGCGCTCGGCCTCCAAGCACATCTCCACCACGGTTTCCACGTCTGATCCATAGCAACGATTGCGCAAAACCGGATGGCTTACGGGCCAAATCACATCCGCCAAAGGTGCGCAGTTCACGTCAATTCCGACCTCTGCCAGCTCTGCCGCGATCAACCGATTGCGCACATACATCGCGCGCGCGGCATTGGCTTTTCCTGCCATCTGCATCTGATCCAACGCCGCCGGATATTCGCGCCAATGCGGGGCGCGCATCCGCTGAACACGCCCGCCCTCTTGATCAATTAGGATCGGGGCGTTCCAGCCAACACAGGCGCGAAGCTCCGCCGTTAAAGCCGATAATTGCGCCCGATCCTCGACATTTCGGGCAAAAAGGATGAACCCCCATGGATTTGCACTTGCAAAAAAGCGATGTTCCGCGCTTGAGAGACGAAGCCCCTCACAGCCAAATATATATGCACCAGAGAGCATTGCGATCACCTCTTAAACTAGTCCCAGCCTGCTAGACTTGCACAAACGGAACATGGGGCGCTTTAACGCGCCAAAACCGGGATACAGGCTGCTTTTCCTGCGACTAAAACTGCACAGAACCGCCGGGACGCGTTTAAATCATCAAAACCAATCGCCCGAAGCCGGTAAAATGTGCGCCCGCCCGAGACCGCTTCTTGGATCACGCGGGACTTGCCATCGATGTAAGTTTCAAAGCGCAGGGCAATTTTATCCCACTCATTGCGCGCCGTTTGTGCATCATCAAAGGCCCCGAGTTGAACCAACCGCGTCCCTGACGAAATCGAGGCCGGGTCAACCTCTTGCACCCCACCAACGCCACGTATCGACGCGATTGCCGAAGCCACTGCCGCCTGCGACTGTAGGGCCACCAAATCAACTTCCGGTTTTCGCACTGGAACCGGAGAGCGCTTCACCCCCGGAATTGCCGGATTAAGGATTGGCCGGGCCAAGTTCATCGCCACTTGCTCCTCGGCAGGCGCGGTATTTTCCAAAGGCTCTACGCCCACCGCCAAGCGTTCAGCCAGCGCCAAAGCTTGGGCCACGGGATCATCTACATCGACATCCGCATTCAACGACACGACCGTCCCAACGGCCTCTTGCGTCACGCCTTCCGCCTCAACTTCAGTCATAGATGGGGATGGCGCTATGATATCCTCATGGGTCAAATCAATCGGCTCGGGCGCCAAGATTACCTGCCTCGTTGGCCCTTCGGCCTCGCCCTCGGATTGCACCGAATTTACAGCCAAACCAGTATGTTGCGCCAATTGTCCACCGGGATCAGCAGGCTGCACACGCGCAGGCCCTTCCAAGGCGCGGATCACCGGCACATTCGAGACATCACGCACCGTCAACTGGTAGCCCCAGACAACCAGTCCCAAAACCAGCGCCACAGAGCTGCCAGCCCCCACGAGGTTCATCATACGCGAAAAAGCCCCCTGTTTCGGGGCCTCAGGCGCATTAAACGCGCCGAATTCCAGATCTGCCATACTCGCCTCTCCGCCCCTGAATTTGCTTCAGGTGGTCTGTCTTTATGCCTGCTCGTTGGCTCCAAAACCGGCGCGGATCATTACGTGTCAGCGCATCTCGTTGGCAGGAGCCACCCCTAGAATACCAAGACCTGCGGAAATAACAATCGCCGTGGCGCGTGCGAGGGCAATTTTTGGCAAACTAGCGCTCTCGTCACCTTGCAAGAAGCGCAACTCAGTCACATCATTGCCCCGGTTCCACAGCGCGTGCAGCTCTCCGGCCAACTCGTACAGGTAGAACGCAATGCGGTGTGGCTCGTTCGTGCGACCGGCAATTTCCACCAAACGCGGCCATTCCGCCAACTTCGTTGCCAGCGCCAATTCCGCCTCATGCGTGTTGCCCGACAGGTCAGCTTTTGCCAACACCTCGTCCGACATATCCCAGCCAGCCTCGCCTGCTTTGCGCAAAACCGAACACACCCGCGCGTGGGCATATTGCACATAGAAAACCGGGTTGTCTTTCGACTGTTCCAGCACCTTAGAGAAGTCAAAATCCAGTGGTGCATCTTGCTTGCGGGTCAGCATCACAAAGCGGGTCACATCTGCGCCCACCAAGTCCACCACGTCGCGCAAAGTCACAAATGTGCCCGCGCGTTTTGACATCTTGAACGGCGTGCCATCTTTGAACAAACGCACCAATTGCGTCAGCTTGATATCCAGCGACACCTGCCCGTCAGACAGGGCCGACACGGCCGCCTTCATGCGCTTCACATAGCCGCCGTGATCCGCGCCGAATACATCAATTAACTCGTCGAAGCCTCTGGAAACTTTATCAAAATGATACGCAATGTCTGGCGCAAAATAGGTCCACGCCCCGTCCGACTTCTGGATAGGACGGTCCACATCATCGCCATGAACAGTAGAGCGAAACAGCAATTGCTCGCGCGGTTCCCAGTCTTCCGGCACCTTGCCCTTTGGCGGCTCCAACGTGCCGCGATAGATCAACCCCTTACCCTCAAGATCGGCAATTGCCGCCTCGATCTGGCCCGTGCCATACAAGGATTTCTCGGAATAAAACACGTCCATCTCAACGCCCAGTGACGCCAAATCCGCGCGGATCAAATCCATCATCGCCTCGGTCGAGAAGGCGCGCACATCGGCCAGCCAAACGTCCTCACCCTGCCCCAAATAGGCCTCGCCGACCTTGGCTTTCAAGGCCTCCCCCACAGCGACCAAGTAGTCCCCTGGATAGGTACCGTCTTCGAAAGCAACCTCTTGGCCATGCGCCTCCAAATAGCGCAAATAGACCGAGCGCGCCAAAACATCGACCTGCGCACCACCGTCATTGATGTAGTATTCGCGCGTCACCTTATAGCCCGCATAATCCAGCAGGCTGGCCAATGCATCGCCAAAAACCGCGCCGCGCGTGTGGCCCACATGCAATGGCCCGGTCGGGTTGGCCGAGACATATTCCACATTAACCTTGCGCCCCGCCCCCATATCCGAGCGCCCGAACGCCGTGCCTTGCGTCAGCGCTGCCGTAACGACCCCCGCCCAAACGCTTGTCTCTAGCCGTAAATTCAAAAACCCCGGCCCAGCCACCTCGGCCAATGACACCCGCGTATCCGCCATCAACTTGGCGGCCAACGCATCGGCAATATCGCGCGGCTTCATCTTGGCAAGTTTTGCCAACACCATCGCCGCATTGGTCGCCATATCGCCATGCGCCGCATCGCGCGGTGGCTCGACCGCCACATTGGCAAAATCCAAGCCCTCGGGCAAAACGCCCTCAACCACCATCGCCTCTAAAGACAAGACCACCAAAGCCCGCATGTCGGAAAACAGGTTCATCATTCTTCCTCACTCAATCACTGGCGCGGTGTAGCACGCCACAGCACACCGTCCACCCCATCATTGTTCCAAAAATATCCCGGGGTTTGGGGCAGCGCCCCATAACTTACCCCCGATCTACCACATAACTATTAGCCGTAACGCCGCCAATCAGCCGCTCATGCTCTTGCAAGGCAAACCGATCCGTCATGCCCGCAATATAATCCGCCACAATGCGCGCCAAAGCGGTCTCGCCGCGCGCCTCGTCCACATCCTTGCGCCACTGCTTGGGCAACAACTCCGTCCGTGACATAAACAACGGGAACAACTCATCCACCACCTGCGTCACCTGCACCCGCATCTCAACCACTGCTGGCGCGCGATACATGCGGGTGAACAAAAACTTGCGGATCACCTTCAATTGCTCCCAAATCTCGGGCGAGAACTGCACCATCGCGCGCCCCGCCCCGCGAATATCCGCCACATTTTCTGGCGCTAAATCCGTCAAACGCCCCTGCGCCACCGCGATCACATCCTCAACTAAAACCCCAAAGAACCGGCGCAGCGCCTCATGACGGCGGCGATAGTAATTCAGACCCGGATACAACACATCAACCCGCGCGAAACACGGCCCAACCAGGGGCAATTCCGCCAACTCATCGGTGGAAAACAACTCCGCGCGCAGCCCGTCATGCAAATCATGGTTGTTGTAGGCAATGTCATCCGCCAAGGCCGCCACCTGCGCCTCGGCGCTGGCATAGGTTCCCAACTCCAGATCGTGGCGCACTGAATATTCCGACAGCGCAAATGGCAAATCCCCCACAACCGGCCCGTTGTGTTTTGCAATGCCCTCAAGCGTTTCCCATGTCAGGTTCAACCCGTCCCATTCCGCGTAATGGCGCTCCAGAGAGGTCACAATCTTCACCGCCTGTGCATTATGATCAAACCCGCCATAGGGCGCCATCAACCGATCCAACGCCTCTTCACCCGTATGCCCGAACGGCGTGTGGCCCAAATCATGCGCCAAAGCCACAGCCTCGGTCAGCTCTTCATTCAGCCCCAAAACGCCCGAAATCGTGCGCGCCACTTGGGCCACCTCAATCGAGTGCGTCAAACGGGTGCGAAAATAATCGCCCTCATGCTCGATAAACACTTGGGTTTTGTGTTTCAGGCGCCGAAACGCGCTGGCATGAATAATCCGGTCACGGTCGCGCTGAAAACACGATCGAAACGCGCTCTCTTGCTCAGGGTACAGCCGCCCGCGGCTGTCGTTTGGGTGGCAAGCATAGGCAACCAGCATGTCAAAATCCTCATTCATCTTCTCCCAACATCCTACACGAGCCAAACCCCCATGACGAGGGCGTGACAAGGCCGCGCACCCATAGAAATCAAGCCCGTGACACCCTATATATAAGGGGCGAACAGGAGTTCATTCTCTGACCCAAAAGGACGCATATCATGTTCACCGTAGAAAAGACCGGCAAAGACCTTCTCCAGATTGAAATCGGCGGCAAAATCACCGCCGAGGAGATGGCGACAGGTCTCGACACCCTACTCCCTATGGCCAAAGATATGGCCCATGGCCGCATGCTCGCAATTTATCACGACATTGAATTCCCCGAGGCTGGCGCGATCGTCGAGGAAATGAAACGCCTCCCGCAGCTGTTTCAGGTCATCAGCCATGTTGAGAAGGTCGCGCTGGTCTCAGACCAAAAATGGGTCCGAGATATGGCCGAACTTGAAAGCAAAGTTTTGCCCGGCACCACGATCCGCAGCTTCGCCTCTAAGGACCGCGCACAGGCCGAGGCCTATCTAGCGACCAAACCTCAAACCGAGGATGTGGATGACGACGATGATTTTGAAAACTTTCCGGTTTGATCTCCCGACATAATTTCTAGGCACCTTGAGATTATTCACCGCGCGCCCTAAGTTCTGTGCACACCCGCTCTCAAACAGGATGCGCGCGATGGATTTGAACCTGCCCCCCAAAGTGACCGACCGCGCCTTTGCACGGCTGGTGGAAATTGGCGCGGCCCAACAAGGCCAAGCCTTGCGCGTCGCCGTCGATGGCGGCGGCTGCTCGGGCTTTCAGTACGACATCTCACTGGACGCCCCGGCGCAAGATGACCTGTTGCTGTCCAAGGATGGCGAAACTGTCGTTGTCGACGCGGTGTCCCTGCCGTTCCTCGCCAATGCGGTGATTGATTTCTCGGAAGAGCTCATCGGCGCACGCTTTGTCATTGAGAACCCCAACGCCACCTCCTCATGCGGCTGCGGCGTCTCGTTCTCGATGTAGCGAACGCAAATAAGGCCCAGAACAAGCTGCGCCCGAATTCACATAGTCATCCTAAGATATTCATGTGGAACGTCAGATGACTTTGACCTTTGCGTCAACAACTGACCCAATTTCGGGAAATGTTGTAAAGCTGCTATCTGTCCAGAATGCAGCGAAGGTCTCTAAAGAGCCCAGAGCAGAAGCGTCAGATTTATGCTGCGAGTGCAAGCAGCGCGATTAATTCTACAATTGTCTCGGTGCAGAAATTTGTGGTGCTTCGCAAAGTTCGACCATTTATTCAACGGCGTCATGAAAAGCTCGACTAAGGGTTGCCAATCCGATATTTTGGCTCCCAAAGTATGTTTTCAACTGCACAGTGACGCGGGAACGGGGGAAAACAAGATGAATATTGAGCAGGAGATTACCGCTTACAACGATCAACGCGAAAGCGTAGCTGCAACGCGCAGCAAGTTGCGTCGCAAGCACTTAATTATTTTCGCGGCTCTGGGTATCGTGCTGGTCGCGGTGGGTTTATGGATTTACTTCAGCGGTAGTGACCCCGCCCTATATGCTGTTCCGTTTGTGGGCTTACTCGGTCTTCTTTTTACCTTAGAGAGGCTGCACCGCTCAGCGAACCAGCCCGGTAAAGACTTGCAGAAGACAGTGCGAGAACGCATTTTTCCAGCTTTGTTCAGTAGTATCCAAGACCTGCGCTTTCAGACTAACACCACAGGCTTTTTCGATGAGATTCCTGATGGCATCAAGCCGGACACTACCAAATACTGCGAGGGGCACGACCTGATCGAGGGGGTATATCAGGGACAATCAATCGCGGCCAACGAAATCACAGTTTTCGGTATAAGGGGACACGTTGACAAACATAAGCCAGTAGAGGTCTTCAAGGGTCTTGCGCTGCGGATTGGCCTAGATCACTCGGTACCGAACCTGAATGTTAGCTCAGACCCTGATGCAGTTCAGCGCTTGATCATGGGGCAATATCGCGCGGTAGGAAATACTGAACAGCTCCCTTTCAATGATGAACATTTTGAAACGATCTACGATGTCGACTGCAAAAACGAAGGTTTCGCAGACTCGGTCTTTTCAGATGCAGGGCGCTCAACCTTCATGAGCTTACAAGGCATCCTAAGCAAATCGCCGATACAACTGGCAACAACTGGAAGTACCGCCTATGTCTTGGTGAGCAAAAGGGAGGACCTCTTTGAGCTGCCATCGATCGACCGCCCTTTTGATACTGAGACGGATGGGCAGCGATTGCAGAACGAAATGCAGGGGATTCTTGACCTGATCGAGGGGGTTCGTAAACTGCTCAAGACATGAGAATACTAAGGAATGCTGCCTCAGCGAAGTTAGAAACCCAAGGTCGGCAAAGTCCGAACTGCCGACCTCCGCCCATACCACGCCGAATGTCCGGTTTGGGTCAGAATTGCTTGACGTTTGGGCCAATATTGCGTGACGCACGCCCATTGATAGGATTCAGAAAACCCGCTGCATCGAGTCAAAGATGCGCGACGCTCCACAATTCAAAGCGCGCGCTTGTACTCTTCCAGCGCCGCATCCCATGCGGGCGAGTGTTCCAAAATTTCCGGGTCAAACGGCATAAAGTAAAGCCCCTGAATGGCCCCACGCGACGCCTGCACGTCCTCGGATTCGGGGACGCCGCAGGCTGTTAGTGCCAAAACGGCACCTAAAACCAGTACTACTCTCATTGTCTGCCTCATGCAGTGTTTTGTTTTTATTTATTAATTGTTTCTTTTGTAGAAACAGAACACGCAAATGGGGCGCAAATATGACATTGCACCCCGAATCAGTCCGGCAGTTGTGTTTTTTCGGCCACAAAGTTGCAGCCAAACGCTGGTTTTATCTCTTAGCGCAGGTTCGAGCGCAGCAAAGATTGCTGCAACGAGGCGCGGGTCACGGTCGCGTCATTGGCTACGACCACTTTGGTGGTTGTGATCACCTTCGATCCATCGGCACGGGTCACGATCTCAACATAGGTCACGGTCTTCGCACTAGCTGCGCCAACAAGCGCCAGACTGGCGGCTGCGACGAGGGGTATTAAGCGGTTCATTGCATTTCCCTTCCTGTAATTCTCAGCCAAGGGATATGAGGGCCGAAACGGGCGCAAATGCGGCGCGACTGCGGTCATTTCACGTTTAAACAGGGGGTTTTGCCTTAAAGCGGCCCCAAACAGCTACGGCCACGCCGGTGCACCGAAACGTGGCCGCAACAGCGCCGCAAAATCGGGACAAGCCCGTCAGGCGACTTCCTTACCGTCTGATTTGGGCGTATCTTCGTCCGTATCAGCCGGTTTCTCGGGGCTATCAGGTGCAGGCAAGGCCAAGGCCTCATCCGGCATCTGCTCGGGCAAATGCAATTCAATATGGCCAGTTTCCGGGTCCAATGTAACGCGCGGTTTTACCGGCAGCAGCTCTATCGCGCTGTTCAGTTCCGCACTTAGACGCTCGATGGTTTGGCGTTGGGTCTCCACCACTGCCTTGCCACGCCCGCCAAATAAAAACTTCAACATCAGATCCCCAATCCATCAGGCCTTCTTGCTATATACGGCGCAGCCCCCCTCGGTACGCGGGGAAAACATCCACAGTTAGCGCAGATATGCGCGAGCAATTCTCTTGCCCTGCCATGATCACTGGGGGATACCATAGCGCCAGACAAAAGGGGTCGGTCCATGAAAATCGCCACATTCAACATCAACGGCATAAAAGCGCGCATCAACGCATTGACCGACTGGCTCTCCGAGGCCCAGCCCGACGTGGCTTTGCTGCAAGAGATCAAAACCGTGGACGAGGGCTTCCCGCGCCAGCATTTCGAGGACATGGGCTATAACGTCGAAACTCATGGCATGAAAAGCTTCAACGGGGTCGCAATCCTGTCCAAATTACCGCTAGAGGACGTCACCCGTGGCCTGCCCGGCGATGACGAGGACATTCAGGCCCGCTGGATCGAAGCCACGGTGATCGGTGACAAACACCCCGTGCGCCTGTGTGGGCTGTATCTGCCCAATGGCAACCCCTGCCCCGGCCCCAAATACGACTATAAACTCGCGTGGATGGAGCGGATGTATGCCCGCGCGCGCGATCTAATGGCCGCGGAAATGCCTGCAATGATGGCCGGTGACTACAACATCATCCCGCAAGCCATCGACGCCGCCCGCCCCGATGTCTGGCGCGAAGATGCGCTGTTTCGCCCCGAGAGCCGCGCCGCCTATCGCCGCATCCTAAACCTTGGCTTCACCGAGGCGTTTCGCACCCGCAACCCCGCCCCCGAGCACTATAGCTTCTGGGACTACCAAGCCGGTGCATGGAACCGCAATCACGGCATCCGTATCGACCACCTGTTGCTCACCCCACAGGCCGCCGACTTGATGGTGGATTGCCAGATTGACTACGATATTCGGGGCCGCGAAAAGCCCTCCGACCACGTTCCTGTCTGGGTAGACCTCGCGGCATAAGCTGGCCGCATGAAAAAACCGCCAGCGGCTTGAGCGCGCTGACGGCTTCATAGTCTTGTACAAGTTTGGCGCGTTAGTCGTCGCGGTGGACTCTTTCACGGCGCTCGTGACGCTCTTGCGCCTCAAGGCTCATCGTTGCAATCGGGCGCGCATCTAGACGTTTCAACGAGATAGGGTCCCCAGTCTCATTGCAATATCCGAACTCACCTTCATCAATGCGGCGCAGAGCACCGTCAATTTTGGAGATCAGCTTGCGCTCACGGTCACGGGTGCGCAATTCCAGCGCCATATCCGTTTCCTCAGAGGCGCGGTCGGCAACATCTGGAATATTGCGCGTCCCATCCCGCATCGTTTCAATCGTCTGGGCGGTCTCATCCATAATGGAGGCCTTCCAGTCCATCAGTTTACGGCGAAAATACTCCGTCTGACGCTCATTCATAAACGGCTCGTCTTCAGCCGGACGATAGTCTTCTGGCAGAAAATATTCGGCTTTCATCCCAGGTTCCTCACTACTGTTACGCGAGGCGTTTGAGGACGACTCAAACGACCTATACGTTAGCTTCCCTGCGTCCTCGTATCTGAACACCGCCCCCTTGTCACGCAGATAAGGTCGGTTACATTGGGCAAGATCGCCATCGCAATATGGTTAATGAACTCCACGCCACAGAGGCTTGTTTTACTTATGGTTTCCACGACACCCAACACGCAGCCCTTAAAATTCACCGGAACCGATAGCTACATCGCGACCGAAGACCTGACAGTCGCGGTGAATGCCGCCGTCACACTCGAGCGGCCCTTGCTGATAAAGGGCGAACCCGGCACCGGCAAAACCGAGCTGGCCCGCCAAGTTTCCAACGCCCTTGGGCTGGAAATGATCGAATGGCACATCAAATCCACCACCAAAGCGCAGCAAGGTCTGTATGAATACGACGCGGTTTCACGTTTGCGTGACAGCCAACTGGGCGACGCAAAGGTTAACGACGTCGCCAACTACATCAAAAAGGGTAAACTCTGGCAGGCGTTCGCGCGCGACGAGAAATGTGTGCTGCTGATCGACGAGGTAGACAAGGCCGATATCGAGTTCCCCAACGACCTGCTGCAAGAGTTGGACCGGATGGAATTCCACGTCTACGAGACTGGCCAGACGGTTAAGGCCCGCCAACGCCCGATCGTCATTATCACCTCGAATAATGAGAAAGAGCTGCCCGACGCCTTCCTGCGCCGCTGCTTCTTTCACTACATCCGTTTCCCTGACATCGACACGATGCGCGCCATTGTTGATGTGCACTTCCCCGGCCTGAAGCCTGCGCTTCTCACCGCCGCCCTGACCCAGTTTTTTGAGATCCGCGAAACCTCGGGGCTGAAAAAGAAACCCTCCACCTCCGAGGTGCTGGACTGGCTAAAACTACTGCTGGCCGAGGACCTCTCGGCGGAAGACCTGAAACGTGACGGGGCGTCTGCATTGCCGCGCCTGCACGGGGCATTGCTCAAGAACGAGCAGGACGTGCATTTATTTGAACGTCTGGCCTTCATGGCGCGCGGCCAGCGTTGAGTGACGCAATAAACGGAAACAATGGCCCGCAAAAAGCCCAATTCACCCCCAACTCGCGCCCCAATCTCGAGGTTAATACGTCGTTAATCGAGCAAAAGGCGGGATGACACCGTGAGTAAACTATCCGTGCGGCCAGTAACGGCCCTATGTATTGAACCGAAACCGGCCCTAATAAGCCGTGTAGCGCAACATTGTGTCCACAGTGCCACGGTTGAACGACTTCGCGTAAATATAGCCCCAGATTGCAGAATCACAGGTATAACGCTGTGATGCGTCGCCTAGTTCTCCCGATTCTGTGCCTAATGGCAGCCTGCGTTCCAAGCACCGATACCGAGGTGCCCGGACGCAACGCCCGCATGGCTATTGATTTGCCGCCGATGAAGACTTTCGCGACACAACGTGGCGGCGGTGTAAACCGGCCAAACTCCCAGATATCGCAGGACTTTCTAGACCTGACTTTCAAGATGGAAAGCGGGCGCCCCTTGCCGTGGCTGACCAAATTCCAAGGCCCGATCAAAATTACAGTTCAAGGTCAAGCTCCCGCCTCTCTCGAGGGCGATTTATCCCGCCTTATCGGGCGGTTGCGCTCCGAGGCTGGCATCGATATTTCCCGCGCAAAGCGCGGTGAGACCGCCCAAATCACCGTTGAGGCGATCCCGCGCAAAACCCTGCAAAAAGCTGTCCCGCAGGCGGCTTGCTTTGTGGTGCCCAATGTTTCCGGCTGGTCCGAATTCAAGCGCAATCGCGGCAATGGCACCACCGATTGGACCCGCCTGTCGAACCGCAAAAAGGCCACCGTCATCATTCCCAATGACGTGTCCCCGCAAGAGGTCCGCGACTGCCTCCACGAGGAAATCGCACAGGCCCTTGGGCCGCTCAATGACCTGTACCGGCTGCCCGATAGCATCTTTAACGACGACAACTTCCACACTGTTTTGACCGGTTTCGACATGCTGATCTTGCGCGCCTACTACTCGGCAGAGCTGCGCAACGGCATGACCCGTGGGCAGACTGCCCGTGTTCTCCCCGGCCTGCTGAGCCGCCTGAATCCCCGTGGCAACCGCGCTTCAAATACCGGGGCAAACCGCACGCCAAAACAGTGGAATGACGCAATCACCGGCGCGTTGGCGCTGCGCACGTCCCAATCACAACGCACCCTGCAAGCGGCAAAGGCCGTCAAAATTGCGCAGGCACAAGGCTGGAAAGACAACCGCCTCGCCTTTTCGCTTTTCGTGCAGGGCCGCGTGTCGCTTGCCTCCAAGCCCGAAACCGCCATTTCCGCCTTTGTGCAGTCGGGCAACATCTACAAGCAACTCTACGGCCACTCGGTCCATTCCGCCCACGTCAACACCCAGATGGCGGCCTTTGCCCTGTCGTCGGGCCAGCTTGATGTCGCGATCCGCCTGACCAACGAGAGTATTCCCGCCGCACGCAACTCCTCCAACGCCGCCCTTTTGGCCACGTTAATGATGATTAAAGCCGAAGCCCTGCAAGCCGCTGGCCGCAAGGAAGAAGCGCGCCGCGTCAGGCTCGACAGTCTGGGCTGGGGCCGCTATGGCTTTGGCTCAGAACGCAATGTGCGGGCGCGGCTTAATGAGATCAAAGCATTGGCCCCCCGCCGGGTACGGAGCTAAGAAAACATGGCCCCAGTCATCGGGTTGGTCCTCGGCGCACTTATCGGTGCATTGGTCGCAAAACGCAGGGGCGGAAACCGCCTCGACATGGCACAATATGCTGGTGGATTTGCGATACTCTTTGCAATAGCCGGGCTGTTTGTCGCCATCTTCTTGTTCCGCTCTGCTATCGCCGCCTAATGTTCCTGCCCTTCTTCGACACTCTGCGCGCGGCCAAAATCCCCGTCAGTTTGCGCGAATATCTGGCCTTCCTTGAGGGCATGCAAGCGGGCCTTGCCACCTATGACATCGACGGGTTCTACTACCTAGCGCGCACAATCATGGTGAAGGACGAGCGTCACCTAGACCGATTTGACCGCGCTTTTGCTCACTGTTTTCAAGGTCTTGAGCAGATCACCCCCGAGGATGTTATCGAAGCCATGGACCTCCCCGAGGACTGGCTTCGCAAAATGGCCGAGAAGCATCTCAGCGCCGAGGAGAAAGCCGAGATCGAATCCTTGGGCGGCTTTGACAAGCTGATGGAGACGCTGAAAAAACGTCTTGAGGAACAAAAAGGCCGTCATCAAGGTGGCAATAAATGGGTCGGCACCGCTGGCACCTCGCCTTTTGGGGCTTACGGCTACAACCCCGAGGGCATCCGCATCGGCCAGCAGGAATCACGCCACCAACGCGCGGTCAAAGTCTGGGACAAGCGCGAGTTTCGCAACTTGGACGACACCATCGAGTTGGGCACGCGCAACATCAAAGTCGCGCTCAAACGTCTGCGCAAATGGGCCCGAGATGGCGCCGCCGAGGAGTTGGACCTGAACGAGACCATCCGCGCCACCGCCGAGAACGGCTACCTCGACGTCAAAACCCGCCCCGAGCGGCGCAACGCCGTTAAGGTTTTGCTATTTCTCGACGTTGGTGGCTCCATGGACCCGCATATTCGCGTCGTCGAAGAGCTGTTCAGCGCCGCGCGCACCGAGTTCAAACATCTGGAGCATTTCTACTTTCACAATTGCCTCTACGAGGGCGTTTGGAAGGATAATTCGCGCCGCTGGAACGACCAAACCCCGACCCAGGAAATCCTGCGCACCTACGGGTCGGACTACAAATGCATCTTCGTCGGCGACGCCTCCATGTCCCCCTACGAGATCGCCTACCCGGGTGGCGCGAACGAGCATATGAACCCCGAATCCGGTCAGGTCTGGCTGGAACGCGCCCGCGATCAATGGCCCTCACACCTGTGGATCAACCCGCTGGAGCAACGCTATTGGCGCTACACGCAATCCACCGCGATGATCCAGGAAATCTTTGGCAAAGACCGCATGGTGCCAATGACCTTGCAGGGCATCGAGGCCGGAATGAGAACCCTCACACGCGGCTAGGCTGCAATTTTCAGCAAACGCGCCGCAGGGCCTTTGACGCAAATCCGGGCGGCGCGCAGCTCGTCATCCTCTTGCCCGCAGCCGGGAAACAGGCTCTCCAATTCCGCGCGCACCGAAGCCTCCAACCCCGATACCGCCATCGCTCCGGGCAGGAAACTCTCGGTTGCGATCCCGTCCGACATCACCACCTCGTGGCGCGCAAATGCGATGTGTAGATAGCAAACCCCTTCGCTGCGCATCTGCTGGCGGATCGAGGTTCCATTCACCAAAAAAGCCGCTGGCACCAACGCCTCTTCCGCGCCGAAATAAAGCTGCGTTTGCGCGCAGGACATCAAAATCCGGTGCTGCGGCGAAACCTGCATATCACGGGCCGGCATCCCCGGCGCGAAAGCATTCGCCGCAACATGCACCGGGCGCAGACGCGGCTGCAACCACAGGTCCTGCCCGCTCAGATCAGTACGCCCGACCCAATGCACCGGCTGCGCACCATGATCCACAGTCTGCACCAGATCACCCGGCTTCAACTCCTCGACCAAACGTGGTCCCGACGGCGTATCAATCAAAGTGCCGGGGGTAAAACAAGGCGGCGTCGCATAGCCGGAATAGGGCGTGCTGCTCCCGGCGGGCCCCTCGCTCGTTGCAATCACAACCAGCGGCACACCCTGCGGCGGGAAGCCCCCAACACCGCCCACAAATGCCACCCCCTCGACCGTGCCATAGGACGCACCGCCCCCGGCCTCATTGATGTTAAACCCAATCAGCGTATAGGTATTTCCGTCAGGATCTTGCACCGTCAGGGTATATTCTGCCTCGACTCGCAGGCCGCTGGCATGGCTCACACCATCATAGGTCTGCGCGCCATCAAGCACTTGCCCGCCCTCTGAATCGTTGAAATTCGCGTCATCATCGCTGACTTGAACGGACTGCCAATCATTGCTGTTCAGCGTGATCGTCTGGCTCATCAAATGTGAGCCGTCCCCTTGCGTGATACCCGACAGCGAGGCCCCGCCCGAAATCGAAATCTCGGATGCCTCCAAGGTAAAAACAGTATAACTCGCCATAACTCACTACTCCGAACAAGGGCCTCCTACGCGGACCACGGAACCCACGCAAGGTACGACAGGGCCTTCACCAAATTTAGGCAAAATTGTTCTCATTCATGGGCAATTTATGGCCCTTTAAATGCCACCCAACGCAAAAGCCCCCCCGTTTCCGGAGGGGCGATTACAGTCTTGGGAGACATTTTTTCTTAGAGGATATGTTACTTTACGTGACGTTCAGCAGCAGATTCGTTGCCCAGCGCGAAGAAGGATAACAAGTCACTCGCGCCTTTGGTTGCTTGACCGGCAGTCACGGCAACTTTGCTTTCAGCAGCACTGTCATTGGCGGATGCTCCGGCCAGTTGTGCGGCGAAAACATCGCCAACAGAGGTGTTAGAGACAACACGCTCGGCGGCGCTGTCATTGCCCAGAGCGAAGTATGCCTGCACGTCGGATACATCAGCAAATGCTGGGGCTGCGACAGTCAGGGCGATGGCGGCTGCGATGATAGTTTTCATTGTATGTACTCTCTTTTTTCTATGTGGTGGGCGCTCGGCCCGTTGTTTGTGTCGGCGTGTTGTGCCGTTCGATGGACCTAATATGGGGCATACACATTCGCGCTTCAACGCCCATAAATAGCAAAAATATGATACTTATGTGCATTTATGCACATACTTACCTACTGCCCCGCGCAAGCCGTAACGCCCGCGTGAAAACCCGCTCACAGCCCGTGAGGCGGCTGAAACATCCCCCGAATCCACCCAGCCAGACCGGGCTTGCCACACCGCCTCACACCCCCCATATCTAGGGTATGCTCAAACTGACCCCGATCCTCCTCGCCATCCTCTACGCGCTGGTGAGCTATAAATTCTCTGCTTGGAACACCGCCAAAGCGCTTGATCGGCAATCATCACGCCTGAGCGATCCCGCGCTGAACCTGCTCACCCTCGACATGGCCACAGCGCTGGACCTCCCGAAAATCAAAGTACACATCTACGAGATAGAGCCGATCAACGGCCTCGCCGCACCTGACGGGCGCATCTTCATCACCCGTGGCTTTTTCAACAAGTATAAAGACGGCACCGTCACCGCGACCGAGATGGCCTCGGTCATCGCCCACGAATTAGGCCATGTCGCCTTGGGCCACTCGCGCCGCCGCATGATCGACTTCTCCGGCCAAAACGCCATCCGCGTAGCTTTGGCCACCGTGCTGGGACGCATCATCCCCGGCGTCGGCATCTGGATCGCCAATATGCTCACCACGATGCTGGCCGCGCGCATCTCGCGCAGCGACGAGTACGAGGCCGACGCCTACGCCTCCGCCCTGCTCACCAAATCCGGCATCGGCACAGGCGCGCAAAAATCACTGTTCCATAAACTCGACACCATGACCGGCAACCTCGGGGCCAGTACACCCGCCTGGCTGCTCAGCCGCCCGAAAACCCAAGACCGCATCGCCGCCATTGAGGCAAACGAGGCCAAATGGGGCACCACCTCCGCCTAAAACCTCTTTGAGTTTCTTTTTGCCGAAAATACTCTGGGGGTCTGGGGGCTAGCCCCCAGCCAATCGTCGCGCAACGCGCGGCGAAACCTTCACACAGCCACGCTCACAGCCTTACCCAACCGTGGCAACCGTGCCCGCTTCATCAGGTTGCGCAACACCAACGCCTCACCCGACATCTCGCAAGCCACTTGGTGCACAGCACGCACAACCGGCTCAACAGCGTCAGGGGCCTCCAGCCATAAACCCACCAAAAACTCATCCGGGCTTTGCCGCCGCACCCCTTCAAACGCTAAGGTCTGGCGCGGAAAATCCTTGGCGTTCATCGTCACGATCACCTCGGCCGACCCCGCAATCGCCGCCGCCAAAACGTGAATGTCATTCTCATCAGGCAAATGCAGCCGCGCCATGTCGCCCGCCCTCGGCTCAACCGCCGCCTTGGGAAACTTCGCCTTCAACACCGCCACGTCGCCACGCGCCAACGCATGCGCCTCGGACCCCAGCTTCAGCGTTGCCCGCGCCCATTCCTCTAAAATGCGCTCAGACCACAAAGGTTGATACAACCCCGCCGCCGCGCAGCCCACCAATACTTCTCGTAGTACCGTGGGGTAGATCACGCAGGCATCAAGCAGCGCACGCATCAGTCAAGCCGCAGAAATATCGCCTTCAAATAACCGCTCTCGGCCAGTGCCGGATGCATCGGATGATCCGCCCCCGCCGTGCCCGAATGGATAATCTGCGCTTGGCGCCCTGCCCGTCCCACGCCACGCAATGACGCTTGACGGAACTTGGTCAAATCAGCGGCATGAGAGCATGAGCACAACACCAAATAACCGCCCGGCTTCACCAGTTTTGCCGCCATAGATCCCACGCGAGAATAGGCTGTCAGCCCGTTTGATAGCGCCTGCTTATTGGGCGCGAATGCTGGCGGATCGGCCACCACCACGTCAAATAATGCACCCTCGGAATGCAACGCTTCCATCACTTTGAACGCCTCGCCTTTGCGGGTCTCAAACTTGTCGGCCACGCCAGAAGCTTGCGCCCCCTCCTCGGCCAATGCCAAGGCTGGCTCCGAGCTATCTACGGCCAAGCCCGATTTTGCCCCCGCCGCCAAAGCCGCCAAAGAGAACCCGCCGACATGGCTAAACACATCCAGCACCGAGGCGCCTTCGCACAGCTTGGCCATCCATGCATGATTGTCGCGTTGATCAAAGAACAGCCCGGTTTTCTGGCCACCTTGCACATCCGCCATATAAGTCGCGCCATTCATCGGCACTTCGATCAGCCCTTCATGGCCGCCAATCAGGGTCGAGGACACATCATCCAGCCCCTCCAACCCGCGCGCCCGCCCGGCTGCATTTTTCAACACAGTCGTGGCACCAGTTACTTGCACCAAAGCAGCCGCCAAAGCCTCGCTGGCTTGATCGGCCCATGATGCATTGGGCTGCATCACCAATACGTCGCCAAAGCGGTCAACGATCACACCCGGAAGCCCATCGGCCTCGGCATGGATCAAGCGGTAAAACGGCGCATCATAAAGATGCTCGCGCAGTGCCAGCGCACGGGTAACCCGCGCAACCAGCCAGTCTTGATCCAAGACAGCCGCCGGATCGCGATCCATCACGCGGCAAATAATCTTTGAATTATGGTTAATAGTCACCACGGCCATTGGCTCGCGGTCGCTATCCTCTAGTACCGCCAGCGATCCCGGCTCAAGGCGGCGGGTTCGACGGTCGGTGACCAACTCGTCGGCATAGACCCAAGGCGCGCCACCACGGATGGTTTGCGCGTTAACCTTAGGCTTCAGGCGGATTACAGGATAGGGCGATGCGGAAAAAGGGGACATTGTCATGCCCCCTCCCTTAATTGGTATTTATGCCGGGCGAAAGCCCATCTGTTGCTAGTTCACAGCGCCAGTATCAACATCTTGACCGACAATGGCCGCAGAGCGTGTCACAACTTTAAACGCCTGCCCGCCATTGAAACCACGACGCATAATCCCCGCCAAATGGCTTTGGATGCGCACCTTTTGGGTCAAGCCCTTGCGCTCGGCGGCAAAGGCTTGATCACCACCATAGGCTTTCAGATCAACTTCCATATCAATCGGGCCATGCAGCGCCACACCCGTCGCAGCGTCAACCACAGTCAGGGTGAAAATCATGTTATGAACCCCACCGACCGAGTAGCGTGCTTTCTCTGTCAAAGCGTGGAAGCGCTTCATTTCAATATCAAAATAGACCGGACGCTCGCCCTTCAAATGGCTCAACCCGGCGGTCAAGCCATCATCCATGATCTTGGCCACTTGCATGCGGCGATCCCCGAACGGATCCTCACGCCAAACAATATCGGCCACTGGGTAATAGCGGTTCGCCTCGGAAACCCGCAGCTCACCCGACACCCGAACCCGCACATCGGCAAGGCTCCAGCCCGCGCTCTGAGCCGTAAGATCGACACCCACAATCGGGGTCGCCTCAGTTGCGTTGCGTGTCGTAGAGACATTCGGCGCAGTGCTCGCGCAGGCGCTCAGACCAGCAGCAAATGCAAGGGCGGCAACAAATTTAATCAGTTTCATCTCATCAACCTTTCTGGCGTCATGGATTCGACGCATCATGCTTAAAGATTGGTTAATGGATGACGGTAGAATTGGGCTAAAATAAGAAAATCCCGGTCCGCTTTAAAGGCAGAGCCGGGATTTTGGTAAGACATCGCAGGCCCTAGACGGGCCCTATAGCGATAAGTTTAGGCCGTTTTTGCGCTTGCAAAAGACACGGCGGACAACTTAGCCGAAACCCATGCACGGGCATTGGAAACCATCTGCGCGGTGTATTCAGCACGCAGTTTACGCGCTTCGCGCTCAATAGCTTCGACGTCGATGGTGACAGAGTTCACATTGGTCATTTCAAAGATCCTTTTGATCAGTTTGCTTGAACAACAGATAGGTCAGCTTTGCTGCCGCGACACCTGCCAAAAGGTGAAATGCCGCCATGCAAATTGCGCATGGCACCGCGTTAACCCTCTGCCAGACAAGCATTCTGCCCGTTCCACTGGACCTCTGCCCAAAAATATCCGACCCTCCACCATGAACCGTACGACCTTGCACACCCAGCCAACGCAGCACAAAGGACGCCCCATGATACCGACCAGCGACGCCCCGCGCATAGCCTCTGCCCCCCGCCTCCAAGCCCCCAAAGGGGCCGTGGACACGCATATCCACATGCTTGCCGCCGCCTCCGAATTCCCCCTCTCGCCCACCCGCGCCGAAAATCCCGCCGCCGGGGTGGATATGGACGGCTTCATCTCCCGCTACCGCACCCAGATGCAAACCTTGGGCATTTCGCGCACCGTGATCGTGCATTCCATCGTCTTCGGTGCAGATAACTCCGTCACCCTAGAGGCCATTCGCCGCCTTGGGCGCACCAACACCCGTGGCATTGGGCTGGTCTCGGATGGGGCCGCCGAGGCCGAGCTGGACACCCTCGCCGAGGCTGGCGTTAAAGGCATCCGCCTGAACTACATCCACGGCGGCATATTAAGCTGGGAAGGCGCCAAGGCCCTCGCTCCGGCCTTGGCCGCGCGCGATATGCACCTGCAAATTCTGGTTAATGCAGGCGAGCATATCCCCCAAATCGCCGATGACATTCGCGCCGTCCCCTGCCCCGTTGTGGTTGACCATATGGGCTGGCCGGACCTGTCCAAAGGCGTCACCGACCCCGGGTTTCAGCAACTCTGCGCCTTGCTGGTCGAGGGCCACGCCTACGCCAAACTCTCCGGCCCCTACCGCGTGAGCGAGCCGCCTTTTGACGCTGCGACCCCCTTCGCCGCCGCCCTTGCTGCCGCCAATCCGGAGCGGTGCCTCTGGGGCAGCGATTGGCCCTATATCATGCTCGCCGATGCAACCATGCCCGAGGCCGGTCAATTGCTGGACAGGTTCCACGATGCGGTCACTGGCACCGCCGACCGCCAGCGCATCCTGACCGATAATCCAGTGGCACTTTACGGGTTCGAGTGACGCCACGTTTGGATTGCACGCGGGCTGGTTTCGGCCAAACTTACGCGCACGTCACCCAACGGAGAGCCCCATGCCCACACCCCTAGACGCGATCACCGCCCTGCTCGATGAGAAAGCCAAAGGCGCGATCAAAGGCACCGCCAAACTGGTGATCAAGGACATGGGCTCCGTCGTGTTGTCCAGCGATGGCGCGGTGCAATCCGACGCCGAGGCCGACGTCACGCTCTCGGCCACCGAGGCCACCTTCCGCGCCATCCTCGACGGCTCTCAAAACCCGATCATGGCAGTGATGGGCGGTAAGCTAAAAGTAGACGGCAACCAAATGCGCGCCTTAAAAGTCAGCGAGATTTTGACCGCGTAAACGGTCCCGATCACCCCCCATATTTGGCATTCCGCCGCCACTGCTTCATAACCCTCCTTAGCGATACTCAAGAATGGAGAAGCGGAGCGGAATGGCACGACGAAAAACCGGAACAAAGCTGCCCTCTCCGTTCTTACAACGCCTCCGCCTTTTGGAGGACCGCATGGCGGAAAAAACAGGATACCCCTATGATTTACCGTGGCTCCAGAGCGAAGACTTTGAAATCTGCTTCACCACACCTGTTACAATTATTGTTGGTGAAAACGGCACTGGGAAATCCACTTTAATCGAGGCAATCGCCGCACTTAGCGGCTATGATGAAGCCGGGGGTGGGAAAGGGTATCGCCCAGTAGATCACTCGTCCGCCATAGATAAAAGTGGCGCAGGTCTCGAAGATGTCATACGGGCCTCATGGCTTCCAAAAGTCACCAATGGTTGGTTTTTCAAGGCAGAATCATTCTTCTCCGTCGCGCGATACCTTGATCAGACGGCCCTTGAATTCGGAGGGATTGCTCCGGATTTTCTGTCATGGAGCCACGGGGAAGGGTTTGTGCGTTTCTTTGAAGAGCGTATGTCACAGCAGGGCATCTATTTCATGGACGAGCCAGAAAGTGCTCTATCACCCAAACGCCAACTTGAGCTTTTGCGAATTTTAAACCGGATACATGAGCGCGCCAATTCTCAGGTTATCATGGCAACCCATTCGCCAATTTTAATGGCCCTGCCAAGCGCCCGCATTTTGGAGATCACAAAGCATGGGATCCATGAAACCCAGTTTCGCGACACCCAGCACTTCAAACTCTACAAATCGTTCACAGAGGACCCGGAAGGCTTCATCTCTGAGGCGATGCAAGACACCGAGCAAAGCCAGTTTTGAAGACCACCATGGGCGCCACAACCTGAACGGCAACGCCGCCCCCGCTCAAGCCAGCTTCAACCGTTGCGGACGTGCGCCCTCAGACCATGTTTTCGCCGCGGCCCCGAACCCCTCAAACAAAGGGCGCGAGACCGGATCTTGCGCCGCGCGATACTCAGGATGCCATTGCACCGACAGACAAAACCCCGGCGCATCTTTGATATAGATCGCCTCGGGCGTGCCATCGGGCGCTAGCCCGTCAATCACCACCCGCTCGCCCGGCTCTTTGATCCCTTGGCCGTGCAGCGTGTTGGTCATCACCTCGCACGCGCCCATCAGGCGGTGAAACGGGCCGCCTTCGGTAAACGTGACCGCATGGCGCAGCTCGAACTTTTCTTCCAGCGTCCCATCAGGTGGCATGCGGTGATTGCTACGCCCCGGCAAATCGCGAATTTCAGGATAAAGCGAGCCACCCATAGCCACATTCACCTCTTGAAAGCCGCGACACACACCCAAAACAGGCTGGCCCCGCTCCACACAGGCGCGGATCAGCGGCAACACAACCGCATCGCGTGCGCGATCAAACGCACCATGCGCCTCGGTCTCCGCCTCGCCATATTCTTCAGGGTGCACATTGGGGCGACCACCGGTGAATAAAAACCCGTCGCACAGCTCCAGTAAATCCGCCACATCGACCAATTCAGGGTCCGCAGGCACAATAAACGGCACGGCACCAGACACTTCCGCCACCGCCTCGCAATTCATCCGTCCTGCCGCATGGGCTGGATATTGATCGTTAATAAGATACGTATTGCCAATAATGCCAACAATTGGGCGTGCCATATCAATTCTGCTCCGTTAACCCTTTTGCCACCTCTAACGCATGTCACCACATCGGTCGAGGCTCAGGCGCGCACAGCCACCCTGCGCGCCCAATACATAAAGACTAACGGCAAAACCCTAAGACCAGATTTAAATCTCGCCAGCCAATCCACCAGCTTCAATCCCGGCCAGCGCCGCAATCGCATCATTGTCAGAGCTATCGCCCGTCACACCCACAGCCCCGATCACCGCGCCGCGCTTGTCACGCACCAAAACGCCACCCGGGACCGGCACCACAGCACCACCAAACACCCCGTTCACCGCGTTCATAAAATAGGCCTGTTGCTCGGCCCGCGCCATCTGCGCCACCCCAGCCATGCCCAACATCACCGCCCCATAAGCCTTGCCACGCGCAATATCAAAACGCCCCGGGCTGGCCCCATCTTCGCGCTCGAACGCCTGCACATGACCGCCCGCATCCAACACCACAACCGATAACGGCTTCATCTCCAACTCATGCCCCTTGGCAATCGCTTTGCGCACAATCGTGCGCGCTTTATTCAGTGAAATTCCAGCCATGCTCTCATCTCCATCATTGTTCCAAAAATATCCTAGGGGTGCGGGGGCTAGCCCCCGCGGATCGGCGCATCAAAGATGCGGCGACACTAACTTGCTTTCAATTCCAAGCGCCGTGCATGCAACACCGGCTCGGTATAACCCGAGGGCTGAACCCGCCCCTTAAAGACCAGATCACAGGCCGCTTGGAACGCAATCCCATCAAAGCCCGGCGCCATCGCCACATAGCTCGCATCGCCCGCGTTTTGACGATCCACAACACCTGCCATCTTCTGCATCGCATCCATCACAGCCGCCTCAGACACCACACCATGATGCAGCCAATTGGCCAAAGCCTGCGATGAAATCCGGCATGTCGCACGATCCTCCATCAAGCCCACATCATTGATATCGGGCACCTTGGAGCACCCAACGCCCGCATCGATCCAACGCACCACATATCCCAATATGCCTTGCGCATTGTTCTCGATCTCGCGCGCAATCTCCTCATCAGACCAGTTTTGGCCATGCGCCACCGGGATGGTCAACAAATCTGCCAATGTGCCACGCGCGCCACCTGCCCTCAAACCGTCTTGCACGCCAAACACGTCCACCTTGTGGTAATGCGTGGCGTGCAATGTCGCGGCTGTTGGCGAGGGCACCCACGCACAGTTGGCACCTGATTTGGGATGCCCGATCTTGGCCTCTAACATCTGCTCCATCAAATCCGGCATCGCCCACATGCCCTTGCCGATCTGCGCGCGTCCTTGCAACCCGCAAGCCAACCCAATATCAACATTACGGTCCTCATAGGAAATGATCCAAGGCGTTGTTTTCATATCGCCTTTCTTCAGAAACGGACCAGACTCCATTGAGGTATGTATCTCGTCGCCAGTGCGATCCAGGAAACCGGTGTTGATGAAGGCCACCCGCGACCTCGCGGCACGAATGCACTCTTTAAGGTTCGCCGATGTGCGGCGTTCCTCATCCATAATCCCAAGCTTCACCGTATTGGCAGCCAATCCAAGAACCGTCTCTACCTCAGTGAAAATCTCATCCGCAAACGCCACTTCCACAGGCCCGTGCATCTTAGGCTTCACCACATAAACCGAGCCGCAAACCGAGTTGCCACCCTCGCGTGCCAGATCATGCATCGCAATCAACGTGGTGCACATCGCGTCCAACAAGCCTTCACCGATCTCGCCGCCATCACGATCTAGAACCGCTGGATTGGTCATCAGATGCCCAACATTGCGCACCAACATCAGCGCGCGACCTTTCAGCGCCAACGCGCCGCCAGCAGGCGTTATAAACTCAACATCATCTGCCAGAACACGCTCGAAACTCTTACCGCCCTTGGACACTGACTGGCTCAAATCACCCCTCATCAGGCCCAGCCAATTGCGATAGGCCACGACCTTATCTTCGCCATCCACGGCCGCCACGGAATCCTCGCAATCCATAATAGTCGACAGCGCGCTTTCCAAAACCACATCCGCAATGCCCGCCGGATCAGTCGCGCCAATTTGGTGGGCGCGGTCAACCACCACGCGAATATGCAACCCGTTTTTGACGAATAAAACCTCGCCAAAGCCATCCTTATAGCCCGCAAACTGCGCCGCGTCAGTCAGCGCAACCTTGCCGCCAGCGGTAAGCACAACCAGCGCCGTGCCGTCCAGATCAAAGCCCGTCACGTCGCCCCATTGGGCGCCAGACAATGGCACGGCGTCATCCAAATGCGCCTTGGCAAAGGCCACAACCCGTGCACCGCGCGCCGCATCAAACCCACCACTGCGCGGCAAATCACCCATCGCATCGGTGCCATAAAGCGCATCATACAAGCTGCCCCACCGCGCGTTGGCCGCGTTCAGTGCAAAGCGCGCATTGGTAATTGGCACCACCAGTTGCGGACCTGCGATCGTTGCAATTTCAGGGTCCACATTCGCAGTCTCGATGGCAAAATCATCGCCCTCAGGCAGTAAATATCCGATCTCACGCAAGAAGGCGGTATAGGCCTCTTGGTCATGTGCAGCACCTCGATGCGCAATATGCCAGTCATCAATTTGGGTTTGCATCGCCTCGCGCACCGCCAAAAGTTCGCGGTTTTTTGGACCAAGATCATGCGCAAGATGCGACAACCCCGCCCAAAAAATTTCGGGGCTGACGCCCGTGCCTGGCAACGCCTCGGCCTCAATGAATTTCGCCAGTTCGGCATCCACTTGAAGGCCATTCTTCTCAATACGATTGGTTTGGGTGGTCATCACATTCTCCCTTGGCGTGAGGCAAGGCGCAACGGCACCAGCCATCTGTTAGTGCTTATCTAGAAACAAAGTTTCCGATAGGCAACAAGCTTGGTCCAAAAATATTACCAATTTTTATTGTAAGCACTTTCAAATGAGCCGCCATAAGCAGTTGCACAGCCCTTGGCCCAGCCCTACCCTCTGCATCTGCACATGTCTTCGCCTATGATTAAGGACCCCCCCATGACGGATGCCACCACAACACTCGATCCGCGCACGATCTTCCTCAAAGATTACACGCCCCCGTCCCATTTGATCGACAGTGTGGAGCTACATTTCACCCTGCATCCAACGGCCACGCGTGTGCGCTCGCGCATTGCATTTCGACCCAATCCTGACGCCACTGATCGCACATTTTATCTGCATGGCGAGAAGCTAAAGCTAATCAGCGCAGCCATTAATGGGCAAGCCATCAGCCCCAAAATCACCGATCTGGGCCTGAGCGCGCAGGTGCCTGACGCGCCGTTCATTTTCGAGGCCGAGGTCGAGATCAGCCCCTCCACGAACACAGCGCTTGAGGGGCTTTATATGTCGTCCGCGATGTATTGCACCCAATGCGAGGCCGAGGGGTTTCGCAAAATCACCTACTTCCCCGACCGCCCCGATGTGATGGCCGTGTTCACCGTCACGATTGAGGGCGAGGAGAAGATCAAGCTGTCGAACGGTAATGAATTGGGCACCAATGAGCATGGGCACGTCAAGTGGCACGATCCATGGCCCAAGCCCGCCTATCTGTTTGCCTTGGTGGCGGGTGATTTGGTTAACCACCCCGACACCTTCACCACCATGTCCGGCAAACAAGTCGAGCTGAATATTTGGGTCCGCCCCGGCGATTTGCCCAAATGCGCCTTTGGCATGGATGCGTTGAAACGTAGCATGGCGTGGGACGAAAAAACCTATGGCCGCGAGTACGATCTGGACCTGTTTAACATCGTAGCCGTGGATGATTTCAACATGGGTGCAATGGAAAATAAAGGGCTGAATATCTTTAACTCTTCCGCCGTTTTAGCGTCCCCCGAGACCTCCACAGATGCCAATTTTGAGCGCATCGAGGCGATCATTGCGCATGAGTATTTTCACAACTGGACTGGCAACCGCATCACCTGCCGCGACTGGTTTCAGCTGTGCCTGAAAGAGGGTCTGACGGTCTATCGCGACAGCCAGTTTACCTCCGACGAGCGCTCCCCCGCAGTGAAGCGCATCGAGGACGTTATTGCCCTGCGCGCGCGCCAATTTCGTGAAGACAATGGCCCATTGGCACATCCCGTTCGCCCTGAGAGTTTTGTCGAGATCAACAATTTCTACACCGCCACGGTGTACGAGAAAGGCGCCGAGATCATCGGCATGCTCAAGACCCTGATCGGCGACGAGGCCTATTACAAGGGCTGCGATTTGTACTTCAACCGCCATGACGGGCAAGCCTGCACCATCGAGGATTGGCTGGCATGTTTTGAAGAGATTACAGGCCGCGATCTGGCGCAGTTCAGCCTGTGGTATTCCCAAGCAGGCACGCCGCGCGTCACGGTTAAAGACACATGGAAAGACGGCACTTACACGCTGACTTTCACCCAAATGACGCCACCCACGCCGGGCCAAGAAGTCAAAGACCCCAAAGTGATCCCCATCGCTGTTGGGCTGCTGAATGACGCAGGCGAAGAAGTCCAGCCAAGCCGTATTTGTGAAGTCACCGATGCGGTCCACGCCTTCCGCTTCACGGGCCTTAGCGCAAAACCCGTGCCCTCAATCAACCGCGGCTTTTCCGCGCCAATCATCTTGCAACACCAACAAAATAACGCCACTCGCGCATTTTTACTGGCCCATGACACCGATGCATTCAACAAATGGGAAGCAGGCCGCGCGTTGGCCAAGGACGTGATGATCTGCATGGTGACGGAAGATGCAACGCCCGATCAGGCCTATCTTGATGCGCTGATCGAAGTGGCGCGCGACACCACATTAGACCCCGCCTTCAAGGCGCTGGTCTTCTCGCAACCCTCGGGCGACGACATCGCGCAGACATTGTTTGACGCGGGCGCAACACCGGACCCGACCAAGATTTATCTGACCGCACAAACCCTGAGCCAATCCATCGCGCAGGCCATGCAAGACCAGTTGCCGCGCATCTATGCGGAGTGCCAAGTTGATGGCCCGTTCTCGCCGGATGCAGCATCGGCGGGCAAGCGGTCTTGGGGCAATGTAGCGCTGGCGCTGCTGAGCCGTCTTGATGGCGGCGCGCAGGCACGCACGCAATTTGAGGCTGCCGATAACATGACCCAACAGTTGGCCGCCCTTGGCTGCTTGTTGCGTGCGGAAATAGGCAAAGACGCATCGGCCGCGTTCTACGAGCAGTGGAAAGGTGACCGCTTAGTGCTGGATAAATGGTTCGCCATGCAGGTCGGTTATGCCAAGCTGGACGCCGCCCCTGCTGTGGCCAAATCCCTGACCGAGCACCCTGATTTCACCCTGACCAATCCCAACCGCTTCCGTGCGGTATTTGGCGCGTTGGCAGGCAACACGGCAGGCTTTCACGAGGCGGGAGGTTCAGGCTACGCCTTGCTCGCGGATTGGTTAATAAAGCTGGACGCAATGAACCCGCAAACCGCATCACGCATGTCCACCAGTTTCGAGACGTGGAAACGCTATGACGCCGACCGCCAAGCGATGATGCGCGAGGCGCTGAGCCGGATCAAAGCCTCGCCAAATCTAAGCGGCGACCTGCTGGAAATGGTCACACGCATTTTAGAAGCCTAGCGGACATAAATTAGCCAGACTCCTGACTATAAGAACCCTTAACTAGTTAACGAGATAGATCAAATGCCAGTTATTCTTGCCATTCTGGGTGCCATTGGCGGCGCCATTTACTACTACATTCGCACGCGTGGCCCGATCGATTCAGGCCGTGATTTGATTGAGGCGGCAAATGATGTGCGCCTTGCTGCGCGCCGGTTCGGGTTCAAGCGCAACGCCAATCGCCACCCGGCCGAGGATGTCGAGGACCCGAAAGTTGCCATTGCCACCCTCGCCGTGGCCTTTATAGAGCTGGACAAGCTGCCCTCTCAAGATCAGCAAATCGCACTTCTAAAGGGCCTCCAGAACAGCACGCATGTTACCCTAAACGATGCCGAAGAACTGGCCGTTCTGGGCCGTTGGCTGATGGGTCAATGCGGCGGGGCGGAGCAGACGATCTCTCGCCTGTCGCGCAAGCTGTACAAACTCGGCGGGCCGGAACAAGTCGCCCCCTTGATGGAAGTGCTCGGCGTTATTGGGGCCACCGGCGACGGGCGGCTATCGGACCGACAACGCGACGCAATCGACGACATCAAGCTTGCATTCAAGCTCTAGCATCACACGATAAAACCGGAGGCCATAATGGCGCGCAAAAAATCTATTCTCATCACGGGCGCAAGTTCTGGCATCGGGGCCGCGACCGCTGTTTTGGCCTCCAAATACGGCTATGATATCGGCATCCACTACCACTCAGACGTGAAGGGCGCGCAACTGGTCGCGCAGATGTGCGAGCAAGAGGGCGCGATCACTCACCTGTTTCAAGGCGACGTGGCGAACCCCGAAGATGTCGAGCGCATTTTCGAACAATTCGACGCCGCCTTCCCGCAATTGGACGCCTTGGTGAACAACGCGGGCATCGTGGACAAGCCACAACGCGTCGATGAAATGTCCTACGAGCGCCTGCGCCGGATGGTCGATGTGAACCTGATCGGCGCGATCATGGTGGCGCAACAAGGTGTGCTGCGCATGTCGAAAGCCTATGGCGGCGACGGCGGGGTGATCGTCAATCTCGGCTCTGCCGCCGCCCGGCTTGGAGCGGCGGGACAATATGTCGATTATGCCGCGACCAAGGCCGGAATTGATATTTTCACCAAGGGCCTCTCGGACGAAGTTGCGGGCGACGGCGTTCGCGTTGTGGCGATCCGCCCCGGCCTGATCGAGACTGCGATCCACGCCAAAGGCGGGCTGCCTGACCGGTGTGATGATCTGGCCCATTTGGTCCCGATGCAACGCCCCGGCGAGGCCGAGGAATGCGCCCATACGATCTTGTTTTTACTCGGAGAAGGTGCGAGCTACATCACTGGCACTTCCGTTGATGTATCGGGTGGCCGTTAACAGCCGGACCTCATATGCCCAACACTGCGACCCGTAGCGCGAACCTGACTGGCAGCATTCTGATGGTCGCTGCCATGGCCATTTTTGCCGTTGAAGACACCTTTATTAAGGCCGCCTCTGCGGTGCTGCCTGTTGGTCAAACCATGGTGATTTTCGGGCTGGGCGGGGCCGTGATTTTTGCCACCCTCGCCTTGATCAACAAAGAGCGGTTATTCACCGCCGATGTGGTCTCGCGCCCGATGCGCATCCGCGTGTGTTTCGAGATCGTCGGGCGGCTGTTCTATGTGCTTGCCCTTGCCCTGACGCCGCTTTCCGCCGCCACAGTGATCTTGCAGGCCACCCCTTTGGTGGTCGTGGCGGGGGCAGCAATAGTCTTTGGCGAGAAGGTCGGATGGCGCAGGTGGCTGGCAATACTTATCGGCCTGATCGGCGTGCTGGTTATTGTCCAACCCGGCGCGGAGAGCTTTTCCAGCCTGTCCATTTTGGCCGTGATTGGTATGCTTGGCTTTGCCGGCCGTGACCTTGCCAGCCGCGCCGCGCCTGCGGCACTTTCCACTGCGATTTTAGGGCTTTACGGCTTTCTGGCCTTGGCTTTTTCCGGCGCTATGTATGCGCTGTGGCAGGGGGCGCCGTTCTTGCGCCCGGACCTCACAACCAGCCTCTATTTAGCGGGCGCAATCATGTCGGGCGTTGCAGCCTATGCCTGCCTGATGAAGGCCATGCGCACCGGCGAGGTCTCGGCGGTGACACCGTTTCGCTATACCCGATTACTCTTTGGCATCGGCTTAGGCGTCTTGTTGTTTGGTGAGACACTTAGCCCGCCGATGATTGCCGGATCAGGCCTGATTGTGCTGTCCGGCCTGTTCATCATGTGGCGCGGCAAGACGCGTTAATCCGCAAGCACTTTAGGCTGCTCCATTGGCTGCGATTGAGCCACCTCCTGGCCTTTCGACACCGCCGCGGCAAGGCCCTCGGGGCGCGGCAGGGGCTTGGTATCAATGCGCCGTTTACAGTAGGTTTGCGCGCGCAACCATCCCGCCATCTCGCGGCGCTTTTTGGCTTTGGTCATCGGGCCCCAATCGGCGCCAACCCCGCCCAGCTTGCCGTTGGCTTTGCGCGCCACGGCATTATCGCGCGGCACTGTGTGGGCCATGATGCGCACCGCGCAACTTAGGTTGGCCGAGCCATCCTTGAGCGCCGCGCCCGTCCCCACCCGGCATTTATAACCCCGCGCGGTGGCCGGCAGGATTTGAGTTAACCCAAACCACAAACCGCCTCCCCCCACCGCGCGAGGCTTCCACGTGCTTTCATGTTTGGCGAGGGCGCTTAAGAACCCGTTCCAAAACGCAGCACGCTTGTCCGTATCATTCGTTGCATATGCCGGACACCAGTCATCCATGTCGCGCGGCACCATCTCCAGCAATGGCCGCCCATGCCCTTTAAGCGCCTCCAGCGTCGTGCGGGTCCACAAGCGGCCCTCGGGGCGAAAATCCCATCGCGCTGCCGGGATGTGGTCGTGCCTTGGATTTGGGCGCATAGTTTTGCGGCTCACACCACCCGAGCTTGCAACTTCCGTTACACCTTCCAAGAGTTTCACCTTAGGCGGTTCACTCTGCGCAAAGGCAGGGCCAACTGCGAAAACAGCGGCAAATATGAAAGCGTGACAGCGCATGGCGACAAGGCAAAGCAGAGAAACCCTGCCCTGACAACAATTTATTTAAAAATGGCGCGGCATCGTTTCCAATTGAGCAACAAACTGACCGCACGCACCCCATTCCCACCTAAAACTAAATGAATTCGCCCAAATAACACCGTCAAAGCAGCGGGTGCGGTCGCATCTATTTTGCTTTCAAATCAGGGGTATGAGCCGCCCCCCAGTCATACAACGCATCCATCACCGGGGCCAGAGCCTGCCCTTTCGGGGTCAGCTTGTACTGCGCCCGCGGCGGGTGCTGGGTATAGATATGGCGATCAATGACGCCCGCCTGCTCCAGCCGTTTGAGCCTGTCGGACAGGGTGTTGGGCGACAATTTCAACTGCCCTTGCAAGTCCGAGAACCGGCGCGTTCCTTCCAAAAAGAACTCACGGATCAGTAACACGGACCACTGGTCCTTCAGCACATTTGTTGCCCGTTGGATCGGGCAATTATCACGGTCAATTTTCTTCATAGGCATCAGCGTACAGATTGGCGTTGCTTTTGTGAAGTAACTACTCTTTATATAGTGACTATGTAATTTGAATTAGGATTCTCCCCATGTCTGTGTTTGACCTCTTCCTCGAAGCTTACGTGCGCTTCTTCACCTCGTTCCTGCCTGCCATCGCCTTGGGCGCGGTCGGCTTTGCTGCCGCCACCGCGCGCCTGCCACTCCCCCAAACGATCAAAGCCGTTGGCGTCACCGCGGTGTTTATCGGGCTTTGGCAAACCCTTGCCACTTGGGCCACCATCGAGGGCTATGTCATGCCTCCGCCCACCATAGCCGAGCCGCCTTACGTGTTAGTCTTGATGCTTGGCGGCGCGCTTGGCCTATGGGCGTTGGCCCGCTTTACCAAAACCGGTCGCCAGCTCACCGACGACCTTGATCAACGCCTGCTGATGGCCTACCAAATCCCGCGCATCATGGGCGGGGTGTTTCTGGTCGGCTGGATCGCAGGCGCGATACCTTGGGAGTTCGCCCTGCCCGCGGGCCTGGGCGACATCTGGGCGGGCATCGCGGGTTGGCAAGCCTTGCGTGCGTTAGAGCGTGGCAGCCCCGACGCGCGGCGCTTGGTCATGCGCGCCAATGTGATCGGGCTTGTTGACTTCATTATCGCCGTGCTCACAGGCGTGATCACCTCTGCCGGGTTCATCCACATCTTGTCACTGGACGCGCCAAACATCATTAACGCTTGGCCCCTGGGTCTGTTCCCCAGCTTCTTTGTCGGCACCTTTATCACCGTACATCTGTTGTCACTGGGTGCATTGCGCCGCTCGGACCCCGCCACCGCGCGCCTCGCGTAAACAAAGCGGGCGGGCATCGGTTTTGCGACCTTGCCCGCCCGTCTAAATTTCACTAGAACGCGGACGACATATCTGGAGTTCTGCGCATGCTTGATTTGACCTACGAGACCCCGAAACCCAAAGTGATCGCCGGTGCCAAGCAAGATTGGGAACTGGTTATTGGCCTTGAGGTCCACGCGCAGGTCGCGACAAAGTCCAAGCTGTTTTCCGGGGCCTCGACCAAATTCGGCGCCGAGCCAAATTCCAACGTGGCCTTTGTGGACGCGGGCATGCCCGGCATGTTGCCCGTGATCAACGAGGCCTGCATCGCACAGGCCGTGCGCACGGGGCTGGGCTTGAAGGCCGAGATTAACTTGTATTCGGCCTTTGATCGCAAGAACTACTTCTACCCTGATTTGCCGCAGGGTTATCAAATTTCGCAGCTCTACCACCCGATTGTTGGGATCGGAGAAGTGCTGGTCGAGATGGGCAATGGCATCGCGCGCAATGTGCGTATCGAGCGCATTCACCTCGAGCAAGACGCAGGTAAATCCATCCACGATATGGACCCAACAATGTCATTTGTGGACCTGAACCGCACGGGTGTCGCCTTGATGGAGATCGTCTCCATGCCCGATATTCGTGGCCCCGAGGAGGCAGCCGCCTTTGTGTCCAAGCTGCGCCAAATCATGCGCTATTTGGGGACCTGCGATGGCAATATGCAAAACGGCAATATGCGTGCCGATGTGAATGTGTCGATTTGCACGCCGGGCCAATATGAGAAGTACCGCGAAAGTGGCGATTTCTCGCATTTGGGAACCCGTTGCGAGATCAAGAACATGAACTCGTTGCGCTTCATCCAGCAAGCCATTGAGGTCGAAGCGCGTCGCCAAATCGTAATTGTTGAAGGTGGTGGCAAGGTCGCCCAAGAGACCCGTCTATATGACCCTGACAAGGGCGAAACACGCTCCATGCGCTCCAAAGAAGAGGCGCATGACTACCGCTATTTCCCCGATCCTGACCTGTTGCCATTAGAGATTGAGCAGTCATGGGTCGATGATATCGCCGCCTCCCTGCCCGAGCTGCCCGACGCCAAACGCGCGCGGTTTATGGAAGAATTCAAGCTGTCGGAATATGATGCCTCGGTGCTGACTGCTGATACGGCGGATGCTGCCTATTTCGAGGAGGTCGCCAATGGGCGCGACGGCAAAATCGCCGCGAACTGGGTGATCAACGAGCTGTTTGGTCGTCTTAAGAAAGACGACGACAAAGCCATCGCGGACAGCCCCGTCTCGCCCGCGCAATTGGGTGGGATTATCGATTTGATCGCATCCGACGCCATCTCGGGAAAAATCGCCAAAGACCTGTTCGAGATCGTCTATAGCGAGGGCGGCGACCCCGCCAAGATCGTTGACGCACGCGGCATGAAGCAGGTCACAGACCTAGGCCCGATCGAGGCCGCACTGGACGAGATCATCGCCGCCAACCCCGCGCAGGTGGAGAAAGCCAAACAGAACCCCAAACTGGCAGGCTGGTTTGTGGGCCAAGTGATGAAGGCCACGGGCGGCAAGGCCAACCCCAAGGCGGTGAACCAATTGGTGGCGAAAAAACTGGCGGGCTAGTGGCTTTAGGGGGCTAAATTCACTGCTACCATTTCCTTTGCTTTGCCTGAAGCTGTCCTCAGCAGTAGGGGCTTCGCGCTCATCAAGCGGCGACATTTCCTGCTGGTGCTCGGGGTTCTGGAATTTCCGAAACCTAGTGACTTGAAGGCGGGGAAAAAGGGTAAGCCTGACTTTTTGTAGGCCCAATGCGCGCGCGATCTGAATGCAGAACACCAGGTTTGCAAGCCTCATCAGGCTCCATCCAATACTGCAACCCTCCGGCAAAACCGGGAGAGGTGAAGAATGTCACATTTCGGACTTTTCCCAAGCGGTCATAAAATACGAGCAGACGGTCGATGTCGAATTCATTTTGCGAAACAGACCAATACCCATTCGGCTGGCCAGTGTGTTTCCAGCCCAGCATCAAAAGCCCCTCACGCTGGACAATGGGCCGCAGTGACCCGCCATTTGCCAATATTTCCCGACACAGGCTGGTTGCTTTTGACAGCGTGATAGAAGAGGCCCCTTTGGTTCGGGAACGGCTGTTTTTTATAGAAATATAGCTTTCCCACGCAATCCCGTTTGATGATGCCCCAGACACCGAAGCCGGCTGTTTTTGATCAAGTGTTGGAGGGCCGGATGATGGCGCTTTACATGCTGAAATAGCAGTTACTACGACCAACATTAGCAATGGTGTACGAGGTCCCATAATACGGATTTCCCTAAGCGAGTTTCTAAAAGCTAAACCCAAAATGATGCGGTTGTTAATCGCATTAGTAGCGCAGCAAGAAGCCCTCTAACAAGGGGTTTGCCTATGTAGAGGGTCTTGAACACACCTGCGCCCGCCAGCGGCTTGGGGGCCGTGTCGGGGGAAGGTGTCTCGTTTCTAGGGATAGGGATGGTGGCGCCACCAAGGGTAGACGGCACGGGCTATGCGGATCCCCCAGCGGTTTTAACGCCAGCGGCTTGAGTTTCGCGAAACCGCAAGCAACCCTGCACGAGCTGCCGCATGTTCCATGTGTCTTGATCGTTGGTACCGGGGTCAGGGTTTAGCGGCGATGTATGAGCAAATGGCAAAGCCTGCGTACGCTACGTCTGGACAGCGGGACCATGGGCGCGGTAAACGGGGGCCTCGGGTGACAGGGGATGATTGCCATGACGACATTTGAATACAAAGTGGTGGCTTCGCCACGCAAGTCCAAGGCACCGCGCAAAGTCAAAGGGCCTGAGGCCAAGTTTGCCGCAACACTGGGCGATGTGATAAACGAGATGGCGGCGGAAGGCTGGGAATACCAGCGCGCCGAGACCCTGCCCAGCGACGAGCGCCAAGGGCTAACAGGCAAGACCGTGAAATACCATTCTGTATTGGTGTTTCGCCGCGCTGTTGAAGCTGCGGTTGAGGATCAGCCGGTGGCAGATATTGAACAGACCCCTGCCCCAGCCTACAGCGAGCCGCAGCGCGACGAGCCGGTTTTGACGCGCCCCGAGGTTGAGGCAGAGGCTGAAGGCCCCGCCTCCGAGGGGTTCATGGACGACAGTCCTATGGCGTCCTCTTCGCGTGAGACGACTGAGTAGATTTACGCGGAAATATCCAGAGCCAATGCATGGATTCGGCCAATCAGGTCGGGCCCGATTGCTGCATGGACCGCGCGGTGGCGTTGCAGACGCGACATATCGGCGAAAACTTGCGCACGGATCTCGACGTTGAAATGGCTCTCGCCACCCTCCTGAAAACCAGCGTGGCCTCGGTGGCTCTCGCTATCATCGACCACTTCCAGATGGCTTGGCGTAAAAGCTGCGCTCAAGTTTTCAACAATCTGCTGTTTTATACTCATATTTGTTCCTGACCCCCTTCACCTTACTGGCCAAAACTCTAAACTGACTATTCCGAGTCGAAAAGGTGTAGTTATGGCCCGTCCCCCGTTTGATCCATTTGAATTCAACATGTCAGCAAAGACCGACAAAGCACGCCGCGCCAAAGGGCGCCGTGGCATGTCGGGCGCAGTGGAGACATCGCAGCGCACCTGTGAGGCCCCAGAATGCCAAGAGCCGGGTCAGTACCGCGCGCCCAAATCACCCGATGTGCTGGATGATTTCTACTGGTTTTGCAAAGATCACGCGCGTGAGTACAACTTGAAGTGGAACTTCTTCGAGACCCACACGCAAGAGGAAATGGAGCGCCAACTGTCCGCGGACAAGGTTTGGGAACGCCCAACAAAGCCCCTGAAGAAGGGTGTGGAGCAAAAGGCGTGGTCCCGTTTGGGCGTGGATGACCCAATGGCTGTGCTGGGTGAAAACGCCACTCGCAACCCCGGACGCAACCCCAATGGCGCGGGGCGCAAGCTGCCTGCCTCCGAGCGCAAAGCTTTGGAAATTCTGGAAGGCACCGTGAACTTGAGCAAGAAAGACCTGCGCAAGAAATACAAAGGTCTAATCAAGGATTTGCACCCTGACATGAACGGAGGCAACCGCGCCGACGAGGACCAGTTGCAGCAGGTTGTTTGGGCTTGGGATCAAATCAAGGACAGTCGCAACTTCTCGGACTGACCTTGGCCAAGGAATGTGAGTGTGGGGCGGCCGCTTAGGGGGCTGCCCTACGCAAAACCGGTATCTCGAACTCAAAAACACATCCGTTTTCATCTGCGGTGTACTGGTGCAAGCGCCCTCCGAGCTTTTCCAAACAGATATCCAGAATAAAATCCGGTGTACGCGGTTTTGCCGAGCCTTCGGTGGTCCCCGCCCCATCACACCATTTCACAACGGCCCACCCATCGCGCAGCCCCTTCGCGGTAAGGTGAATTTTACCAGTAAGCCCTTCATTGGGAAGCCGCGTTGCCATTTGATGGGCAATCATCGACAGGGCCGCCGCATCACGACAATGGATCGCCATCACGTCGGGCACCTGCATCATCAGGTTTTCTTTCGGAACCTGTCGAAGGGCCCGCGCAAAGACCTGCTTCACCCCTAGAACCTGCATGTTCGTGGATTGGTGAAGCATATGGTCACTGGCCAGAATATGGGCGTCGGACAGAGCATGAATTTGGTTGCTCAGCGCCTGTGAAAAAGCATCACGCGTCTCGAACGCGTCCTGACCGAAGGCAATCAAAGCCTCCATCAAGGCAAAGCTGTTGTTTATCCGGTGGTTCATTTCCAACACCAAATTGCGCTGGTGTGTTTCGTTTTGCTTTACCTCAGACATATCCCAGTTAACGCCGAGCATCCGCAACGGCGCCCCCGTCGCGTCACGCTCTACAACCCGCCCGCGTCCGCCAACCCAAACCACCTGCCCCTCGCGCAGAATCCGGAAGGCTGTGTCGTAGGCTTTATCATAAATGGAGCTTCGCTCAATCGCCGCGCGCAGATCCCGCAGGTCGTTGGGGTGGACGGATTTAAGAATATCTTTTTCACATATTGGCCCCAAAGGCAGCCCGAAAAGGTGACTTAGGGTTGCATCTGGCATAACCATTCTAGCGACCACATCCCATTCGAATGTGCCCATTTTTCCCGCATCCAGCGCCAGCGCCGCGCGGTGAGAGAGGTCTTCCATTTGGCGCCGGCTTTGGCAATTGAGTGTTTCATTCATAAATGTTCACCCCTCCCTCGTCCGCACTTCAAGAGCCGTGCCTGAGCTTGCTGTGGCCTTCGATATCTGGGCCAAATCGGCGATTTGCTCTTGGATCGTTTGTACTATTTCTTGGGGACGCGCGGGTTTATCCAGCAATCGGGCGCGCAGGCCTTGCCGCATCCGTAGCGTGGGCTGGTCATGGCCTGAGTGAAAGACAATCGGCACGATATTTTTGGCCAAAACTTCGGCCCCCGGGAAGACATCCCCATCCTCCAAAGAAACATCCAGCAAGGCACAATCATAGCCAAGCCCGGCATGATCCAATACCTGCGAAACCCGCCGAACGACTGTGACCGTCGCCCCCGCTTGCTCTAAAATCCTTTGCAGGTAGCGCGCGATCAAGGTTTCATCTTCCGCCAAGAGAATCCTGCGGCCTGAAAGTATAGGTAGTTCACTCATTACAAAGTACGATGTTTTCCATTCAGAATTTAGGGTGACGTTCAGGTAAAGAATGTCGCCACTTAAGGTTAACAAAATCTTAACGCTCTGAAGCCCCCTCTCTCGGAGCCTCCTCAATTCACCGTATTTTTGCCGCCCATCAAGCCTTCCCCTTGCCCTTGCTTGAGAATTGAGGCATCCCGTTTAGGACACTCTGAGGGACTTGAGAAAATGGCTGACGGCACTATTGATTTGAACGCAAAACCCACTGAGGACATCTCGGTTCGGGAGGTTTTTGGTATCGACAGCGATATGAAGGTCAAGGGCTTTGCTGATCGCAGCGACCGCGTGCCCGATATCGACAGCACCTACAAGTTTGACCACGACACCACGTTGGCGATCCTTGCGGGCTTTACCCACAACCGTCGCGTGATGATCCAAGGCTATCACGGCACGGGTAAATCCACCCATATCGAGCAGGTCGCCGCCCGCCTGAACTGGCCCTGTGTGCGCGTTAACCTCGACAGCCATATTTCACGCATCGACCTGATCGGCAAAGATGCCATCAAGCTGAAAGACGGCGTGCAAGTTACTGAATTCCAAGAAGGTATCTTGCCTTGGGCGCTGCGCAATCCAACTGCGATTGTGTTTGACGAATATGATGCGGGCCGCGCCGATGTGATGTTTGTGATCCAGCGCGTGCTGGAAGTGGACGGCAAGTTGACGCTGCTGGACCAAAACAAAGTCATCAGCCCACACCCGTTTTTCCGCATTTTCGCCACCGCCAACACGGTGGGTCTTGGCGATACCACGGGCCTGTACCACGGCACGCAGCAGATCAACCAAGGCCAGATGGACCGCTGGTCGCTGGTCGCGACGCTGAACTACCTGTCCCACGATGCAGAGGCCGCCATCGTGCTGGCCAAAAACCCGTTCTACAACACAGAAGAACGCCGCAAGACCGTGGCGCAGATGGTCACCGTCGCAGACCTGACGCGGACCGCCTTCATGAACGGCGATTTATCCACGCTAATGTCACCAAGAACCGTCATCACTTGGGCGCAAAACGCGTTGATCTTCAACGATGTAGGCTATGCCTTCCGCCTGAGCTTCTTGAACAAATGCGACGAGCTGGAGCGCGAAATCGTAGCCGAGTTCTATCAGCGTTGCTTTGACGAGGAACTGCCTGAGAGCGCTGCGAGCGTGAGCTTGGGGTGATGCCTCGGGAGGGCTGCACATGCATATCGGATTGATCGGCGGGATCGGGCCAGCGGCGACTGTTGTGTATTACCAACGCCTGACGGACCTAGCCCGTAAAGCTGGTGTCCACATCGACATCACGATCACCCATGCCAATGTGCAAGACTTGATTGCAAACAACCTCACTGATGCGCGCGACGCCCAAGCGGCAATTTATGCGCGCCATATTGACCAGCTAAAAGCCGCTGGTGCCGACTGCGTGGCGATCACCTCTTTAGGCGGGCATTTTTGCTTTGACGAGACGGTGCCTTTGTCCTCGTTGCCACTGGTGAGCGCCATTACCCCATTGGATGCTTACTTCGCCGAACAGGGCCTGAAACGGGTCGGCTTACTGGGCACCGAAGTCGTCATGCGCACCAAATTATACGGCCAGTTAACCCAGACAGAAGCCGTCGCCCCCCGTGAGGATCTTGTCGACTTAGGGGCCAGCTACCGCGACGTCGCAGTGAGTGGTATTTGCTCTGACGCACAACGCCAACGGTTCTTTACTGCCGGGCGCAAAATGATTGAAAACCAAGGGGCCGATGCGGTTGTTTTGGCGGGGACAGATTTGAACCTTGCCTTTAACGACCAAGACCCCGGATACCGCGTGCTTGACGCATTGGATGTCCATGTCGACGTCCTTTTTGACATCGCAACGGGGCGCAGTAATTTGGGTGCACACGAACAGGGGACCGCCGCATGAGCAAGCCAAACGACAACCCCGCCGACCCGTTCAAAAAGGCCCTTGTAGAGGCCACGAAAACGCTGGCCAATGACCCGGAGCTGGGCGTCGCCTTTTCGGTTGACCCTCCGGGAATGACCGATGATCAAATGCGTCTGCCGCAGGTCACGCGCCGGATGACCCGCGCCGAGGTATTGCTGGCACGCGGCACGGCGGATGCCTTTGCCATGCGCCGACGCTTTCATAATGACACCACTGCCAACCGCTACCTGCCGCAGGGCAACATGGCGCGTGATCTGTATGACGCAATGGAAACCGCGCGCTGCGAGGCCATGGGCGCACGCGCCATGCCCGGCACTGCAAGCAATATCGACGCCAAAATTGGCGAAGAGGCCAGCCGCAAGGGCTATGGTCAGGTTACCGAGGCCGGTCAGGTGCCGCTCGCGGTCGCTGCGGGCTATTTGATTCGCCATTTGGCCACGGGCCGCGACCTGCCGCCAGAAGCCTCCAATGTGATGAACCTGTGGAAGGATTTCATCCAAGGGGCCGCAGGTGGCACGCTGGAAAACCTGCAAGAGGTGCTGGCCGATCAGACCAGTTTTGCCAAATTTGCACGCCAGATTATTGACGATTTGGGCTATGGTGATCAGTTGGGCGAAGACCCCGACGACATCAATGAAGACCAAGAGGACGAGGCGTCGCAAGACGACCAAGACACCGATCAAGACGACGACGCCAGCCCCGACAAAGAGGACAACGGCGAGGATGAAGACGCCTCTGCCGAGCAGTCGCAAGAGCAACAAGACGACGCCTCCTCTGCCACCGTGCAACTGGACGATATGGCCGACGCCGAGATGGGCGAAGAGGCCGAGATGCCCGAGGGCGAGGCCCCGATGGACCCGCCGCCCCCCGCGCCCCACTCCGATGCAGACCCGACATATCAGGTGTATTCAACTGAATATGACGAAGAAATTCGCGCCGAAGATTTGGCCGACCCGCAAGAGCTGGAACGCCTGCGCGCCTATCTAGATCAGCAGCTTGACCCGTTGAAAGGCGCCGTTTCGCGACTGGCCAACAAGCTGCAACGCCGCCTGCAAGCGCAACAAAACCGCTCGTGGGAATTTGATCTCGAAGAGGGGATTTTGGATGCTGGCCGCCTTGCGCGTGTGGTAGTCAGCCCGACGACGCCACTATCGTTCAAGATCGAAAAAGACACCGAATTTCGCGACACCTGCGTGACGTTGTTGATTGATAACTCCGGCTCAATGCGCGGTCGCCCGATTTCCATCGCCGCAATTTGTGCCGATGTTTTGGCGCGCACGCTGGAGCGCTGCCAAGTGAAAACCGAAATTCTCGGCTTCACCACCCGCGCATGGAAAGGTGGCATCAGCCGCGAAAACTGGCTGGCCGAGGGCCGCGCGCAGCAACCCGGCCGCCTCAATGATTTACGCCACATCATCTACAAATCCGCCGACGCCCCATGGCGCCGATCCCGCGACAACCTTGGCTTGATGATGAAAGAGGGCTTGTTAAAAGAGAACATCGACGGCGAAGCACTTGAATGGGCACACCGTCGCATGGCGGGCCGCCCGGAGGCCCGAAAAATCCTCATGGTGATCTCTGATGGTGCCCCGGTAGACGATTCAACTTTGTCCGTTAACCCCGCGAATTACCTAGAAAAACACCTAAGAAATGTGATCGCCATGGTGGAGAAACGCAAAATTGTGGAACTGATCGCAGTTGGCATCGGCCACGACGTAACGCGCTACTACGACCGCGCGGTTACAATTACAGATGTCGAACAATTGGCTGGCGCAATGACCGAACAACTCGCAGCCTTATTTGACAGCGACCCGCGTGCCCGTGCCCGCGTCATGGGGATGAAGCGCGCCAGCTAAATCAGCGCCTTTCCCTATCATTGTTCTATAAATATCCCGGGGTCTGGGGCAGCGCCCCAGCTGGTCGCAGTGCCGAAGGCGCTGCGAAACCACTCCTTTCCACTTGCAGCCACACTCAAATCCTCCCACCGTGACACCGACACCTCCGTGCAAGGCAAACCCATGTTCCAAACTTTCCAAGACGCCACCTCGCCTGACCAAGGGCCACCGCGCCTCACGGCCCTCCGAAAAGAATTAGAACGGCACGGATTTGACGGCTTCCTGATCCCCCGCGCCGACGCCCACCAAGGCGAATATGTGGCCCCCGCTGACGACCGTTTGGCATGGCTCACGGGCTTCACGGGCTCTGCCGGGTTTTGCGCAGCCCTCACCAATATCGCAGGGGTATTCATCGACGGGCGCTACCGGGTTCAGGTCAAAACCCAAATCGACACGGCCCATTTCACCCCCGTCGCATGGCCTGAAACCAAACCCGGACCTTGGTTAAAGGAGCATCTGCCAACCTCGCATAAAATGGCCTATGATCCGTGGCTGCACACCACCTCAGAGGTCGAGGCGATCCGTGATGCAGGCGTCACTTTGGTCGAGACCGATAACTTGGTGGACCGGATTTGGCCAGACCGCCCTGCCCCGCCAATGGGCACAATTATGGTGCACCCGCTTGAGTTGTCTGGCGAGGCACATGGCGACAAGCGCGCGCGGCTAGCGGCAACTCTAAGAGAGAGCAATCAGACCTCCGCCATCCTGACCCTGCCCGACAGCATTGCGTGGCTGCTCAACATTCGTGGCACAGATATTCAACGCAACCCTGTCCCACATTGCTTTGCCATCCTGCACGATGACGCCAGTGTCGATCTGTTTGTATCTGCGGAGAAACTCTCGGAAATCGGTGAGCATCTGGGACCCGATATTCGCATCCACCCCTCCACGCCCTTGCTGCAAAAAATTGCGGCACTAACCGGCTTGGTACGGGTCGATAAATCTTCAGCCCCGGCGATCATTGCCCAATCCCTCACCACCGATGTGGCCTTTGAAGATGACCCCTGCATCCTGCCCAAAGCCTGCAAGAACCCCACCGAAATTGAAGGCACCCGCACCGCTCATATCCGCGACGCTCACGCGATGGTCCACTTCCTTGCCTGGCTCGACGCACAAAACCCCGGCCTGACCGAGATCGAGGTTGTGACCAAACTGGAAGGGCTGCGCGCACAAACCAACGCCCTGCGAGACATCAGTTTTGACACCATTGCGGGCGCGGGTCCCAATGGCGCGATTGTGCATTATCGCTGCACCGAAACCACCAATCGCGCAGTCAAAGACGGGGAATTGTTACTGGTCGACAGCGGTGGGCAATATGTGGACGGCACCACTGACATCACCCGCACCATGGTCATGGGCACGCCCAGCCGCGAGCAACAGGAATGCTATACGCTGGTGTTGCAGGGGATGATTGCCATCTCATTGGCCCGCTTCCCGCGCGGTGCGGCGGGGCGTGATCTGGATGCGCTGGCGCGCGCACCATTGTGGCGCCATGGCTTGGATTATGACCACGGCACCGGCCACGGGGTTGGCGCCTATCTTTGCGTGCATGAAGGCCCGCAGCGCATCAGCCGCACCGCCGAAGTGCCCTTAAAACCCGGCATGATCTTGTCCAACGAGCCGGGCTATTACCGCGAAGGCGCATTCGGGATCCGCATTGAAAACCTGATTGTTGTGCAAAATGCCCCCCCGATGGGCGACAACCGCGACCAGCTCTCCTTTGAGACATTAACCTGGGTGCCATTTGAGCGCCGCCTGATTGCCGCGGATATGCTTGCCCCGTTTGAGCGGGATTGGATCAACGACTACCACGCTAAAATCTTTCAAATGATTGATGTGCAAGGGAAATCTAGGGAGTGGTTAACCCGCGCAACTCAAGCTTTGTGAGACAAGACTTTCCAAACTGTCACGAAGCTGTCATGTTGCGCGCTCAGCATACACCAACATCCGACATAGGGGCGCTATACCATGGCCAATCACATCGAACTGCGCGCAGCGCCCGGCAAATACTCGATCCGCGCGGCGGGTGCCGTCTTAGGCGAGAGCAGCAATGTGATCGAGCTGATTGAAGGCGACTACGCCCCCGTGATCTACATTCCACGCGCCGATCTGGCGATGGCATTTTTCGACAAATCCGAGAACAGCACGCATTGCCCCCATAAGGGCGACGCCAGCTACTATACATTGCAAGCCAAAAGCGGCCCGATCGTGGATGCGGCGTGGTCTTACGAGACCCCGATTGCAGGCATGGAGGCTATTGCAGGCCATTTGGCATTCTACGCTGATAAGGTCACCGTAGAGGCGGTTTAAACCGCAGTTTTCTCTAGCGTGTCGTCGCCATAAAGACGCTGCCGCCAATCAGAAAACTACCGCCCGCCACCCCCAAGCGCCGCCTCATTACGGGGCTTTGCAGCGATCTTCGCGCTTGCACTGCGAGCAAAGCATAGGCCCCCAGAACACCGCCAACTATGATGGTGGAGGTCGTTACGACAATGGCGAATTGCACCCCCAAGTGGCCCTCGGGGTCAAGAAACTGCGCCAGAAACGCCACGTAGAAAATGATTGCCTTGGGGTTCAAAATTGCCGTGAGGAACCCTGCTTTCGCGCTTGATAGCCCTACAGGTTTCGCCAGCTTTGCCTGAGCGGTTGGCCCCTCTCGGCGTGCCTCGATGATCTGGCAATAACCCAGATATGCCATGTAGAAAACACCGGCCCATTTGACCATTTGGAACAGTTGAGCCGACGCAGCCAAGATCGCCCCCACTCCGAATAAAGACATAGCAACCAGCACCACGCCGCCGGTTAACTCCCCTAGGATGCACAAGAAAGCGGCCCTGCCACCATGCGCCAAAGCCTGCCCTGTAACCATCAGCACACTGGGGCCGGGGATGATCGAGATCACCGTGTAAGTCGCCACGAATGCCAGCCAAAGTTCAAACTTCAAAACGCACACCTCATGAATGTTCTTCCGCCGCCGTCGCGGCCAAAGCGCGGTTATATTGCTTCAGCGCATCCACTTGGAACAACGCGCCCAGCAAGGTTGGCGGCGCGCCTTCCTCGCCCAGCGTGACCACGGGAATGAAGGGGCAATTGATGCGCTCGAATATCGGCATGGCATCCTCTAGCGTGGCGTTGGGGTCGATGAAAACCCCCGCCTCGATGGCGGCCCAGATGGCGTCATCCTCAGCCCCGTCGGGATGATCCCCGCCGCGCATCACATTGGCCACGCGAAACATCGACAAAAGATAGGCCTGCGGCCCTGCGGCCAGATGCACCCCTGCCCGCTCGATCAAGGTGAGGAAGAATGAGCGATCCACGAGGCTGCCCGCCAGTGCCGTGGACATCGACACCGCCACCATCACCACAATGCCAGTTTGCCAATCTCCCGTCAGCTCAAACACAATCAACGTGGTCGAGATTGGCGCGCCCAACACGGCAGCGGCGACAGCGCCCATGCCCGCCAGCGCATAAAGTGTCTCGGAACCGGAGACATTGGGGAAAATTCCAGTCGCGATGCCACCAAACGCCAGGCCGGTTAACGCGCCGAGCATCAAGGACGGCGAAAACACCCCACCACCCATGCGCCCCGCCATAGTGATGGCGACGGCAATCACCTTAAGGATCGCAAAAATCACCGCCTCATGCAGCACCAATTCACCGGTAAGCGCGGCCGAGGTCGTGCCGTAGCCGACCCCGATAATATGGGGAAACCAGATCGCCATGCCACCCAGCAACGCGCCTGCACAAGCCGGGCGCAGCCAGCGGGGCATTCCGGTGCGGTCTTGGATATAGGTGCCGATGTCATCCGCCCAAAATACCGCGCGCATAAAGGCCACAGCAATCAGGCCACACACAAGGCCCAGCAACAAGAAAGCAGGAAGTTCTACATAGAAATCAAGGCTGTTGGACATGGGCAGCACAAACTCGGTGACGTCGCCAAACGCCAGCCGATTGATCACCGTCCCTGCGACGCTGGCAATCACGATGGGCGCAAAAGCGTGCACTGCAAAGTGGCGCAGCACCACTTCTAGCGCGAATAATGCCCCGGCAATCGGCGCGTTAAACGAGGCGGAAACAGCCGCAGCCACGGCGCAGCCCAACAAGTCGCGCCCGGTGATGCCATCGGCTTTGATCACCCCGCAAACCCAACTGGAAATCACTGCCGCAAGGTGGACAACTGGCCCCTCGCGACCGGATGATCCGCCAGTGCCAAGCGTGATCATCGAGGCCACAGCGGAGGCCAGACCAGCGCGTTTTTCGACCCGCCCATCATTGAGAGCCGCGCCCTCAATCACATCCGCGACCGAGCGGACGCGCCCGTCATCGGTAAACAGGTGCAATATCCAGCCCGTCAAAAGCCCGCCGATAATGGGGATCAGGACGATCCAATACCACTCCAGATCGGTGACGAACTCTTGCAGGCCACGCACGTCCTTGGCGTCATAAACGATGCCTTGAATGACGCCGATGCCCTTACGAAACAACAGCGCGGCCAGACCTGCGGCGATGCCAATCAAAAGTGCGATAAACCAGAACTGAAGCTGCGAAGGGCCTTTGCGGCGCAGAATTTTCCAGCCATCACGACAAGCGCAAAGAGCATCATCCAATTGCTGGCGGGCAAAGCCGCGCGCGCTGTCTTGATGTGGTGGTTCTTCGGCCATCGTTGCGCGAACCTTCCCAGTGCTCAGCGTTTCTTCATCTTGTCTTAGGACAAAGGGCGCATAGGGTCTAGGAGCTAGAGTTTTAACAACGCGCGCGCGGCGTCTTTTGCGGCGTCAGTAATCTTATCGCCAGCCACCATGCGGGCGATTTCCTGAATGCGCGCTTCCGGACTTAGCGAGATCACGGTCGAGAATGTTTGCTCGTCGCGCACCTGTTTTTCAACACGCCAATGATGTCCACCAAGGGCTGCCACCTGCGGGGAATGGGTGACAACCAACACTTGCCCGCCGTCTGCCAACGCCTTGAGCCTGCGGCCAACCGCATCCGCGGTCGCCCCGCCGACCCCACGGTCAATTTCGTCAAAAATCATCGTCACGCCGTCAATTGATCCGGTCAGGCACACTTTCAAGGCCAGCAAAAACCGCGACAACTCGCCGCCGGACGCAATTTTATTGAGCGGGCCAGAGGGCGCGCCGGGGTTGGTGGCGACGGTGAAGGACACGTCATCCTGCCCCTCGGGGCCAGCGGACTCGGGCGTGACATCAGTGGTGAACACCGCGCGTTCCATCTTCAAAGGCGCGAGTTCCACGCCCATGGCTTTGTCGAGTTTTGTCGCCGCCGCACGGCGCACGTCGCTCACCCGGTCGGCCTCGATTTGGTAGGCTTTGGTGGCCATATCCAAACTCGCGCGCAGGTCTGCCAACTCGACCTCGCCGCCATCCAAGGCTGCAAGGCGAATACGTAGCCCATCGGCGAAACTGGCCAGATCATCGGCCTGAACATCATGCTTCCGGGCCAATCCACGCAGCGCAAACAACTGCTCCTCGACCTGCTCCAACTCTAGAGGGTCAAACTGCAACTGCTCGAAACAGGTTTCAACACCTTGATAAGCCTCACCTAATTCGACTACCGCGCGCTCTATTGCTGCGAGTGGCGCGTCAAGTTGGCCCTCGGCCTCTTCGCCAACCCCATCAAGCCAGCGGGTCGCATCATTGATCATCCCTTCGGCCCCGTTGAGGCCCAGAGATTGCAACGCTTTGGAGATATCATCACGGATGCGCTCGCCGGCTTGCATCCGGCGGCGTGTCACATCTAGCTCCGCCTCTTGGCCGGGTTGGGGGTCCAACGCGTCCAGTTCCGCGACCGCATGGCGCAGGAACTCTTCCTCGGCACGGATCGCATCCAGCGCCTTTTGGGCACGTTTCAACTCGCGCGTGGCCGCCGTCATAGCCTTCCAACGCACCCCAAGCTTGTCCAAGTCCAACCCGGCAAAACTGTCGAGCATTTCGCGGTGTGCTTTGGGGTTTAGAATGCCCCGATCATCATGTTGGCCATGCAGCTCTATCAGGGTCGCAGACAACAGGCGCAGCAACTCGCCCGAGGCGCGCCGATCGTTGATATAGGCCTGCTTGCGCCCGTCAGGATAGTTAACGCGGCGTAGAATCAACTCGCCGTCAGTCTCGAAGCCCGCCTCTTGCAGCACCGCCCAAGCGGCGTGATCGGCGGGCAAATCAAATTGCGCGCAAACCTCGCCCTTTTCAGCCCCTGCGCGCACCAGTTCTGCGCGGCCACGCCAGCCCAACACAAAACCAAGGCTATCGAGCAAGATCGACTTACCCGCACCGGTTTCACCGGTCAGGACATTAAGCCCCGGCTGGAATTCCAGTGCCAGCCGGTCAATGATGAGCATGTCGGAAATATCTAGCGCGCGCAGCATGTTAACAGCCCACGCTTACAGCCACCGGCCTCGAACCACTTGACGGTAGATGTCTTGCAGCCAGCCTTTGCCCGCGGCCTCAGGCTCCAGCCCGCGACCTTTCAGCAAGTTATAGCTGTCTTGATAAAACCCGGTCGACTGGTAATTGTGACCCAAAATCGCAGCCGCAGTTTGCGCCTCGTCGGTCAGGCCCAACGACAGATAGGATTCAACCAAACGGTGCAGCGCCTCAGCGGTGTGGGACGTGGTTTGGAACTCCTCGACCACAACACGGAACCGGTTAATGGCGGCGGAAAAGTTCTCGCGCTTGAGGTAGTAGCGGCCGATTTCCATTTCTTTGCCCGCCAGATGGTCAAAGGCGAGGTCAAATTTCAGGATCGAGGATTTAGCGTATTCGCTGTTTGGATAGCGTTCAATCACCGTGCGCAGAGCTTGCAACGCTTGGAATGTCAGGCCTTGGTCACGGCCAACCTGATCAATTTGATCATAATAGCTGATTGCCAGCAGGTATTGCGCGTAAGGTGCGTCCTCATCTGCCGGGTAGAAGTCGATAAAGCGTTGCGCGGTAGCGCGAGAGTTTTCGTAGTCGTGGTCAGCGTGATAGGAAAACGCCTGCATAATCAGCGCGCGTTTGGCCCATTCCGAATAGGGGTACAGGCGCTCAACCTCGCCAAACAGGCGAACGGCCTCGTCGATATTTTGGCTTTCCAGCTCAAATTCAGCGCGTTTGTAGATGACTTCCGGGCTGAATGATTCCAGCGGGGCTTCCTCTTTGGAACCCCAGAAGTTCGCAAGGAACCCGTCGCGTTTACCGCCACCACAGGCGGACAGTCCAACGACCAGCGCTAGCGCTGTAATTACTTTTAGAAGTGACCTGCTGCGCCCTGTCATTGTGACCGCGAACCTCATGTTTTGGCCGCCCCGGTATCCGGTTCACAGCCCCTTTTGTGTGGTCTAGCACATCTCTTTGCAGGGCAAAATGCCTTTATGTGGATTAGGCGACCAAAGCGAGGTCTGCTTTGCGTACGCCGACGCCTGGAAGGCGGGCCGCTTGCTCGGCGGAGCACGGGACAAACCGGAAAGACGACGGGTTAGCAAATAGTTTGCGAAGCAGCTTGTTGGTCATGGCATGTCCCGCTTTTACACCGGTATAGCGCCCCAAGATAGGTGCGCCTGCCAAGGCCAAATCGCCCAACGCGTCCAGCATTTTATGGCGAACGGCCTCATCCGCATGGCGCAAACCACCCGGGCTAAGGACATCATCGCCATCAACGACAACTGCGTTTTCATAGGTGCCGCCGAGGGCAAGGCCCTTGTCGTGCATCATGTCGATATCGGCCTTGCGGCAGAATGTCCGGCTGTCGGACAGCTCACGCACAAAAGTGCCGTTCCGCATATCAAGCGCCATGTGTTGGCGGCCAATTGCGGCATCGGGAAATTCAATATGGAAGTCGATCTCAAGGCCATCCGCAGGGGTCAGCATTGCCATGGCCCCGTTTTCCTCGACCATAATGGGAGAAAGAACCTCGATCGCATACAGGCGTGCAGCTTGTTTACGTGCACCCACTTTGACGATGGCCCGCACGAAATCGGCAGAGCAGCCGTCCATAATCGGAACTTCAGGACCGTCCAACTCAACCAGCGCATTATGAATGCCGCAACCCGCCAGAGCCGCCATGATATGTTCCACAGTGGAAACGCCCACGCCCGCGTCATTGGTCAACTCGCTGCACAGTGGTTTGGCCCCAACGGCGGAATAGATTGCGCGGATCAAGTTATCTACGCCCGTGACATCGGTCCGCTTGAACCAGATACCAAAACCAGCCGCTGCCGGATGCACATCCATACGGACCGGCTTGCCGGAGTGAAGGCCCACGCCCTCAAAGCTGATCGTCTGTGTCAAAGTGGCTTGCACGCAAGACCCCCATATCAAACCGAGCATTGGTTTGGTTGTTACTGTCTACCCCAGTGAGCCCCCTCAGGCCCTTGGTTTGGAACTAAAATATGCGGTGGAGGCCCATGTCACAACTCACTCTTTATGACCGTTTGCAACATTACTGTCACATTCCGTCAGCTTATCGGTAATACACTGAAAATTAGCACTAAAAATAGCAAAGGCCGGGACAAGCCCGGCCTTGCGACGTTGCGTTATAACGTGTTTCTAGTTTGCTTGTCGGCGCAAGAAAGCAGGGATTTCGATTTTATCCTGCTCAGAGTTGGCCTCTGGCTGAGGCGCCGGTGCAGTGACCTGTGGCTGATGCTGAGGTTGCGCATGGCCTTCTGTTGCCCCTGTCATACGCCCGATCAGGGAGTTGATGCCAAACCGAGGTTTTTCTGCAGGATGCGTTTCGACCACTTCTGGTTGATGCTGCAAAGGCTCTTGCGGCGCTGAACGACCGACCGCGGCGCGCAAACGCTGCATGGCTTCCGGTGTTGGAGTGCCTGCCGCGGCTTGTTGGCGTGATTGGAACATTGGCTGCGCTGGCTCTGCGGCGGCAACCGGCTGGAAGGCTGGCTGAGGTGCCGGGGAATAAACCGGAGCAGGCAGACCGTCCTCGGTGACAGCTTCAGAGTGATGCGTCTCGATGCCCTCAAAAAGCGATGGCTCAGGCGCGGCCGCAACGGGCTGCTCGAAAGTTGCCGTCGGTGCTTGCGCAACGGCAGGTTCAGGCACAGGCATCGGAGCCGGCTCGTTACGCTCTGGCGTTAATGGAGCGGCCAGCGAGCGACGCGCGACCGGATGCGCCAGAAGTTCTTCTGTTGCTTCGATCCCGGTTGCCACAACGGAGACGCGCATTTTGCCCTCCATGGAGGTGTCTAGCGTGGAACCAACGATGATGTTCGCCTCTGGATCCACTTCCTCGCGGATGCGGTTGGCGGCTTCGTCCAACTCGAACAAAGTCAGGTCGTGAGCGCCGGTGATGTTGATCAGAACGCCCTTGGCCCCGCGCAAGGAAATCTCGTCGAGAAGCGGGTTGGCGATGGCTTTTTCGGCGGCTTGAATGGCGCGATCTTCGCCCTCTGCCTCGCCTGTGCCCATCATGGCTTTGCCCATCTCGTCCATCACGGCGCGCACATCGGCGAAGTCGAGGTTGATCAGGCCGGGGCGCACCATCAGATCGGTGACGCCTTTAACACCTTGATACAACACGTCATCGGCCATGGAGAAGGCCTCGGTGAAGGTGGTTTTCTCGTTGGCCAGACGGAACAGGTTTTGGTTTGGAATGATGATCAGCGTATCGACGACCTTTTGCAGGGCTTCGACACCCTCCTCGGCCTGACGCATGCGCTTGCCGCCCTCAAACTGGAAGGGCTTGGTCACAACACCGACAGTCAGCACGCCCAATTCGCGTGCGGCCTGCGCGATAATTGGCGCGGCGCCGGTTCCTGTACCACCGCCCATACCGGCAGTGATGAAGCACATGTGAGCGCCCGCAAGTTGGTCCACGATCTCTTCGATCGTCTCCTCAGCGGCAGCGGCCCCAACGGATGGGCGCGCACCGGCACCCAGACCTTCGGTAACTTTGACACCCATTTGGATTTTAGCGGGGGCTTTGCCCTGCTGAAGCGCCTGCGCGTCAGTATTGGCAACCACAAAATCAACGCCATCGAGTTCTTTCTCGATCATGTTGTTCACGGCATTGCCACCTGCCCCGCCGACACCGAAAACAGTGATGCGTGGTTTGAGATCTGCCTGGTCTGGCATCCGAAGATTAAGTGTCATTTGCTGGTCCGCCCGCTTAGAAATAAGTGTCTAACATTTAACGATACAGGCCTTTGCGGCCCTTATGTTTTTGCCTCGTTTGACAAAATTCTATCTGGTGTCGAGGCTAAGGTCACGCAAAAAAGGTATTTTTGCCACAAAATATGGAATAATTTGGTCAATTTCAGGCAACATTTCGCCTAGCACCCGACATATCGTGGAAATGTTAGGAATGGACACAAGACAAAAGGAGAACGTCTGAAAGCGACGTTTCAAACGGAATCATTTCGACATTTACTGTGGGCCACTGCTCGGCCTGATTTGCCTCTTACGGGCACTATCTGCAATCTAGCGTATATTACGGCAAATGTCACGCATAGATGCACCTTAGCGCTTTTGCGCAATTAACCCTCAGGTCGGCATGGTGGACAGAATGGGCATGTGGTTTTTTTGATGTCGCCGAAGCAACTCCTTCACTTGCCGACCACTGTCAGGAACGAGGCGAACAAGGGACGGCTTGAAGTCCGAGTTTACAATCTCGGGAAACAACATCTCGATTTCTTCACGCGCGCCCTGTGGCAAACCACTTAACGCCTGCACGCCCACAAACAGGCTTTCCGTCGGAGCACCCTCGGCAAAAATAATCTGGTGTTGGTCGAACAGGACATGCCAGTAGATTACGCCTTGTTCGCCTTGGGTTTGCTCGACCCCCTGAACCCCTGTCAGTTTAATCGCCGGAACAAGAACTTCTGCCGTACCAAACAGTCTTTGTGCAATTTTGGAGCGAACCATGATGCGGTGCTGCGGGCTGACCAACAAATCCCGCTCTGGCAGGCCTTCCCCCAAAACCCCTGCCGAGATTTTAATCGGCCTGTACTTTGGCCTGATGCGAAGCTCACGAGCCTCTAAACTATGAGAGGCCAGCCACCTGACCTTTTGTGGCCCATGGTCCTGCGTCAGAACTAAATCGCCGACGCGCAGCTCCTCAACCCGGCGTTGCCCATCAGGCGTCGCCACCAATGTTCCACCCGCCAAGCAAAGTGGGGCGAGCGCCGACCATGGAACCCCCGCATTCTCGTCTATACCAACAACCCAATAGGTTACCCCATCCAAGAACGGTTCCGTTGCAAAGACGTAGGTCGTGGAGCCACCGCTCACATAGTCGGTATCACTCGTGTCGTCCCACAGTAAGAATGCGTCCAGTGTCTCGGTCAAACCGGTAGTCGGGTCCGTATACTGCAACTCGAACCACCGCCCTGACGTCACCATCTCGCCGGGGTTAAAGCCGGGAATGTCAGACGACACGACGACAGAGGTCGTGTCGCCGTCATATGCTGCGGCAGTGGCGGTCCCATTATACGAGCCTGACGTCCAATCATTAAGGATAGCATCATCATCACTGGCCACTACTGTGTGCGCGCTATTGGTTAACTGGCTGAAGGTAAAGCCGTCACCAATAAAAGTCCCATAGTCCAAGCCAGTATTGGCCCAAAGGCCCAATGTATAATTCGCCATTACAGCTTCACTCGTTCGCAGTTTGCACGGCGCTACTGCCGCCAACTACCCGAGAGATTTAAGACGTAAACGTGAATTTTAGATTATCGCCGCAAAATGTAGCAATAGCGAAGTAAAAACAGTTACTTAATGGCTTGAACGCTGGGTGCCCCTCACCAATTGTCTTTGAACCACTTTACGGCACGCTTCAAAGATCGTGCGGGGTAGCCCTCGACGGGAATGTCAAAGTCCCACCATTCGTCTTGCGGGTGTGCGGCAAACAGGCATGTGCCAACCGCCGCCGAGAAGCTTGGTCCGGTGACGGATTGCGGCAATCCTTGCACCCGAAGCGGGCGGCCAAGGCGGACTTGTTGTCCCAAGATACGTGTGGCCAGCCCGTCGAGGCCCGGCAATTGCGAGCCACCACCTGTCAGCACAATACGCTGGCTGGGCAAGTGTTCAAACCCGGCGGCATCAAGGCGGACACGGACCTCTTCGAGGATTTCCTCCATGCGCGGACGCATAACCCCGATGACCTCGGCACGCGAGACCGAACGGCGGTCATGTTCCCAGTCACCAGTGTCAGAGCTGAGGTCGATCATGTCGCGGTCGTCCATACCCGTGGCTTGCACCCCGCCATAGAAGGTTTTGATGCGCTCTGCCGTGGCCATGGGAACTTGCAAACCCTGAGAGATGTCAGAGGTCACATGATCCCCGCCCATCCGCACGGTGTCGGCATAGATCATGTGCTTTTTGATAAAGATAGAGATGCCGGTAGAACCGCCACCCAAATCAATACAGGCCGCGCCCAATTCCTGCTCGTCCTCAACCAGTGAGGATATGCCGGAGGCGTAGCTGGAAGAGGCGATCCCCGCCAGTTCCAGATCACAGCGCTTGATACAGTAAAGCAGGTTTTCGATCGGCGTACGGTCCACCGAAAGCATATGCATATCAACCGAGAGCGCGTTGCCCGCCTGCCCGCGCGGATCGCCAAGGCCAGAGCGGTGGTCCACGGCAAAGTTCACCGGCTGCGCATGCAGGATTTCGCGGTTCTCGCCATAGTCCGGCACGTCGCACGAGGACAAAACGCGGGCAATGCAATTATCAGTAACGGCGCCGTCATGCAGCTCGACACTTCCGGCAAGCCCGTAGGAGCGCGGACTTGCACCCGCGAAGCAAGCAATCACGTGGTCGACCCGAACGCCCGCCATTTTCTGCGCGGCTTGCACTGCGGTGCGGATGGCGCGCTCGGTCTCGTGCATGGCGTCGATTTCGCCAAAACGCACCCCGCGCGAGCGTGTGGTTGCCGCGCCGATGATCCGAAAGGAGGATTGCCCGGCCATAGAGCCAACCCCGTCGCTATCGCGAAAGCTGTCTGGCCCGTCAAAGCGCAAAACCAGACAGGCAATCTTGGAAGACCCCACATCCAGCACGGCGATGACGCCCCGCTGCATGGCTGTTTCGCGTTTGTTTCTCATGGCTCGTTGAGATTGATACAGATCGGTCATGGCGTTCGCGTCTTTCGTTTCTTAATTGTTTTTCACTTTGATGCCCTGCATTTCACGCATGGAGGCTAGCGCGTCAGAGGACATCCGCAGTGTCGGACGGTCGGGGTTACGAATATCAATATGGGTCACATCGCGGCTCAGCAGGTCTTGCGCCTCGTTCAAAGCCAGCACACGGTCCAGCGCTAGGTCGGGTTGCTGGGCAGGCAACATGATGCGTTGTTTGCGGGTTAGGATCAGGTCCCAGCGGCGCTCGGAAACGCGCACGATACCAATCACCCGGTCACGGATTGGCGCGGCGCGCTTCAACAGGGCCAATGCTTCACCGACGGTGGTGTCTGCCCCCTCGCCCGCAATCAACGGCAGATCAGGGCGCGCGGCGCGGCGCTCCAACGCCGACACGCGGTGCCCGCCATTGTCCAGCAATTCCAGCCCATCCGGCCCGCGCCAAATCACCGAAGGCACACGCTCGACCACGTTAATTTGCAACAACCCGCCAGAGCGCACACGCACATTGACGCGCTTGACCGCATCAAGGCTTTCAACTTGTTTGCGCATCGCCTCAAGATCCAGATCAAAGCTGGACAGCGGCAGATCGACAGGCATCACCTCGCGGATTGCGCTGTTCAGGCCGGGCGAGGCCCCGTCGATGGCCATCAGTTTGACCATGAATTCCGGGCGCTCTTCAATCGAGCGGCGAATTTCGGCAACCTTCTCGGAGATGGCAGTCTGGCGCTGCGCATCAGAGAAATACAGCCCTAGCAACGCGACCACCAAAGTACATGGCATACCCACGCGCACCAGCTTGCGGAAGACAGGCGTTAGCCACAGGCGCTCCATCCGGTAGGCCCAGCGGCTTGGAGATGGGTCATAATCAGGGTTGGATTTGGCGCGTAACTTTATCGGTCGCATGTCGCGTCCTCCACCATCCATTGGCACAGCTGCGCCATGCTCATGCCGGTCTTTTGGGCCTGTTCAGGCGTGAGCGAGGTGGGCGTCATACCGGGTTGGGTATTGGTCTCCAGCAAGATCAAACCGTCCGCGCCGCGCGCCTCGTCCCAGCGAAAATCAGTGCGCGTCACGCCGCGACACCCAAGCGCATCATGAGCACGCAATGCATAGTCAAGGCACAGCGCTTCTATCTCTTGGGGGATATCCGCGGGCACCACATGGCGCGAGCCGCCCTCTACATATTTGGCGTCATAATCATACCAGCCATCCGTTAGAATATCGGTCACCACCAAGGCGCGGTCGCCGATCACAGACGTAGTTAATTCACGGCCCGGCGCGAAGGCTTCGACCATCACGATATCAGGCATGTTATCGTCCAGTTTGGGCGGGCCATTGGCGGCCTCATCAACCAGATAGACGCCAACGGACGAGCCTTCATTGTTAGGTTTCACGACATAGGGCGTGGGCATCACATGACCTGCGATGACATCGGCCTTGGGGGCCAGAATGCTATCCACCACCGGCAATCCGGCCTCGCGGTAAATTTGCTTGGAGCGTTCTTTATCCATCGCCATAGCCGAGGCCAGCACGCCGGAATGTGTGTAGGGAATGCGCAGCCATTCAAGCAGGCCTTGCACGCAGCCGTCCTCGCCCCAGCGGCCATGCAGCGCGTTGAACACCACATCGGGCTTGGCCTCGCCAAGGCGCGCGGCAAGGTCTGGACCTGCGTCCAATTCCACAACTTCATAGCCCGTTTCACGCAATGCAGCGGCGCAATCACGCCCAGAGGACAGCGAAACATCCCTCTCTGCCGAGGGGCCGCCCATCAAAACCACCACTTTGCGAATTGTCCTGCTCGACATATCCGCCTCAAATGCCCCTTCTTGGGACTTGTTATTGTATGTGAGACTCTAACGACCCCTACATATAGTTATTTACGCCTCTGGTAGGTGTTTTCCCACCCGAAGCACTTCCCATTGTAACTCTATTCCACTGTGTTTGAGAACCTTTTTCCGTACCAAGTCGCCCAAATCTTCCAACTCGGCGGCTGTGGCGCCTCCGGTGTTGATTAGGAAATTGGGGTGTTTCTCGCTCATTTGGGCTGCGCCGTGTTGAAATCCGCGCAAACCTGCGTCTTCGATAACCTTCCATGCCTTGAGGTCATGCACGTCATCGGCGCGCCCGGTGGAGGAGTATCCGGCGGGGTTTCTAAACGTACTTCCGGCGGTGCGGTCTTTGGTGGGTTGGGTCGCGTCGCGCTTGGCGAGCTGGTCGGCCATGCGCTGGTGTAACGTGGCAGGATCGCCGGAGGGCGCTTGCAGCACCGCCTGCACGATCACCAAACCCTCGGGGAGCTGCGAGGAGCGGTAGGCAAATTGCAACTCATCCGCGCCTAATGTCACCACTTCACCGCTGCGCGTAATCGCGGTCAGTTCCACAAAAACATCGGCCATATAGCTGCCATAGCAGCCCGCATTCATACATATAGCGCCACCAATGGCACCGGGGATGGTGCGCAGGAAGGTCAGATCAAGACCTTGATCGGCGGCTTTGCGCGCCACATGGGCGTCCAACATGGCGGGGCCAACAGTGATGCGGTTGCCGTCAAATTCAATGCCATTAAAGCCACGCCCAAGGCGGATCACGACGGCATCAAGGCCGCCATCACGCACGATCAGGTTGGAGCCGACGCCGATGGGAAAGATGGCCACAGATGGGTCAAGATCGCGCAAAAACACGGCCAGATCATCGCGGTCAGCGGGCTGGAACAACGCCGTGGCAGGCCCGCCAACACGCAACCAAGTGAGGTCCGCAAGAGGGCGATCAAGGGTCAGGGTGCCACGGGGGGTCGGTAAATTGGTCATGCGAAGACTGCTAAATATGTGAGCGGAATTGGGCAAGGGGGAAAGTGGGCGTTTGCAGCGCGGTGGGGTGAACCCCACCCTACCGTTATGAAAAAAGCGCAACCGCAATTTTATAAGCGACAGCGACATAGGCAGAGTTTTTCACGATGGTTCCAACATTTTTGGATAGGCTCGCGACTTCAGATAGCGTTGTGTTTCCTGTTTTGTAACTTAGCCCGACAACACGAATGATGCGGCTGGAAATGCGGTAGATCGCCTGTCTGGTTTCTTGCGGGGTAGCCATAGGGTCGCGCAAAACATATGCATCTTCGCGCCATCCCTGCGCAAGCGCCCCCTCTGACACCGGGGAAAGCTCTTTGGCGGCCTCGGCCAATGCCTCTTTATCCTCGGGTTGCGCCTTGTCTGCCTTGTCGAGTTGTCGGATTTCTACAACATTGCGGACCTCTGGATCAAAGATGCGCAAGTCATCTGTGACGGACAGTAACTCGCTGCGCAACGCACCAATAAGGACGTCTTGTTCCGGCGTCGGGCAATCGCCAACCTGTATTCGGTGCTCAAGGCGTGCAGTCACGGCCATGACCACATCATAAAGACGTGCAGGCCTCCCGTGATATTTCTCGACCCCAGATTTCAGATATTCAATGTCCGGCCCTAAAGACGCGTATTGCGCGTTCGCGCTAGGGTCGTTGACGGGGATGATTTCAGCCGCATCGCGCAACCGATCCGCAATGTCGTGACCACGGTCGGCTGGCAACTGAGACAGCGGGACCGAGCGCAACTTATGTGTATCGGGGTTTTCCTCGATCCGTTCTGCATATGGGGTCGCGGCGGTGGCGTGCTTGCGCTCTATCGCGTGGATTTCGTCCATCAGGGCGTTGGCGTTGCCCTGCCAAATCTTATCGTCCAGCAGTGCCACCTCGGTGAGCATGTCCCAGCGGGTTTCGGTGCCAGCTAAGGCATGATCATACCAATTGATCCAGAAGGTGTAATCAAGCGCAGGCGCGCCGCGCGCTGTGGCCTTGGATCCGGTGGAGCGCGCTTGCAGGGTGGATTTTAGGTCCTGCCACATCTGATCAGCCTGCGGGTTTGATGTGGGCCAGAGGGATTGAGTGGTAAGGTCGACGCCTGCGATCAGGTTGGCGCAATCTGCGCGGATTGAGGGCCATATGTCGGCGGCGGAAAAGGCGGCAGACTGGGCGGAAGCGGCGGCGGAATCGGCGGCGGAAGCGGCGGCGGAATCGGCGGAAAAGACGGCGGAAAGGACGGCGGAACCGACGGCGGAATCGGAGGAAAGGACGGCGGAACGGGCGGCTGAATAGGCGGCGGCTCTGACCTCTGGGGTGCCTGCGGAGCAAACCACCCCAGAGGTCAAGGATACCCTTAAAACTGACAAGGGTGCCACATCAGCTTTGCGTGCGGGGCTGGCGAACCAGTTCCATGCAAGGGGCAGAACCCGCATAGCGGTGCGGTGCGCGATGATGTTCGATGCCGCGCGGATATCAGGTTGATCGTTCAGCCAAGCCTCTAGGCTGCCGCGGTCAATTATGTCAGCAATCTCCACCATGGGGCGAAGTATGGATGCAGGCGCGTGAGGGTACAAGGGAGGCGAGCTATTCGGCAGGCTCGCCCACGGCTTTGCGCTTCATCCAGCGGGCCAAATAACGCAGGGGCCAGCGCAGCATTGAGGCGCCTGCGGCCATGCATGCGAGGCCGATCCACGGGCCGTTCTCGTAGGTGACCCAGCCCAGCAGCGGCACGCCGATTGCGATGAGGATATAGGCGCGACGCCACAGGTTATCGCTGGAGGGCAGCATGGCCGCGAGGTTGGCTGCGATCAGCCAAATGAAGACTGCTATCAGTGAAATACTCATGCTAAATGTGCCAAATTCAATGTAAAATAGGTCTGCTTGAGGGGGAGCGTGACGTTAAGGAAGGAAGAATGAAAGTCAGTCATTTCTCACCTTTTGCGGCTAATTTAGTAGATTTTGAGGTTCCTGCTTTGGTTTTGGCCTCTATTCTAGCAGGCAACGCGTTTGCCCAAGCGCTGATGGAGCCTGCGCCAAGGCACACGACCATATCACCGGGTTTGGCTTGTTCGCGCACGAGGCGCACGAGGTCATCCTCGTCATGGACTGCGCGCGCGTGGCGGTGGCCGTGGCGCAGTAAGCCTGCGACCAGATCGTCACGGCCTGCGCCCTCGATTGGGTCCTCGCCTGCGGAAAAGATATCGGTGATGCCAACGACATCGGCGTCATTGAAGCACGAACAGAAGTCGTCGAAAAGCGAGTGTAGGCGCGAGAAGCGGTGCGGCTGGTGGATGGCGATGACGCGGCCCTCGGTGGCTTGGCGTGCGGCTTTGAGGACGGCGGCGATCTCGACCGGGTGGTGGCCGTAATCGTCGATGAAGATCACGCCATCGACTTCGCCCACTTTGGTAAAGCGACGGTTGACGCCGCCGAAGCTGGCGAGGGCTTGCTTGATTTGCTCGGCCTTCATGCCGAGGTGGCGCGCGACTGCGACGGCGGATAATGCGTTGGAGACGTTGTGATCGCCGGGCATGGGGAGCGAGCAGCCTTCGATGGTGATGTCGTCGTTTTGCAGCTCGATATCGAAATGCGCCACGCCTGCTTTGTAGGTTAGGTTAACGGCGCGCACATCGGCTTGGGCGTTAAAGCCGAAAGTGACGACGCGGCGATCGGTGATTTTGCCGACAAGTGCTTGGACTTCGGGGTGGTCGGTACAGCACACGGCGAGGCCGTAGAAAGGAATGTTGGAGACGAAATCAAGGAAGCCTTGGCGCAGGTTATCGAAGGTGCCCCAGTGCTCCATATGCTCGGGGTCGATATTGGTGACGATGCCGATGGTGGCGGGAAGACGATTGAAAGTCCCGTCGCTCTCGTCGGCCTCGACGACCATCCATTCGCCTTGGCCCACGCGCGCGTTCGAGCCATAGGCGTGGATGATGCCGCCATTGATCACGGTCGGGTCAATGCCGCCTGCATCGAGCAGGGCCGCAACCATCGTGGTGGTGGTGGTTTTACCATGGGTGCCTGCAACGGCGATGTTGGATTTGAGGCGCATCAGCTCGGCCAGCATTTCGGCGCGGCGCACAACGGGCAGACCTTTAAGGCGCGCTGCGTCCAGCTCGGCATTGCCGGGTTTGATGGCGGAGGAAATCACGACGACGTCGGCATTGTCGAGGTTATCAGCGTGCTGGCCTTCAAAGATCGTAGCGCCCAGACGTTCCAACCTATCGGTGATCTTGGAGGTTTTCATATCAGAGCCTTGGACTGTGTAGCCAAGGTTCAACAGGACTTCGGCGATGCCAGACATGCCAATGCCGCCAATGCCCACAAAGTGGATGGCGCCAAGTTCTAGCGGGAGTTTTGTGGCTGATGCGTTCATGGGTTCTTACTTGCGAGAGTTTCTACTATTTCGACAAGCCCTTGCGTGGCGTCAGGGCGTGACACGGACAGGGCGGCTTGGGTCATTTTCAAGGCGGCGCCGGGATCATTCAGCACCATTTCAATGCTGGCGGTTAGGGTCTGGGGGGTGAGCTGATCCTCGGGGATCATGATCGCAGCGCCTGCATCAACCAAGCCGCGCGCATTGGCGGTTTGGTGATCGCCAGTGGCGGCCGCAAACGGGATCAAAATTGACGGGCGACCAATGACGGAAATATCCGCCACTGACGATGCGCCAGAGCGCGAGATGACCAATTGCGCCTCGGCAAAGCGCGCGGGCACATCTTGGAAAAAGGGCGCGACCTCGGCGTTGAGACCTGCCTTGACGTAAGTGGCCGTGGCCATTTCCGCATCCTCGTCGCGGGCTTGGTGGGCAATACGTAGGTTGGATTTCAGGGCATCGGGCAGGGCTGCGATGGCGTCTGGTACAGTTTGCGACAAGATGCGCGCACCTTGGCTGCCACCAATAACAACGATGCTCATCGGGTAATCACCGGGGGAAATATAGCCGGCACCTGCGCGCTCTAGCACAGCGGAGCGCACGGGGTTTCCGGTGAATATGCCCTCGATATTTTCGGGCAAATCGGTGGGCCATGTGCCGCAAGCCACGCTATCAACACGGCTACAAAAGAGTTTATTCACGCGACCAAGCACGCCGTTTTGCTCGTGGATGGCACGGGGCAGTTTCATCAGATAGGCAGCGGAGATTGCGGGGAAACTTGGGTAGCCGCCAAAGCCAACGACCACAGCCGGGCGGTCACGGCGAAAGCCCAGCATGGCAGATGCAACGCCCGCAGCCAGCTTGAACGGCGCGCTGAGTTTGCCCGCGATGCCGCCCCGCGCGAAGGTGGCGGATTTGACTTGCTCAATTTGAACTGAATGGGGGAAGCCGCCGGTATAGCGCGCGCCGCGTGCGTCGGTGGACAGTTTCACACGCCAGCCCTTGGCCAGCATCGCCTCGGCCAGTGCTTGTGCGGGGAACATATGCCCGCCGGTGCCGCCTGCCGCGATAACCAATAGGGGTGCCTCTGACATGGGTTAGCGTCTCCGGCTGAGAAGGATATCGCGCATCTCGTCTTGTGGGCGCTCTCGGGTGAAGGCCAGCAGCATACCGAGCGCAATGCCGCCCGCGATGAGCGAGGAACCACCGTTGGAGACGAAGGGAAGCGTCATGCCTTTGGCGGGTAAAAGCCGCACGGCGACGCCCATATTAATGGTCGCCTGCATAGCGAACATGGCAACCAGCCCGGTGCCTGCAAGGCGGGTGAACGGGTCGCGTTCTTTCATCAAACGATACAGGCAGCGCAGGGTGAAGGTCGCGTAAAGCGCGATGATACAGAGCACCATAACCAGCCCGTATTCCTCGGCGGCGACGGCGATAATGAAGTCGGTATGCGCATCTGGCAGGGACCATTTGACCGAGCCTTCGCCGACGCCCACGCCGAAGTATCCACCCTCGCGGATGGCATTCGTGGCGTAGCCAAGTTGGGTGGTCGGGTCGACTTCGGTGCTGAGGAAGCCGTCGATGCGGCGGGCAAAATGCTCGGATAGCGAATAGGCGGTGACGCCCGCGAAGACCACGGCCCCGGCCATGCCCAGCAGCAAAATCATCGGTGCGCCAGCAACGAAATAAACCACGCCCCAGCCAAATAGAACCAAGCAGGCTTGGCCAAAATCAGGCTGCATCGCGAGAAATCCCACGACAACAAGGGTCAGGATCATGGAATAGGTTTTACCGGGCGGGCCGTTGATTTCCTGACTGGCTGCAATCAGCCATGCCGAGGTAACGATGAACACCGGTTTGAGAAACTCAGACGGTTGCAGCGAGGCAAACCCGAAGGAGTACCAGCGCGTGGCACCTTTGCCGAAGTCGGTGCCGAAGACGGGCAGCAGGGCCAGTGCGATCAGGGTGACGATGAAGAACATAATCGCGAGGCGGCGCACCAGCACGGTCGACATCATCGACACGATGAGCATGGTGCACAGGGCCACGCAGCCAAAGAACGCCTGCCGCGAGACATAGTGGAACGGGTCGAGGCCGTTTTTCTCGGCCAAGGGCGGCGACGCGGCCAAGCCCAGCAATAATCCAATGCCAAACAGCGCAAAGACGCAGATCATCGACCAACGATCCAACGTACGCCACCATTTGGGTAAAATAGGCTCGCCTGGGTGTACCAGAGCGGTGCCATACACCATCTCAGTCATGAGAAATACCGCCTTAACTGCCTCAACCGCCCGATTTTTCGGGTCTATGGGCGGCATCATAACGGTAAAAGCCTTTGCAATCCAGTCTCTAGTTTTGCAATTGCGCTGAGGAGGTTGGGCCGCGATGATAGAGTGAGCCGTTAGGAGCGACCAATGACCAACGATGTGACCCTTGCGTGCCAATGCGGCGCGTTCCATGCTGTTATTCACGATGCATCCCCGGCGACTGGGAACCACGCATTTTGCTACTGCACTGATTGCCAAGCCGCCGCCCGCCATTTGAATCCTGCGCGCTCAATCATGGATAATGCAGGCGGAACCGAGGTGTATCAGACCCAACCCTATCAGGTAGAAATCACCTCTGGCCTCGATAAATTGGCAGTGCTGCAACTGGCCAAGAAGGGCCTGTATCGGTGGCATACCACTTGTTGCAACACGCCGATCTGCAACACCATGGGCACGCCTAAGGTTTCATTCATGGGGTTCATGGTGGAAAATATGACCGCCGGGCAGGACGCACTCGGCCCGATTTTACTGAAATATAAAACCGAGCAAGCCACCGCCAGCGTGCCACTGCCACATGGCAGCGTCGCCAAGCTTGTCCTGCGCTCGGTCCGCAATATCTTGAGGTCACGGTTAAACGGGAGATGGAAACAAAACCCGCTGTTTGGCGAGGACGGGCGTCCGTTGGTGAAGCCCTACGTTTTGAGCGAGGCGGAGCGGGTCGCGGCTTACGGGCATTGAATTATTTTGAGTGAATGCAATGTGAGGCGCATCAGATGGAAAAGGATTTTCAATTTGGCCAATCAACCTGACATTTCCACCTTAGCAACGGAGCTAGGTGGACTTGAACCTGGACATCTTCCAAAAGTTCTATTTGAAGCTGTGGCTCGCCTTGTTGTCACACCAACCTTTGTCGTTATCCCATTATTCAGGCGCGACAACAGCACACGTGTACTTCTGACAAGACGTGACGACGACGACACTCATTATGCAGGTTTGCTGCACCCGCCCGGTAAGATCATGTTGGCTTCTGATAAAAGTTTGGAGGAGGTCTTCAAGAGGTTAGTTGCGTCGGAGCTAAGCAACCTTAAAGCGGTGTCATCGCCAACGCTCGTAGCCCCGTTTTTTGATCAAATCATGCGCGGCCGAGAACTTACTTTGGTGTATTATTCAACGATTGCAGACCCCGGCAACAGCGTAGCCACCTATGACTGCTCCGCCTTGCCTACCGATGTAATATCAACGGACGTGCCACGCATTATGCGCGCGGCTGAAGTTTTTGAAAGGTTCAGTGGGTTTTAAACAAACGGCCACTTCTAATCTTGGCTTTAACTCTCCACCGTCACTCAAACCTTCGCCACAGCCTGCACCTGCGCGATAAAATCCTCGCCGCGTTTCTCGAAGTTGTCGTATTGGTCGAAACTTGCGGCGGCGGGGGCCAGCAGGACTGTATCGCCGTCTTGCGCGTCAGAGGCGGCGCGCGCGACGGCGGTGGCCATGTCGGTGCAGACCTCGTGGGACAAGTCGCCGAGTTGCATGGCGAAACGCGCGGCTTCGCGCCCGATGACGTAGGCTTTGGTGACGGCTCCCAGATGCGGGAGCAAGCCGTCCAAGCCGCCTTCTTTCTCCAGCCCGCCGCAGATCCAGCGGATATTTTTGAACGCTTGCAGGGCCTTGGCGGCGCTGTCTACATTGGTGGCTTTGCTATCATTGACGAATTTCACACCACCCACTTCGCCGACCATTTGCGAGCGGTGCGGCAGGCCTGCAAAGCTATGGAACGCCGCCTCGATCACCCGCGGGGCAAGGCCCACAGAGCGACATGCGGCATAGGCGGCGCAGGCGTTTTGGTGGTTATGCGCGCCGGGCAGCCCGTCGATTTTGCGCAGGTCGATGGAGGCCATTTGTTTGCCCTTGCGCCACTCAGACAGGAAGCCCTTCTTGGCGTAGATGTTCCAACCCGGGCCGGTGAGTTTACGCGATGCGGAGACCTGAATAACCCGGTCATCGGCCGCATTTCCCGCCAGTTGATTGGCCAGATATTGCCCCTCGTCCTCATCCACACCGATGATGCAGCGATCCGGCCCGCCCTCGGCAAACAGACGCCGCTTGGCAGCGAAATACCCGCCCTGCCCGTGGTGGCGGCCAAGGTGGTCGGGGCTGAGGTTGGTAAAGACGGCCACGTCAGGCGTCAGCGCGCGTGCGAGGTCGGTTTGATAGCTCGACAGCTCCAGCACCACGACTTCACCGTCAATGGCGGGGTCAATATCAAGCACCCCGCGCCCGATGTTTCCCGCAAGTTGGGTCGGGCGTTTGGCGTGCTCTAGGATGTGGTGGATCAGGGCCGAAGTGGTGGATTTACCGTTCGATCCAGTCACGGCGATGATTTTCGGGATGCGCTCGAAATTGTCCCATTCGCCCGTGGCGAAAGACCTAAAGAACAGCGAGATATCATTGTCCACCGGCACGCCAGCGTCCCATGCGGCGCGGATGACTTTGTTGGGTGTGGGGTAGAGATGCGGGATACCGGGCGAGACGATCAAGGTTTCCACACCGTCGAATGCGCCTTGTTTAGAGAGGTCGCGCAGGGTGAAGCCCTCGGCTTTTGCCACATCGCGGGCCTTCTCGTTGTCGTCCCAAACGATCACCTGTGCGCCGCCCTCATGTAGCGCGCGCGCCGCAGAAAGACCGGAGCGACCAAGGCCGAGAACGGCAACAACCGTGCCAGAAAATCCTTGAACCGGGATCATGGCACTGCGCCTTGCAGGGTATCGGTCACGTAGTACGGCCCGTTAAAGCCAATCTCGAGCGAGAAGGCACAGGGTTGGTCCACGATTGCACGCAGCCCTGCGGACATATCGGCCAAGAGAGTATTCATGAATTCTGCGTCGCGGTGCGCCTTGGGCAGCATGGTGACGTTGATGATGACATGGGTATGTTTGTAGTCTTCGATGCGGCTTGCGCGGCCTTTGCAAATCCCTGCCCCGGCATCGTGATTGGCGATTGTGGTTTGGATCAGCTCCAGCATGGCGCTGGTATCTAGGGTCATGTCGGCGGTGTATTTGATCTGTGCGTGGGGCATATGGCTTACCGGATTTTCAGGGTTGCGAGGCCGATCATGGCGAGAATTAGCGAGATGATCCAGAAGCGGATCACGATTTGCGGCTCGGCCCAGCCCTTCTTCTCGAAGTGGTGGTGGATCGGGGCCATGAGGAAGACGCGTTTACCGGTTTTCTTGAAGTACAGAACTTGGATAATCACCGACAGGGTTTCGACCACAAACAGGCCCCCGATGATGCCCATAACCAGCTCGTGCTTGGTCAGCACCGCGATGGTGCCCAATGCGCCGCCCAAAGCCAGCGACCCCGTATCGCCCATAAACACCGCAGCGGGGGGCGCGTTATACCAAAGAAAACCAAGCCCGCCGCCGATCATGCCCGCCACAAAGATCAACAATTCACCTGTGCCGGGGACGTAGTGCAGACCCAAGTATTCGGTGAAATCGACCCGGCCCACGGCGTAGGCAATGACGCCCAACGCGGCAGCGGCGATCATCACCGGCATGATGGCCAAACCGTCTAAGCCATCGGTCAGGTTGACGGAATTGGCCGCGCCCACGATGACGAACATCACGAAGGGAATGAACATGAAGCTAAGGTTGACCAGCGTGTCTTTAAACACCGGCAGTGCCAGTTGGTTGACCAGTGCGTCCGGGTGCATCAGGGTCGTGGCATAGCCCGCGATGCCTGCGATTATGAAGCCGATGATCAGGCGAATACGCGCCGACAGGCCTGCGTGGCTGTTCGAGGTGACTTTGGCGTAATCATCGACGAAGCCGATAGCACCAAAGCCCAGCGTGACCAGTAAAACGATCCACACGAAGCCATTATCAAGCCGCGCCCAGAGCAGCGTCGAGAGGATCAGCGCGCCCAAGATCAGCACGCCGCCCATCGTGGGGGTGCCTTGCTTGGTCAGGATATGGCTCTCGGGGCCGTCATCACGAATGGGCTGGCCATTGCGTTGCTTACGCTTGAGCAGATTGATCAGTGGTTGGCCGAAAACAAAGCCAAATATCAGGGCTGTGAAGAAGGCCCCGCCAGCGCGAAACGTGATATAGCGAAATAAGTTAAAGAAATCGCCGCCATCCGTGAACGCCGTGAGCCAATACAACATCTAGTGGTACCCCTGTTAGTTATCCCCGAGGGATTGACCCAAATTTGCGATGGCGTCAACGATTTGAGCCATTTTCATTGATAAAGAACCTTTCACCATGACCACATCGCCGCTGCGGACCAGCCCCAGAGGACTTGCGGCCAACTCGGCACTGGTGGCAGCCCACAGGCCTTGCTTGGCTTGTGGCAGGGCCTCGTAGAGGTGTTTCATCAACGGGCCTATGCAGTGGATTTGGTCGATCTCAATCATAGCGGGGTGGGTAGAGAAATCTGCGTGCAGGGCCAAGTCGGTCGGGCCTAGCTCTTTCATGTCGCCAAGGATGGCCACGCGGCGGCCCGCAGGCAGCGGCGGCGTGGCAGCGGCGAGCACATCCAACGCGGCCCCGAGAGAGGCCGGGTTGGCGTTATAGGCATCGTCGAACAGATCAATCCCCTGCTCGGGCATTTGGCTGTCGAGGTGGATAAAGCGCCGTTGCCCGCGCCCAGAGGGCGGTGCCCAAGCGCTGAGTGCCACGGTGGCCAGCCCCAGATCAGCGCCAACGGCCTGCACTGCGGCGAGGCACGCCAGCCCGTTCATTGCAAAATGGCGCCCCGGCGCGCCGATTTTATAGACCAGTGCCGCGCCGTTATGTTCCGCGCGACACACGGTAGCGGCTTGTGCGGGGGTGGCCTCGGACAGGTGCCAGTCTGCGCCTTGTGTCTCGCCAAAGGTTTGGCAATCCTTGGGCGCGTGGTGGCGCAAGATGTCGGTTGTGAACAGGTCGGCGTTGATGATGGCTTTGCCGTCTGGCTCTAGCCCTTTGAAAATCGCGGCCTTCTCATGGGCGATTTGCGCGACGTCTTTGAAGGCCTCCAAATGGGCGGGGGCGACAATGGTGATCACCGCCACATGGGGGCGCGCCAGCTTGGCGAGGGGGGCAATTTCGCCGGGGTGGTTCATGCCGATCTCGATGATGGCAAAATCAGCGGATGCGGGCATTCGCGCCAAGGTCAGCGGCACGCCCCAGTGGTTGTTATAGCTTTTCTCGGCGGCATGAATAGCGCCTTGGCCCGCCAGCGCGCTGCGCAGCATTTCCTTGGTGGAGGTCTTACCAACCGAACCAGTGACGCCGATCACGCGGGCATTTGTGCGCGCGCGCGCGGCCCGGCCCAAGTCTTCCAGGCCAGCCAATACATCATCCACGACCAGCAAAGGTGCGTCGGCTGGCACGCCATCCGGAATACGCGAGACCAACGCGCAGGCAGCCCCGTTTTCCAAGGCTTGCGCCACGAAATCATGGCCGTCACGGATATCCTTGAGGGCGACGAACATGTCGCCCGGCTCTAGCGTGCGGGTGTCGATGGAGACGCCGCTGACCTGCCACGAAACCGCAGATGTGCCGCCGGTGGCTTTGATTGCCTCGTCCGAGGTCCAAAGTGTCATAGCCGTCCCTCCAGCGCGGCGACGGCCACGCTTGCTTGTTCCACGTCATCAAAGGGCAGCACGTCGTCGCCGACGACCTGCCCCGTCTCGTGGCCTTTGCCTGCAATCAGCAATGCGTCGCCCGCGCCAAGTGCATCAATGCCGCGCAGGATTGCCTCGGCGCGATCACCGACCTCGGTGGCGTTTGGCACGGCCTCCATGATGGCAGCGCGGATAGACGCCGGGTCTTCGGAGCGCGGGTTATCATCGGTCACAAACACCACATCGGCATGGTCGCGCGCGGCGGCCCCCATCAGTGGGCGCTTAGTCGTGTCGCGGTCACCGCCAGCGCCAAACACCACAACCAAGCGACCCATAACATGCGGGCGCATGGCGGAAAGTGCGGTTTTCAGTGCATCGGGGGTATGGGCGTAATCGACAAACACCGCCGCGCCGTTTTCGCGAGTCGCGGCCTTTTGCATCCGGCCGCGCACGGTGGTCAGCATCGGTAGGGTTTGGAACACATCGGCAGGTTTGGCCCCTGCCCCGATGGCAAGCCCCGCTGCGATCATCACGTTGGAGGCCTGAAAGCCGCCGATCAGATCAAGACGGGCTTGGTGGGTCTCGCCGCCGAAGGAAAACCGCAGGTCTTGCCCCGTGGCGTCAAAGCGCTGGCCAAGAAGTTGCAGGTCGCATTTATCCGACGCGCCAACGCGCAGCAGGCGGTGGCCCCGCTCGTTGGCAATCGCCGCCATATCCGCACCGCGCGGATCATCCATGTTGATCACCGCCACGCCGTCTTGCACTAAGATACGGCGAAACAAGCCTGCCTTGGCGTTGAAATATTCAGTGAAAGTTTTGTGGTAATCAAGGTGATCTTGGGTGAAATTTGTAAACCCCGCCGCCATCAGATGCACCCCATCGAGGCGGCGTTGCTCTAGCCCGTGAGACGAGGCCTCCATCGCGGCGTGGGTCACGCCTTCGCGCGCCATATCGGCCAAAAGCGCGTGCAGGGTGATCGGTTCCGGCGTGGTGTGCGACATGGGGGCAGTGTAGACCCCCTCGACCCCGGCGGTGCCGAAATTGACGGCTTCCAGCCCCAGCTCCAGCCAAATCTGGCGGGTAAAAGCGGCCACAGAGGTTTTGCCATTGGTGCCAGTGACCGCGACCATGGTGCCCGGCTGCGCGCCAAACCACAGGGCGGAGGCATAAGCCAAAGCTTGGCGCGGGTCTTCGGTAATAATGAGCGCAGCGTTGGAGGCGGCGAGTTCGTCTTGGGCAATCGACGCGCCTTCCGGATCGGTCAGGATCGCGCCCGCATCCATGCGCAGGGCGTATTGGATAAACTCCGCGCCATGCACGTTGGAGCCGGGCAGAGCGGCGAACAAATGCCCCGGCTTTACCAGACGGCTATCGACGGAAAGGCCGGTAACTTCGGCCTCGCCCCCGTTTTGGGCCGTAAGCCCCAAATCATTCAGGCTCGCGCTTGTCCGTGCCATATTGCCCCTCGGAGGTTACTCGCCCCGATATACACCTATTTGGTCTATCGGGACGCCGTGTTCACGACTTTGCTTAATTCACCCCGATCCAGCACAGGCCGCAAGCCCAAAAGCGGTGCGGTGCGTCGGATCATCTCGGCGGCCACCGGCACGGCGGTCCAACCAGCGGTGCGGCGCGGTTTTTTGCCGGAGGTCTCGGACGGCTCGTCCAGCGTGACGATGAGAACATATTTCGGGTCACTCATCGGGAAGGCAGAGGCAAAGGTCGCGATGACCTTATCTTTGTGATAGCCGCCACGCCGCTTGGGCTTGTCGGCGGTGCCGGTCTTGCCGCCAACCTCATAGCCGGGAACGCGGGCAAACGATGCAGTGCCGCGCTGCACCACTTGGCGCAACATAGAGCGCGCCTGCGCAGAGGTCCGCGTGGAAATAACGCGTGGGCCGAGTTGCGGTTCGTCTTGCTTTAGCAAGGTCGGCTTGATCAGCGTGCCACCATTCACAATCGTCGCATATGCAGCGGCCAGATGCAGCGGGCTAACAGCCATGCCGTGGCCATAAGATACCGTCATCGTATGAATATCGGCCCATTTCTTGGGCAGCAACGGCTTGGCACCGGGGGCCTCGACCAGCTCCACCGGTGTGGCGTCAAAGAAGCCCAGTGATTTCAGAAACGCCTTCTGGCGCTTGGAGCCAATGTTGAGCGCCATGCGCGCGGTGCCGATATTGGAGGATTTCACGATCACATCGGTCACACTCAGCGCCGGTCCGTAGTTGTGGAAGTCACGAATTTTGTGACGCCCTTTTCGCAAGGGACCTTTGGTGTTGATCATGGTGGAGGGGTTTACCAGCTTCAAATCCAAGGCCTGAGACGCGGCGAAAATCTTGAAGGTCGAGCCTAGCTCATAGACGCCCTGTACCGCGCGGTTGAACAACGGGCTGTCGGAAGGGTCGCCCTTGATCAGCCCATTGGGGCGGGTATTGGGATCAAAATCCGGCAATGAGATCATCGAGATGATCTCGCCGGTTTTCACATCCATCAGCACCGAGGTCGCGCCTTTGGCGTTCATCATTTTCATACCGCCTGCGAGCACTTGTTTGGCGGCGGCCTGGATTGTCATATCAATCGACAAGCGCAGCGGAGCGCCTTCCATGGCTGGGTCTCGCAGGTAGGTGTCGAAGGTTTTTTCAACGCCAGCGGTGCCGATCACTTCAGCAGAATGCACGCCTTCTCGGCCAAAACTTGCACCGCCCAGAATATGCGCGGCCAGTTTACCATTTGGATAGAGGCGCATCTCGCGTGGGCCAAACATGAGCCCCGGATCGCCAATTTCATGCACGGCTTGTAATTGCTCAGGGCTAATTTTCTTCTTGATCCACAAGAACTTACGTTTTCCGGTGAAGTCTTTCAGCAAACGCTCCAACTTCAAATCTGGAAATATAGCCACCAGTTCTTTTGCCGCGCGTTCCGGCTCGATCATCATGCGTGGCTGGGCATAAAGTGAGTTGGTAATCAGGTTGGTCGCCAGCACGCGACCGTTGCGATCCACGATGTCGGCGCGCTGCGCCACGATGGAGGCACCCGATGTAGAGGCGCGCGGCTCGACCGCCTCTGACGAGGCCAGAACGGTCATGCGCGTGCCGATCAGCAAGAAGCCGATAACGAACAAAACGCCCACAAACAGCAGGCGACTTTCGGCGCGTAGCCGGGCTTTGTCGCGCATTTCCTCGTGGCGGGCGCGAATGTTATCGCGCTCGATCCGGTCTGGGTTTTCGCCCTTCTGTCTTGCTTGCAGAATTCGCGCCAAAGGGCGCAGCGGGGTGCGGATCATGGGTATTGCTCTCCATCCTGCGCCAAATAGTTACCGCGCACATCGACAGCACCGTTGATGTCGTTCAGGTCCAACTCAACCTCGGGGGCGGGGTATGTCACCTGCGCCACATCGCCAAATTGTTCGGGCGAGATCGGCTGCAATTCCAGATCGGGGAAGTTCAAATCAGCCAAATCACGCAGGCGCTCGGGGCGGTTCAGATAGGCCCATTCCGCCGCCAAAACTGACAAAGTTTCACGAGACGAGCCAATTTCGCGCTGCAAACTGGTTGCCGTGCGCAAAGATTCTTGGGTCTCGTAATTCTCGTAATAGGCCCAGTATCCAAGCCCCATAACCGCCAAAGCCGATACCGTATAAAGTAGTCCACGCATTACAAAAGCTCCTGTGTTGTGAGTTTTGGCAGACCCAAACCGGCCCTGCCTTTATCTGCGGCGGGCGCGTCAGTGCGCCGCCCGATCCGCAATTTGGCTGAGCGAGCACGCGGGTTGCGTGCCAGCTCTTCCGTGTCTGCGATCACTGCCTTGCGGGTGATCAAGTCAAATGTTGCCGCCTCGACCTGCTGCTCTGGCGCGTGGCGCGAGCCGCCGCCAGTGCGCCCTGCGCGAGCTTGCAGGTATTTTTTCACGATGCGATCTTCCAGCGAGTGGAACGTGACCACAGCCAATTCACCGCCGGGTTTCAGCGCCCGCTCGGCAGCTTCTAACCCACTGATAAGTTGTCCAAATTCATCATTTACCGCGATACGAAGTGCCTGAAAACTGCGGGTCGCGCGGTGGCTTTGGCCGGGCTTGCCCTTGGGCAAAACACCCTCAATCACCTCGACCAGCTTGGCCGTTGTGGTGATCGGGCGCGCCGCGATCATCGCCTTAGCAAGACGTCGCGAGGCGCGCTCTTCACCGTATTGAAACAAGATATCGGCCAGCAAAGCCTCGGAGCCGTTATTGACCAGATCGGCGGCGCTGACGCCATCTTGGCCCATGCGCATATCAAGCGGGCCGTCGCGCAGGAATGAAAACCCCCGCTCGGCACGGTCCAACTGCATGGAGGAGACGCCGAGATCTAGCACCACACCATCGACCAATTCACCAGCCAATATGTCCAGGTCCGAAAAAGTACCGCGCTTTTGAATTAATCTGTCGCCATATGCACCAGCCCATGGCGCGGCCATCTCGAAGGCCAGCGGATCACGGTCGATCGCAATCACCCGCGCGCCTTTATCTAGGAATTCGCGGGTATATCCGCCCGCGCCAAATGTGCCGTCAACCCACAGACCATCGGGATTTACGCGCTCAAGAATAGCGTCAATAAGAACCGGCAGGTGCGGCGCATCGGGGTTGGTCTCACGCGGCACTTTTGCAGACACCGGACTACTCCGCAGTGGATGGCGCGGGCGTTGGCTCTGCCGCCATTTCCAACAATTCAAGCGGGTCGAAATCTTCGCCCTGTGCGTCCAGCCAATCCTCGATGTCCGCATTGCGCGCATCAAAGGCATCGGGCGCCCAAATCTGGAATGTGTCGCCCATGGCAACGAACTTGGCCTCGCCCTTGAGGCCGATTTTTTCGCGCAACTTGGCGGGCAGCACAAGGCGCCCGGTATCGTCGGTTTGCGTGGGAAGAGATTGCGCGTTGAACAGATGTTCCAGCGCGCGCCGCGGCTTGGAGCCACGCGGCAGGCGCGCGATCTTCTCGTCCACTTCTTTGATGGCCTCTTGCGTGTAGGCCTCAAGGTAATTTTGGGAATTGCCACCATAGACGATGACAACATTGGGGCTTAGACCGTCGGTCCATTCAGGATCAGAGGCTTCCAGCACACGGCGAAACAGAGCGGGGATAGACACCCTGCCCTTGCTGTCCACTTTGTGGACGCTTTCGCCTCTGAACCTCTGTGCCACTGTATGCGTCACCCTTTTCCAACTTTGACCCTAAAACGAGAAAACGGCGGATTGATCGGCTGCCACTGATCAATCCGCCGTCCTCAATCCCGTTTAGGGAGGTGTTTGACCCGCGCCACCTGGGGGGATGTCTGCTCGCGCAGGGTCAAACGTCTTTCGATAAAGTCGGTGCCTGTATGAAACCTTATGGTCGCCTTGGGGTTCTTAATCGCCCCTTGTTTTTTAGTTGCCGTCTTTATCGTAGGGACTTTGTGCCATGGGCGATCATGGTAATCAATGGGTATTTATGGGTAGACATGGGAAACCAACCTTACACCTCCCCCGCACCTTTCAGATAATCGCCAAAAATTAGCTCACCTAGCGGAAGGGGTGTTTTTGAGCACTAAATATAGTGGCTCGATATTTTATAAAATTTTCCCATATTTTCCCATAAACTTGGAGTTCCCGGAGGTTTTTCCAGTCCCGACCCATGTTTTCCCATCCGAATCACCCCGCTTTGACCCCAAATCGAGTCGCAACGCAAGTTATCCACAGGCCAAACCCATGCGGGCCGCACGAAGTTACCCCTCGCGGCCCGCAACCCGGCAATCAATGTAGCTTAGGCCTCAAGCACCAAATGCGGCATCCCGTCCGAGCGCCGCCCGACACTGCGCCCGTTTGATCCGACAGTGGCATTGATCCTTTGGCGCCAGGACGAGAAACTGTCGAAGGTCACCACATCAACGGCCTCGTCCAATTGCAGCGTCATTCGGTATCGACCACCCGCCACCGCCGACAAAGACAGAATGCGGCCAGCACAAGGCTGGTCCAGGTAGCGTCCACGAACGAAATCCCCAACCGCCCACGGAGGCCGATGGTTCGATATCGCCGAAGCGCGCGCTTGCAACGTGTTCCAGTCATGCAGGCCCATTTGCTGCGCCAGAAGCTCCAGCGATTGGGAGTGCGAAACGGGCGTGTTGAGAATGGCCAGTTGCGATCTGAGGCGCTTGGCTTGGGCCTTCAGGTCATCAACTGATGGCATAGGGTCAGGAAGTGTCATTTGATCATCCAATATAAGATGACGCGAGATCGGTTTGATGGTGCCCGTATTGCCATCACCCTGCGCGTCATTTCATGCAGATGTGATCTAGTCGTCCATCAGAACTTCACCATGGCCTAAGACCTACGAGCGGCGGGCGTTCTGCTGCCCTGCCCGCTGTCTAGGCCTAACACTGTGCGGGCGTCAAGCCATGCCACCTTCAACCAAACCCGCCGCCAGCTTGGCATAGGCCTGCGCCACTGGCCCGTCGCCCAAGGCAATCGGCGTGCCACTATCGCCCGACAGGCGCACATCTATATCCAGCGGAATTTCACCAAGGAAGGGCAGCCCCATCTTCTTGGCCTCGGCCTGCACACCACCATGGCCGAAAATATGCGCCTCGTGGCCACACTTCGGGCAGACATACATCGACATATTTTCCACCAACCCCAGCACCGGAGTTTTGAGCGTGTTGAACATATCAATCGCCTTGCGCGCATCCAGCAGCGCCACATCTTGCGGGGTGGAAACCACGATGGCGCCTGTTAGCTCGGACTTGGTGCAGAGCGTCAACTGCACGTCGCCGGTGCCGGGCGGCAGGTCAACGATGAGCACGTCCAACGCGCCCCACTCGACCTGACCCAACATTTGCTGCAACGCGCCCATAAGCATTGGGCCGCGCCAAATGACGGCTTTGTCGGGGTCCATCATCAGCCCGATCGACATCATAGTGACGCCATGCGCCTTGAGCGGAACGATCGTTTTGCCGTCTGGCGAGGCGGGGCGCTTGCTGACCCCCATCATACGCGGCTGGCTGGGACCATATATATCGGCGTCAAGCAGCCCGACTTTGCGCCCCTGCTTGGCCAAGGCCACGGCCAGATTGGCCGAGAGGGTGGATTTACCCACGCCGCCCTTACCAGAGGCCACAGCCAGAATGCGCGCCACGCCTGATGGCTTGGTCGGCCCGGCTTGTGGCGTAGGGTGCTTGCCGACTTTTAAAGAGGGTGGTTTTTTGTCGGAATGCGCGGTCAACAGCACCGAAGCCTTGTCGATACCGTCCATTTTTTCGACGATTTGCTGGGCAGCGGCGCGCAATGGCTCAAGATGCTTGGCCACTTCGGGGGCTGCTTCGATCACAAAGCGCACGGTTGAGCCGTCAACCACCAAGGCGCGGATCATATCCTTGCTCACGATATCGCCACCATCGGGCAGCGTCAAAACACGCAGAGCGTCTAGAATAGTGTCGCGGGTTGCCGTCATGGTAGGGTCCTGCCTTCGTTTGCATTGCGCTGTTACATAAGTGAGGCCACGCGCATCCAAGAGCAACCCCACCACCGCGCAACGGCGCAAGTTTTCCAACACCCACCCGGGGCATGAAGCCGGGCACGGGTCATGTTAGCGCAAGCAAACATCACAGGCTTGTGACCGTTAACTTTACGTAAGGTAACAAAAACAACAGTTTAAGCCATGCGCTCGCTGCATAGCAGCATTGTATTTGTATCTCTTGTTGCGGCGCAGCAATTCCCTAAATTGAGATCAACAGAGACGAGGTTGTCAGCCCGCTGGCACCGCAAACCCTCTTTGAGCAAGGAACGAGTAACATGGCTTATACAACAAGCGCCCGCATCGCCCCGACCCTTCTGGACCGTCTGGTGGCATTCAAGCACGACCTGAGCGAACGTCGCGCAAAGAACCGCGTTTTCCGCGAAACACTGCACGAGCTGCAAGCTTTGTCGAACCGTGAGTTGGCTGATCTGGGCCTGTCCCCGGCCAATTTGAAATCTGTCGCTTACGAGGCTGCGTACAAGAAATAAGTTTGCGCCCCGGCTCTCCTCCTCCCTTGAGCCGGACGCGCTTGGTGGCGGCACTTTCCTCCTCCCTTAAGTGCCGCCACTGACCAAATCGGGCCAGCTTCACCTCCTCCCGAGGCTGCCCCGTGATACGGCGACGACCTACCTCCTCCCGGGTCCGAGCCGCACATAGAGACGGTGATGCATCCTCCCGCATCACCGTTTTTTTGTGTCTGGAGATCGGACGTTTTGACGCGTCAGGCGCGCTCGTCTTTGGGGGACCCCATCACCACATATGAGGTGATCGCGCTAACCTGTGGCAAGGTGCCCAAGACATCTGTGTGGAACACTTTATAGGCCGCCAGATCCGCACATTCGATGCGGAGCAGATATTCTATCGTGCCTGTAATGTTGTGGCATTCGCGCACCTCTGGGCTGCGCGAGATAGAGCGCTCGAACGCCTCTTGGGCCACCTTGGAATGATCTGACAGACCCACGCCGATATAGGCCGAAAAGCCGGACCCAAGCTGCGTACGATCCAGAACCGCGCGATACCCTTTGATCACGCCGCGCCTTTCTAGTTCCTGCACGCGCCTGAGACACGCAGAGGGCGACAGGCCAACGCGGCCCGCCAACTCAAGGTTGCTGATCCGTCCATCGCGGCTCAGTTCTTGCAATATATGTTCGCCTATTGCGTCAATTCCGCTCATAAGTTGCAAAGTAACTTACTTTTCCGCCAAATACGCAAGTTAAATTCGTCTTACCCTGCATAAACTGACCAAATGACTTATAATCTGCTTTCCGCCCTCGCCCTATTCGCCTTTGTCTCGTCCATAACTCCGGGGCCGAACAACTTAATGCTCATGGCATCAGGGGCCAATTTCGGCTTTCGCCGGACGGTCCCGCATATGTTGGGAATCTGCCTTGGTTTTGTGCTAATGGTGTTTCTTGTTGGCATCGGATTGGTGCAGGTTTTCGACCTCTATCCCGTGAGCCATACGATTCTGAAAGTCGCATCAGCGGCCTATATGTCGTGGTTGGCATGGAAAATCGCCAACGCGGCCCCGCCCAAACGCGGCGAGGCTAGTGGCTCGCCGATGACATTCCTGCAAGCGGCGGCTTTTCAGTGGGTGAACCCCAAGGCTTGGGCCATGGCCCTGACCGCCGTGACGATTTACGCGCCGTCTCAAACAATCGCATCTGTCGCCTTGGTGGCCGTGATCTTTGGCGCAATCAACAGCCCATCCGTATCCGTCTGGACCGTTTTAGGCCAACAAATGCGGCGCATATTAACCAATCCCGCGCGATTACGCCTGTTCAATTGGGTAATGGCCGCACTGTTGATCGCGTCACTTTACCCCCTATTAAGCAACAGCATCTAGAACGGGACGTCGCCCGCCTTATCCGCAGCAACCAAGAACCGGCCAATCACTTTCTTAGACCCAGCCTTGTCAAAAATCACCTCTAGCTTGTCGCCGTCCAAGGTCTCGATCGTGCCATAGCCAAATTTTTGGTGAAACACCCGGTCACGGACGCTAAAAGACGACACCACTTGCGCGTCAATGGTAACGCTGGCGCCTTCGCGCGGCTTAGACATGCCACGGCTGGCTTGGCGGTCTTGTAGACGGCGCCATCCCGGTGAGTTGTAGACGTTGGCGTTCGCCGCTGCCTCGTGCAAATCGCTGGTGCCTAGATTATCCATCATATGCCCTGCTGATCCGGCTTGATGGCCGTAAATTCCGGGTGGTGTTAAGATTTCAACATGGTCTTCCGGCAACTCGTCGATGAAGCACGACGGCAGCGCGTTTTGCCACTGCCCGTAGATGCGGCGATTGCCTGCAAAAGAGATTGTGCATAGTTTTTCTGCGCGGGTAATGCCGACATAGGCAAGGCGGCGTTCTTCCTCGAGGCCTTTCACGCCGCTCTCGTCCATGGTGCGTTGCGAGGGGAACAGTCCTTCTTCCCAACCGGGCAGGAAGACTGCGGGAAATTCCAAACCTTTGGAGCCGTGCAGCGTCATAATAGACACCTTCTCGGTGGCCTCTTCGCTGTCGTTTTCCATAACCAAAGAGATATGCTCGAGGAAGCCTTGCAGGTTCTCAAATTGCTCCAGCGCCTTGACCAATTCCTTGAGGTTATCAAGCCTTCCGGGCGCTTCCGGCGTCTTGTCGTTTTGCCACATCTGGGTGTAGCCAGATTCTTCCAGCGCCATTTCTGCAACCTCGATATGGGTCATATTGCCGTCCAGAGCACCCGCACGCCAACGATCCAAGCCGTCGATTAGTTTGCGCAATTCAGTGGCGCCTTTGCCGCCTAAACCTTTGGCATCTAGGAGTAATCGCGCGCCATCCAGCAGGGACACACCGTTGCTGCGCGCCATCATTTGGATTTTCTGGACCGCCTTGTCGCCAAGGCCGCGTTTGGGAGTATTGACGATCCGCTCGAACGCAAGATCATCGGCGGGGCTGGTGATGAGGCGGAAATAGGCCATGGCATCGCGGATTTCCAAACGCTCGTAGAAGCGCGGGCCACCGATGACGCGGTAGGGCAAACCGATGGTCAGGAAGCGATCCTCAAAGCTGCGCATCTGGTGCGACGCACGCACAAGGATGGCCATGTGATCAAGGCTCATCGGGTCAATATTGCGGGTGCCGCGTTGCAGGGATTCGATCTCGTCGCCGATCCAGCGCGCCTCTTCCTCGCCATCCCAGTGACCAATTAAGCGGACTTTTTCGCCGCCCTTGGCCTCGGTAAATAGCGTTTTACCTAAGCGGTTTTTATTGCCTGCTATGATGCTGGAGGCGGCGCCAAGGATGTGTTCCGTTGAGCGATAATTTTGCTCGAGACGGATGATTTTCGCACCCGAAAAATCCTTCTCGAATCGCAAAATATTGCCGACTTCCGCACCCCGCCAGCCATAGATGGACTGATCATCGTCGCCCACACAACAGATGTTTTTATGCGAGGCCGCAAGCAAGCGCAGCCACATATATTGGGCCACATTGGTATCTTGGTATTCGTCGACAAGGATGTATTTGAACCAGCGCTGATATTGCTGCAAAATATCGGGATGCGCTTGAAAAATCGTCACCATATGCAGCAGTAAGTCACCAAAATCACAGGCATTAAGCGTGCGCAGGCGCTCTTGGTATTGCGCGTAAAGTTTGGGGCCTTTGTTATCATACGCACCAGCCTCGGAGGCGGGTAGCGCAGAGGGCGTCCACGCGCGGTTTTTCCAGCTATCAATCAGGCCCGCGAGCATACGCGCAGGCCAGCGCTTATCATCGATGTTTTCGGCCGCAATCAATTGTTTAAGCAGGCGAATTTGATCATCGGTATCAAGGATGGTGAAGTTGGATTTCAAGCCTGCAAGCTCGGGGTTGCGGCGCAGTTGCTTGACGCAGATGGAGTGAAAGGTGCCGAGCCACGGCACGCCCTCGACGGCCTCGCCCAGCAATGATCCGACACGGTTTTTCATCTCGCGTGCGGCCTTATTGGTGAAGGTCACCGCCAGAATTTCATTGGGTCGTGCGCGCCCCGTGGTGAGCAAATGCGCGATGCGTGCGGTCAGGGCTTTGGTCTTGCCAGTGCCCGCCCCCGCCAGCATCAAAACGGGACCATCCAAGGTTTCCACTGCCTCGCGTTGTGCGGGGTTCAAGCCGTCCAGATATGGCGCCGCGCGTGCCCCCATTGCCGCGCCCATGGCACGTTGAGACAGGGGAAGGACTGCGGCCTCGAAGGCGTCTTCGTCGTTGAAATCACTCATGGGCGGCACGATAGCGTGATGTGGCGTCTAGGGAAAGCTTGTTCTTCTTATGTTCCCAGCCTTGTTCGGCGTGCTTATTTGGGTAAAGCCATGGACCTAAGTGCCTCCCTTAAAACCCGCTTGCAAAGGCTATAAATGCTGAGCACCGTGGCTTAGTCCATTCGGCGGCTGGGATAAGGATGACGACAAGAAGGCGAATACGTCTCGGTTCTGGACCGCTAGATTTTGTTTTGAAAATGGCGGGTATTTATTTCCCACTTTGCGAACACTTTTCCCCCGCTACAATGCTCGCGGGTCGGGATTGAGCCTCCCTCAGCGCGCCATCCTCCAGCCGCGCCCCCTTGGAAGTCCGATATCCACCTACTGCTAGCCGCCCCCAAGTGGCGCGAATTCAATGCGGCGGTTTTTCTGTCGGCCCTCAGCCGTATTATTTGGCGCAACGGGCTGGGCTTCGCCCAGGCCAATCGGTGTTATACGTGTTGAGCCAATGCCCTGCGCAGTCAGGAAGTTAACCACTGATGTGGCGCGGCGCTCGGACAGGCCTTGGTTCGCATGCTCACTTCCCTTGCTGTCCGTGTGCCCAATCACCTGAACACGCAACTCAGGACAACGCCCCACGATATCTACCACATTGTTAAGCAACGGAATGCTGGAATCGCGCAGGCGTGCAGACCCCGGCGCGAAGTAAATGTTTCCCGTGCGAGACAAAATTTCGAACCGCCCGACACAGGCCTCTTTGCTGAAATCCCCCGTTTGCTCCAACGCGACAGACTCAGACACCCCCGCTAGAGGTGTTGGCGCAACCGGCGGCTTGGTCCCCGCGTTGAATACAAAATCAAAGTTCACCGAGGATGACGGCACGATCGTAACCCCCGCAGCTTCCTCGAGTTTTTTCAACCCACCCAGCAGGTTGAACCCCGCAAGGTCAATGCTGATCGGCTCAAACGTTGCGACTGAAACCCGTGTGTCATCCAAAAGAGTGACAACCAGTTTAGCTTCCGAAGACTGGATCACACCGTGCAAATCCAGCGTATAGGGCAAAGTCATGATCTTGCGACGCTTCGTGCGCAACTCCTCAACCAAATCGGGTGACAGTTGGGTTTTGATCACCGCATGAGGGAACTTAAACGATTCAAAGAACAAAAACCGCATCCGCACATTGCGTAAATCCACCTTCGTGTCCACGCTCTCTAGCGCAATCTTGATCTGCGCCGCCCCGTCACCATCAATGCTGCCTGACATGGTCGCAAAGCTGGATTGTTCAACTTTGCTTTGCTTCTTGATCGACTGAAACGCAAGGCGCGAGGCCTCAATATCTAACTGCCACCCCTCCCCGAACGGCCCCGTCGATTGCGCCTGAGCTGGCGCGCACATCAAACATAAAAGAGCCATAAAAAGGCGGGCAGCACGTAAGCATGAAGTCGTCATAGCGCATTCCAATCACGTTAAAATTATAGACATCCGCCTTCTGCCCAAGCAAGCAAAGCGGTTTTAAACGGGCGCCCAAGGGGGTGCTCAATATTCAGCCGATGGGCATTCTCGGGCTTGGTGTAATGCGTGGCCTGTGTGCACAGCGTGGCCTGTGTCCAATCATGACACGTCGCACATTGCTTATCTTTCCAATACGCGTCAGGCAGCCCCTCTACGGGTGGCACAATCGGCGTGGATTTTAGCAACTCCGCAAGGCTGTGACTGTCCAGCGCACCCCCAAACCCGATCAGCGGCGTATCAAATGTCACAACGCCAATCAGCGGGGCATCAGCTGTATCCGTCTGAGCAATCAGCCCCGCAAGAATTACCAAAGCATCGAGGTCATAAGGGCTGCCCGGAAATTCCGACCGGAACGCAGTAATCAGCGCAGCGTCACCAGACCCTTTGATGGCATTCCAACGGTCCGTGACAACATCAGCCGAAGCCAACGTGCCAAACACCGCACCAAAACTGGCAGCCATACACCACAGAAAAAATAAGCGCGGTAATGCATACATAATAAAACAGGTCTCCTACTTGGTCTTCGGCACCTTCAAATATAATTCGAGCCTAGCGGAAGGCATCCAAAAAGGCTCGAATTTTTGACACTATGAGCAGAACTCCACCTAGCGCCAAATAAAATTAACTATTTTAAATCGTTACGACCCGCGGCTTGGGTGGGCTAAGCCACCCATTCCCATGGCCGCGTGAAGCTTCCTAGAACATGCGTTACCGCATCATCTGTGACATCGCCGCGTTTGGCGACTTGTGCCACTAATCCGCGCTTTTTGTCCTCTGAAACCGAGACCACAACCGCCGCAACATCGGCCTTTTTCAGCGCTTTGTTATAGATACGCGTGATCGCCATTTTGCGCAGCTCTGGCTTGAAAATCTTGCCCACTGCTGTTTTCGGCAACTCATCCATCACCTCAATATACTTTGGATGCGCCGCGCGCTCATGGACCTTTTCTTTGGCAAAGGCTTTCAACTCATCCGCACTCACCGAACCTCCGGCGACCAGTTCCACATAGACGCATGGCAACTCTCCGGCATGGGCATCAGGCTGCCCGATGGCGCCGGCAAAGGCCACGTCGGGGTGGCCGGCCAAGGCTTCCTCGATCTCTTCGGGGTCAATATTATGCCCGCCGCGGATGATCAGGTCTTTGGCCCGTCCGGTGATCCAAAGATAGCCGTCTTCATCAAGGCGACCCAGATCACCCGTGCGCAGGTACTTGCCGTCATAGTAGAGGTCTTGGTTTTTCTCGACCTCGGTATAGGTATGCCCGGCGTAGACACCGGGGTTATTCAGACAAATCTCGCCAATGACATCAGGCGCGCAAACGGCCCCGTCGGCGACGCTGCGAATGGTCACATCCGTATAGGGGAACGGGATGCCAATCGAGCCGACTTTCTTCTCGCCAGCAGGTGGGTTGATTGACACCAGACATGTGGCCTCAGTCAGCCCATAGCCTTCAACGATGGTCACACCGCAGGCTTTCTCAAACCGGTTGTACAGCTCAACCGGCAATGGCGAGGAGCCGGAGAAGGCAATATTCAACGTCGAGATATCAGCATCCACTGGCCGCTGCATCAGCGCAGAAATAGCCGTCGGCACGGTAATCATGAAAGTCACCTTATAGCGCTCGATCAACTTCCAGAAGTTATCAAAAACGCCGTCGCCACGATAGCCTTGCGGCGTCGGGAACACCACATGGGCACCAGAGGCAATGACGCTCATCAATACAACATGCGAGGCAAAAACGTGGAACAGAGGCAAGGGGCATATCAGCACATCTTCTTCTGTAAACAACAGCTTACGCCCTAGCCACCCGTTATAAACCACACCTGAGTATTTGTGCTGCGCCACCTTTGGCATACCGGTGGTCCCGCCGGTGTGGAAGTAGAACGCCACGCGGTCCTCACCACTGTCTTCAAAGGCCAGCGCCGTGGGCTGCTTGTTCATCTCGACCGCGAAATCAAGCACCTTCGCATGATGCGTTGCGTGCACTTTGGGACGAATGAACGGCACAATATATTTCTTTAAACCCGTCAGGTAACGCAGCAAATCCACCTCGAGGACATGCTTCACATTCGGGGCATAGGACACGGCCTCGGCCACCTTTTGGGCAAGGTCGGTCTTCGGGAAAGCCTTCAGCGTCACCACCACTTTCGCGTTGGTTTCGCGCAGGATCGCGCTAATTTGCTCCGGCTCCAGCAATGGGTTGACCGGGTTTACGATGCCCGCAATGGAGCCGCCAAGCAGGGTAAACGCTGTCTCGGATGCATTCGGCAAAATATAGGCCACAACATCCTTTTCCCCGACCCCGAGCGAGCGGAACAGGTTGGCGGCTTGCATACATTTGCCGTGCAACTCATTCCAGGAAAGGGTCTCGTTTTTGTCAGTCGCACCAGAGGTCAACTGGTAGGAAAATGCGTTGCGCTCCCCAAACTTTTCCGTCGTGTTGGACAAAAACTCATACATCGTTCGTGGTAAGTTGCGATCTTCCCAAGCGCTCTCGGCTTCAATCGCGTCCCGGTCCGCCTTGTTGACGTAATTTCCCATGATCTTCTCCCTTAGCGGCCCGTTAACCGGCCCTTCTTTTGCTAAATATGAGGGTGGGAGTAAATGTCGCGGCACGCAAGCCTGACGCCGCGCAAAAATGCAAAAAGGGGCCAAACAGGCCTCTTTTTACTTCATATGATGCCAAGCTTAGCCCTGCGGGATGCGCAGAACTTGTCCTGGGTAGATTTTATCAGGGTGTGTCAGCATCGGCTTGTTTGCTTCGAAGATTTCTTCATAGCGCGCACCGTTGCCCAGCGTTTTGGCGGAAATGCCCCAAAGGGTGTCGCCTTTTTTGACCGTGTGGAACACAGGATCGCCACCGGAAACCTCGTCTTCCACTTCGGCCACGCCTTCGATGTTACCGACTGCGAGAATGATTTTCTCTTTCGCTTCTTGGCTGACGGCGTTGCCAGTCACTTTAACTTTGTCGCCTTCAACCGTGATCTCAAGACCAGAGGCATCAAGGCCCAGTTCCGCGATTTCTTTTTGCAAAGTTTCCGCATCCGGCTCTGCCGCATCAGCAGCCCCGAACAGCGATTTACCCGCGCCTTTTACAAAATTCCACAAGCCCATGTCCAAACTCCCTTTGGTGACAAATTAGGTTGGGCGTAAAGATGAAGGCCCGCGCGAGGATTTGCAACCCAGAGTTGCGGGGAATTACCCCTCGTCTGCTCCAGACGTGAACTGCAACTTGGCCAAGCGCGCGTATAATCCGCCCTCAGCCACTAAGGCGTCATGGGTGCCGATGGCCGCGATGCGCCCCTCGTCGAAGACAACAATCCGGTCGGCTTTCTTCACGGTTGCAAGGCGGTGGGCGACAACCAAAGTCGTGCGGTCCGCACTCAGCCTGTCCACGGCTTGCTGCACCAAGGCTTCGCTTTCCGCGTCCAGCGCCGAGGTGGCCTCGTCCAACAGCAAAATCGGAGCATCCCGTAGAATTGCGCGGGCAATGGCGATGCGTTGCTTTTGTCCACCGGACAGCATCACACCGCGCTCACCCACATAGCTGTCATAGCCATCAGGCAGCTTGGTCAGAAAGTCATGTGCCGCCGCGGCTTTTGCCGCCTCTTCAACCTCGGCATCCGTGGCCTCGGGGCGACCAAAACGTATATTCTCACGGGCAGAGTCCGCAAAAATAACCGGGTCTTGCGGCACCAAGGCAATCGAGCCGCGAAAACTCTCGCGGGTCATGTCGCGCAGGTCATGACCATCAAGGCGAATGGCCCCGTTGGTCGGATCATAAAAGCGCAAAAGGAGTTGAATAATAGTCGTCTTACCCGCCCCAGACGGGCCAACAAGCGCCACCGTTTCACCGGGTGCTACATCCAATGACACACCGTCCAACGCCGCGATCTCAGGACGGGCAGGATAGCGGAATGTGACGTCCTCGAACGTGACCGCACCCGTCAGGTTTTCCACTTCAATTGGGGCATCGGGATCATTCACCGTATCCTCGACCGTCAGCAATTCAACCAAGCGCTCCGTCGCGCCGGCGGCCCGTTGCAACTCGCCCCAGATCTCGGACAAGGCGGCAACACCGCCCGCAACCAAAATGGCATAAATCAGGAATTGAACCAGCTCACCTGCGCTCATATCCCCCGCACGCACATCGCGCGCGCCAATCCAAAGGACGCCAACGACGCCCGCAAACACCAAGAAAATGACGATCACAGTCATCACCGCGCGGGTGCCGATCCGTTTGCGCGCTGCGTCATATGCCGCCTCAGTATAGCCCGCAAAGGTTGCGCGCGATGGCCCCTCATGGGTGAAAGCCTGCACCGTTTGCACCGACAAAAGCGTCTCGGAGGCATTGCCCGACGAGGCCGCAATTTGGTCTTGGTTTTCGCGCGACAACACCCGCAGGCGACGCCCCAAAACGATGATAGGTATGATGATTGCAGGCACAATAAGCAGCACCAGCAAGGTCAACTTGGCCGAGGTCAGCAGCATCAGCACCAAACCACCAAGAAAAATCAGCAAGTTACGCAGTGCAATCGAGACCGAGGAGCCGATAACCGACAAAATCAACGTGGTGTCCGTGGTGATCCGCGACAACACCTCGCCAGTCATGATCCGCTCAAAGAATGCGGGGCTCATGCCGATGGTTTTATCAAACACTGCGCGTCGGATATCCGCGACAACGCGCTCCCCCAATCGGGTCACAAGGTAATAGCGTAAGCCTGTGCCAACCGCCAAAAGCGCCGCCACAGCCAATGCCGCGCCGAAATACTTATCCAGCAAGGCCGCCTCATTGGTGCCAAACCCGTCCACCACGCGGCGGACGGCCAACGGCAGCACCAGCGACACACATGCGGTTAGGCTCAAAGCCAGAAGGGCTGCTATCATCAACGAGGTATAGGGTCGCACAAATGGCCAAAGCGCCCGAAGAGCGCTGATCTGCTTGGATTTCTCGCGCTCGGCTTCGTTGCCCAATGCCTTTGCCATGATGCCTCCGATAATGGTCGGCATGGCTTAGCCGAGAGGCGCGCGCGCCGCAAGCGCTCAGAGGACGCAGGCCGCTTTAGCGACCCTTGAAACCTTGCTGATTTTCTGGGCCTATGCGTTTCAAACCCCTTGTGACAAGTTAGCTAAACCCATGCGCCCCAACCACGCCCCTCTCCGATGAGCGCCCTAGGTCTAGGTCTTGTTGCCGCGCTATGTTGGGGGCTGCACGATATTTTTGTGCGCCAAATCAGCCAACGCACGCCGCTTATGGCGTCGCTTCTAACCGTGCTCATTTCTGGCTCTGTCTTGCAGGCGGGCTTAATGGTTTTCACCACAGGGCTGGAGCCAATATCGCTGTTTTCTGCCGCCTATGCCGCAGCCGCAGGCGTCGCCTTCCTGGTGGCAAGCCTTGGGCTTTATGGCGCGTTTCAACGCGGTCCAGTGCGCCTTGTTGCGCCGATTATTGCCAGCTACCCGATCCTGTCCGTCGCATGGGCCGCCCTGTCCGGCACGCCCATATCCTTGCTGCAATGGCTGGCTATTTTGGCGATTGTTGCAGGGGTGTCCTTGGTCGCTATCCTCTCGAATGACGACGACGCAACGGCCCACCCGCGCGGGCGCACCATCGCCTATGCGTTGATCGCGGCAGTAGGATTTGCCGCAACATTTGCGATTGGGCAGGTTGCCACCGGGATGGGGCCAGACTTGTCGGTCATTTTGATCACCCGGTTGACCGCTGTCATCTTACTGGCAGGCGTCATGCGTATAAAAGGCTTGGCGCTCGGCCCCGGTCGCGCGGCGATGCCCACGTTGATTGCCATGGGGTGCCTTGATGGGGTCGCCCTGATCGCCGTGCTCTCGGCCGGAGGGCTGCCAGACGCGCAATATGCCGCTGTTGCGGCCTCAATTTTTGGCCTGCTCACGATCGTTTTGGCATGGGCCTTTTTGAAAGAACGCATGAGTGCCGCACAATGGCTCGGTTGCCTCGTAGCGTTTTGCGGCATTGGCTATCTGGCCCTCTAGGTGCCCTCAAAGGTCAGCAGGTTAATCTTGCGGCGCGCCCGCATTTTTGACGGCGTAACCCCGTATTCATCCTTCACCGCTTTGGACAACGTGTTGCTGGACCCAAATCCCGTGGCCACGGCAATCTCGACCATCGGCATCAGCGTTTCCTCGATCATGGCGCGGGCTCTCTTGGCGCGCAGGCGTTTGTAGAACCGCGCCGGGCTATCATCGAAAACATTGCGAAACACCCGCTCCAAATGACGCGTAGACAGGCCTACCCGCGCGGTCAATTCTGCCATGGGCATCGGGTCCGCAATCGTGTCTTCCATCAGCCGGATAGCCTGTGTCACATGCGCATCAAACAGCCCCTCATTGTCGGCAATATCTTTGGGTTGCTCCGCATCACTTTTGCGGATCGTGTGGAGCAGCAAGCGATTGCCCAACTCAGCCACTTGCGATGATTTAAGTTGCGACGCAATGAGGCCAATGACCAATTCCGCCGTCGCTCCGGCCCCGGCCGCAGTGACAATCCCGTCGTTATTCTCAGAAAACCGAGTTGTAAGGTTAGGGTGATACCCCTCCTCGCGAAGCGCCGAAATATCGCGCCAATGGGTTGTGACACGCCCCGCAGGCGAGTTGGTCGATTTAATGTAGGCCGTGGCCGCGTCTGACAAAAGAACAACCAGCCGCGCCTTTTTCTGCATGGCACGCGCACGGCGCAACCAGTGCGGGGTTTTGGCGTGCTTGCCACCGACAACCACCATCAGGTCAGAGAACCCATAGTTGTCAATCGCAGGCTCCGCGCGCACCATCATACCGGTCTCTCCAGACACCAACCCCGGCGTGTCCGAGATATAGCGCCAAGTAAAAACTGCCTCGGATAGAATCTGATTGGCAAGCGTCAATGTATGGGTGACCGAAGACAACTCCTGCTCGGAAAACCTGTCGCTAACGTATAGCTCAAAGGCGCGGCGCGGTGTCATGTTAGCAATGCCCTCCCTCGGCTATCGTGCCCCAAGTGGCCATGATTTCGGTGCAGCCTCTAACACTGGGTTGCGCATTTCTACGACGAACGCGACATATCCATCAACCTTTGCCGCATCAAAGGGCCGGAGGAAACAAGAGTGGGGACTGGAGCGGGTAGCGGGAATCGAACCCGCGCCTTAAGCTTGGAAGGCTCTTATGATACCATTTCACCATACCCGCCCAGAGGGTTCAGGCTATATTTTGAGGGGTCTTGGTCGTCAAGGGGAGATTGGTGCTCACGCGGCAATTTTGCCCCGTAACTTCGCCTTACGGTGGCTGCCACCCGTCATAAAGTGCATGGGTACGTGGCAATGGAAGTTGTTCCTGCCTGCCAGTGCGCGCCGACGCATAAAGGGCCGTCACCAGCTCCACCGACGCGCGGCCTTGAGCCAAGGTCACCGGATCGTACTCGGTTGCGATTGCCTGTAAGAACCCCTCAAATCCCAGTGGCGGACTTTGAAAGCCGCTCAATGCCGCGTCGATCTCTGCTTTGGATGCACCACGCGGTGTGAACGTCCAAGGGTGTGCGGCTGGCGCGTAAGGAGACAGGCCGCTCTCGGCGGTAAACCCTTCAAACATCAGCTTAATTCGCGAAGTATCATTGCCCGCCCCAAGTGTGGCCGATGAACTCACCAACGCACCGCTTTCCATCACGAAACTCAGCGCCGCCGTGTCCTCGGTCTCGATCCCATTCACCCGCGTCGCCAATTGCGCGCTGACCTGCGCCACGGGCCCAAGAAGCAGGCAAATCAGATCATGCGCATGGATAGCGTGGCCAAGGATCACCCCGCCCTGCTCGCCCTTCCAAGTCCCGCGCCACGCCACGTCGTAGTAGTCGCTATCACGCCGCCAGTGGGTCTCGACAGAGGCGGCAAACGCCTTGCCCGCCAGCCCCGCACGGATCAGATGCAAAACTTGCCCGACGCCTATGCCAAAGCGGTATTGGAACACCGGATAGAGCGTCTGACCCGTCTGGGCGGCCACGGCTTCCAGCCGGTCCACATCGCACAAGGCTGTCGCCAGTGGCTTTTCGCAGATCACGTCTTTGCCCGCTTCCATCGCCGCAATAGCCGTCGAGACATGCAGGTGCGGCGGCAGGCAGACGTCGACAATATCCACATCCGCGCGCAGGGCTGCGGCCATATCTGTCTCGACAGGGATACCGTCTGCGATGCTCTCGGCGCGGCGCGCGTCAAGGTCACAGATCAACGAGACCTCGAAGGCGTCCGGAAACGCGCGGTAGGCCGCCAAGTGTTCACGCCCGATGCCCGCGCCAAATATCGCGACCCGCCGCTTCATTGCCCGTCCGCCATGGCCTGTGCACGCAGCGCCAACTCCATCACCTTAAAAGCGTGCGCCTGTGACATCGCGGTCTCGGTGCGGTCGCGAATATCTGCGGCGAGGCGCGCGAAATATGGCAACCCGGCACCGCTGGCATCAATGCGTTCGCAGCGCGTTGCATTCGTTAGAAGCAAGTGATCGGTGCCTTGCACGCCACCGACATCGACATATTTGCGCAACTCAATCGTCCCTTCCGTACCCAAAATCGTAAGCCGGCCATCGCCCCATGTGGGCAGCGCGTCGGGTGTGAACCAGTCCACCCGTATGTAGCCATGACCCTCGGGCGCGCGCAGGGCAATCTCGCCGAAATCTTGGAAGTCATGGTGCACACAAGACGCCGTGGCCAAAGTCACCTCGGCATCGCGCGCCCCCGTGAAATACAAAAACTGGTCAATTTGATGCGATGCAATATCAGTCAAAATGCCACCATTGCGCGCGGGGTCAAAGAACCAATCGGGCCGCGTCGGGCGGTTCAAGCGGTGCGGGCCAAGGCCAATAGTCTGGATAACACGCCCGATTGCCCCCGCCTGAACCAACTCCGCCGCCAGCGTGACACAAGGCACCTCAAAGCGCTCCGAAAAATCAACCGACCAGATGCGCCCTGTCCGGGCCACGCAGTCTTGAATGTCGCGGAGTTGCTCGGGCGTGGTGCAGCCGGGCTTGTCAGACATAACGTCGAAACCCGCCTCCATCGCGCGAATGGCCAACCCCGCGCGGTCACAGGGAATGGCCGAAATAATCACCAAGTCTGGCCGCGCCTCGAACACCGCCTCGACTGTCGGCAAGCGCGGAGCATCGGGGAAGCGTTTGCTAAACCCTTCAAGCGTTTCCGGGGTGCCATCAGTCCACCAGCCGACACAGCTCGCCCCCTGCTCCAACATATTGCCCAACATTCCAAACGCGTGGCGGTGATCAATGCCAAGGACGGCAATTTTTAATTCAGACATTTGGAACTTTCATACGTTTTCCCTCGATGGAGGATTCAGTTAACGCCTCGATCAGCGCATGGGTTTTCAGCGCATCACGCCCGGAAACCAGTGGCGCGCGCCCCGCATCCAACGCCTGCGCGAAATCATCAATGATGCCTTGATGCCACGCATGGGTGAACGCCATCGGGTCCGCACCACCGCCGGACTGTGCGGCGCCCCCGTGGCTCTCGACCCGCCCGTCTTGCCAATGAATGAGCAACTCCCCCGACGCCAATCGCGCCGAGCCTTTGGCGCAATGCAGCGTGATGCTTTCCGCCCCACCGGGGAAGCTGGCGGTCGAAGCGGTCAGCGTGCCAACCGCCCCCGATGCAAAATCCAAGCCTGCGGCAACCACATCCTCGCCCTCCATATTATGCAACTTACTGGTGCGCGCCATTGCTTGCACTTGCGAGACTGGCCCGGTTAGCGACAGGGCCAAGTCCAGCGAGTGAATGGCCTGCGTGATCAACACGCCGCCCCCGTCTTGCGAAAACGTCCCGCGGCCCGGCGCGTCGTAATAGGCTTGATCGCGCCACCACGGCACAGATATTTCCGCAACGGCCAGAGGGCCGAGGGCGTCGTGTTTTATCAGCGACGCCAGCTTTTGCGACGCTGCGCGCATCCGGTGCTGGAACACAATTCCCAATGGAACTTGAGCCACTTCGCATCGCTCAACGATTGTGGTTGCGGCATTCAGGCTGCGCTCGACGGGCTTTTCCATCAAGATAGGTTTGCGGCTCTGAACCAGTGCCGCGACAATCTCTGTGCGGGCATTGGGCGGAGTGGCAACGATCACAAAATCAATGTCAGGATCGGCCGCGATCTCTATTAGGGTCTTCGCACTCAGCCCGTGTTGCGCGGCGTAGGCATCAGCGTGCTCTGCCCTGCGCGCGCAGACCGCCACAAGCTCAGCGTGCTCCGATGCCTCTAGGGCCAAACGGTGGGTGTCAGCCACCATTCCCAACCCAATTAATGCTACTTTTTTCATTGCTTTCCCCTTGTCGGGAATACGGTGGGCCAATCAAGCCGAAGCGTCAATGTCGCGAAGCCTGCAATCCGCAACACGACCACTCATGAGAGGCTTTGCATCCGCGTACGCATCCAAATCAGCATGCCCGATCCGATAATTATAGCCGCCCCTGACAGGGTGGCTGCGTCAGGCACATGGCCCCAGATCACGTAGCTGGAAATTGTTAGGTAGATAAGGAATGCGTAGGAGTACGGCATCAAGGTATTGGCCGTCGCGAAGCGGTGCGCGCGGGTTAAAAGCTCATGCCCTGCCCAGCCAAAAAAGCCCAACGCTACCAGCAGTAGCCAATCCAGTGCTGAGGCTGGATTGGTCCAGAAATAAACCGCGAAGGGCAGCAAGACGACGCTGCCAAAGGCCCCGGCATAGAACTGCATGATCTCGGCCGAGACCACCCCGGACAGCTTGCGCGTCACGATAGAATAGAGCGCCATTGCCACGGCATTATGCGCGGTCAGCAGCATCGCCCAGTGGAAATCCGTGCCAAAGGGGCGCATCACAACCAGCACCCCAATGAAGCCAAGGAAGATGCCGAAGATACGCCATGGGCCGGCACGCTCGCCAAGCAATGGCCAACCTAAAAGGCATACCAAAATCGGAGACGTAAACATGATCGAGGCCGTGAGTGTGAGCGGCAGATAAAGCAAGGCCACGAAATTAAGGACCGTTGATGAGGTAAGAAGGTAGGCGCGAAAAAGGACCAACCCAAAACGATCCGATTTGAAGCGTTCCCGGTCCAAACCGCCGCGCGCGATCAGCCAAGTCGAGATGGCAAAATGGCCAATGTAGCGCATGAATGCCAGTTGCAGCGCAGGCAACCCTGCAAGTACCAACCACTTCACCGAGGTGTCGATGAAGGAAAAGAACAGCCACGCCGCCAATATCATTGCAATGCCAAGGCTTGCTCGGTCTTCTAACGCAGGTATGGCGACGCGGCTCATGTCTTATGGCTTCAGTTTTGCGGCGTAGAAGTCCACAATCTGGCCGACCATATCCTCACCACGGCCGTCGTCTCGTGCAGCTTCCAACGCGTTTAACGTGCCTTTCGACATGATGGATTCCACTCCGGCATCCCCCGCCATTTTGGCATAGTAGCCCACGTCTTTGGCCGCATTCTTGATGGCAAAGGCCAGCATGTTCGGGTCACCGTCCACACCGTAGGCCTTGACGAAATCCATCATGCCGGAATGCAGCGGCCCCGCACTCATCACGTCATATAGGGCTTGGCGCTCCACGCCTTGCACATCGGCCATGGCAAAAGCCTCGGCCATCGCGTTCGCCGTAGTCATGGCAAAGAAGTTGTTGATCAGTTTGATGGTGTGACCAGACCCAAGCGCCCCAAGGTGGAAGACGTTCTCGCCCAGATCATCCAGCACAGGGTTCACCGCATCAAATGTGGCTTTATCACCCGAGCACATAATATTCAGCAGCCCATCTTTGGCATGGGACGGCGTGCGGCCCAGAGGCGCATCCAGATAAGTCCCACCAGCGGCGGCGACCTCGGCCCCAAGCGCCTTGGTCGACGCTGGCAAAGAGGTGCCGAAGTCAACCACAACGCTCCCTGCCTTCAACCCTGCAATAACGCCATCAGCGCCGCGCATCCGGCTCTCCACCTGATCCGATGTCCCCATGCACAGCATGATTATGTCACTGCTTTCAGCTATTTCGCGGGCGCTCACGGCTTCGCGGGCGCCGCGCGCGATGGCCGCATCCAGATACGTGCGGTCAGTGTTGCCCAGCACGACCAACTCATGGCCCTTATCTTGCAACCGGCCCACCATTGCGCCGCCCATTAACCCTAGGCCAATAAATCCAATCTTACTCATAGCTCTTCTCCTGATTTTTCAAGTAATAATGCCGCTCCAAGGCGGCCAATTTCATCGCTGCATTTAGCCCCTGCCCCATTCCCACCCGCACAGATGGTTATGCGCTCAGACTGGCTGGAAATTTCGGGGCGCCGGTCTTTGGTCCATGAGGTCACACAGGCATCCATAGTGACAGAGCATACATCGAGATCCGGCATCAGCTCCATGATCATTGCGTGCAGATGGTCGCGCACTTGAGCGTTTCCACCTGACCGGAACCAGTCGCCGACATCCCCTTCCCCGACAAGCGGAACATCGGTAGGATCGCCCCCCAGTTTTACGTAAAACTTCCCGTCCGGATACCGGATCGGAGGCAACAGATATGGATCCTCCGGCATGTCATAAACTAGCGTCGGCATCGTTTGAAGGCGGTGGGCCTCCTGCTCTGAGACTTCGAAAAACGCCACCGTCCTTGCGAAGACATCAAGCTGCGAAGCACGCCCCAAGACCGCATCGCTATTATAACCCGCCGCAACAAGGACCTGCTCGAACCGATGCACCCCTTGATCCGTGTGCACGTCGATATGACCCGGTTGCTCATCCAGCCCCGTGACGGTGGCCGCGAGTATAGATGCGCCAAAATGCTGCGCAGCATTTACCTGCGCCGCGACCAGTTTCCGCGGGCTAATATGCCCCGCCTGATGTGGCTCGTGGGCGCCAGAAAAATGCTGCGGAAAGGTAAAGAACGCAAAGCGATTGGCCAAGGTGGCATGATCCATCACCTCACACGGCACATGGTATTTAGCGCGCCCAACCTCGATGCGGTCCATAAAGGACTGCCCGCCCGCCATGAGGGCACCACACTCGGTATAGAACCGAATGCCGCTTTGCGCTTCGATCTGCGCATATCGCTCAATTGCTGCGACTGAAACCTCGACCCAAAACGGGTCCAAAGCGTTCTTGCGGGTAATCCGGCCCTCATCATAATGCGACCCAAAAACGCCCGAGTGGGCCCGCTTGTCCTCAGGCTCCGGCGGCCCGACAAGCGTGACGTCATAGCCAGCCATCGCCAGATGACGCGCCGCAGCAGATCCCCAAAGCCCACGACCAATGACAGCAATTTTTCCGACATTCAAAGAGCCCGACATCATGGCCGCACCCCCTCAAGTCTTGGCAGGAATTCTTTGGCGTCTAGCGATATCCCTGTGAAGCCCGCAAAACTGCGAATAGCCATGTGCCGGAAAAGGTCAAACCCCGTCAAACACTGTAGACCCGCGGCCGCCGCATCTTGCAAAAACCTCGTGTTGGTAGGGGTATAGACGGCATCAAAAGCCCAGACCTGCGCCCCTAAATCATCCCTGTTGAATGCCGATCCGGGATACTCAACCATCCCCAAAGGCGTTGCATTCACAACGCCCGAAGCAGCACGAACAGCCTCGCGCAAATCTTCTTCAGGGATGGCGCGGGCGGGTGGGCCGAGGCCGCAGGCGAGGTCAGCCGCCCGTGCTCCATCCATGTCATAAATGGCCAGATCCGACACCCCTTCCCGCAGCAATGCAGCGGCAATGGAGCGTGCAACACCCCCCGCCCCCACCATCGCCACAGGACCCCGATCCGATATCTGCGCAAAAGCCGCTAAAAAGCCCGTGTAATCAGTGTTGAGCCCAACCAAAGGGTCGCGAAACACCAGTAAGTTTGAAGCCCCAAGATGTGACACATCGGCAGACATTCTCGCCCCAGCATATCCTGCCGCTCGGGTCTTGAACGGGTGGGTTACTGCGACCCCATCCCACCCTTGCATACGTTTTTCATCAACAGATTTCTCAAAGTCGAAACCCGTAATTTTCGCTGTATCAATCAATTCGAACTCCAGCTTCATCCCATGCGCATCACACAAAATCTGCAACGCTGCTGGCAATCTTGTGCGGGAAATATGCTCGCCAATAAGCCCCGTTTTCAACACAGTCATGCGGCCCTCCCCATTGGGGCAACAGCCGCCTCAATCGCCAAAGTCGTGTCGAGTGTTTTACGTCCTTCCACGGCATCTATCACCGGAAGAATATGGCCTTCACAAACTTGCTTAAAGTGGAGAATCTGCGCGACAAGTGGCACATTTCCCTCATAATTTTCCTGCCGACACGCAGGTGTCTGCGACCAATCCTCAGCCCCCGACCAAACCGTCAGTGAGGGGAACGATACCGCGCCTTTGGTCCCACAAATACGTAAATAATCTTCACCAGTCGTCGCTATGTTGGGGTTCTCGCCAGTGGCCGCTTCAAATCCGTAAGGGCTGGCGCAGGTGTCAGAGAAGGCGATGCTTGCGCTCACCCCACCCTCAAATCCCAACACTGCCACGCCACTTTCAACCCGCGCCGCGCCGCGCTGCGCATTTGAGCCGACACCTGCCACAGACATGACGTCACCAAATAAATAGCGCAGAAGATCAACCTCATGGACCAAGTTTAACGCCACCGGAGACCCATTCACCCCCGCCCGCCAAGGCACTGAAAAATAAGGGTCTGGTTTCTTCAGCGCCCAAATTATAGAGGCCAAAACGGGCACACCAACCACCTTTTCATCCAGCATCTCCTTAAGGCGCGCCACCCCTGCATGGTGGCGTCTGTGGTGCCCGACAAGGGTCTGAACCTGCGCCTGTTTTGCAGCCGCGATGATCCTGTCCGCCGCCTCCAGAGAATGGGCCACGGGCTTCTCAATCAACATGTGCCAACCGCGCGCGGCAGCGGCCTCGGCGTGATCAGCGTGTAGCTGGGACGGAGTGGCAATCACAATCGCATCAGCATCGACATCAACAGCATCTATACTGGCAAAATGCGGCACATGGTTTTGCTGCCGGCTTGGGTCGATAACCCCGACAACTTCGATCTCTGGCATCGCCAAAGCGTGCTGCAAATGCCGCGCGCCAATCAAGCCAATGCCAGCAATCAGCAGCTTCACATCACCGCCCCTATTTGCCACGGCACAAACTCATAATCGCCCAAACCCTGTGCCTCAGACTTTGAGACCTCCCCCGAGGCCACCCGCAAAATTTGCTCGTAAATCTCGCGCCCCTTTTCCTCCAGCGTCACCCCACCGCTCAGCATGTCGCCAGCATTCACGTCCATGTCACCCGTCATGCGCGTGAACATCTCGGTGTTAGTCGCGACTTTGATCGTTGGTGCAGGCTTGGATCCAAACGCCGAGCCGCGCCCCGTGGTAAACACCACCACCTGACAGCCCCCTGCAATTTGCCCCGTCACGGATGCCGGATCATAGCCGGGGCTGTCCATGAAGGTGAAGCCTTTGGCCGTCACAGGTTCCGCATATTTATAGACCCCCATCAGCGGCGAGGTGCCGCCTTTGGCTGCCGCCCCCAGAGATTTCTCCAAAATGGTCGTCAGCCCACCCTTTTTATTGCCCGGCGACGGGTTGTTATCCATCGAGCCCTTGTTGCGCTCGGTATAATCCTTCCACCACTCGATCAGCCCAACCAGCCGCTCGCCCACATCGCGAGACGCCGCGCGCCTTGTGAGCAGATGCTCCGCGCCGTAGATTTCCGGCGTTTCAGCCAACACCCCCGTGCCACCCTGCGCCGCCAGCAAATCGCACGCATAGCCCAGCGCCGGATTGGCCGTCACACCGGACCACGCATCAGAGCCGCCACATTGCAAGGCCACTTTCAACTCGGACACAGGGCATTCGCTACGCGTTGCCTGATTGGCAATCGGCAGCATCGCCTCGATTTTTTTGATCCCCAGATCAATGGTCTTTTGCAGGCCCGCAACGCCTTGGATATTCATCACTTGAAAGGTAGGCGAGGCCTTTAATCCGTAGGCCTCCAGCAGCCAATCAATCTGGTTCATCTCGCAGCCCAACCCGACCATCAACACGCCCGCATGGTTGGGGTGTTTGGCATAGCCCCACATGACGCGTTGCAATGCCTCGAACCCGTCGCCATCCCCGGCCATGCCGCATCCCGTGCCGTGAACAAAGGCGCAAACGCCATCCACATTGGGGTAGTCTTTCAAGCGCTCGGGGGTGAAATAATCGGCAATACGCCGCGCCGCAGTAGCCGAGCAATTCACCGAAGTTACAATGGCAATATAGTTGCGCGTGCCGACCATGCCGTTGTCGCGACGATAGCCCATAAACGTGTCGCCCTGCGCCGGTGTAACAGGACGCATATCAGTGCCGAACTCATAGGCGACACTGGTGTTTTGGAACGCACAATTATGGGTGTGTACATGGTCGCCAGCCGCGATATCTTGCGATGCAAGGCCAATAAACTGCGCGTATTTTCTAATCTGCTCACCTTGCGCAATAGCGCGTGTGGCGATCTTATGCCCCGAGGGGATCAGGCCCGTCGTAGCTGTATTCTCCACAGATTTCCCAGCCTCCAAGGCACGGGTTGCGGTGACGACATTGTCGTCCGGATCAAGTCGTATGGTGTCTTTCATAAGTCTTCTTTCAAGCGCAATACGGCGCGTCGGAGGTCCAGCGGTGAATATCTATATGGGGCTCTGAGGAGAGGCGCGCGCGCGCGTCTTCCCACAATTTACGCCACGCTTTCCAGTCATGCAATTCTGTCTCAGGGTTCGCGCGCGAGCGTGCCACAAAGTCGGGAAAATGACCGCGCCCTGTGGGCTGGCCCGTTTTGTTAAACCGCAAATCAAACGACCAGCGGATATTTTGCGACAGGTTGGGCCGCGATGCATGGGGCACCAGCGGATGGAAAATCACCACCCCGCCAGAGGGCACAGGCAATGGCACCGCGCCCTCTTCATTAATGAACTCGTCTGCAATGGCGGTTTGCAGCTTGGGGCAATGGGGCAATATATCTTGCGGGCCGGAAAAGGGCTGCACTTTGAGGCATCCGTTTTCAAGCGTCGCATCCGTCACGGCAAGCCAGACGGTGATCATTTCAGTCTCATCCGCCTCCTCCAAGGCCACCGCGCGGTCTTGGTGCCAATCCGTCGAGGCGATATGCGCGCGGACCTCGCCGTCGCGCAGGTCTGTGGCAGGCGGCTTGATGCGCACATGTTGGATCGGGTTGGAGGTGATCTCTGGCCCGATCAAATCCTCGACCATATCTAGCAAGCGCGGATGGGTCGCCATATCAAACACTTCTGGGCCAAGGTGCATGGGGGTGTCGGGCGCTATACGCTCGCCCGGAAGTGAAATATCCATCGGTTGAAACCAGTCACGCCCAGCCCGATAGGCGGTGATCAGCTTTTGTTCAAACCCCTGCACCTCGGGCAGGTCCCAACCGGCATATAGGGTGTCGAGAAGCGTCGCGTACTCCGCCCTCACACGGTTCAATACATCTTGCGGGATGACGTCTGGGACGACCAGATACCCATCTCGGTTAAAGGCAGAAATCTGGTCATCGCTTAGCATTTTCATCCCCTATGGAAGTAAGAGCGACACGATTGGCGGATAAATCAAAAGCACCGACAATGCGCAGAGTTGCAGCACGATGAACGGCAAGAAGCCTTTGAAGATATCCGTCAGCGAGATATGCGCCGGTGCTACTGATTTCAGGTAGAACGCCGCTGGGCCAAAGGGAGGCGACAAGAAGCTAACCTGCATGTTCATACAGAACACAACGCCAAACCAAATCGCAATGTGACGTGGGTTCAGGTCACCGAACATGCCGATTTCTTCAATCGGGAGGCGCTGCACAATTGGCAAGAACACTGGAATAATCAGCAACACAATGCCAACCCAATCCATGAACGCGCCCATGAACAATAAGATCAGCATCATCAGCAAGATGATCCCCATGGTCGGCAAGTCAGAGCCAACAACCATATCAGCCACGAAGACCGGACCGCCTGCAATCGTATAGGCCCCTGCAAGCGCCGCCGCCCCAATCGTCACCCAGATAATGGTGCCGGTAGATTTCAGCGTCCGCATCAGCGAATCCCAAACCAGATCAAACGAGGCTTCGCCACGTAAGATCGCCATGACCAGAACCGCAGCAGCGCCCATGGCAGCCGCCTCGGTAATCCCGGTGATCCCCATATAGATAGAGCCAAGCACCACGCCGATAATGATAATCGGTGGCACAAGCCCTTTGCCCATATCCCAGCCGGTTTTGGAGCGCTCTTTGCCGAACACAAATATGGTAAGCAACAAGGCCACCGCAATCATGCCGCCGAACCAAGGCAGGTAGTCTAGCGTGCCAAAACGAATAGGATCGCCGGTGCTCGCCGCATTTTGTCCCGTGAATTCAAAGAACAAAACCCGCACGAAAAAGAAGCCGCAAAAGCCCATGACGAGGCGTGCTAGGAATGCAAAGAAGAGCAATGACTTCTCAAGACCGCGTGGTTCGCCCTCGACAGGTTCAGGCAATGGCGCATCTTCTGGGCGCAGGCGTGTGCGCACGATGATGTAGATAATAATGAACGATGCCAACATGAAACCCGGCAAGAAAGACGCGGTGAATAGCGCTTTGATCGAGGTCTCGGTGATTAGGCCATAGATGATGAGCACAATAGAGGGCGGGATCATCGTGCCAAGGCAGCCAGACGCACAGATCGTGCCGATCGCTAAGTTCTGATTATACCCAAGCCTCAACATTTGTGGCAATGCAATTAAGCCTAGCAAAACAACTTCGCCGCCAATGATGCCAGACATCGCGGCCATGACCACAGCCATGATGGACGTCACGATAGCAATGCCACCACGGGTGCGGTTCAGCCAGACGTTCAGCGAGGAATACATATCTTTGGCAATGCCGGAGCGTTCAAGCAAAGCGGCCATGAAGATAAACAACGGGATAGATATAAGAACATAGTCCGTTAAGAGCCCGTATATCTTTTGCGCTAAGATATTGAGCGGCCCCGATCCCGGTCGCCCCGTCAATATCCCGTCGCCAAAGGCCATGGGGTTGGCCAGCAAGCCGGGCTCGAACTTCATAACCAGCACTAAAACTGCCAAGATGGCCGACGCAAAGCCAAGCGGCATCCCGATGGCGAGCAAGACAATCAAGCCCAGCATCAACACCAGTGAAATTGTTCCAATATCCATTACTCTGTCCCCACAGCTTTTTTCAGCCGCTCAATTTCGTCTTCATCAATGTCATCAGCGGCGGAATGCAAAACGGGCTCGGCATTCCAGTCCGAGAACAAATTGATCACAGCCTGCACCGCCACCAGCGACACAACGATCAACACCATAGGTTTGACCGTGGCCGGAATAGGTGGGTTAAAGGCCGAGCCGAACAACTCCCAACGCCCGAACTTTTTGAACGCCTCGCCGTAGCCGCCGTAGACCAAGAAGAAGGCAAACAGCGCAATCAAAAAGGTCGAAAGGATATCGCAAGCCCGCTGCAAGGGCCGCGGGAACAAGTCATAGATTAAGTAGATACGAATATGGCTGCGTTGCTGCATGGCATAAAGCCCGGCGCATAGGAAAACGAAACTGGCCAACCAAAGTGACAGCTCATTTGCCCAAAGCGTCCCAGCATTGAGCAAATAGCGCACGAAAACTTCGTAAAGCATAACGCTGGTCAGAAGGACAACCAGCAGCATGGTCACGCGACCAATAAAGATAGAGAGACGGTCCAGCGGGCCCCAAGCCTCAAATTCCATCGGCGCGCGGCGCACTGTCATAACGCCCCAAATGGCCATGAGCGGAATACCGATCAAAGCCAAAATATCAATGATGTCGATATGCTCTCCCATCACGACAGGCATGCCCGGCGCGACATCGGTACGTTCAAAATGCGCTGCGAGTTGATCCTGGTGCCCGCCCCAATCAAGAATAAAGGCCGGCATATGCCAGATCACCCACCCTGCGCATAAAATGAATGCTAAGGGCACAAGCCACTCAACAAGCGTGCCATATTTTTGCTTCACGATGTTCTCCCCTAACGACCACGCGCACCTGCGCTGGCCTGCCGTCCCTGATCGAAAATTTTACGGACAATGCCTGTACCAGTAAGACCTAATGAGAAGGGCGGACGCGGATGCGCCGCCCTTCCTTTTTGATCTTACTTAACCAGACCTAATTGAGTGAGGTACTCAATGTGCGATGCAACCAAAGCTTCTGCTTCTGGCGTATCGGCAAATTCACCCCAAGCTGATTGCGCAGCAGCGCGGAACTCAGCCATGTCTTCTGGAGCCCACTGAGACAAGGTAACACCTTGCTCACGCAGTTTTGCGGCAGCTTCAGCATTCTTCTTCTCGAATGTCAGTGCGGTGCGCAATGCAAGCGCTTCCATGGTGACTTTCATAATACGCTGATGCGCTTCTGGCATCGCGTCAAAGACAGCCTTGTTACAAGTAAGGTGATCAGATGGCATCGAGTGGAAGCCAGGGTAGTTGGCATATTTAACGATGTCATACAGACCCAAACCAACGTTGTTGGCCAGACCAGACGCGTCAGCGCCATCAATGATACCGGTTTCAAGCGCGGTAAAGATTTCGGTGAAATCCATCACGATTGGCTTGGCGCCCAGTTTTTCAAAGATTTTGGTTTCCATGCCTGGAGGCGAACGGAATTTCCAGTTTTTGAAATCAGCTACTTTTGTGATTGGCTTGCTGGAGGCAAAGGATTCTTGACCGTAGATCCACCAGCCGATCAGCTCCATGTCGTACTTGTTGTACAGTTTGGCTGCGGCTTCCAAGCCACCGCCGTAGTACAACCAGCTCAGCTGTTGGTATGGCGTGTCGTAGCCGCCCATGATGTCGCCCACGAATTGGAACGCCGAGTTTTTACCAGTTTGGTAGCCACCGCCGGTCATGTCGCAGTCAATGATGCCAGTCGCAGCCGCATCAAAGGTCTCAACTGATTTCACAACGGAGGACGAGTAGAACATTTCCACTTCGATGCCGCCACCTGACATGGTTTGAATGTCATCAATGTATTGCGCAGCCAATTTGCCGGACACAGTTTCAGGCGCATAGTGTGTTTGGATGCGGAGCTTTGTAGTTGCGCCCTCAGCCAGCGCACCCGAGGCAAGCAAAGCCACAGCGGCTACAGAGCTCGTAGCGGTTTTCAGAAAATTCATGATGTCCTCCCAGACGATTTATATCGGTGCCGCAAAGTGAATCAGCAAAGCAAATGCCCCGAACCACCCTAGCGTCCGGAAAACCTAGCAACGGAAATCGAAACTGCCAACAAAAAAACTTATTTTTCTTTAATTTTGAAATTTCTGTACAATTTCAAAATTCACCTGTACCAAAGGTCCGCAGCAGTTAATGTGCCCATATCAGCGCGAGCGCACACCAAATTTGATCGCCCACAGGGCAGGAGACCTAAATGGATTGCCCCACGATAAAAATGGACACCCCCGCCATCTACGATGATCTTCACAGAAAACTCGTCACAGCGCAATTCGGCCATGGCGAGAAGCTCAAATCCGAAGACTTGCGCCAAATCTACGGCTGTTCGGTCAACACGATTCGCGAAGTACTGTTCCGCCTGTCCACCGCCGGCCTCGTCTCGTTCGAGGAGCAACGCGGGTTTCGCGCCAGACGCACCTCGCCCAGTCGCCAGCATGACCTGACCCAGTTTCGTATTATGCTGGAGCAGGAAGGCGCGAGCCTGTCGATCAAACACGGCGATATCGAGTGGGAAGCCCGCCTGTCTGCCGCCCATCACAAGCTTCGCCATATCGAGGGTGAGATCCGCCGCAGCGGCAGCGTGGAAACCGTGCTGAACCTGTGGTCGAGCGCCGAGTGGGAATTCCACGACACGCTAATTTCAGCCTGCCGTTCGCCCCTGCTGCGCGAGACCTACAAAACCATCTACGATCAGTTCCGCCAACAATTGGTCTCCTGCGAGACCAATTATGGCTACTTCCCCGACAACATAGCGGAGCATTGCGCCATCCTCAAAGCCGCCCAGCAGCGTGACGAGGTTGCATGCCGCCAGCACATTCACAGCCATCTGGCGCGCAACCTCATCACGGCAAGCTAAGATCACATCCTACTTTTGCAGGTCATCATCCAGATAGGTTTGGATGATATCCCTAAAGCTGGTTTCTGCCTTGAACCCCAACGCAATCGCGCGTGTCGGCTCAAAATTACGCGGCCATCCCTCCACGATCTTCGCAATAGTCGCATCAGGTTTCGGCTTGATCAGCTTCACCACATCGTTGCCCGCCATGTCGCGCAATGTCTCGATTTGCTCGGCCACGGTGCAGCTCACACCGGGCATGTTCACGGCGCGGCGATTGTTAAGCCGATCCGTATCAAGCAAAGCCGCATGGGTCAGGAACCCGGTCGCCGCCCGTGGACTGGCATGCCAATGGCGCGTCGAATCCGCCACCGGCAAAATCGCCTCTTGCCCGTTCAGCGGCTCACGAATGATCCCCGAGAAGAACGACGATGCGGCGGCATTCGGCTTGCCGGGGCGCACGCAAATAGTCGGCAGGCGAATGGATATCCCGTCAATGAACCCCTTGCGCGAGAAGTCCGCAATCATCATTTCGCAAATCGACTTTTGCGCGCCGTAGCTGGTTTGCGGGGCGGATAAGAAATCATCCGATATCTTGTCGGGAAACGGCCCGCCAAATACCGCGATGGAGGAGGTGAAAACCATCCGAGCGCGATATGTCGGATCGGCCTCTTGCTCAGCACGAAGTCCCTCCAGCAAGGCCCACATCGGATGCATGTTGATGTTCCAACCCTTGGCAAAGTCAGCCTCAGCCTCGCCCGAGACGATGGAAGCCAGATGGAAAATCACGTCTGGCTTGGTCTTGGCCAGCTGCTCCGCCACGCCTTGATCGGCGATTGAGCCGGTGATTTGCGCCGCTCCGGCAATCGCCTGAGGCGGGAATGCGATGTCGTGCAGTGTGATCTCGACCGGGTTTCCATCAAGGCCGTGGGTGCTCAGATGACGGGCCAGTTTTTGACCAACCATGCCGCCACCGCCGAGGATCAGGGCCCTCATGTGCTCAACCCGTTGCGTTTAAGAAGCTCCAGATACAGGCCGGAATGATCCTTTTCCGCCCCATCCAAATTGGTGCAGAAATCCTCGAACCGGTCGCGAGTCATCTGGCTAACAGGCAGATCAAGCCCTAACTGGCCGCTCTCGTTCAGCAGGTTATCAAGATCCTTAAGTTGGAATTTGGACAGCCCACCCGGCACGAAGTTACCGGTGGTCATGCGCTCGCCGTGTTGTTGCAAAATGATGCTATCCGCGAAGCCGCCTTTCAGCGCCGCACGCACTGCCGCGGGATCGGCCCCGCCTTTTTGAACCAGTAACATCGCCTCGGCCACCGCCGCGATGGTTACGGCAACAATCGCTTGGTTGGCGAGCTTTGCCAATTGACCGGAGCCTGTCGGGCCGACATGAACTGGGCGCCCCATCGCCTCGAAAACCGGAACCACTTGGGCAAAAGTTTCTGGCACGCCGCCCGCCATTATCGCAAGCGTTGCCGCCTCTGCCCCCTTCGTGCCACCCGACACCGGAGCATCTAGATAGCCAAAACCAAGACCGCGCAAATGATCGCCTTGAGCACGCGCTTCTTCCGGCTTGATCGAGGACATATCAACCCAAATCGCTCCGGCCTTCATCGCATTGGTCACAGCCGGATCATTTATGAAACTTCCGACCGTCGCCCCATCAGAGAGCATGGTGATTACAACATCTGCATCGACGACGGCTTGGGCGGCCGTGTCGTGCACAACAGCCCCATCTGCAACCAACACTTCTGCCTTGTTTCGAGAGCGATTCCAGACCGACAAAGGGAAGCCTGATTTGGCGATATTTCGTGCCATCGGAGCCCCCATGAGGCCCGTCCCCAGCAGCGCAACTTTTTGGTTTTTCATGGTAACTCCTGACCAGTGATTGCCTTGTTTGCGCAAACACTAGGACAGAAATTATGGAGTGAAAAGCATTGCCGCCAGATTATTTTGCGCTTACCCATTGGCGCAAAGCCACGCCTTGGCAAGACAGATAGACAAAAAACACAAACTAAAATACGGAGATTTTTCGTGACTAACCAACGACTTGCTGGAAAACGCGCCTTAATAACAGCAGCGGCTCAGGGCATCGGCCGAGCAACCGCCATCGCAATGGCCAATGAGGGCGCAATGGTTTTCGCAACCGATGTGAATGCCGATGCCATGGCCGATCTTAGCCATGACAACATAGAAACTTTCGTCTTGGACGTGCGCGATGACGCCTCTGTTACCGAGGGTATTGGACGTGCAATCCCGGACATACTTTTCAACTGCGCCGGCTTTGTTCACGCAGGCTCTATTCTTGAAACCAGCGGCGATGATTGGGACTTTTCTTTTGACCTGAATGTGCGCTCAATGTTTCGCACAATGCAGGCCGCATTACCCGGAATGTTGGAGCGTGGAGCCGGCTCAATCATCAACATGTCGTCGGCGGCATCATCAATCATTGGTGCACCCAATCGGTTTGTGTATGGCACCACAAAGGCCGCTGTAATCGGCATGACAAAATCGGTTGCTGTCGAGTACATCAGCCAAGGAATTCGTTGCAATTGCATCTGCCCCGGCACCGTAGAAAGCCCCAGTTGGCACGATCGTGTGACCGCCTTGGGTAAAGAGCTAGGCAGCTACGATGAGGCCATGAAGCAGTTCGTTTCACGCCAACCTATGGGGCGCGTTGCCACCGCGGAAGAGATCGCCGCTTTGGTGGTTTATTTAGGTAGCGACGAGAGTGGCTTCACGACCGGACAGCCCCATGTCATCGACGGCGGGTGGTCCGGCTAAGCGACGGATTCCCGTATTTTTAAGAACAAAGAAGACAAGCCTTTCTCAAAGGTCAGGCGCAATTAATAGGAACTGAATGATGGCTGATAAGTTGAAATTGCGGTCGCAACAATGGTTCAATAACCCTGACAATCAGGAAATGACGGCGCTTTATTTGGAGCGTTATTTGAACTACGGGCTGACCCGCGAAGAGTTGCAATCTGGCAAGCCAATTATTGGGATTGCGCAGACTGGCTCGGACCTCAGCCCTTGCAACCGGCACCACATTGAGCTGACCAAGCGCGTGCGTGACGGAATTATCGAGGCTGGCGGGACAGTGATCGAAATCCCAGTGCATCCGATTCAAGAGACTGGCAAACGGCCGACTGCCATGCTGGACCGCAATCTTGCTTATCTGTCGCTGGTGGAGACCTTGTTTGGCTATCCGATTGATGGCGTTGTGTTGAATATTGGCTGTGACAAGACCACGCCTGCCCTATTGATGGCGGCGGCCACCGTTAACATTCCTGCGATTGCCCTAAGCGTTGGCCCCATGCTGAATGGCTGGTTCAACGGCGAGCGAACAGGCTCCGGCACCATCGTTTGGAAGGCCCGAGAGATGCAGGCGGCGGGCGAAATTGACGACGACGGGTTTATGGAATTAGTGGCCTCTTCCACGCCTTCCGTGGGCTATTGCAACACGATGGGTACGGCCACCACAATGAACTCTTTAGCAGAGGCTTTGGGGATGCAATTACCCGGCGCGGCGGCGATCCCAGCGCCCTACCGTGAGCGGGGGCAGATCAGCTATTACACGGGCCAGCGCATCGTGGAGATGGTCAATGAAGACCTACGGCCAGCGGACATCATGACACGCGAAGCCTTTGAAAACGCTATTGTTATCAACTCGGCTATTGGCGGATCAACCAACGCGCCGATCCATTTGAATGGCGTCGCAAAACACTTAGGCATCAAGCTAACTAACGATGATTGGCAAGGCATTGGCCTTAAGGTTCCGCTACTGGTTAATTTGCAACCTGCGGGCAAATATTTGGGCGAAGATTATCATCGGGCGGGTGGCGTTCCGGCGGTCATTGGGGAGCTGTTGAAAGCGGGTCTGCTGCCTCACCCTGATGCCATAACTGCCAACGGCAAAACCATGGCCGAGAATTGCAGCGGCGTGCTAACTGGCAATGATGACGTCATCTATTCCTCTGAGGCGCCTATGCTCCAAGATGCCGGTTTCATTAACCTTAAGGGCAACCTGTTCGACAGCGCCATTATGAAAACCTCTGTGATCTCGGATGAATTCCGCGACCGCTACTTGTCCAACCCGAGCGACCCGAATGCTTTTGAGGGGCGCGCCATTGTGTTTGAGGGCCCGGAAGATTTTCACCATAAAATCGACGACGAGAGCCTCAACATTGACGAGCATTGCATTCTAATCATGCGCGGTGCGGGCCCGAAAGGTTATCCCGGCGGCGCAGAGGTCGTGAACATGCGCCCGCCTGCCTATCTGCTAAAAAAGGGCATCCACGCGTTACCTTGTGTGGGCGACGGTCGCCAATCAGGGACGTCTGGTTCGCCCTCGATCCTAAATGCCTCCCCCGAGGCAGCAGACGGTGGCGGACTGGCGCTGGTGAAAACTGGCGACCGGGTGCGTATTGATCTGGCTAAGTGCACCGCCAACATGTTGGTGGATGACGCCGAGTTGAAAGCCCGCGCCGAAAAACTGGTAAACGGCTCTATTGAGGTGCCAGACAGCCAGACCCCATGGCAGGAAATTTTCCGCGACATGGTTCAGCCGTTCAGTGAAGGCATGACGCTGAGGGGTGCCGCGAAATACCAAGACATCGCGCGCAAACATATGCCGCGCGACAACCACTAACCCAAACACGGAAACTTAGGAGTAGAAGATGAAACTTGTCCGTTACGGAGCGCCGGGCGCTGAAAAACCGGGAATGATCGACGACAGCGGTGTGCTGCGAGATCTGAGCGGAGAGATCAGTGACATTAACGGCGCGGCCCTATCGGACGCGTCTTTGGATAAGCTGCGCTCTCTTGACCCCACGTCGCTGCCTGCGGTCGAGGGCGACCCACGCTTTGGTCCCTGTGTCGGGGGTATTGGCAAATTCATGTGTATCGGGCTGAACTATGCCGATCACGCCGCCGAATCCGGCCTTGATTTACCTGACCATCCGATCTTGTTCATGAAGGCGACATCCGCGGTTGTAGGCCCAAATGACGATGTGATGATCCCGCGCGGATCGAAGAAAACCGATTGGGAAGTTGAGCTGGGTGTCGTTATTGGCAAGCCCTGCAAATATGTCTCTGAGGCCGACGCGCTGGACTATGTGGCAGGCTATTGCGTCATCAATGACGTCTCGGAACGTGACTTCCAAACGCAACTGACGGGGCAATGGACCAAAGGCAAATCTTGCGACACCTTTGGCCCAACAGGTCCGTGGCTGGTCACGAAAGATGAAGTTGGCGACGTGCAAAACCTTGCCATGTCGTTGGACGTTAACGGCACGCGTAGGCAAACCGGGAACACCAACACCATGATCTTCACCGTGGCGCAGATCATTGAACATCTATCCCAATTGATGACCCTGCATCCGGGTGATGTCATCTCCACCGGCACCCCTCCGGGCGTTGGTATGGGGATCAAACCCGATCCGATTTACCTGAAAGATGGCGACACCATTGAGTTGACCATTGAAAGGCTTGGCATTCAACGCCAAGCCGTTGGGCAAGACGCATGAGCAACCCGGAGATGTTGCTGATCGGCGGTGCCACGCAGGAGATGCTCGCGCGTCTAGGGGCCGAGTTCACCATCCATCGGCTCTCCGAGATCGACGACTTCGATGCCTGGGCCAGCGAAAATGGCGCAGGTATCGAGGCTGTGGGAACGAATGGTCATGACGGGGTCAGCCCCGCCATCATGGCTGCGTTGCCGAACCTGAAGGTCGTGTCCGGATATGGCGTGGGTTATGACGCCATCGACACCGGCGCTTGCGTCGCGCGGGGCATCAAGGTGTCGCATACCCCAAACGTGCTAAACGGCGAGGTGGCCAACACCACCTTGCTGCTTTTGCTCGCGGCGCTGCGTAACTTTCGCCACGACGAGGCTTGGGCGCGCTCCGGCAATTGGGAGGCCAAGGGCAACGCGCCTTTGTCCACCTCGCCCGATGGCAAGACGATCGGCATTCTTGGCTTCGGTCGGATTGGGCAGGAAATTGCGGAACGCCTGTCGATTTTCAAGCCGAACATTCTATACCACACTCGATCCCAAAAGGACGTGCCCTATACCTATGTGGGTAATCTTGTGGACATGGCACAGGCTAGTGACGTGTTGATTTGCATCACGCCCGGCGGCCCTTCTACGCGTAAAATCGTGAACAAGGACGTGCTGGAAGCCTTAGGACCAAAGGGCCTGTTGATCAATGTATCGCGCGGCTCGGTGGTGGATGAGGATGCTTTGATCGCGGCATTGGATGGTGGCAAACTTGGGTTCGCAGCGCTCGACGTATTTGAGCGCGAGCCGCAGATCCCTGATGCCCTCAAAACCTCGGAGCGCACGTTATTACTGCCTCATGTCGGCTCTGCCACCCATGAGACCCGCGCCGCTATGGGGGCGCTGACCGTGGACAACCTGTTGCAATGGAAGTCGGACGGGACAGTACAAACCCCTGTGCCGGAATGCGCCCATTTGTAATACGGCCCCGGTGCCAATGGCTTAGGTGACAAGATTTTGAGTGGCTGCCTGTTTGGTGGCCGCTCTACTTATACTTACGGCGATACTCATGCTGAAACCGGCAACAGACTGTTTCCATAACTGGCATCAAATGCCCCATAATTGCCCAGTTTCCCATACATTAACCTAAACAGATTATGGGCGATTAAACCGTCTAAAAGTAACCCGTGAGGACTTGAATAATGCATAAATTAACTACGATCTGTGCCGCCTGTGCCATCGCCCTATCTGCTGGCGCGGCTGGAGCGACTGAACTAGGTGTCGGTAACGAACTAGACGAGCGTTTGATCGATATTAAGGGTGGCGTATTTTTCCCACCGATGCTTTTGGCCGCAACTGGCGAAGCAATCACCATTCGCAATACAGAAGACACGGTCCATGATGCCTCGGCTATCGACGGAACATGGTCGACAGGCCCAATTCAACCGGGTGCGCAGATTGTTGTTGTTATTACTCCGGCAATGACCAAATGCTTCAAATCGACCTATAATGAAGAATATAAAGGCGCTTTTGGCGACCCTTCAACAGGCGAAGCGCCGCTCTGCTTCGTGTTGTCCGGCGCTGGTGACGGCTCCCTATCTGACCTGAATTAAGTCAAATTTTCCTAAAATTTTTAAAGGTCCTGCCCATGCGGCGGGGCCTTTTGCGTTTCCAGTCGCTCAATCAAACGTGGCCCTGATGCCCGATTGGAGTTCACCTCAGGGCCGACGCGATAAAGCTTCATACAATCTTCGGGTGCTGAAACCATCAGGCTCGCGGCTCCATGCCCTGCTTCTCCAAGCCATTTCGCCCAACCTTGCTCTGCAAGAATGACGGGTTCGCGGTGGTGAATTCCCCGCATTATCTTTGATGCAGCAGTGGTCACAATCGCACATGTCGCATGTTCAACGCCTCCCGCGCGCCAGTTTTGCCAAATCCCAGCCAAGGCCATTGGTCGGTCATTTGTGGGATGAATGTACCAAGGCAAACGGTGGTCCGTCGCGTCTTTGGTCCACTCATAGAACCCTGTTACAGGGATCAAACAGCGACGCTCACGGGCGGCTTGGGCGAAGGCGGGCTTTTGGGCAATCATCTCGCCGCGCGCATTAATCAATAACGCGCCATCACTGGGCGTTTTGTACCAATGTGGAATAAAGCCCCACCGCAGCGATACCAGATGGCGCACCCCTTCGCGCGATATGACGGCACAGACCTGATCGGTCGGGCAAATATTATAGTTAGGAAGGTTTGGTAAATCATTGCTCGGCGTGGCCCCAAACATCTGCGCCATAGCGGCGACAGAGCTCGTCACTGAAAACCGCCCGCACATTTCCCATTCCTTTCAGATCATATGCTGTCTCAACAGTTGGAAAAGGCGACGCTAGACCCTCCAGCGTCGCCCAATATTACCCTCGTTTCAGAGGCTTACTTCTTAACGATGCGACCATCAATATATGGCTTTACCGGGCCAGAACCCGCCATATATTCAGCCAAAACATCCGCCAAGTCAGGACCGAAGTCATAGGCATTCATGCCATCCGACGAGAACATTTTGTAACCGTCACCGCCATTGCGCACGTAGTTGTTGGTCACGACTTTATAGGTCGCTGCGGGGTCGATCTCGGTGAAAACATCCCCGTTTTTAACAGAGACAGCCGTCACGCGCCCCTCGTTGGGGGCCACGGATGCATCCCAGCTAAACTGCAAACCCGCCACTTGTGGGAAGCGACCTTTGACGTCTTCGACCTGACTTACGCCATTCTCTAATGCGTCGATGATGATCTGCCCTTTGGCCTCAAACGTGGACAGCGTGTTTTGGAACGGAAGCACGCTCAGCACCTCGCCCATAGTCACATCACCCGCATCAATAGAGGCCCGAATGCCCCCCGAGTTGGCAATCGCAATGGTCACGCCTTGGTCCTTCACGCGGTCCAGCATCGCATCGGCAATCAAGTTGCCCATGGCGCATTCCTCGACCCGGCAAACCGCACGATCCCCAAGAATCACATCGCCCGCCTGTGCTACAACTTTAGTGCGAATTTCGTCCAAAGGCTCTGCCAGCTCTGCAACGCGCGCCAAAATAGCGGCGTCCTCGGCCACTTGCCCGTCAATCAGCAAAGGCTCGCCTTTGGCCTCGGTGATTTTGCCCTCGTCGTCGAACGTGACGTTCAGCTCACCTAGGAATTTACCGTAAGCATAGGCCTGCACGATGGCGGTGTCGTTGACCATAACAGGGTAGATATCGACCGCGCGCTCTTGCGTGTTGGACAGCAACGTATTGCTATGTCCGCCCACAATCACATCGACGCCAGTGGTGTTCGCAGCGACGATTTTATCCACGTTAAAGCCCGAATGGCTGAGCACGATGATCTTGTTCACCCCCTCGGCAGTCAATTTATCAACCTCGCCCTGAACCGCGCCGGACGGGTCGGTGAAGGTGATGTTTTTACCCGGAGACGCCAGATCTGGCGTGTCTTGTGGTGTCAGGCCAATTAGGCCGATTTTCTCTCCGCCGCGCTCGATCACCACGGATTTCATCAGCTTACCTGCCAGCGCAGGCTCGCCGGATACGTCAGCATTGGACATAACAACGGGGAAGTTTACCGAATCCATGAAGCCGGCCAGCACTTCGGGGCCGTCGTCAAATTCGTGGTTGCCGACGGTCATGCCGTCATATTTCAGCCCGTTCATCATCTCGGCCGCGACCTTGCCCTTATAGTAGGTATAGAACAGCGAGCCTTGGAACTGATCACCACCATCCACGAGGATGGAGTTATTGGTTTTCGCACGCGCGGCATTCACCGTGCTAACAAGGCGCGCCCAACCGCCAAAGCATTTGCCCTCAGTGTTATCCTCGGCCGAACAAGCGCTGTCATATTTGCTGATCGGCTCAAAGCGCGCGTGGAAGTCATTGGTGTGCAGGATCGTCAGCGAGTAATCCGCAGCAGCGATCCCGGTGGTCAGGGTCAAAGCGGCAGCGCTGGTGAGAAGGGTCTTAAGCATGTTGGTGGTCCCCCAAAGGTTTGAATTTTCTGCGCCCAGAGTGGCGCTATTGGATCGAGGAGTCAAAGCCCCACGCGCCCTTGCCTTAACGTCACTTTGTGACAGGCTCATATCAGGGCAATATCTGTGCAGTGACTTGACCAAATAACTGGCAACGGGCATGTGGGTCATATGCTTATTTACAAAATCATGACCGCCTCTGCATGGGCCGACTTTCAAGCTCAAGGCCGCTTTACTGGCGCGCCTATTGATCTGGCAGACGGCTACATTCATTTCTCAACCGCCGCACAATCGCGCGAGACGGCAGCGAAGCATTTTGCAGGTCAGCAAGATTTGTGGCTGGCCTGGGGTGACGCGCCCAGTGATGGCGCGCTGAAATGGGAAGTCTCGCGCGGCGGGGCGGAATTCCCACACCTTTACCGCGATTGGCTGTTGTCTGAGACATCTGGCAACGCAGCCCTTCCATGGGATGGCGCGGCACATATTTTCCCAAAGGACATGGCATGAGCATTTTAGAACATCTTGCTGTTGCCGCCATGCGCCAACTTGATCCAGAGCGCGCGCATAGCATGGCTGTCCTCGCGTTAAAGGCGGGCTTGGGCGGTGGTCGTGGGCCTGTGCGCTCGCCCCGACTGGCAACCACATTGGCCGGAATGCCGTTGGAAAACCCGGTTGGTCTTGCCGCAGGGTTTGACAAAAATGCCGAAGTCATCGGGCCATTGGCCGGTGCTGGTTTCGGGTTCATCGAGGTCGGGGCCGCCACCCCGCGCCCGCAACCCGGAAACCCGAAGCCGCGCCTGTTTCGCCTCTCGGAAGATGAGGCTGCCATCAACCGCTTTGGCTTTAACAATCAAGGCATGGATGCCATTGCTGATCGCCTATCGGCGCGCGTTGTTGGCATTCCAGTGGGGCTAAATCTGGGGGCCAATAAAGACAGCAGCGACCGCGCCGCTGACTTTGCCACCGTGCTGCGCCGCTGTGGGCCGCATGTGAGTTTTGCCACCGTCAATGTCTCGTCCCCCAACACCGAAAAGTTGCGCGATTTGCAGGGCCGTGCTGCCCTATCCGCGCTGCTTGCAGGTGTGATGGAGGCGCATGCTGAGTTGACGCGCCCGATCCCGGTCTTCTTGAAAATCGCGCCTGATCTGGATGATGACGCACTAGGAGAGATCGCAGAAGTTGCACTCGAGGCCAAGTTAGCAGGCATCATCGCCACCAACACAACGCTATCGCGCGACGGGTTAAAATCGCCGCACCGCGATGAGGCAGGCGGGCTATCTGGCCAACCTGTGTTTGAGAAAAGCACCCGTGTTTTGGCGCGGCTATCACAGTTATTAGACGGCAAAATGCCACTGGTCGGCGTTGGCGGCGTCAGCTCGGCCGAGCAAGCCTATGCCAAAATTCGCGCCGGAGCCTGCGCCGTGCAACTTTATACGGCCATGGTTTATAGTGGGCTGTCACTGGCAGGTGAAATTGCCCGCGGGTTGGATGATTTATTGGCGCGTGATGGTTTCGATAATGTGTCGGATGCCGTTGGCACTGGTCGCGGGGAGTGGCTATAGGCTTCTCTCCGCCTCGGCCTCTAGCGCGGGGTAGCGCAGCCCAAGCGTGACACCGCGCGCCACAAACGAGATCAGCAACGCCAGCCATAACCCGTGATTGCCAAGAAGCGGCACTAAAATCACCACCGCCATGGCGTATATGACGAATGAGACCGCCATCATGTTGCGCATATCGCGCGTGCGGGTGGCGCCGATGAAAATCCCGTCTAAAATCCATGCGGCCACCCCAAGGAAAGGCGCCGCAATCATATAGCCCAGATAACGTCGTGCCTCGGATTGCACGTCTGGGGCTGTTGTCATCACATCAATAATTGCCCCGCCAAATCCTGCAAAAGCTATGGCCAGCGCGGCGACCACAATCCCCGCCCAAAGCGATGTCAGATAAGCCGCACGCCGCAAACGCACCCGATTGCGCGCGCCCAATGCCTGCCCGACCAGCGCCTCAGCGGCAAAGGCAAACCCGTCCATGGCATAGGCGGTGATGAACAAGAATTGCAGCAACACCTGATTAGCCGCCAATGTCACATCGCCGAAATCAGCCCCTAAGAACATGAACGACATGAACATGATTTGCAGCAGGACCGAGCGGATCAAAATATCGCCGTTCACCACCCCCATATGCACCAAGCGCGCACGGTCAAAAACCTGCACCCAGTTTTTCCATGCATCGGTATTGAAGACATCACGACACAGATATAGCCCTAAGCCAAGCGCGCTCCACTCCGCCAAAAAGGTGGCAATTGCCACACCTTCGACGCCCCACCCCATGCCCAGCACAAAATACATATCCAACACAATGTTGAGACCATTCATCCAGAGCTGAATAATGAAAATGGCCCGCGTGCGTTCTTGCGCGACCAGCCAGCCGGTGATGCCATATAATGCAATCGCTGCGGGCGCAGAAAATATACGGATCTGCATATAGCTATGGGCAAGGCTCTCCACTTCCGCGCTTGCTGGTGCAAGCCGAAAAGCCACGGCAAAAAGTGGGATTTGCAGCGCCATAATGGCAAGTCCGGCCCCGATGCCAATCATAATAGAGCGGGTCAGCAGCGCCGAGACCTCGCCCGCGTCACCTGCCCCGATGGCCTGCGCACTCAGCCCCGCAGTCCCCATGCGCAAAAAACCAAATATCCAGTAAACGCCGCTTAGAATAATCGCGCCAAGCCCCACCGCCCCAATCGGCGCGGCAAGGCCAAGCTGGCCCACGACCCCTGTGTCCACCGCGCCCAGGATCGGGACCGTGGCATTAGAGATCACAATCGGCAGTGCAATTTTCAGCACCCGACTGTGGGTTAGGCTGTCAGCCATCGCGCGCATCATCGCGCAGCGGCATCAAGAAATGCCCCGTTGCCTGCGCAAACAAGCGCGTGCGGTTATCTTGCCATGCCTCTACATGAACCGAGGCATAGCGCCGCCCAGAGCGGTTCACCCGCGCGCGCGCATAAGCATCGCGCGGCAGGCCAGAGCGCAGGTAATCCACGGTGAAGTCGATGGTTTTTGGCATAAGCGGCATCGGCGCGGTTTCCGGCTCCAGCCGCCCTGCCTCGAGATCGGCCCAAAGGGTGGACCATGTAAGCTCGATAATTGCGGTGACTTCTAAGAACGCCGCTGTCACGCCACCATGAATGGCGGGCAGCATCGGGTTGCCGATCAAATCGTCACGAAAGGGCAAGACCGCCGTTAACTCGTCGCCGCGCCGCTCGAACTGAATGCCCATATATTGGATATAGGGCACGCTCTCGACCAAGGCACGCAGGGCGCCATCACGGCGGGTTTTAATCACTTGCACGGGTTCGGGTTTACGCATGGATCAGCCCCCATTTTCGCGCTGAAACGTGAACGCACCGGTGGCGGTGGCAACTGGGTTCTCGCGATCCTCATCAAAGGCGGTTGCGCGCACAAAGGCCACCGCGCGGGTGGTATGATAGCACTCGGCACGCGTCGTAATGCGCTGCCCCGGCGTTGCCGCACGCATATAGTCGATGCGCAAATCCATCGTCGCCGTCGAGATCGGCTCGTCCGGGTGGCAAATTACCGCCGCCCCCGCGCAAGTATCCAACAATGCCGAAACCGCCCCCCCGTGGATCACCCCTGTCGCGGGATCGCCCACGAGGCGCTTGTCATAAGGCATAGAAATAACGGCGATTCCCGCCCCGATTTTCTCTAGTTCCATCCCCAAAGCACGCGAATGCGGGATGGCTTCGACAAATTGCCGGGCTATTTTAATACGATCAGGTGTCTTACTCATTCAAGATATGTGGCAGCTTTCGGGTCCGAGGCCAAGCATGCTCCGATCTGTCACAGGAAGTTTTTTGCCATCGACTGCGCAACAGACTTGGCGCAGTCGCTTTGTAAATGCTACTTTAGGGGCGGGTAGTTCACGAGAGAAAGCCAAACGCAGATGCCAAACATGCGCCTAACCTTCAAAGAAATGTGTGCCGCATTTGATGTGACCCCCCGAACTTTGCGCTATTATGAATATATCGAGTTGCTATCCCCCGAACGCGATGGGCGTTCTCGCTACTACCATCCACGCGAAGTTGCGCGCATGAAGTTGATCATGCGCGGGCGTCGATTCGGGTTTCCACTCGAAGACATACGGCAATGGCTTGACCTATATGATGCCGATCCGGAAAATCGCACCCAAATGGAAGCCTGCATCGCAATGGCAGACACCCAAATCAACGAGCTGAGATCACGCCGGGCACAAATTGAAGATGCCATTACAGAGTTACAAAATCTGCGCGACAATGTTGCAAAAGGACTGTAAGAGCCTCGGTTCTGCAAAACCACAGCGTGAATATCACGCCTATGGAGGCCGCGGATCATGCACTGGGGCGCGATTAATGCACATATTTCCCCTTATTTTATAGAATTTGAGGGGAAACCTGACTGCCAGACCTCACAAACCAAATTGCTCAACTTTGCAAAAGTTGCGCAAAAAATCATTTTCGTTTCCTGACATTACGTCACCGTACTTCTGACGCCACGTTACATTTACGTTAACGTCAAGAATGCTTGTATGGTGTGGTCACGTTCAACATGTCCATCACAACGAAACTGTGTAGTGGAAGGACATATCTGATGTCTGAGGATACAATGACTATTCGAGAGATGTGCGATGCCTTTGGGGTCACCCCCCGGACCTTGCGTTTCTATGAAGCAAAAGAACTGCTGTTCCCGAACAGGGACGGACAGCGCCGCCTATTCACCAATAGCGACCGTGCTCGATTGAAGCTAATCATGCGCGGCAAGCGTTTTGGCTTCTCTCTAGAGGAAATTCGCCAATTGCTGGATCTTTACCATATCGGTGACCAGCAAGTGACCCAACTGTCGCATACATATGAGATCGGAAAGCTCCGTTTGGCCGACATGATCAAACAGCGCGACGAGTTGAACGAGGCTATCACAGACTTAACCGCGCAATTACACTGGGGCGAAAACATGATCGCCTCTTTACAAACATCCGAGGCCGCTTCCGGCTAACCTAGACACCTAACCGCAGGAATACACTCATGCCCAGCTACACCGCTCCCGTCAAAGACATGCAATTCGTGCTACATGATTTGCTAAAAATCACGGAACAGGATGTTCCCGGATATGACGAGCTGGAGGCTGATTTTACCTCGGCCATTCTGGAAGAGGCTGGCAAAATCTGCTCCGAGGTTCTGCAACCTCTGAACCGCGTGGGTGATGTCGAAGGCTGTACGTTGGAAAACGGAATTGTACGCACACCGACAGGGTTCAAAGCGGCATTTGAACAAATGAAGGAAGGCGGCTGGACCGCGCTGGATTGCGATCCAGAGTATGGTGGCCAAGGCATGCCCTACCTGATGGGAACCGCCGTGGGCGAGATGTTCGTCTCCGCCAATATGGCGTTCAACATGTATCAAGGTCTGACGCACGGGGCCTATTCGGCCATCCACGCACATGGCACAGACGATCAAAAGGCCAAGTATCTGCCCAAAATGGTCAGCTGCGAATGGACTGGCACAATGAATTTGACCGAGCCTCATTGCGGCACGGATTTGGGCCTAATGCGCACCAAGGCCGCACCACAGGGTGATGGCAGCTTCAAAATCTCGGGCCAAAAGATATTTATCTCCGCGGGCGATCACGACATGTCCGACAACATTATCCACCTCGTACTTGCCAAGATTGAGGGCGGCCCCGAGGGCATCAAAGGTGTATCACTGTTCATCGTCCCCAAGTTTATTGTCGAAGAAGATGGCTCTCTTGGCGCGCGCAATGGTGTCTCCGTTGGCTCCCTCGAGGAGAAAATGGGCATCCATGGCAACTCCACCTGCGTGATGAACTATGACGAGGCAACGGGCTTCCTGCTCGGCACCGAGCATAAAGGCATGCGCGCGATGTTTACCATGATGAACGAGGCTCGCATGGGCGTTGGCCTGCAAGGCTACGCACAAGCTGTCGTCGCGTACCAAAACGCAGTGATCTATGCCAATGACCGCCTGCAAGGGCGCGATGTGACGGGCGTCAAAAACCCTGACGGGCCTGCTGATCCGCTGATTGTACACGCCGATATTCGTCGTAATTTGATGGATCAAAAATCCTTTGTAGAGGGCGCGCGCGCATTCACATTCTGGGGCGCCAACATGATCGACCGCCATGTGCGCGCCGATGATGAGGAAATTGATGGGGTGATCTCACTCCTAACGCCAGTCATTAAAGGTTTCTTGACCGATAAAGGCTTTGAATACGCCACAGCCGCACAGCAAGTTTATGGTGGCCACGGCTATATCGAGGAATGGGGCATGTCCCAATTCGCCCGCGATGCCCGTATTACGCAAATCTATGAGGGTGCCAATGGCGTTCAGGCACTCGATCTTGTCGGCCGCAAGTTGGCGCAGGATGGTGGCAAGCATGTCATGACATTCTTTGGGATGGTAAAAGACTTCATCAAAGAAAATGGTGGCGATGACACCTATGATAAAACTTTCCTTGAACCATTGAAGAGTGCGTCCAAAGATTTGCAGGCAGCCGCGATGTATTTCATGCAAAATGGCATGAAGAACCCTAATAACGCGCTGGCTGGTTCCTATGACTTCATGCATATGTTTGGCCATGTTTGCCTTGGCCTGATGTGGGCGAAAATGGGCAAGGCCGCGATGGAAGCTCTTGAAGCCGGTGCATCTGATACCGAGTTCTACGAGACCAAAATTGCCACGGGTCGCTATTACATGGCCCGCCAACTACCTGCCACGAAAATGCATCTAGCCCGCATCGAAAGCGGCGCAGATACAGTCATGGCGCTGGATGCGGCAAACTTCTAGGCTCTCAAGGGTGGGGGCTTCCTCCACCCTACCACTCAGGAGTGACCAATGCCCAAACGCCTAAAGCTAACCCGCCGTGTGAACCTCGCTATGACCGAGGATGCTTGGCGCAAGCTGAAAAAATTCAGTGCTGAGGCGGGGCTGGATGAGGGGGAAGCACTATCATTTCTCTTTGAAAACTTCTCCTCTGTTACCGATGAGAGCAATCTCACGCACCGTTTGCGTATCTTCAATTCTGAGTTGGAGTCCCGCAAAAAATGAATGTGGCACAACAAGGCAGCGTAGGATTTGAGTATTTTTGGCAAAAAGAAACCCATGCCACCCGCTCCAAAAGGCGCGGCGCGTTAAGGTTAATGGGGCATTTCAGTAAGAAAGCTGAAGCGTCTGATCCTAACCGGAACCCGTTCTTCCGTATGAAATCAGGACCAGACGGCTTCTCCTTGCACGGCCATCGGCTCTCCAGCCTGTACCGCACTAATAAAACTGCCCGAGATTGGTTAAAACAACGTAACTTGGTTTCTTTTTGCCAAAAATACTCAAATTCCGTCCCCTCGATTGAGAAAGTACATTCGTTATGACCGCAAAGCTTTACTGTTTCGGAGAAAGCGGCAACGCCTATAAGGCCGCGCTAACGATGGAATTATCGGGCATAGATTGGCAGCCAATCTTTGTGGATTTTTTCAAAGGGGAAGCCCGCTCGGAGGCATTTAAAGAGATCAATCCAATGGGCGAAGTCCCGGTCATGGTCGATGGCGATGTGACCTTAACCCAGTCTGGCGTCATCCAACAATATGTCGTCGATAAAACCGGAAATTTGGGCGGTGCAGATGCCGACAAATATGAAATCCTACGTTGGGTCCTGTGGGACAATCACAAGATGTCCAGCCAAGCCGGAACCACACGGTTTTTGATGAATTTCCTACCAGAAGACAAGCGCCCTGCGGACGTGATCAAGTTCATGCAAGCACGCATGGCAGCGGCGTTTTCAATTTTAGACACACATCTTGCTGATCGTGACTGGCTTGTGGGCAACTCTCTGAGCGTGGCTGACATCTCCAATTGCAGCTACTTGTTCTATGAGGAACCCTTTGGTTTCAATCGCTCTGACTGGCCTAATATTGACGCATGGCTAGAACGCATTTCGCAGACCCCTGGGTGGAAGCACCCCTATGATCTGATGCAAAGGGCCTTGCCCGCATGATCCACCGCGACGCGCCCTCCCCTCTAGACCTGAGAGCCTGTTCAGGCCACATTGCCTGTGACGGTAGTGAGGTAGGGTATCAATGTTTAGCAAGTTGGTACTGGGTGCAATCTGGGGATATCAACAATACCTCTCGCCCCAAAAAGGATTTCGATGTGCGTATTCGCTCCGCCATGGTGGGACGGGCTGTTCAGGCTATGCAAAGCACGCAATCAAAGACGCTGGAATTTGGCGCGCGTTGCCCTCTATCCGGCAGCGCCTACGCGACTGCCGCATCGCCCATCAAGACATCCGCGAAAACTGCACATGCAACGAAGCCCCCCTCGATGATGACGAGCGCGCAGAGCTGGAGCATCACCGCCGCAAAGGCGGCTGCGCCGATAAATACGATTGTAGCTTCGCTTGCTGTGACTGTAGCTCCTTGGGCTGGTTCCGAGGGCCGGCAAGCAGCGGCTCATCCAACGGCTGCGACATTTCTCCATGCAATGGGGACTGTGGCGCGCCGGATTGTGCCGCATGTGATTGCGGTGGCTGCGATTGTGGCGGATGTTCTTGCGGCTAGGCATGGGGTACGCGCATGATCCTCGCAGCCTTCCTTCTTGGCATGATCCTATGCACCTTAACGCTGGCGCTCATCCGCGCCGAGGACAACGCGCCGCGTGATAAATTCGGCTCTGCCGTCGCAATGTTTACAGGCTGGTGCGCATTTTTCATGTTGCTGATGGCAGGTGCTTATGGCTTGGGACTCGTCCTGCCAGCCATCGCTGGCGCCATCGTGTTGGCTTTACGAACACCGAAATTTGGCAAGGCAATCATCGCCTTAGCCATCTACAAACTCCCGCTTGGAGTGGGGGCGCTGATATGCAGCGTCGTCGCTTGGGTCGGGATCCTAAATTTAATGGAGGAGATTCCCTATGGCTGAAGCCTATATCTATGACGCCGTGCGCAGCCCGCGCGGCAAAGGCCGCAAAGACGGCAGCTTGCACGAGGTAACAGCGGCACGGTTGTCCGCCCAAATTTTGAACGCCCTCAAAGATCGCAACGGCCTAGAGGGTCACGCCGTCGAGGATGTGATCTGGGGCAACGCCACCCAAGTTATGGAGCAAGGCGGCTGCCTCGCACGTACCGCAGTGCTGGCCTCGGAGTTGGATCAATCCATCCCCGGCCTGTCGATCAACCGTTTCTGCGCCTCGGGCATGGAAGCCGTGAACATCGCCGCAAACCAGATCAAAGGTGGTGCAGGTGACGCCTATATCGCGGGTGGTGTCGAGATGATGGGCCGCGTTCCCATGGGCTCCGACGGGGCGGCAATCGCTGTTGACCCAAGCATCGCGATGGACACGTATTTTGTACCGCAAGGCATTTCTGCCGACATCATTGCGACCGAATACGGCTTCAGCCGCGAGCAAGCCGACGCCCTTGGTGTAGAAAGCCAGCGCCGCGCCAAGGCTGCATGGGATGACAACCGCTTTACCAAGTCGCTGATCACTATCCGCGACCAAAACGGCTTGGAAATTCTGAGCACCGACGAATACATGCGCCCGCAGACCGACATGCAGTCGCTTGGCGGCCTGAACCCTGCCTTCCAAGCGATGGGGGAAATGATGCCCGGCTTCGATAAAATCGCATTGATGAAGTATCCGCATCTGGAGAAAATCAACCACATCCACCATGCGGGGAATTCGTCAGGGATTGTTGATGGCTCTGCGGCTATTTTGATCGGCTCCAAAGAATTTGGCGAGGCAAATGGCCTGAAACCACGCGCCCGTATTCGCGCCACGGCCAAGATTGGCACTGACCCTACCATCATGCTGACTGGGCCAGTACCCGTAACGCACCACATCTTGAAGACCTCAGGCATGAGCATCTCCGACATTGATCTGTTTGAGGTCAATGAGGCTTTTGCTTCTGTTGTCTTGCGCTTCATGCAGGCTTTTGATGTCGATGACAGCAAGGTCAACGTCAATGGCGGCTCGATCGCTATGGGTCACCCGCTGGGTGCGACTGGTGCAATCATCATCGGCACGTTGCTTGATGAGTTAGAGCGCTCTGACAAAGAAGTTGGCCTTGCCACGCTTTGCGTTGCCTCCGGCATGGGCGCAGCCACAATCATCGAAAGGGTATAGGAAAACTCATGGGGTCTGATTTAACTAGTTTTGATTTTCAAGCATGGCTCGACACTGTGACGGGCTACTTCATGGCAGGCGACTTTGACGCTTTTGCCGACACGACGTCTTTACCCGCTACCGTGTGGACCGCAGAGGGGGCCTCCGTCATATCGACCCGCAAAGATTTGCTAGATCGGTTCGAATTTTGGATGCGCCTTATGAAAGCACAGCAAGCCACCGACATGATCCGAACCATGCGTTCTTCAACGCGCTTGGGCCCGGATATTATTCGCGGGAAATATGAGACCGAACTGTTACGCCGTGGCACCCGTGTAATTGACCCTTTCCAATCCGAGATGATGCTGCGGCGCGAAGATGGCGTTTGGCGCACCATTTCACTTGAACACTCACTCATGAAGCAGTTTTGGGCTCTGACACCCTAGGCATAACCCCCATGCCAATCAGCGCCTTCTGTTTTGACAAGAAACACATCTACTCCGCCACAAGGGAGATACATAAATGACCGATTTTACAATGAAAACAGACGCCGATGGCGTCGCCACCATCACTTGGGACACGATCGGCAAGTCGATGAATGTCATGAACCAACAAGGGTTCTATGACCTCGACGCGCTGATTGATCAGGCCTTGGCAGATGATGCCATCAAGGGCGTGATCATCACCTCTGGGAAGGAGGGGTCATTTGCCGGTGGCATGGACCTCAACATCATCGCCAAGATGAAAGAAAGTGCGGGCGACAACCCCGCGCAAGGCCTTATGGACGGGCTGATGGCAACCCACGCCGTGTTGCGCAAGATCGAGCGCGGCGGCATGGACCCGAAGACCAACAAAGGCGGTAAACCCATTGCTTGCGCCATGCAGGGCACCGGCCTTGGCATCGGGTTTGAGATCCCGTTGGCCTGCCACCGCATCTTTGTGGCAGACAACCCTAAGGCCAAAATCGGCCTGCCAGAAATCAAGGTCGGCATCTTTCCTGGTATGGGCGGCACCACACGCCTTGTGCGCAAAATGGGGGCCATGGCTGCCTCGCCGTTCCTGCTGGAAGGCAAATTAAGCGACCCGAAGAAAGCTAAAATGGCAGGGCTAATCGACGAGGTTGTGCCAGCCGATAAGCTGCTCTCGGCCGCCAAGGAATGGGTGCTGTCGTCGCCTAGCATCGTGAAGCCATGGGACGAAAAAGGCTACAAAATGCCCGGTGGCGCGCCTTACCACCCCGCTGGTTTCATGACCTTCGTTGGTGCCTCTGCCATGGTCAATGGCAATACCAAAGGCGTCTACCCAGCCGCCAAAGCGCTACTGTCTGCGGTCTATGAGGGGGCAATGGTGCCGTTTGACACCGCCATCAAAATCGAGGCGCGCTGGTTCACCAACGTGCTGATGAACCCCTCCTCGGGCAACATGATCCGCACGCTGTTCATCAACAAAGAGGCGCTGGAAAAAGGCGCTGTGCGCCCTGACGTAGCCGACCAAAAGGTCTCTAAGGTTGGCGTCATCGGCGCGGGCATGATGGGGGCCGGCATCGCGTTGGTCTCGGCATTGGCTGGGATCGAAGTTGTCTTGATCGACGCCAAACAAGAGTCCGCTGACAAGGGCAAAGCCTATTCCGCAGACTATATGGACAAGGGCATCAAACGCAAAAAAGCCACGCCAGAGAAGAAAGAGGCCATGCTGGCCCTGATCAACGCCACGACTGACTACGACGCGCTGAAAGGCTGTGATCTGGTCGTCGAAGCTGTGTTTGAGGACATGGGTGTGAAGGCTGAGGTGACCAAGAAAGTGCAAGCCATCACCGGGCCGGATTGCATCTTTGCCTCCAACACCTCGACCTTGCCGATCACAGAATTGGCCAAAGCCAGCGCAGATGAGGAACAGTTCATCGGCATCCACTTCTTCTCTCCGGTTGATAAAATGCTGCTGGTCGAGATTATCAAAGGGGCTAAAACTGGCGACCGCGCTGTAGCTAAGGCACTGGATTTTGTGCGCCAAATCCGCAAAACGCCCATCGTGGTCAATGATGCGCGCTTCTTCTATGCCAACCGTTGCATCATCCCCTACATCAACGAGGGCATTCGTATGCTCAAAGAGGGCGTGAACCCCGCTTTGATCGAGAACGCCGCCAAATTGGTAGGCATGCCGCTGGGTCCATTGCAGCTGGTCGATGAGACCTCGATTGATCTGGGCGTGAAGATTGCCAAAGCCACCAAAGCCGCCATGGGCGACGCCTATCCTGACGGTGCCGTGGACGATGTTTTGTTCTGGATGGAAGCCGAAGGTCGTTTGGGCCGCAAGTCCAACGCAGGCTTCTATTCTTACGATGACAAGGGCAAACGCCAGCTATTATGGGACGGGCTCGCGGCTAAATACCCACAATCTGACGCGCAACCAGAGCTAACAGAAGTGCAAAACCGCCTGTTATTCGCACAAGTTCTGGAAGCCGTGCGCGCTCTGGATGAAGGCGTTCTGATGGACATTCGCGAAGGCGATGTGGGCGCAATTTTGGGCTGGGGCTTCGCGCCATGGTCGGGCGGGCCGCTGTCATGGCTCGACATGGTTGGAACACCTTGGGCGGCCGAGACCACAAATGCCTTGGCACAAAAGCATGGCGAACGGTTCAAGGCCCCGGATTTACTGGAAGACATGGCCGCGAAAAACCAAAGCTTTTATGGCCGGTTCGATCCAACAAAAACCGCAGCGTAAGAATTTGGAAAAGCCCGGAAAGACGCTGGGCTTTTCCACCCCTCGCCTAGAAGTATTCTGCTTTGCATATAAGGCCGCCACAATCGCGACATAGCCAATTTCTCACAGAGAAATTGTTTTCAAAGTTTCGGAGAAACTTTGACTTCGCCTCATATCCAGCCGGCAGCCATGGGGCGTGCACGTTCCTTACGATCAGCTTCGCCCATGTTGCGCATCAGCAAACGCGATTGACGATCATTTAAGGGAGTAAAGCGCTGCACGCCGTTGGCTGCGGAAATATCTAGAAATACGCCACCCTCAACAACCAAGGTCTGCGCATCCTCGAAACCGATCGTCACATGGGTCAGGTCGCCCTTCACCCGGGCACGGGAGATACCGCGGTAACCAATCAGGTTTTCAGCACGAACTGACACACAAGCCTCGCCAAACAGCACACCTGCGGCCTCATCCTCAATCACAAGGCGGGCATCGGGGGCCACCAACATAGCGTGGTCATTGCCAATCGCGCCCTCAGGCACCAACAACGGCCATTGACCAGCGGCTGCTTTGGCCGAGACCAAACTCAGATCACGCACTTCAATGTCAATGACTTCCTGCTCGCCGTTTTCTGCGGTTAGCACCATGTCGCCAACTTCCAGCTCTTCAACCGGTACCCAGCGATTGCGGGTGGCAATCTTTGTGCCTGCGAAAATGCCCGCGCTTGGGGCGGTTGTCAGAACCAACGGTTCTACATTGGAAGTCTTACGGCTCGATTTGAAAAACATGTCCCACACCTGTCAGTTCATTTCTGATTGAGGTTAGGATGCCCTTCACTCGCGACCTTGGTTGGGCAGCAAAAAGGTCATTTTGAGGCGAATTGTGTTCGAATTGAGAACAATCAGAACCGATAGTTAAAGCGCGCAACATCAGGAGCCGCCATCTCCGTCACCAAATTTCTATCGGCAAGACTATAGGCATCGCGGTAATCCCCGCGCTCGGACTTATTGTCGTGGGGGAAGTCGCCCAGCTTGCAACCAATCAAAGCCTCCAGTTTCGGCAAATCCTCGTCCAGATGCTCTAACCTGACATAAAGCGCGCAATGCTCGCGCCCCTGTGCGGTCGTCACATATGCACTGTAAGGCGTGGTCCGAAAAGCTGCCACAGTCTGCGGATGATGCACAAACTGGCTGAACGTCAGCTCTTGTGCCAACCTCACAGCAGAGTGCTCAAAGCTTTGCGCGCGCAGCCAGTGGTAATAGCTCACCATGCGATCCCACGGGTTTCGCACCATGGTAAACACCCGGGCCTCGTCAACTTGGCTTTGCGGGATCAACCCAACAATATCGCGCAGTGTTGAATGCTTCCAAAGCCGCCCCGCCGCCTCAACATCTTGAACCCGACGCCTGCGCTTGCGCGCCTTTGGCGTGTCGCCCAGCATGATATCATCTGCCATCGCCTTGCCTTCCAAGGCCAGCGCCATGGACGTCCCCCCGGTCTTAGGGATGTGCACAAAGATGAAATTACGCCCCTTTGAGATAATCATTTACCACTCTCCAACAGATTACCCCTTCCCAACTCAAACCACGTTAGGCAAGCTCACCTATAGATTTACCTGCAACGAGGGAAATGACAATGGGTTGGATGTCTGACGAGGTAGGGCTGCAAAAACATGCCGCCAATTACGTACCACTTACGCCACTGTCACACCTCAACCGCGCGTGCCTCGCGTTTCCCACCCAAGAGGCACTGGTCTATGGCTCTGCCCGCCTCACTTACCCCGAATACCACGCGCGGGTCTCGCGCCTCGCCTCAGCCCTAACGGCACATGGCATCAAACCGGGAGACGTGGTTTCAACGATCATTCCCAATCTGCCCGCGCAGGCCGAGGCCCATTTCGGCGTGCCTGCTTGCGGCGCGGTTCTCAATACCATCAACACGCGCCTCGACCCCGGCACGGTGGCCTATATTTTTGCACATAGCGAGACCAAGCTGGTCCTCTGCGACACCGAATTTCTGCCACTGGCCGAGGCCGCCAAATATGCTTGCGATGGCGGTGGCCCTGACATCATCGAAGTGCCGGACACACAGGCAGGCTTTCCCGCTACGGGGCGCCATCCGACCTATGAAGACCTACTGGCAACTGGGCAACCCGACGCCCCTTGGCACATGCCCGAAGACGAGTGGGAAAGCCTCGCGCTCAACTACACTTCCGGCACCACGGGGCGGCCTAAAGGCGTCGTATACAGCCACCGCGGAGCCTACCTGATGACCATGGGCACGGTGATCTCGTGGCGGATGCAATTGCGCCCGAAGTTCCTTGCCATCGTGCCGCTGTTTCACTGCAACGGGTGGAACCACACTTGGATGATGCCCGTGCTGGGTGGGACGGTGCATTGCTGCCGCGATGTCACTGCCGCAGCCATCTACACCGCCATCGCGGACGAGGGCGTCACACATTTTGGCGGCGCGCCGATTGTGCTAAACATGATCGTCAACGCCCCGCCCGAGGATCGAAAACCCTTCACCCAGCAGGTCGAGGTCTTCACCGCAGGCGCCCCGCCCGCACCGACAACCTTGCACGCCATCGAAGCCCTCGGCTTCAACGTCACACATGTCTACGGGCTGACCGAAACCTACGGTCACGTTACCGAGGCCCTGTGGAATCCCGATTGGGACGCGACCCCAGAAGAGGACAAACCGTCCCTAAAAGCCCGCCAAGGCATCGCCATGCCAATGATGGAATATGTCACCGTGGTGAACGAGGAAAACACGCAAATCCCTATGGATAAGGCCACTCAGGGCGAGATCGTCATGCGCGGGAACTCGGTGATGAAAGGCTACTATAAGAACCCGTCAGCCACCGAGGAGGCTTTCCAAGGGGGCCATTTCCATTCCGGTGACATCGCCATCCAACATCCCGACGGCCACATCCAAATTTCCGACCGCGCCAAGGACATCATCATCTCCGGTGGCGAAAACGTCTCTTCGGTCGAGGTCGAAGCGGTCCTCATGTCCCACCCTGCCGTGTCCCTTTGCGCCGTGGTGGCAAAGCCCGACGACAAATGGGGCGAGGTGCCCTGCGCCTTTGTCGAACTGAAAGACACAGCGCAGGTCAGCGAGGCTGAGCTGATTGCCCATGCACGGGCCAGTTTGGCAGGGTTCAAGACCCCAAAGCAGATAATCTTCCAAGAGCTACCAAAAACCTCGACCGGTAAAATCCAAAAGTTTGAACTGCGCACACAGGCCAAATCTCTTTAAACATCACCTGACTAAAGCGCTCTGGGGTTTGGGGCAAAGCCCCATCAAAACATCTAGGGCCACAGGCACATTTAGGCACATTTAGGTCAAAACCCGCGCCCTCACACCCCCATTGAGTGGGCAGGCGCAACACGCTACACTGCCCTCAATAAATAAAAATAACATCGAGCAAGGAAGCGGACCGCAGATGACGGCGCTCAAAGAATACGAACGGTTGGACTCTACCGGCATTTGGCGCGAAAGCCCCGATGCCCAGCGTCGTGACGTGCTGATTTCCTTCGGAGACGCCACGTTAATCATCCGTGACAAGACCGACACCGCACTGGCCCACTGGTCCCTGCCGGCAGTCGAGCGGATCAACCCCGGCGCGCGCCCTGCCCTGTTTCGCCCCGGACCTGACGCCTCTGAGGAATTGGAGCTGGAAGACGCGACCCTGATCGACGCCATCGAAAAGGTCCGTAAAACCGTCGCCAAGCGCCGTCCTCAACGTGGCCGTTTGCGGCTCTATATTTTCACCGGCCTGATCACTGCAATCGGTGCTTTGGGGTATTTGTGGCTTCCCGGCGCACTTGTGCGTCACGCGGTCTCTGTAGTGCCAGACAGCAAACGTTTGGCGATTGGCACCGCCCTTCTGGGTCACATGACACGGCTCACTGGCGACACCTGCCGCTCCACCCTTGGCACCGCTGCTTTGGCGCGCCTTAAGTCGCGGGTCATGGACGATGATCTGCGCAAGGTTTATGTCGTTCCGTCCGGGCCGCAAAATGCGTTGTATTTACCCGGCGGGCTGCTGCTGCTGAACCGCACCGTGGTCGAGGATCATGACGCCGCCGACGTTGCTGCGGGCCATATGCTTGTCGCCACTGAACAAGCCCGCGCGACGGATCCGATGCAAACTTTACTTACCTCCACAGGTGGTTTTGCGACGTTGCATCTACTGACCACAGGGCAGATTGAGGATGATGTGCTGCGCGATTACGCCGAGACCCTTTTGGCGGCCCCGCTCCCTATCCCTAGCGCCGATTTTCTGCTGGAGCGCTTTGCCGCTGCAAAAGTTGCCTCGACCCCATATGCGTACGCAATCGACATCACGGGAGAGAGCACATTAGATTTGATCGAAGCTGACCCGTTTCGAGGGGCCGAAACCCCACGCCTGCTATCAGACGGTGACTGGATCAGCCTGCAAGATATTTGCGCCCAATAACCGCTCTCAAAAAAGACCAAAGACCTTCTTTTGGGCAGGAGTAGCCCGTTTTCCCGTGGCAGGGTCAACCAGATGGCGCGGCACGGTGTTTGACCAAACCAGCGACATTTGCGCTTTTCCAGACGACGTGCCGACACCGCGCAACGGGTTCAAGCGCCCATCAGTCCAAGCCTTTTTATGCCCCTTAGGCAGCGGCAACCGGGCTTCCGCGATCTTACGGTTCACGCCCTTGGGGCCCGCCAGCTGCCCGCGATAGGTGTTGCTGCTTTGCGGTGATATTTCTTCACGCACAACGTTACGCGGGCTTGTCCTTTGCGGTCCACAACGCGCGCCCTTGTTGATGAATTGCGAGCTGAAATCGCTGGCATCGGAGCAGCGATAGACCACCCGCGGCTGCGCTGTGGCACGACGTGGTGCCGCTTGCTGGCGCACCACACGGGTCTGTACTTTTGGTGCAACAACCGTCCGGCGGGCAACGCGAGTTTGTGGCTGTGGCGCTACGCGGCGCACCACACGGGTTTGCGTCCGGGGGCCCGCAACGGTTTTGCGCGCGATGCGAGTGGTGGTGGTTCGTTGTGGCGGGATCACCTTCACCTTGCGGCTCACGATCTTGGCGTTAGCCGGAACACGGGACGTCGTCTTGCGCACAACTTGTGGTGCCTTCGCGGTTCGGGTTTTGGACTTCACAACCGATGTCGTGCCACAAACAAGCTTGCGAGACCGCGTCACCCGCGGCACCCAAGTTACATTGCCGGAATAGCCAGCGCGAATGTAGACACACCCACGACTGTCTACGTATTGCTTCCCCTTGTAGGAGGCGGGCGGCGTCTCCGCCGGGCCGTTGTCGCCGCGCAAATTTTTCGCATCCGCGCCAATGAGCCCCATGCTCAACGCCAACGTCACTACAGAAAGCAGTCGCAAAAGTCGCATATCAGTCCCCACTAAATATAGTGGTTACAATGCAACAGCCACACAATCAAAGCAAGGCAGAAACTACCTTATTTAGTGCCAAACATCCGGTCACCCGCATCCCCTAGCCCCGGAACAATATATCCATTGTCATTCAAGTGACTATCCACCGAAGCTGTCACAATCGGCACGTCTGGGTGGGCCTCTTTCATCCGCGCAATGCCCTCAGGCGCTGCCAGCAGGCATAAGAATCGGATGTTCTTTGCACCAGATTTTTTCAACAAATCAATCGCCGCGACCGAGGAATTACCGGTCGCCAGCATCGGATCAACAGCAATCACCATGCGCTCGTCCATATGCTCTGGCACCTTAAAGTAGTACTGGACCGGTTTCAGAGTTTCCTCGTCGCGGTACAGCCCGACAAAGCCCACGCGGGCGCTTGGGATCAGCTCTAGCATACCGTCCAGCAACCCGTTGCCCGCACGCAGGATCGAGATCAGCGCCAGTTTTCGCCCCGCCAGCGTTGGCGCATCCATGGCCTCTACCGGGGTCTCGATACGCTTGGTTTCCATCGCAAGGTTGCGGGTCACCTCATAGGCCAAAAACTGGCTGATCTCGCGTAACAACTGACGAAACACTGCCGTAGAGGTCGTCTTTTCACGCATGAGGGTCAGCTTGTGCTGCACCAAAGGGTGATCAACAATGGTCAGGTGCGGGGTATCATTCATGTGACTGGCTCCAGTTTCTTAAGTAATTTTTCGCGGGTCGGCTCGTCACAGAACGCGGCCTTCGCGGCGGTGACATTGACCTCTCGCACGGTCTCATCATCCCAGCCGAACGTATCCGCAAGGCGATCGTATTCGTCACGCAAAGTGGTGTGAAAAAATGGAGGGTCATCCGTTGAAACGGTCACTGGAACACCGCGCGCGCGCAGCTGCTCAATCGGGTGCTTGTCCCACGCAGGATACACCCCAAGAGCCACGTTCGAGCCGGGACAAACTTCTAACACGATGCCATGTTCAATTAGATAATCAATCAGCTTGGGGTCCTCAATGGACTGCACGCCATGCCCCACGCGCTCAACCTTCAAATCACGCAGGGCCTGCCAAACGGAGGTGGCTCCACCCCATTCGCCAGCGTGGGTGGTCAGGCGCAAACCGGCCTCGCGGGCCATATCAAAACTATAGGCAAAGTCGCCCTGCTCCCCATGGCTCTCGTCACCGCCCATGCCGAAACCGGTGATAAAATCACCCGCGGTCTCAGCCGCACACATAGCTGCCGTTTTGGCCTGATCCGGCCCGAAATGGCGAATACAGGTCACGATGCCACGCATCTCAATGTCCGGCACACTGGCGGCGGCCTCTTGCATCGCCTGCGCATATTCCCGCCATGCGCCAACATCCCCGCCGCCGCAAAAATCGGGGGACAAGAACATCTCGGTATAGATCACACCCTGCTCAGCCGATTGCTCCAACACCGCCGTGGTCAGGCGCGCGAACTCTTCAGGGCCAGTCAAAACGGTGCATGCGGCCTCGTAAGTGCGCAGAAATTGGGCAAAATCCTCAAAGCAGTAGGATCCATCTTCAGCAAACACCCCCGCGAGGTTAACGTCTTTCTCTTGCGCCAAACCGCGAATGAAATCGGGTGGAGCAGCCCCCTCGATATGTAAATGCAGCTCTATTTTAGGGATTTCAATCACAGAAAACTCCGCCCTGGGCCGCGATTAGACAGCCCCAAATGATCCGCGACCGAGGCTGCAACGTCTACAAACATAACTTGTCCAATGTCGCGCGTACCAACACCAATGGCCACGACCGGGACTTGCTCACGCGTGTGTTCTGTGCCGCGCCAAGTGGGGTCATTTCCATGGTCTGCGGTGAACAACATCAAGTCACCTTCGCGCAATTTGGCCATCACCGGCCCGATTGCCGCGTCAAACCATTCCAGATGCGCCGCATACCCGCTCACATCGCGACGGTGGCCATAAAGGCTGTCAAATTCCACAAAATTTGCAAATACCAGCGCGCCATCTGGGGCCTCGTCAACCAAATCCGACAAGTGCCCCATCAAGGCATCATCGAAACCTTTACGACTCTCATCAATGCCGCGATCCGAGAAAATATCGCCAATCTTGCCGATCCCATAGGTGGCGCGACCATCACTTTTGGCCCAATCCAACAGTGTCGGCAACGGAATTTCCATTGCAAAATCATGCCGGTTTTTCGTGCGCTCGAAGCTCGTCTTATCCGTCCCGACGAAAGGCCGCGCGATAACCCGGCCCACGTTCATACCATGCAACATGGGGGCTATGTGGCGGCACAAATCCATCAAACGCTCCAGCCCGAAGCTCTCCTCATGGGCCGCTATTTGAAACACGCTGTCCGCAGAGGTATAGCAAATCGACAGTCCGCTGCGCATGTGCTCCTCACCCAGCCGCGCAATGATTTCCGTGCCCGATGCATGGCAATTCCCCAAGATGCCGCTCACCCCACAAAACGCAGCAACGGCGTCTGTGATCTCTGAGGGAAAACTAGGCTGCGTGTCGGGAAAATAGTGCCAATCCCAAGGGACCGGAACGCCCGCCAACTCCCAATGCCCCGATGGCGTATCTTTGCCCAACGAGACCTCGCGCGCGACGCCGTATAGACCCTGCGGCGCGATGCCATTTTGAAGCTTTGCAGCCTGTCCCAACCCCAGACGCATAAGGTTTGGCATAGACAGTGGGGTTTGCGCATGGATGTGGCCCAAGGTGTTTGAGCCTTCGTCGCCAAACAGTGCCGCATCGGGCGCGCCACCGCAGCCGACCGAGTCGAGAACGACCAGAAAAACCCGGCTCACACGGCCACCCGATCAAGGAATAAATCAGGCGCAGCAACACTTGCACCGCTTATTTGAAAGGCCTTTCGGACTGCGCGTTCGGCTTTGGCCGCAGCCTCTTCCGTGGCGGCATGAACCATTGCCAAGGGTGTTGTTTTATCAACTTTCGCCCCAATACGGCTTAGATTCGACAGGCCAACCGAGGGATCAATTCTATCTGTTTCGCGGCGACGCCCGCCGCCCAACTCAACCACCGCAAACCCCAAAGAGCGTGTATCAATCGCGCGAATGTAGCCTGTCGCCAAAGGCAGAACTTCGCGCACGATGTTGGCCTCGGGCAGGCAAAACCGCCAGCTCTCGTCAAAGTCTGTCGGGCCACCAAGTGCGGCCACCATCCGGCAAAACTGCTCGGCGGCGGCCCCGGATGTAATGGCAGTGTTGAGCATATTCCACGCGGCCTCGGTGTCGACCTTCATCTGTTTGCAATTGCCCAGCAATTCAGCCCCCAAAGCCAGCGCCACCTCGCGCAATCGCGACTGCTTGCTGCTGGTCAGCGCCTCCATAACGGCACGGATTTCAACCGCGTTGCCCGCAGCGGTCGCCAAGGGTTGAGACATATCTGTGATCAGCGCGGTTGTGGGGCAGCCTGCCCCTTTGGCCACCTCAACCAACGAGTAGGCCAAGCGCTTGGCCTGCGCCGGATCGGACAAAATAGCGCCGGAGCCAGTTTTAACATCCAGCACCAACCCTTGCAGCCCCGCCGCCAGCTTTTTGGCAAGGATCGAGGCGGTGATTAAGTCGATGCTGTCCACGGTCGAGGTCACATCGCGGATCGCATAAAGGCGGCGATCGGCGGGGGCGACTTGGCCAGACGCGCCGACGATGGCGCAGCCCACATCGCGCACCACATTTTGCAACTTAGAGGGCGAGACATTGCTGACATACCCCGGTATTGATTCCAGCTTGTCCAGCGTGCCGCCCGTGTGGCCCAAACCACGCCCCGAGACCATCGGAACATAGGCACCACAGACGGCCAATGCCGGGGCCAAAACCATCGAGACCGGATCACCCACCCCGCCCGTGGAGTGCTTATCCAAGACCGGACCGGGCAGTTTCCAGCGCAACACATCGCCGCTGTCGCGCATGCCTTCCGTCAGGCCCACGCGGCCCTCAGCGCCCAGCCCTTCCATCGCCACAGCCATCGCGAAGGCGCCGGCCTGCGCGTCGCTCACGCCGTGTTCTTCCGCCAAGGCTTTGCCAAACCAGCGGCACTCGGCGGCGCTCACGCCTTGGCGCATGCGAATTTTTCCTATGATCTGAGCTGCGTCCATATTCTACGCCATATGCCCCGCATCAAATGCGCCGGGCAACAGGCCCGCAACCGTGGAGCGTTCCGACACGCCACCAACTGTGGCCATCGTCACCGGTACATCGCCGCTCGCAAATTCTGCCAGCTTTTGGCGACACCCACCACAGGGCGGCACTGGCGTGGGGGACCCTGCCACGACGCAAACCTCAACAATCTCCCGCTCGCCCGCGGCGACCATGGCTGCAATTGCTCCGGCCTCGGCGCAGGTGCCCTCGGGGTAGGCCACGTTTTCTACGTTGCAGCCCACAAAGACTGTGCCAGCCTTGGTCCGCAAAGCAGCACCGACTTGAAACTTGGAATAGGGCGCATGAGCGTTCTCGCGAACCGACAGCGCATGAGGCAGCAGATCAGACATTTCCATCCCCTTAGACATTCCGCGCGATAGTGAAGCGCACAGCCCAGAGTTTCAATGCCTCGCAACCGGAAAAACATGGGGAAACGACATGTCAAAGAGAGCTTTTGTGGCGCCCGCCCGCGGGAGCTATCCCATCGGGCGGGGCCAAGCGGCCTATGTTGCCGGGTAACCCAAGCCTTTAAGCGCCACCGTGATCTCGTCGAGAATAGCCGGATCATCAATGGTCGCAGGCATTTTGTAGTCCTTGCCATCCGCAATGGACACCATCGTCGCACGCAAAATTTTGCCCGAACGCGTCTTGGGCAAACGGTCCACGACACAGGCCAGCTTGAATGCTGCCACCGGGCCGATTTGGTCACGCACCCGTTTGACGATCTCTTTAACGATATCCTCGTGCGGGCGATCTACGCCACTGTTCAGGCACACAAAACCCATCGGGGCTTGCCCTTTCAGCGCATCGGCAACACCGATCACGGCGCATTCGGCCACGTCCGGGTGGCCTGCGAGAACTTCCTCCATGCCGCCCGTTGACAGGCGGTGACCTGCCACGTTGATCACATCATCTGTGCGCGCCATGATATAGAGGTATCCGTCCTCGTCGATCATGCCCGCATCGCCAGTCTCATAGTAGCCAGGGAAGGCTGTGAGGTAGCTTTTGACGAACCGCTCTTCGGCGTTCCACAGGTTTGGCAACGTCCCCGGAGGCAGCGGCAATTTAATCGCAATCGCGCCCAGCTCTCCGGGTTCCATCGGGTGGCCACCCTCATCCAAGACCTGCACATCATAGCCCGGCATCGCCACCGTGGGCGAACCAACCTTAACCGGCAGCGGCTCGATCCCCATCGGGTTTGCCGCAATGGCATAGCCCGTCTCGGTCTGCCACCAGTGGTCGATGATCGGCTTGCCAAGATGGGTTTGCATCCACTCAATCGTATCGGGGTCCGCGCGCTCGCCCGCCAGATAGACGTTCTTCAGGCAAGACAGGTCGTAGTTTTTGATCAACTCCCCTTCGGGGTCTTCACGTTTCACTGCACGAAATGCTGTCGGCGCAGAGAAGAAGCTTTTGACTTTATACTCCTCAACCACACGCCAGAATGTGCCTGCGTCAGGTGTCCCGATCGGCTTACCTTCAAACACCACGGTGGTATTCCCGTGGATCAGCGGACCGTAGCAAATATAGCTATGCCCCACGACCCAGCCGACATCTGAGGCCGCCCAGAACACATCGCCCGGCTCCAGATCATAGAGGTTTTTCATCGTCCAGTTCAGCGCCACCAGATGGCCCGCAGTTGGCCGAATAACGCCCTTGGGCTGGCCCGTGGTGCCAGAGGTATACAAGATATAGGCGGGGTGATCGCCGGACACTGGCACACATTCCGCAGGCTCGACGCCAAACTGGAAGCCGTGCCAGTCATAGTCGCGCCCCTCAATCAGTTGCGCCACTTCCTGCTCGCGCTGGAAAATCACGCAGAACTCAGGCTTATGGCTGGCCAGCTCGATCGCGCCGTCCAGCAGGGGTTTGTAATGCACAACGCGCCCCGGCTCGATGCCGCAAGAGCTGGCGATGATGGCTTTAGGCGTCGCGTCGTCAATACGCACGGCCAGCTCGTTGGCAGCAAACCCGCCAAACACCACCGAGTGGATCGCCCCGATGCGAGAACACGCCAGCATCGCCTCCAAGGCCTCTGGCACCATCGGCATATAGATGATCACGCGGTCACCAGCTTCGACACCTTTGGCGCGCAACGCCCCCGCAAGCGAGGCCACGCGGGTCAGCAATTCGGAATAGGTGATCTCGTGTTTGGTATGGGTGACCGGGCTGTCATAGATGATCGCCACACGGTCGCCATTGCCTGCCTCAACATGGCGGTCGATGGCATTATAGCAGGTGTTAACCTTGGCATCCTTGAACCATTCATACAGCGGAGCATTGTCGGAAAACAGCGCCTTGGAAGGTTTTTGCACCCAATCAATGGCCTCTGCCTGCTCCATCCAAAACCCGTTTGGGTCGTCAAGCGAGCGCTTATATACGTCTGAATATGTCATTTTGATCCCTCCTCCTCCGGTCGTTGACGCTAGGTCTACGCTGCCGAGTGAGACGGGTGCAAGTAACAGGACGCCGCACCCATTGCGGGGCACGGCGTCACTATCTTATTGTTTGCGCTATCAATTCAGGCGCGTCAGGCGAGTTTAGCTATAAAGACGCGGCACGCCAAAGCTGTCGTGGATTTCATTGGCAGTTGCCTGACGAATGCCCAGCGAAGTTGCCAACTCGTGAAGGAACTTGGCCTCTGCCTGATTGCTTGGCTCAATCGCCATCACCGACATTGAATAAACCTGTGTCTCCACACCTTTCGGAGTGTCCGCAGCCAAAGCGGCCGCATCGACCGGCGCATTCAAGGCCTCGCGCACAAACGCCATGTCTTCAGCGCTTGCATCCTCACCGATGGTCGCCATCAGTGTTTCTTTCTCGGTGGCATCAATTTCCCCATCGCTACGCGCAGCCATAACCATAGCGCGGACCATCAGCCCTGCGGTATCTTCTTCCGCAGGCTCCTCGGCCGGATTGTCTTGGCCCAGCAAATCTTCAAGCGAGCCTGCCGAGGCCCCCGTGCGCGCATTCGCCAAACCGCCAAGCAAGCCACCAAGGCCACCAAGGCCGCCCGCAGCCGCGCCACCAGCGCCGCCCGTCAAGCCGCCCAAAATGTCACCAAGGCCGCCCATGCCACTTGTCGCAGCACCGCCCGCACCTTTCGTCAGGCCACCTAAAATATCGCCCAGCCCGCCAAGGCCACCAGCCGCTCCACTAGAGCTTCCGCCGGTCAAGCTGCCCATGATGTCACCCAGTCCACCAAGGCCGCCTGCACTGCTTGTACCACCGCGCGCACCGCCAGCAGCCCCCGAGAGGCTCTCCATTATTTTACCAAGCCCACCAGATTTTTGGACCTGTTGCATCCCCTTAGCGACAGCAAAACCAACGGCCATTTTGGCAACCATATTCATCATCGACATTATATATTTCTCCGTTCAAGGCAGCAGGCCACCGCAACGGGGCCCTTCCCGACCAAGAATGAGGGCAAGGGTCCCAGCCGTCTAGGGGGAAAGTTAGACCAGTTCCGGCTCACGCCCCAAACGGGTCGCCAAGGGGGCTACGGTCAGGCCCTGCACGATGATTGAGAAGATCACCACCACATAGGTCGCGGTCAGGATCAGCGGTTTCCACTCGTTTTCCGGCAACGACAGCGCCAATGCGACCGAAATGCCCCCCTTCAATCCGCCCCAAGTCATGATCGGGATCACGCCTTTTGAAAACTCGCGAAACGGGCGCAAAATCATAATCGGCACAGCCACCGCCACCAGCCTTGCCAGCAAGGCCAGCACAATTGCCAAAGCCCCCGCAGTCAGCCCCTCCATGGAGAACGCAACCGCGAAAACCTCAAACCCGATCAACAAAAACAAGACCGCGTTCAATATCTCGTCGATCAGCTTCCAAAAGCCATCCACGTATTGGCGGGTCAGTTTTGACATGCCATATTTGGTGCCAACATCCCCGATGAACAGCCCTGCACACACGGCCATGACCGGGCCAGACACATGCAGATACACCGCGAGCGAATAGCCGCCGAAGGCCAGCGCCAAGGTGATCAAAACCTCTAGCGAGTATTCATCAATCCGCCGCATCACGCGAAATGTCAGCCAGCCCAGCACGACACCCAAAAGCGCGCCGCCGACGGCCTCTTGCAAGAACAGCTTCGCCGCATCCGCCAACCCGCCGCCGCCATGGCTCTCGCCGTGGGCATCCATGGCCGGAAAGGCAATGCCCACCAACACCAAGAACACCACATAGCCCACGCCATCGTTGAACAGGCTCTCGCCCGCGATCTTGGTCTCCATGCTTTTCTTAAGGTTCGCTTGACGCAACACCCCCAGCACCGCCACCGGATCCGTGGGCGAGATCAGCGCGCCGAATACCAGCGCGATCATAATCGGCATGCCAGTAAGCCACGCGAACCCGAAGCCCGCAACCACGGTAGAAAGCCCCACCCCCAAGGTCGCCATCAGGGCCACCACGCGCCATTCACCGCGCAAATCTGCCAGTTTCACATGCAGCGCACCGGCAAATAGCAACAGACCCAACATGCCCTCCAGCAAGGCTTGCGAGAAGTCGATGGACTTGACCACCGAACGCACCTGATCCGCCATGCCAAGTTGCGGCGCGACCAGATCAACCCCCATCACTCCAAGCGAGGCCAAAAGTGCCACGATCAAAATGCCGATGGAGGACGGCAACTTGAGAAACAGGTAGTTCAGGGTGCCAAAGGCCGCCGCCAATACCAGCAATAGCGATGCGATCTGCAAAAGGGTCATGTGTGGCTCCGTCACTGTTTTGCCTTGGTACCCGCGTGAATACGGCGGGGGCATGTTTCGGCCAACTTATCTTATTTAGTCCCGCAAGCCAGCCGCAATTGCGCGCCAAGATTGACAACCTTAGCCATTATCGCATTGGAATAGGCCAACCCATCCGGAGCCCCCATGCACCCCAAAAATCACATCGACACATTTGGCGCGACATCGCTGATCGGCCTCGCGCTGCTGCTGGCCTTTAACCAAGTGGTCATCAAAGTCGCCAGCGAGGCTTTCCAGCCGGTGTTCTTTGCTGGCGCGCGCTCGGCGGGGGCGGTGTTTTGCATTCTCATCTGGATGTGGTGGCGCGGCATGAGCGTGTCGTTGCCGCGTGCGGTGATCCCGTCCGCCATCCTTATCGGCTTGGTGTTCTCGGTCGAGTTCTTGATGCTGTTCACCGCGCTAGATCTGACATCGGTTTCGCGCGCCTCGGTGATCTTTTATTCCATGCCCGTTTGGCTGGCTCTCTCCGCGCATTTCATCATCCCCGGAGACCGCCTTACCGCGCGCAAATCCTTCGGCTTGTTGATTGCCTTTACGGGTGTGGCTTGGGCCATCTTGGATCAAAACACGGGCGGCGAGACCTCGCTAATTGGCGATCTTTGCGCGCTCGGGGCCGCCATTGGGTGGGCCATCACGATCTTGCTGGTGAAGGCCACGCCATTAAAGACCGTCCGCCCGGAGGTGCAGCTCTTTTATCAAGTGCTGATCTCGGCGGTGGTGTTGCTTGCCGTGGCCCCGTTGTTCGGCCCGCTCATTCGCAATCCAACACCGATCCACTACGCCGCAATGGCATTCCAAATCGTGGCGATTGCCACCTTTGCCTTCATCTTTTGGCTTTGGCTGATGTCGATTTACCCTGCCTCGGGCGTCGCGAGTTTCTCGTTCCTGTCGCCGGTGTTATCGGTGCTGATGGGCTGGTTCCTATTGGGCGAAAAGATCAGCGTCTCGATCATCGGCGCGCTGATTTTAGTGGTGGTGGGCATCGCACTCATCAACCGCGCGCCTAAGGCTCAGGTGCCGCAAAAGGTCTGACGCACGCGTTGCTGCTCGGTCGGGGGTTGGCGTAAATCTGCGTGCTCTGGCTGGTCCTCAAAGGGGTGTTTCAGCACCTCAACGAGGCGGTGGAATGGCGCGTCGTCGCCCGCAATCCCCGCTTGAATGGCATCCTCAATGCGGTGATTGCGCGCAATAAACGCCGGATTAGCCGCGCGCATAAGTACCTCATCACCACCGCCCCAGCCCTTAGCCCATGCGTCATAGCTTGTCGGGTCAACAAACTGATCGCGCGCGCCCTGCCCCTGCGCCATAGCGCGAAACGTCAGGGTGAAATCCGCCTGATTATCGGCCATACGGATCAGTAGATCTTGGATCAGGGCCACCTCGCCATCCCCGCCGATCGCACGGCCAATCTTGGCGAGAAACACCTGCTTCCAAGCGGCAGTATAATGCGTGCCAAACTCCGCCAGAACGTCCTGTGCGGCGGCCACTGCCTTGTCGCTGTCGTCCTCAATCAACGGCAATAAGCACGACGCCAATTGCGCAAGGTTCCACACCAATATCTCTGGCTGCCCCTGATAAGCATAGCGCCCCTGCTGGTCGATGGACGAGAACACCATTGCCGGATGATAGGCATCCATGAAGGCACATGGCCCGTAATCAATCGTCAGCCCGCCCACATGGGTGTTGTCGGTGTTCATCACGCCATGGATAAAACCAACCCCCATCCATTTCGCCACAAGAGCCGCCTGCGCCTTGACCACGGCCTCTAGAAACCCCAACGCGTCGCCCTGCTCAACCTCTGGGTAATGACGCCTGATTGCCTCACCCAACAGCAATTCTAAAGCCTCGCGGTCATGGCGCGCAGCAAAGTATTGAAACGTCCCCACCCTGATATGAGAGGCCGCCGTGCGGGTCAAAATGGCCCCCGGCACACCCGTTTCACGCTGCACCCGCTCACCTGTGCGCACGGCCCCAAGGGCGCGCGTTGTTGGCACCCCAAGAGCGTGCATTGCTTCACTGACGATGTATTCGCGCATCACCGGACCAAGCCCCGCACGCCCGTCACCGCGCCGAGAAAATGGCGTCGGGCCGGAACCTTTCAACTGAATATCCCAGCGCGCGCCATCAGGACCTACGACCTCGCCTAAAACATTCGCACGCCCGTCGCCCAACTGTGGTGACCAACCGCCAAATTGATGCCCCGCATAGGCCTGCGCCAATGGCTCCGCGCCCGCAGGCATCACATTGCCCGCCAACATCGCCAGCCCCGCAGACGAGCGCAGCCAGTCAATGTCCAACCCCATTTGGGTCGCTAGGCTTTCATTCACCGCCAAAAGGCTCGGATCACGTACTGGAGTGGGCGACAGCTTGGCGTAAAACCGCGCGGGCAATCGAGCATAGGAGTTATCGAAACAAGGCACATGCGTCTCAGCCATGACTACTTTAATTCCCAATTAAGGTGACCGCACCGATGCTAGTGTTCACCGCACCGCCCCAAGATCATCGTCATCTTTGTTCTTAAAAATACGGAAAAACCGCCCTCACAACCGGCCGATCCGCTCGCTCAGAAGCGCAAAGAAGCCCGCCGCGTCGATGTCACCCATAAAGGTCACATTGGGCGCGCGGTCCGTGACCCCCCACCAATCCGCCACCGTCATCCCAAGGGTCAACTCCGATCCGGTCTCGACCTCCACATTGACCAAGCGGCCGGAAAACAGCTCGGGCTGCAACAGGTAGGCAATCACGCAAGGGTCATGCAACGGCGCGCCTTCCGAGCCGTATTTTTCCTTGTCAAAACGCTCGAAAAAGTCGGTCCACTCAGACACCATCCGCCCGGCCTCATTGCCCAAGGCCCGGAATGCATCGACCCGCGCGCGGTTGGTCAAAGCCTTGTGCGTCACGTCCAGCGGCATCGCCACCAAAGGCACCCCCGCCCCAAACACAATCTTGGCGGCCTCGGGGTCCACATAGATATTGAACTCGGCGGTGGGCGTGATGTTGCCCACCTGAAAATAAGCCCCGCCCATCAGCACAATTTCTTGTACCCGCTCGATAATGTCAGGGGCGCGGGTGAACGCCTCGGCAATATTGGTCAGCGGCCCCAGCGGGCAAAGCGTCACCGTACCAGCGGGCTGCGTGCGCAGGGTTTCAATGATGAAATCCACCGCATGGGCCTCTTGCAACGCCATCACAGGGTCCGCCATCACGGGACCATCAAGGCCGGTTTTTCCGTGCACATGTTCAGCGGTGACAAGCTTGCGCGATATAGGCGCATCGCACCCCGCGAACACCAAAACATCCGGCCGCCCCGCCAATTCACACACAATACGCGCGTTCTTTTGGGTCAGCGGCAACGGCACATTGCCCGCCACGACAGTGATGCCCAGCACCTCCAGGTCCTCCGGCGAGGCCAGCGCCAGCAAAATTGCCACGGCGTCATCTTGGCCGGGATCCGTGTCGATAATAATTTTGCGAGGGGCACTCATAACGGGCGTACTTTCAATTGGGTCAGACGGTTTTTGTGGCGTTCTATCACTTCGATACGGAAGCCATGGAATGAGAAAACCTGACCAACAGTCGGGATCGACTGGGCCTCGTGGATCACCAAGCCGGCAAGGGTATTGGCTTCCTCATCGGGCAGCGACCACTCGGCCATTCGGTTGAGGTCGCGGATTGTCACCGCCCCCTCAACGACATAGCTGCCGTCGTTTTCTGGCTTCAAGGCCGCCACTTCGGCTTCGTCAAATTCATCGGTAATTTCGCCCACGATCTCTTCGAGAATGTCTTCTAGTGTCAACAACCCTTGCAGCGCACCATACTCATCCACAACCAACGCAAAATGCGAATGCCGCTTCAAAAATTGGCGCATTTGGTCATCTAGTGCCGTGGTCTCAGGCACGAAATACGGCCTGCGTACCACTGCCATAATGTCAAAATCCGACAGGTCAGCGGACATACCACCCGGCCCGCGCACCGCCTCGTTCACCGCACGCAGCAGATCTTTGGCATGCATGACACCGACGATATTTTCCTGCTCCCCTTGGAATACCGGCAGGCGCGTGAAGCGGCTTTTCAGGCATTGGTCAATAATCTCGCTGGGTGGGTCTTCCGCGTTGATCATCTCGATCTCGGAACGGTGAAGCATGATCTCCTCCACGTCCCGCTCGTTCAAATCCAGCGCGCCTAAAAGCCGGTCGCGTTGTTCTTTGTGCACCACGCCTTCCTCATGACCCAGTGCCAAGGCCCCTGCGATTTCCTCGTTCACCGACAAGATGTGGCTATTGGGATCAATATCAACACCAAAAAGCTTCAAGATTTGACGCACCAAGGCGCGCACGGCGGTCACAATCGGCGCAAAGACCAGCACCACAATCGATATGGGACCTGAGACCATTGCGGCGGCCCTCTCGGAATTGGTGATGGCATATGTCTTTGGCAAAACCTCCGCGAAGATCAACACCAACAGCGTCATCACCAACGTCGCCCACGCCACGCCGCTTTCGCCCAATACTTTGGTAAACAGCGCGGTAGCCAAAGACGCTGCAAGAATGTTGACCAAGTTGTTGCCCAGTAAAACCGAACCGATCAACCGCTCGTTATCCTCGGTGATGTTTAAGGCCCGCTTGGCCCCTGGCGAGCCCTTGTCGGCCTGCGTGCGCAGCTTGCCGCGCGAGGCGGCAGTCAGGGCCGTCTCAGAGCCAGAAAAGAACGCCGACAAAAGCAACAAAACGACAATGCCGCCCGAGGTCAGCCAAAAGGCAGTATCAAAGAGTGTTGATGCGTCGTCCATCCGGGTTTTAGACCTTATCAATTGAGGTTAGACATAGGTTATGGGCTGCGCGCCCGAACCATTCAAGGGTAACCCGCAAATGCTCTCTACTCGCCCCTATATCAAGGACCTCGGAATTTTGCAGGGTGATGTCTTGCTGTTTGGCGGTGCCTATTCGAACTTGCAGGCGTGGGACGCACTCAAATCTCTTGCCGAAACTGCGAATTTCGCCCCTTCAAACCGCATTTTCACTGGTGATTTAATCGCCTATTGCGCGCAGAGTTTAGCGGTGGTCCGCTCCTCCCGTGGCCTCTTTGAGGTCCAGTCAATTTTGGGCAATTGCGAAGCGCAGATCAAGGCGGGTGCCACTGATTGCGGTTGCGGGTTCGAGAACGGCACCGCGTGCGATCTTGCCTCCAAAGTTTGGTTCACCCGTGCTTGGGCCGATTTACACCGCGAATTCCCTGATCCCGCCCTGTTGTTCAAAGACACGCCCGACATGTTGGTCTTTCGTCACAACGGCAAGCGCTATGTGGTGATCCACGGCGGGTTCACGGATGTGGCACGGTTCATTTGGCCCTGCTCACCAGAGAGCATTTTTGCCGAGGAACTTGCGGCGATTGAGCATGAGATCGGCTCGTTTGATGCTGTTATTGCAGGGCATTCAGGCATTGCCTTCGAGCGCCATATAGCTGGCAAGCAGTGGATCAATGCGGGGGTCATCGGGATGCCGCCCCATGATGGCCGCCCCGAGACCCGCTATGGCGTGTTGTCAAACGATGGCGTGCGGTTTCACAATCTGAGCTATGATTTTGAGGCCGCCGCGCAGGCGATGGAAGACGCAGGCCTGACCCAAGGCTACGAGACGGCATTGCGAACGGGCATTTGGCCTTCCGAGGATGTTTTGCCGCCGGAATTGCGCCGCTAGATTACAAATGCTTTAGCCTTTGGCCAAAGGGTGGTGCTCTAGAACCAACTCCTTCAACCGCTCGTCCAGCACATGGGTATAAATCTCGGTCGTCGAGATATCCGCATGGCCCAGCAGGGTTTGAATGGCACGCAAATCGGCCCCGTTGGCCAAAAGATGCGTCGCAAATGCGTGGCGGAGCGTGTGCGGCGTAACCTTGGATGGATCAACCCCACCCTCAAGCGCCAATTCCTTGATCAGCATGTAAAACCGATGCCGTGTCAGGTGGCCATCTTTGCTGCGCGACGGGAACAAGAACTTGGAGGACGGTTTACCGTCTTTCTGTGCCGCCTCATCGCGCATATCACGCGTGGTAATCCAAGCCGCCAGCGCATCGCGCGCCGAGCCTGCCAACGGCACCATGCGCTCTTTGCCGCCTTTGCCTTTGACCAGCAACATGCGCGGATCACCACGCGCCGCCGACACTGGCAACGTCACCAGTTCGCTCACGCGCATTCCGGTCGCGTAAAGCAACTCCATCAGGCAAGTGTTGCGCAGCCGGTCATCCTTGCTGCGTGCCGAGGTTTGCGCCGCACCTAACAGGCGGTCCACTTCCTCGACGCTCAGGGTTTTGGGTAGGGATTTCTGACGCCCCGGCCCCTTGATTTGCATCACCGGATTATCTTCGCGCCACCCTTCTTCATAGGCAAAGCGATAGAGCTGTTTAATCGCCGACAAGCGCCGTGCGCGGGTGGCCGACGCCAGACCTTGGGCGTCGCAATGGATCAGGTAATCCTCAACATCACTGCGCGCCACCGCCTCAAACTGTGTGCCGCGATGGTCCAACCAACTGGCAAAATCCAACAAGTCGCGCCCATAGGCCAACCTTGTGTTTTGCGCCGCATCCAACTCGGCGGCTTGCGCATCTAGAAAGGTCTCGATCCAACGCGACATATCCGCAGGCAAGCTCACCCGCGCGGCCTTGTGATCAAGGTATAAAGCGCCATGCGGCGGGCAAAATCATCAAACCCCAAGTGGCGTAACGTACGCAGCCCGCTCTCTAACGCGGAGGGATCGGCACCCGCGCCATCCTCCATCAACTTCACCGCCTTAAGCATCGCCAAGCCGAAGTTTCCAGCCTCAACCAACGTGGCCAGATCGCTGGCTGGCCCTGCGGTTGTGAATGCGGCAGCAATCGCGCTTTCTAACGGGTCCAACCCACCGGCCCCTACAAGTTGCGAAATTTCAGCTCCGTCGCCCCGCGCCACCGCGCGCCATAGCGCAGGTATCTTTGCGGCAATCGCCTCGGAGTTCGCCGCGCTCTCGTAGGCGGGCGACAACATAACCAGCCGAACCGCGTCCTCTTGGGCCGCATCTAAAAGGGGCAAGCCCAGCAAGGCCTCTCCGAACATATTGGCCAAGGCAGGCTCTAGCCCGGCGCGGCGCATGGAACGCACGGCATCCGGCAATTGCGCGGCCACCGAACTTGGATCACGGGCCGTTAGCGCCGTCTCAAAAGCCTGCACCGCATCCACCCGATCCCAGACCCCACCCGAGGCTGCCGGTTGCCGCTCGGAATAAATCGCCAACAGGCGCGAGGGCAAAATCGCACCCGTGCGCGCAAGGCGTTCGGCGGCAGTGATGCGTGGCTTCCACCCGCCATTCTCCGAAAGCGCCGCATAGGCAAAGGCATTGGGTAGCGTCGACAAAGACAGCGGCTCGCCAATGGCCTCATGCATCCGAAAGCTTAACGGGGTGACGCGCGATGGCGCGGGCAACGGTGGCTCCCCCTCGAACACCTCAGGATCAAGGAACCGCGCCATAAGCGCATCCTCGGCGGGGGTGATAACTTTTAACGTCTGCGCCGTGCTCAGCGTCAGGTTGGCCGCGTCCCAATCCCCAGCGCGCGCCATGCAGAAAATGCGCGCCGGATAGGTCGGTGCCATATCAGGTTGGCGCAACATGCGCTTGCAAGCCACGTCTTCCTCGCCAGTCAAAAGGCTGGCATCAAACCAGCGCCGGAACAAAGATGGGGTGCCGGGATCAGCCCGGTCCAGCAAAGCCTTGGCCTGATCTAAGGCCCCCAAAGCCAGCAACACGTCAACACGGGCGTGGAACAAAACCTCCGCCTGAGCAGTGTCTAAGGGGGGCGTCAACTCGGCCAACAACACCGTGTGTATAAGCTCGGCCAATGGTGACGGTAGGTCCGGGCGTAAATCGTTTAATGCGGCACTCAAAATGACGGACCGGCTGGACCCCCAAAAATTGGCAGGCAACCCGGTCACGGCCCCCGGCACCAAGCCGACACCATCGCGGCTGGGTGCACCAAGGGTCGTCGTCGTCACAACGCTGGGCGTGGCAGAGCGCGCAACATCGTCGGCGTGTTTGACCTTTGGGGCCTGTGGCAATTTTGGCGGGGCAACCACGACAGGTGTCGCCACCACGTCAGACAACCAGTCAATCGCAGACAGCGGCTCCTTCGCATGCGCCAGAGGCACCAGCGTCAAAAAGCACGATACAGCAAGGGTCGCTACGTTTTGTTTACTTCGCATCCAGCGTAACCGGTTGATTAACCTCGACCCTATTTGGCGACAGGTCGCCCAAATACGCATAGCCGATAATACCGACGATGCCCATCACGATCAGGAAAATCAGAGCCTTTAGGAGCCTTATCACGCTTGTTATGCCTTTATTATGGGCGACTTATGTCACCGCCCTTTGCGCCTGTTGTTTGATTCATATATGGAATTTCTAACAAGTTCACGCAATTCAAAACAGAAAATGATAAATTGAGCGAGAGAACGCCACCCAAAGTCCTAACTCTGACCCGCCCCTTGGTTCTTGTGGGCATGATGGGAGCCGGAAAAACCGCCATTGGCGGGGCCGTTGCGCGCATACTTGGCGTGCCTTTTCTGGATAGCGACGAGGAGTTGGTACGCGCCGCCGACCGCTCCATTGCCGAAATTTTCGAGCGCGACGGCGAGGCCTTCTTTCGCGCCCGCGAGACCGAGATCATTGCGCGCCTGCTTGACGGGGAGCCCGCAGTTCTGTCCACGGGCGGCGGAGCATTCCTGAGCGAGGACAACCGCGATCTGGTCGCCTCCAAAGGGGTCTCGGTCTGGCTGAAGGCTGATCTGGCGCTGCTTTGGGACCGTGTTCGCCACAAAACAACTCGCCCGTTGCTGCGCACTGACGATCCCTATGCCTCATTGCGCGACATCTACAACGCCCGAACGCCTATTTACGCGCAGGCGCAACTCTACGTCGAAGCCCGGGCGGAATATTCCATTGACGACATGGCCAAACAGGTCGTCACCACCCTGCATGACGCCCACCTACTGAAAGAAACGCCCCATGACTTACCCACATGAAACCGTTCAGGTTAAGCTTGGCGATCGCAGCTACCTCATTGAAATCGGCCACGGGCTGCTGGCACAAGCTGGCGCGCAGGTCACCCCCCTGCTGACCCGCCCGCGCGTGGCGGTGGTCACGGACGCCAATGTGGCAGACCTGCACCTAGAGGATTTACGCGCAGGCTTGGCCGCCTCCGGCATCGAGATGACCCATCTGACCCTGCCCGCAGGCGAGGCCACGAAAAGCTGGCCATACCTAAGCCAAACGGTCGAATGGCTGCTTGAGCAAAAGATCGAGCGCGGCGATATGGTCGTGGCGTTTGGCGGCGGCGTGATCGGTGACTTGGTGGGCTTTGCAGCAGCGATTTTGCGCCGGGGCGTGCGGTTTGTGCAAATCCCGACCTCGCTGCTGGCACAAGTCGACAGCTCTGTTGGCGGCAAAACCGCAATTAATTCCCCCCATGGCAAAAACCTGATCGGCGCCTTCCATCAGCCGTCACTGGTGCTGGCGGATGTGGCCGTGCTGGGCACATTAACCCCGCGCCACGTCCTTGCAGGTTATGGCGAAGTGGTAAAATATGGGCTGCTAGGCGATGCCACCTTCTTTGACTGGCTCGAGGTAAACGCGCCAGATTTGGCCGCCGGAGATGTCACGAAACGCATCGAGGCGGTCCGCTGGTCATGCCAAATGAAAGCCGACATCGTGGCACGCGACGAGACCGAGCAAGGCGACCGCGCCCTGCTCAATCTGGGCCATACATTCGGCCACGCGCTGGAGGCCGCAACCAGCTACTCCGACCGCTTACTGCACGGCGAAGGCGTTGCCATCGGTTGCGCCTTGGCGTTCGAGGTGTCTTCACGCCTTGGGCTGTGCGCGCAAGAAGACCCAAGCCGGGTCCGCGCACACCTAAAAGACATGGGCATGAAAACCGACCTGCGCGACATTGAGGGCAACTTACCTGATGCCGACGCACTGATCGCTCTGATGGGCCAAGACAAAAAAGTCACCCAAGGCACGCTCAACTACATCATGGCACGCGGCATCGGTCAGGCTTTTGTGACCAGCGACGTACCCCCCCAAATCATACACGACGTCTTAGACGACGCACTCCGCCGCTAACTATCATTGTTCCAAAAATATCCCGGGGGAGTGGGGGCTGGCCCCCACTAAATCTTAGCTTCCCAAAATCTTGCGCACATAATTGCGGGTCTCGCGGTAAGGCGGCACCCCGCCGTGCTTTTCAACCGCGCCCGGCCCCGCATTATATGCAGCCAAAGCCAGCCGCCAACTGCCAAACTTGCGGTACATCTGCTTGAGATAACGCGCGCCGCCTTCAAGGTTTTGCTTGGGATCACGTGGATTCACCCCCAGCTTACGCGCAGTCCCCGGCATCAGCTGGGCCAACCCAATAGCGCCGGCATGAGACACCGCATGAGGCTTCCAACCACTTTCTTGCTGCACCAGACGCAGGAACAAATCCGTCGGCACACCATGCTTACGCGCTACGCGTTTAGCATCCCCAAGATAGGCACTTTTTTGCGACCCACGATAGCGCGGGATCGCCGTTTTGGTGGCATAAATGGCCTTCTTGCTTTGCGGCTGCAATTTTCTGGACGCTTTATACTGCGACGACAACCGGCCATCCAGAAGCCGCGCCTGAGTGCTAAAAACTCTGGAGCGGTTGCTCGTTGAGCCAGACGAAGACAGCCCCTCGGCGATTAAGATTTGCGAGGAAAGCGGCATCAACGAAGCCGCTGCCACCAATACCACCAATAACTTACGCATTCATCCGGTCCCACTCACCGCCTCTAATTGCGCGCAATATAGTCAGTTTTTGTGGTTAAACCACCCCCTGAGCCAATACTCGCCCACTACACAGTGTGGTTGTAAGTCTCTCGTTAACCAAATACCGCTGATATAAGAGCATCAATTCAAGATTCGGGAGACCCAGCACATGGCCGGTTCAGTTAACAAAGTTATTCTTATCGGCAACCTAGGGCGCGATCCCGAAGTGCGGAGTTTTCAAAATGGCGGCAAGGTTTGCAACCTGCGCATCGCCACCTCCGAGACATGGAAAGATCGCAGCACCGGCGAGCGCCGCGAAAAAACCGAATGGCATTCAGTCGCCATTTTCCAAGAAGGTCTGGTCCGCATTGCCGAGCAATACCTGCGCAAAGGCTCCAAGGTCTACATCGAGGGCCAGTTGCAGACCCGTAAATGGCAAGACCAAAGCGGCGCTGACAAGTACAGCACCGAAGTTGTGCTGCAAGGTTTTAACGGCTCGCTAACCATGCTCGACGGACCGAACGGTGGCTCCAGCGGCGGTGGTGGCGGTTATGGCGGTGGCGGTGGTGGCGGCGACCCAATGGGTGGCGGCGGCTACGACAGCGGCCCATCGGGTGGCGGTTATGGTGGCGGCTCCGGCGGCGGTGCTAGTGGTGGGGGCGGCCAATCCAGCCCATCGAGCGACATCGACGACGAAATTCCGTTCTAAACCAATTAGAACAGTCAAAAACAAAGGGGCCTTCATGGCCCCTTTTTCATGTCTCAAGTTGATAACTTGGCTATTTTCGCCAAAGCAACACAGTCACTATGAGAAGCCCCAAGAAGACTGCTCCTGGCATCAACACCATGTATTGCAGATCTTCACCAGACAATTGCCAAGGCATTTTCAGGCTACAGTTAGCACTGTTCGAGAACGCACAAGCCATCCCGGAAACGTACAAATACCCGAGCGCCCACAAACCGCCAAAGCAGGTTGTGAGCACCGTCATGATAATTGCCATTGCGCGCTGGAACCGGCTCATCCGGACTATGCCGCAGCAGACGTCGGAGCTTGGCCGCGACGACGGCGGTTACGCTTGCGCTTAGGTGCGCCGCCCGATGGGCCTTCGCCGCCACCCGCCGCTTTTGGCTTACCTTGGCCACGACGACCTCCGCCTCCGCCACCTGGACGGCCGCCTCCGCGATTACCGCCACCGCCGCGTTTCGGCTTGGCTTCTTCCTCGGATTTGGCCCAACGACGACCGCCAGCCACCGGAATAGTGATTTTCAACAGCTTTTCGATGTCCTTCAATTCGCCCATCTCATCGGGGGCGCAAAAGGAAATCGCCTCGCCTTCACGACCAGCGCGTGCAGTCCGCCCGATGCGGTGCACATAGCTTTCTGGCACGTTGGGAAGGTCGTAGTTGTAGACAAAACCAACACCCGGAATGTCGATCCCACGCGCCGCTACATCTGTCGCAACTAGAACGCGCAACGCGCCAGATTTGAACGCCGCTAGTGAGCGATCGCGATGGTTTTGCGATTTATTCCCATGAATGGAGCCGGCAGCAAACCCTTTGCTATCAAGCAACTTCATCAGCTTTTCCGCGCCATGCTTTGTACGGCAGAACACCAACGCGAGATCATCGCGGTGCTTGTCCATCAGCTCAATCAGCAGATCATTTTTAGCCGCCTTAGCGATGTAGTGCACCGATTGCGTGATCTTGTCAGCAGTCTTGCCCGGCGCAGTGACCTGCACGCGGCGCGGGTGGTCAAGATAGGTCGCGGCCAACTCTTCCATCAGCTTCGGCATAGTGGCCGAGAAACACAGGGTTTGGCGCTCTTTGGGCAGCAGCGGCGCAATTTGGCGCAGTGCGTGAATGAAGCCCATGTCGAGCATCTGGTCAGCCTCGTCGAGCACCAAATACTTCGCATCGCCCAGCATCACGGATTTTTGCTGCAACAAGTCAATTAGGCGACCGGGGGTGGCGACCAGAATATCTGTACCGCGCTCCAACGCCTTCTTTTGTGGGTTAATAGAGACGCCGCCAACAACCATGTTGATTTTCAAATGGCCATTACCTTGGAACATTTTCAGGTTGTCACAGATTTGCTTTGCCAACTCGCGGGTCGGCGCAAGGATCAAGCCACGCACAGTGCGCGACGCAGGTTTAGTGCCTATTTTGATTAGATTGTGGATCATCGGCAGACCAAAGGCCGCAGTTTTACCGGTGCCGGTTTGGGCCAAGCCCATAACATCGCGGCCACCCAAAATGATCGGGATCGCTTCTTCCTGGATTGGTGTTGGCGTTGTGATGCCGTTTTCGGCAAGCCTTTCGGCAATTTTGGGGGAGATCCCCAAAGCTTCAAATTTATTCAAGTCATGTCCTCTCGTGACATGTGGCCCCACGCCTAACTGGCTGTGGGGGCGCGTTAAAATGGTCGTGGAGGCGGTTCCCCCACCGGACCCATTCGCGTGAATTTCGGGAACGTATAACACTGCGGCGGTGCATCGCCCCGAACAATAGCGGGGCACACGCGGCACCATTTGTGCGCAGGCTTGAGGGGGAAATGGGCTTCTGCGCACAATAAGTCAAGGCTAGGGTGAAAATTGGGGGTGGAGGCCAAGCACATGCGCGCCTAAAATGCACCTCAAAGCCCCAAGGGAGAGCCGCAAAATGGCCAAGTCCATCATCAGCCGATCGACCGAGAGAGGCCTGCGCATGACCGGCCAACGCCGAGTAATAGCGCAAGTTTTGGAAGAGGCAGAGGACCATCCAGACGTGGAAGAGCTGCACTCTAGGGCTTTGAAAACAGATAGTAATATTTCAATTGCCACCGTGTACAGAACAGTAAAGCTGTTCGAGGAAGCGGGGCTATTGGAGCGGTTGGAATTTGGCGACGGGCGCGCGCGCTACGAAGATGCAGAGCGCGACCACCACGACCACCTGATTGACATGCAAAGCGGTGAAATCATTGAGTTCGTCGACCCCGAGATTGAGGCCCTGCAAGAGAAAATCGCCAAACGGTTGGGGTATCGCCTCAAAGGTCATCGGTTGGAGCTTTACGGGGTCAAGGGCCGCTAAATCAGAGCCCGTTTCAGTACAAGGCGTACAGCACGTACGGAATTTTATACAAATGGTTCGGTTTGAGTGAGGATGAAGCCCCCACCACCCGAATAATAAAGGGCTACGTCCCTGACACCATGCGCGCTATTTTTACAGTGTACCTATCAGTCATCCCTGAAACGAAGTCGGCAAGGGAATGTAGCGCATCATTAGTACTGTTGATGTCCCGCAAATCCAAATCGAGGGCCCGGACCAACTGCACGTCATATCCTTCCAGTTTATTCGGGTCCCACTCAAGGTTACTAAGATTTTCATAAATCGGAACAACCCCGTCTAGGACTCGGTGAAGTACATTCCTTCCTGAAATTTCCAACTCAGTTTTCCGCTTAGCAGTAAAAATTCGGCTTTTTGCTACACGCTTAATTTCTGCAAATTCCTCACTTTTATCCGAAACCTCGATCAAAGAAGATGAAAATGACCCGTCCATGATCTTCGTATAATTTTCTTTGAAGGCTTCCACACAGGCATTGATCGCTGCTCCGATACCGCGGGCTCTCATGTAGGCTATACACTCGCCTTCGGTTTTGTCTGACATATCTTGATTTGATGTTCCTACCAATGGAGTAAGGCAACGTGAAACGGCATCGAACCCCAAATCCCCAGAAATATACGCATCTTCTATATCAAGAATATTGTAGCAAATATCATCGGCTGCCTCGACGAGAAACACCAATGGATGCCGCCGCCACCAATAACCATTTTTATTTTGCTCTCGCTGTAACCCCAGTTTTTGAGCGACTTCAGAAAAAATAAGTTCTTCAGATTTAAATAACCCAAACTTTTTAACGCCACAGTAGCTGGTATTCTCTGCGCTCTGTACATGCTCCGTAGCTGGGTATTTTGCAAACGTGCCCAAGACGCTATTCGACAGCCTCATACCGCCCTGATTTCGGTGCATTTCTAACCGAGTAATAATTCGGAACCCTTGTGCATTCCCCTCGAACTGCTCAAACTCGCCGCGCAGTTCTGCGGCCATCGAACCAAATATACCGTCGGATTTTCTAAATCTTTCTTTGAACCATTCACCGATTGCCTCTTCTCCTGAGTGCCCGAACGGAGGATTGCCAATGTCATGCGCAAGACAAGCGGCTTGAACCACACCTGCAATTGCATGCCGATCGCCAGCGTGAACAAATTTCTCTTTTTCCAACCAAGACCCGACTTGCATACCAAGTGAGCGCCCTACACTACTGGTTTCAACGCTATGGATTAAACGGTGATGAATGTGATCATGATCATACAAAGGATGTACTTGGGTTTTATTTGCCAGCCTTCGAAATGGCGCCGAAAAAGTTATACGATCCGCATCTTGTACGTAAATTGGGCGATGTGGTTCTTCACTATACGTTGGATCCCCCAAGCGGTCCGCGTTCAAAAGAAATTTCCACTCCATTAAAATCTTCTCTCAAAAATTATCTTTTAGGTTTTTCGCACCCTACCTGATGTCGGGAATGGATGAAGCCATTAATTGAAAATTTTTAAGGCCAAGCGTAACTCTTTTCTACCGCCTTTGCCCAAAACTTGCCCTTATTCCACAGCACATCTATACCTGCCCCAACATTAGACCCATCTTAAGGATTGCCCTGCTATGAGCACCATTATCGACATTTACGCCCGTGAGATTCTTGACAGCCGTGGCAACCCGACTGTGGAAGTTGATGTGACCTTGGAAGACGGCTCTTTGGGGCGCGCGGCGGTGCCATCGGGGGCATCAACTGGCGCATATGAGGCCAACGAGAAACGCGACGGCGACAAAGGCCGCTATGCAGGCAAAGGCGTGTTGGACGCGGTTGCCAATGTGAATGGCGAGTTGGCAGAGAACCTTGTCGGCGAAGACGCCACAGAGCAAGTCTCTATCGACGAGATGATGATCGAGCTGGACGGCACCGACAACAAATCCCGCCTTGGGGCGAACGCCATTTTGGGTGTCTCGCTGGCGGTGGCAAAGGCCGCGGCAGAATTCTCGGGGCAGCCCTTGTACCGCTATGTGGGCGGCACCAGCGCACGGGTTTTGCCAGTACCGATGATGAACATCATCAACGGCGGCGAGCACGCGGACAACCCGATCGACATCCAAGAGTTCATGATCATGCCCGTGGCGGCGACGGACATCCGCGAGGCGATCCGCATGGGCGCGGAAGTGTTCCATGTGCTGAAGAAAGAGCTGTCGTCGGCAGGCTTCAACACCGGCATCGGTGATGAGGGCGGGTTTGCGCCTAACATTTCCAGCTCGCGCGAAGCATTGGATTTCATCCTGAAGTCGATCGAGAAAGCCGGATACAAGCCGGGCGAAGACATCCACCTAGCACTGGATTGCGCCGCGACGGAATATTACCGCGACGGCAAATACGACATGAAGGGCGAAGGCAAAAAACTGTCTTCCGAGGAAAACGCGGCTTACTTGGCCGCCTTGGTTGCTGACTACCCGATCATCTCGATTGAGGATGGCATGGGCGAAGATGATTGGGACGGTTGGGCCGCCCTGACCGCAGAGTTGGGCGACAAAATCCAATTGGTGGGCGACGATTTGTTCGTGACCAACCCAACGCGTTTGGCCGAGGGTATCAAGCGTAAATCGGCGAACTCCATGTTGGTAAAAGTGAACCAGATCGGGACGTTGACCGAAACCCTGCGCGCCGTGGACATGGCGCACCGCGCGGGCTTCACCAATGTGATGTCGCACCGCTCTGGCGAGACCGAGGACGCGACAATTGCCGACTTGGCCGTGGCGACAAATTGTGGCCAGATCAAAACCGGCTCGCTATCGCGCTCTGACCGTTTGGCAAAATACAACCAGCTGATCCGCATCGACGAAATGCTGGGTGATGCGGCGGTTTACGCAGGCACCTCGATCTTAAAAACCTAGGCCTGAAGCGGGGGGCGAGTATCGCTCTGCTCCCCCCGCGCCGTTTGGCTAGTGTGCCCTTGCTGAGAACTTTACGGTCAGCGAGCCTTGCATCAAAATAAATGGGCATTAGCACCACTACTCCCGTTCATGGAGCACCCTGCATGACATTCTCATTCCCAAGCCATGCTTGCATAACCGGCCAATGGTGTGACTTGGAGCCCGTGGGCCTCGTGCATTTGGACGAGCAATGGGAAGTCTGCAATGGCGAGGCCAGCAGTTTTGCCAACACCCGATATGGCCCCTACCCCACCATTGACGCGTTACGTGCACAGTTGACAGATTTCGCCACGCGAGAGCACCAGCCATTTTGGGCCGTGCGCCCAAAGACAAGCGGGCGGGCCGAGGGTTGGCTTTCGATCTGTGACGTGGACCAAGAGGTTGGCGCATTTGAAATTGGCGCCATCTGGTACGCCCCGTGCCTACAGCGCACAGCGGCAGCAACCGAGGCCATCACTTTATTGCTGCACCACGGCTTTGAAACACACCATTACGCCCGCGCGGTTTGGCGCTGCTACGCCCATAATGCAGCATCGCGCCGGGCTGCTGCGCGCTATGGGTTTCAACCCGAAGGGATTTGGCGCGAAGGTGGGCGGCTAGACGGGATTGCGCGTGACGTCTGTTGGTATTCAATTCTGGCACGGGAATGGCCAAACCGGCGAAACGCGATGGCATCATGGCTAGCAGCAAGCAATTTCGACACCGATGGCAGAGCACGATCGTCCCTGTCGCACAGCATGGAGAACAAGGCATGAGCGACGCAGAGGCCCTCATCAAACGCCTTGACCTTGCGCCGCACCCCGAGGGTGGCTGGTATCGCCAGACTTGGGCCGCGACGGGCGATGGGCGGCCTGCGGGGACGTGCATTTACTTTTTGTTAAAGCAGGGCGAGCGCAGCCATTGGCACCGCGTGGATGCCGGTGAGATTTGGCATTTCTACGCTGGCACGCCGCTGATCTTGTCGATCTCGGACACCGATGCGGGGCCTGCCGTTGATCATGTTTTAGGGCCGGATTTCGCGGCCAACCAGCGCCCTCAGATCGTAGTCGAAGCAGGGCAATGGCAAGCAGCCTCGGCCCCAGACGGGTGGGCATTGGTAGGCTGCACTGTATCACCGGGTTTCCAGTTTAGCGGGTTTGAATTGGCCGCCCCCGAGTTTGATATCCCACGCGCTAAGACGGGCGACTAACCGTTCCACCACCGACATTTGCAGCAACGCCCGTGGTGCTGGGGCAGCTTGTTGGCAGGCCCCGCGCGACACGCACAGCGAGGTAGGCGAAGGCCTGCGCCTCGAGCATGTCACCATCCAAGCCGTGGTCGTCGATATTGTCGAATTGTACCGTTGTGAGGGCTTGCAGGCAGGCCATCAGGTGGGTGTTCCGCCTGCCCCCGCCGCACACAAGAACACGCGAAACGGGCTTTGGCATATGCTCTAGCGCGCGCGCGACAGAGGCGGCGCAGCATTCGGTCAGCGTCGCGCAGGCATCCGCATCGCTGAGCGGTTCGACCTCGAAGGCCAGCGTCGCGAAATCATCCCGGTCCAGAGATTTAGGCGGCATTCTATAGAAGTAGGCGTGAGTTAAGAATTTCTCCACGATTTGGGCGTTTACTTGGCCTTGTGCGGCGAGTTTTCCGTCACGATCAAAGGGCAGGTTTTGGCGGGCCTGCATAAGGTCGTTGATCGGGGCATTGGCGGGCCCCGTGTCAAAGGCCAAAAGCGCACCATCGTCCTCAGGCTTGTCATAACTGGGGTCAATATAAGTGATATTACCCACCCCGCCGAGGTTCAGGAAGGCCGTGGGCTTTGTAAGAGAGAGGTATTTAGCGCAGGCAAAGTGAAAAAACGGCGCAAGCGGTGCGCCTTGGCCACCAAACTTAACGTCTGCGCTGCGAAAGTCCCAAATCACGGGACATTGCAAAATTTCTGCAAGCAATGCGCCATCACCCGTTTGATGCGTTTTACTATTGGCAGGATCATGGGCCAACGTCTGGCCATGAAAACCGATAATCTTAGGATGTTGGTCTGGGTCCATCGCCATCACGCGGGTTAGCAATGCTGCGTGGGCAGTCTCGACGGTTTCGGCGGCGACCGGGACCTGTGCGCCATCCGGCCATTGGCCAAAGGCCGCAGAGATCTTGGCGCGCTCATCTTGCGAATACGGGCGGTAGTCGCTTATGCCAAATGCCGTGATCACTTCTCCATCTGTCTGGAGCATGGCCGCATCCACCCCGTCAAGCGAGGTTCCCGACATGGTGCCAAGCGCCCAAACCGACCCCATATTGCGATCTTCAATGGTCAAAGACTTTCCCTTCCCTGCCCGCCCGCCTATAAGGCGCGGAACGCCGTTTTGCAGGGACGATACCTCAATGACCTACCATGCCAAATCCGAATTTCTGTCTGTCATGATGGAGCGTGGCTTTCTGGCCGATTGCACCGACTATCAAGGCTTGGACGAGGCTTTGTCAAAGGGCGTGGTTCCGGCCTATATCGGTTTTGACGCAACAGCTTCTTCGCTGCATGTGGGCTCGTTGATCCAGATTATGATGCTGCGCTGGCTGCAAAAAACCGGCCATAAGCCGATTGTGCTAATGGGCGGCGGAACCACAAAAGTGGGCGACCCGAGTTTTCGCGCTGACGAACGACCGTTGCTAACGACGGAACAAATCGACGCGAATATCGACGGCATTAAGCAAGCATTTTCAGCCTATGTTACATTTGGTGACGATCCGACCGATGCGATGATGGTCAACAATGCAGAGTGGCTGGACGGGCTGAATTACCTGGAATTTTTGCGTGACGTCGGGCGTCACTTCTCGGTCAACCGGATGCTGGCTTTTGAATCGGTGAAGTCCCGTCTCGACCGCGAGCAATCACTGTCGTTTCTCGAATTTAACTACATGATCTTGCAAGCCTATGATTTCATGGAACTACACCGTCGCCATGGCTGCCTTTTGCAAATGGGCGGCTCGGATCAATGGGGCAATATCGTCAACGGTATCGACCTGACGCGCCGCACGTTAGAAGGACAAATTTTTGGCCTGACCTCCCCGCTGCTAACGACTTCTGACGGCAAGAAGATGGGCAAAAGCCAAGATGGCGCGGTTTGGTTAAACGCTGATTTGCTATCGCCCTACCAGTTCTGGCAATTTTGGCGCAACACCACGGACGCCGATGTTGGCCGTTTCTTGAAGCTCTATACTGAGTTGGCGGTGGACGAATGCGACCGCCTTGGCGCGCTGGACGGGGCCGAGATCAACCAAGCCAAAATCACATTGGCAAATGAAGTCACCACGCTTTTACATGGTCGCGAAGCCGCACAGGCGGCGGAGGCCACCGCACATGAAGTATTTGAAAAAGGCGGGACAGGCGATGATTTGCCAACTTTGACGCTTACCGCTGAGGACTTAGGTGAGGGCATTTCTATCGTGCAATTGCTGGTGCGCTCTGGCCTGGCGGGCTCTGGCAAGGAAGCGAAACGGCTCATCTCGGACAATGGCGCAAAGATGAATGACGAGGCGCTGACCAGCGCTGGTGTTTTCATCACTGCCGAACAACTCGTGACACCGATCAAACTCTCTGCGGGCAAAAAGCGCCATGCATTAGTGATGTTGTCATAACCCCAGCCTCAACCACCGGGCGAGGGCTCTGCCCTCGACCCAAAACATGTAGGGCCGAAGGCACATTAAGGTCAAACTACCCGTAAATCGATACGGGAGTGCCCGCTACAGCGGACATATTTAGCAAACCACGCGCCGTGATTGATGGCGTAACGATGTGCGCTTTATTGCCCATACCCATCAAAATTGGCCCCACCTCAAGCCCACCGGCTTTCATCTTTAAGATGTTGCGCACGCCCGATGCCGCGTCGGTATTGGCAAACACCAAAACATTCGCGGAGCCTTGAAAACGGCTGTCAGGCATAATTTTATTGCGTAATTCTTGATCCAGCGCGGCATCCGTGTGCATTTCACCTTCATATAAAAAGTCACGCGGCTCGGCATCCAACATGGCCAGAGCGCCGCGCATACGGCGGCCAGTTTCACTATTGAGGTTGCCAAATTGTGAGTTCGAACAAAGCGCGATTTTTGGCTCCACCCCAAAGCGGCGCACATGGCGCGCAGCAGAAATTACGGTTTCTGCGATTTGCTCCGAGCTGGGCTCTGCATGCACATGGGTGTCAGCGACGAACAATGGGCCGTCTTCCAAGATCATCAACGACAGCGCGCCAACTGGGTGCAATTCTTCGCTGCCAAGCACCTGCGTGACGTAGTTCAAGTGCCACAAGAACTGGCCAAATGTCCCGCAAATCAGGCTATCCGCGTCCCCGCGGTGAACCATAACCGCGCCGATTGCCGTCGTATTCGTGCGCATAATCGCGCGGGCTAAATCGGGGGTCACCCCGCTGCGCGCCATGATTTTATGGTAGGTCTGCCAATACTCACGGTACCGGGGGTCATTTTGTGGGTTTACCAGTTCAAAATCCCGTCCGGGTTTGATGGACAGCCCGGCGCGCTCGGCACGGCGTTCAATCACTTCTGGGCGGCCAACAAGGATTGGCATATCTGTGGTGTCTTCCAGCATGGCATTCGCTGCGCGCAAAACCCGCTCGCTTTCGCCTTCGGTGAACACAATCTTGCGTGAAACGGTTCTTGCGGCCTCAAAAACCGGACGCATGATAAGGGCCGATTTGAATACCGAGCCGTCAAGCTCCGCCTTGTAGCTTTCCATGTCTTCCAGTGGCCGCTTTGCCACACCACTTTCCATCGCAGCACTGGCCACGGCGGAGGCGACAACGCCCATCAAGCGCGGATCAAACGGCTTTGGGATCAAATACTCAGGGCCAAATGTCATCTGTTCGCCCTGATATGCGGCGGCGGCTTCGGCGGAGGTTGTGGCACGCGCAAGGGCCGCGATCCCCTCGACGCAATTGATTTTCATCTGGTCATTGATGGTCGTTGCACCGACATCTAGCGCCCCTCGGAATATAAAGGGGAAGCACAAAACATTGTTCACCTGATTGGGATAGTCGCTGCGACCCGTAGCGATAATGGCATCCGGGGCTACTTTTCGCGCGTCATCAGGAGAAATTTCAGGGTTCGGATTGGCCAGCGCAAAGATGATCGGCTGGCTCGACATTTTAGCGACCATTTCCGACTTCAACACCCCCGGACCAGACAGGCCGAGGAACATATCCGCGCCCCCAATGACATCCATCAACGTCCGCAGGTCGGTTTTTTGGGCGAATTCAGCTTTTTGCGGTGTCATTTCCTCGGTGCGGCCCTCATAGACCAGCCCGGCAATATCACACAACCAGACGTTTTCGCGTTTAACGCCCAGTTTCAGTAGCATGTTCAGGCAGGCAATCCCCGCCGCACCACCACCTGTTGAGACGATCTTAACATCCTCGAATGTCTTGCCTGCAACCAGTAAAGCATTGGTCGCAGCGGCCCCGACTACGATGGCGGTGCCATGTTGATCATCGTGAAAGACAGGAATATCCATCCGCTCGCGGCAAATTTGTTCAACGATGAAACAATCCGGCGCTTTGATGTCTTCTAGATTGATTGCGCCAAAGGTCGGGCCAAGTGCACAGACAATATCAGCCAGCTTTTCGGGGTCTTTTTCATCCACTTCGATGTCGAAGCAATCAATATTGGCAAACTTCTTAAACAGGACGGCCTTGCCCTCCATCACAGGCTTAGAGGCCAGTGCGCCTATATTTCCAAGGCCCAAAACTGCGGTCCCATTGGTCACCACGCCGACCAAATTGCCCCGCGATGTGTAGTCCTGAGCGGTCTCTGGGTCGGCTTTGATCTCGAGGCAGGCCTCTGCCACACCGGGAGAGTACGCACGGGCCAAGTCGCGACCATTGGCCAGTGGCTTGGTCGCCCGAATTTCCAGCTTTCCGGGTTTTGGGTAGCGGTGATAGTCCAATGCTTCCTGCCGGAGCGCTTGTTGGCGGTCCTTTTCATTGCGATTATCAGCCATGTCGCTCCTCCCAGAGAAATTAGTTTAACATTAAACTATTACTTAACGTCACCTGCTATGTCGCCCATTCCGCGGTGCAAAGCAAGTCTAGCATATGAAAGTTTCCACGCCCATTCCGCTATGATCCGTGTCACCATGAATAGCCCAAAAGAGTAGTTCCAGCCCCTTTACAATAGCTTAAGCGAATTGTTCGCGGATCAGGCGCTCTTCCAGCCCGTGACCGGGATCGAATAAAATGCGGTGCGTAACAGCCTCTTCCGAGGTGACCTCGACCGAGACCACATTCCCCGCAGAGCGCCCGTCTGCATCCGCCATTACCGGACGCTTGCGCGGTTGCAGCACATCAAAGCGGATTTTAGCCTCGCTGGGCAAAAGCGCCCCACGCCAACGACGTGGGCGGAACGCCGACATCGCCGTTAGGGCCAAAACGCCTGATCCGATGGGCACAATTGGACCGTGCGCGGAATAGTTATAGGCGGTCGAGCCTGCCGGTGTCGCGACCAATGCGCCGTCGCAGACCAGCTCTGGCATCCGCTCGCGGCCATCAATAAAAATGCGCAACTTGGCGGCTTGCGAGCCCGCGCGTAGGAGCGACACTTCGTTGATCGCCAAAGCCTCGTGGATGGTGCCGTCTTCGCGGATCGCTTTCATGCGCAAAGGATGGATCGCCTCTTCAACCGCCTCGGCAAGGCGTTCGCGCAGGTTTGGCTCGTGATATTCGTTCATCAAGAAGCCCACGGTGCCACAGTTCATGCCATAAACAGGTGTATCCAGATGTTGGGTGCCATGCAGGGTTTGCAGCATAAAACCGTCGCCCCCTAAAGCCACGATCACCTTCGCATCTTCGGGCTTCACATCGCCGTAATTTGCCACCAGAGCTTTGCAGGCTTCTTGGGCCACAGCGGTTTCCGAGGCCATGAAGGCAATTTTTTCAACGTCAGGCATAGGGCACATTTCCAAGTCTTTCCAAAACCTTCGCGTGCCTCAGCAGGAAACACAAGACCATCATCGGCTACGCTATGACGCCTCTTGATGCTCGGAAGTCGCTTTGACGGGTTCCGGTCCGCGCGTTTTCACCTTAAAAGGCCCTCAATTCTTGCGCTGCCCCCAAGGGAAGGACCCTAACTATGACCGCATCTCACCGTGACGCTGGCTTTTTCACCGAGAGCTTAGAGAGCCGTGACGCCGAGCTATTTGGCGCCATCACCCTAGAGCTGGGCCGCCAGCGTGACGAGATCGAGTTGATCGCGTCCGAGAACATCGTGAGCCGCGCCGTCATGGAAGCGCAGGGGTCGGTTTTAACCAACAAATACGCCGAAGGTTATCCGGGACGCCGCTACTACGGCGGCTGCCAATACGTTGATATTGCTGAAAATCTTGCGGTTGACCGCGCCAAGAAATTGTTTGGGTGTGAGTTTGCCAATGTGCAGCCGAACTCTGGCTCACAAGCCAACCAAGGGGTGTTTCAGGCGTTGCTGAAACCCGGCGATACCATTCTGGGCATGAGCCTTGATGCAGGCGGTCACCTGACCCACGGTGCGAAGCCAAACCAATCGGGCAAATGGTTTAACGCAGTACATTACGGCGTGAAGCCCGACACGTTGCGTCTGGATTATGAGCAAGTTGAAGCGCTGGCGCTGGAGCATAAACCGAAACTGATCATCGCCGGTGGCTCTGCCATCCCGCGCCAAATTGATTTCGCGAAAATGCGAGAGATTGCCGATAAGGTTGGCGCGTTTTTACTGGTGGACATGGCGCATTTTGCTGGCCTTGTCGCTGGTGGGCAGCATCCATCGCCGTTCCCGCACGCACATGTGGCAACCACCACGACGCATAAAACCCTACGTGGGCCACGCGGCGGGATGATCTTGACCAATGACGAAGCACTGGCGAAGAAGTTCAACTCGGCCATCTTCCCCGGCATCCAAGGCGGGCCATTGATGCATGTAATCGCGGCCAAAGCAGTGGCCTTTGGCGAAGCGCTGCGCCCCGAGTTTAAAGACTATCAAGCGCAGGTTATCGTGAACGCAAAAGCCATGGCAGATCAGTTGATTAAAGGCGGCTTGGACATCGTGACCGGCGGCACCGACACCCATGTGATGTTGGTCGATTTGCGCCCCAAAGGCGTAAAAGGCAACGCGACCGAGAAAGCGTTGGGCCGCGCACATATCACCTGCAACAAGAACGGCATCCCGTTTGATGATGAGAAACCGATGATCACCTCGGGCATCCGGCTAGGCTCCCCCGCGGGGACAACACGCGGGTTTGGCGAGGCAGAGTTCCGCGAAATTGCGGACCTGATCGTCGAAGTTGTGGACGGTTTGGCTGCCAACGGCGAAGATGGAAACGCAACGGTTGAAGCCGCGGTGAAAGCCAAGGTCGAGGCTATGTGCGGCAAGTTCCCGATCTATCCGGACCTATAAGCTGCTGCTATTGAGAGACTGTTTAAGGCTCCCTTTTGGGGGCCTTTTTCTTGGGCGTCTTGGGTGTTGGGCCGCTCAAAGCCTCAAACTCCATCGACATATGGGCTTCGGCATGAAGCACCACTTGAGCGGCGGCACGCGCGTCTTCGCCAGCGTCATGGTGCAAGAATCTGAGATCTAGCACCTTCTTCAAATTCGCCAAACCGTGGCCGCCGTTCCCCTTCAGCTCAGGCCAAGCGCGGCGTGCGATTTTGACGCTATCGTTCCAACGTAAATCAGGCGCGGTGAGGCCACATGAACGGCAGGCAGCAGTGATCGCCTGCTTGTCAAAATTGCTGTGCTGAATCAGGTGGTGGCGACGCAACAGGGGTAAAATTTGCCCCAGCGCCTCGGAGAAATGCACGGCGTCCATGACCGTCTCCGGGCCGATCCCGTGCAGCCGAATGTTAAAGCTGTCAAACCGCGTCTGCGGGTTTACCAACATCGAAAACGTCTGGATTTCATTGTCCATCGCCACGCAAGCCAGCCCGATCTGGCAAATACTGGCAGCATCACGGCTGGCAGTCTCGACATCAAGAGCAATGAAGCGAAAGTCGCCTTGCGGCACGCGTTTTGCGTGATTAAGGGGCGGGCGCATGTCTATCAACGGGTCCCGAAACTACTCTGCCGCCGTCTGCTCTGCTTCCAACTTGCGCTGGCGCTCTTTCCAACGCGGCATACGGACGGCTTTACCCGCCATGTCGGAATAAATCGCCTCGACACGCGACAACGACAGGCGGCCATCGGGCTTGTACCAACTGGTCACCCCGTTCAGCATCGCAATCAGCGCCAAGGTCGTCAGCTTGGTGTCATCTACATCAAACGCGCCCTCGTCTTGGCCCGTCTTTAGGATCGCCTCCAGAGCGTCCTCGTATTGGCGGCGCATATCACCGAGAGTCTTGAAATTATCCGCGTTGAGATTTCGTAGTTCCATATAAGAGATAAACACCTGCTCGGGGCGCTCTAGGTGAAACCGAATATGAAAACGAGTGAAGTTTTCCAACTGCGCCACGGGGCCAGCAGGTTTTTCCTGCGCGTCCCATGCATCAAGCACCTCTTGCATATGCTCATGCAACAAGTCGGACAGCAGCGATTGTTTATCGGGCGTATATAGGTACAGCGCCCCCGCCTGCACGCCAACCTCGCTTGCGATTTGACGCATGGAAACAGCGGCAAAGCCATGGGCGGCAAACAGCCGTAAAGCCGCCGCGCGAACGCGAGGGCCGGTGATATCAGCGTGTGATCCAGTTTTACGTGCCATAGGGGCATGCTATCTGAACACACGTTCAGAACAAGCCTATTGTAAAATCATGAGGTTTTTCGACTTTTCTGCCACGATTTGGGCCGCGCGGACCAGCCTAGGCACTCTGGCCGTTTCAAGCAGATAGCTGTCACTTGGACGTTAGCGCGGGCGTATCTGCGCAGGCATTCTAGGACCATGAATACAATTGCCAGATACAATCGCGCCGCCCCCAATTGGGAGCAACGCCTTTCCCGAAACGGGTATCTCGCGGCCTATGAAGAGTTTCTCAAGGGTAATGTGAATGCCTCTGGTCCAGTTTTAGATATCGGCACTGGCACTGGTACATTTGCGCGGGTCTGGGTCGAGGCTGGAGGCAGTCGCGATCTGACATTGCTTGATCCCTCGGTGGAAATGCTGGCAACAGCGCAGTCCAATCTTACAGGCCTCCACGTCGCCCCTCAAATCGAGCAGGCCTATGTGGAAACCTTTGATCCACCGGCCGCTTATTCCACAATATTAGCCGCCCATGTGATCGAGCATTGTACCCTCCCGGATATGGCAATGCACCGGCTTGCCACTTGGCTAAAGCCGGGTGGAAAACTCCTTCTCGTGGTTTCAAAACCGCATTGGTGTAATTGGCTCATTTGGCTGCGTTTTCGGCACCGGTGGTTTAGCGCGACCAGCGTGCTGCGCATGGCTGATGACGCCGGTCTAACCGCCCTTAAAATCCACACTTTTCAATCCGGGCCACCCAGCAGGACGAGCCTCGGTTACTTTTTCATCAAACCCGAAAGGATATAATATGATCGTAGCACATGTACACTTTAGCGTTGCCGCCAGTAGGCGTCAGGCCGCACTGGATGCACTTCTCGCCGAGGTGGAACTGGTTCGGACAATGAAAGGATGCTTGGCGTTTACTCCATTTGCCGATCCTACAGACAATACACGGCTGGGGGTTTTACATGAGTGGGCTGCCGGAGAAGATTTTGCTGCGTATATAGCATCAGATGCATTTACAACCTTGGGGCAGGTTTTGCGCCCAATGATGACAGCACCACCAATCAGTCGCCGCTTTGACGCGACACTGCTGGCGACATAAGCTGAGCCATGGAACCCGAAGCATACTGTTTTCACAAAGAATTTTCCCCTGGAGAGCCTACTGAGTTTCAGGTGGGGCGGCATTATCTTCTATATGCGCGTGAAGGCATGGTTCGGATGGAATCGGAGGGGCAGCGTTGGACGTTGCCCCCAGCGCGGGCTGCTTTGATTGCGGCGGGGCATCCGGTCACGATCACAGTTCTCTCCAAGGTTGTCTCGGCTTCGGTTCTGTTTGCCCCAGAATTCATCCCCCAGCCGTCCCGTAGCTTGTCCGTTTTTGATGTATCGCCTCTCGCTCGCGAACTTATTGGGGAGTGCCGGAACTGGGGGGCTGAAACTGGCCCGCTCACGCCCTACTCAAAACGTATCTTTGAAACATTAGCCTTTGTCGTGTTGGATCTGGCCCAAACCCCCAGCCCATGTGTTCTGCCGATACCACGTAGTGCGGCAGTGGTACGCGCTGTTGCACTGACCGAAAACCGATCATCCGACACCCCGCGATTTGATGAAATCGCCCGCGCAACAGGCCAATCACCACGAGCATTGGCGCGCCGCTTTTCAGAAGAAATGGGGATGACATGGAGCGAGGTGTTGCGACGTATCCGCGTAATCCGAGCGGTGGAAGCCCTAGCTGGAAGTAAAGCCACCGTTACCGAGGTCGCAATGGGCGTCGGCTACAATTCGCTCTCCGCGTTCAATGTCGCGTTTCGAGACCTTATGGGCATGAGCCCGACCCAGTACCGCGCAACATTTAACGGCTAAATACACCTTTTATTTCTGGCCCTGCTGTCCATTACGGCGGATCACCCTGACAAGGGGTATTGTCGTGCTGGACGCCTTCGCCCTAGCGCTTTAGGGTGCGTCTTAGTATTTTTTACTCGGACTGGCTCTATGCGCTGCACCTTTTCTGCCCTCATTTTTGTGCTGCTATCTGCGTGCACTGCCAACCTGCCTGACATTGATGCCACCATCAGCGCGGCGGCTAGAAATGCGGACTACCCGACCCTGCACCCCCTGCCTGATCTGATCTCACAATCCGAGGCGGGCAGCACCATTGAGGTGCAAACGCAGGCCTTAGCGGGGCGTGTTGCGCGACTAAAAGCGCGGGCGCGGGCCTTAAAGGGGCGCTCGATTATTGACGGGGCGACGCGGATAAAGCTGCTCAACGCTGTGCAGGGTCGCACGCTCTGACGCCCCCTTGCATTGCACCCTTGGACGATACGCGCTAACGAGCGCCAAACACCTATTTTAATGGAGCATATTCATGTCTGACCCCCTTCGTCTTGGTATCGCTGGACTTGGAACTGTGGGCGTGGGTGTAGTGCGCATCATCCGCCAAAAAGCGGCCTTGTTAGAGGCACGCACCGGACGCAAGGTTGTGATCGCGGCGGTCTCTGCACGCTCGCGCAAAGATCGCGGCGTACCGCTGGACAGCTATGCGTGGGAAGATGATCCGGTGAAACTGGCCATGCGCGACGATGTGGATGTGTTTGTGGAGTTGATGGGCGGCGCTGACGGCCCCGCCAAAGCCGCCACCGAGGCCGCGTTGAAAGCAGGCAAAGACGTGGTAACGGCCAACAAAGCGATGCTGGCAGAACACGGCCAAGAGTTGGCGTTACTGGCCGAGGGCGAGGCGCGCGTGCTGCGCTTTGAGGCGGCAGTTGCGGGCGGCATTCCGGTCGTCAAAGCGCTGACCGAAGGGCTGGCAGGCAACAAGATTACCCGCGTGATGGGGGTGATGAACGGCTCGTGCAACTACATCCTGACCCGCATGGAAAACGCCAACCTGACTTATGAGGAGGCCTTTGCCGAGGCCGATGGTCTGGGCTATTTGGAGGCCGATCCGGAGCTGGATGTGGGCGGCATTGATGCGGCGCATAAGCTGGCATTGCTGGCGGCGATTTCATTTGGGACACAGGTAAAGTTTGACGGCGTACAGCTGGAAGGCATTGGCCGCGTGACCATCGAAGACATCCGCCAAGCGGCTGATATGGGCTATAAGATCAAACTGTTAGGCACTGCACAGATGACGGGCCGCGGCTTGGTGCAATCCATGTCGCCGTGCCTTGTGCCTGCAACCTCGCCGCTGGGACAGCTGGAAGGCGGCACCAATATGGTGGTGCTTGAGGGTGATCATGTGGGCCAGATTGTGCTGCGCGGCGCTGGCGCTGGTGAGGGGCCGACGGCCTCGGCGGTGCTGTCAGATATCATCGACATTGCGCGCGGGCTACGCTTGCCGACATTCGGGCAGCCTGCTGAGACGTTGAAAACCACGCCATCGGCCAATTCCGGCACGCCTGCGCCGTTCTATTTGCGCATGAGCTTGTTCGACAAGCCCGGAGCTTTGGCCAAAGTTGCCACATGTTTGGGTGATGCGGGTGTGTCGATCCACCGGATGCGTCAATACGATCACAAAGACGATCAAGCGCCAGTTCTGATCGTAACGCACACCACATCGCGCGACGCGTTGGACGCGGCATTAAGCGCCCTGCCCGCAGCGGGCGTTTTGGCGTCAGAGCCAGTCGCATTGCGCATCGAAGAGGTCTAAGCGCACCATGAATTGGACTGCCGCTGTCGATATTTACTGTGAACGGCTGGGGCCTGAGTTCTGGGCGGAACCTTGGAATGCCCTTTCAAATTTGGCGTTCATTTTGGCCGCCTTTTGGGCTTGGCGAACGGCACGGGCCATGGGCGTGCAAAGCATGGCTATCAGTATTTTAACCGCATTGGCATTTTGCATCGGCATCGGCTCGTTCCTATTTCACACCTATGCGCAGGTGTGGTCAGAATTTGCTGATACCATCCCGATCTGGACGTTTGTGGCCGGCTATATCGTGACCAGCATGCATGTGATGGGCGGCGTAAAACCGGGCCGGATTGCCGTTATCGCCTTGGGCGTCGCGGTGATTATCATCGTCTCGACCATCGCCTTTGACAGCCCCAACGCGGTGCCGTCAGAGCCAAGCTGGACCAACGGATCGGAGCAGTATTTACCTGCGGTGATCGCCATGTTGGTGCTGTCGGGCCTGACTTTGCGTCGGCGACATCCGCTGCGCCTATGGTTTATGGCCGCGACCGTGACTTTCCTTGTGTCACTGGGATTTCGCACGCTGGACGTCCATGTTTGCGCCGCGCTGCCCATCGGCACGCATTTCATTTGGCATATCCTGAATGGCGCGATGATCGCTTTACTGCTGCAAGCTTTGATACGCCACCGCACCTTGCCTTGAACCCAAGCCCACCGCCCGTTAAACGGGGCTCAACTGCCAATTAAGGGATATTCCAATGACCGTCTCCAACGACCAATTCCAAGACCGCATGCTGTCACTGGGCCTTGCCCGTGTTTCCGAGGCGGCAGCAATTGCTTCGGCCAAACTGATCGGGCGCGGTGACGAGAAAGCCGCCGACCAAGCCGCCGTGAACGCCATGCGCGAGCAGCTTAATAAGCTTGATATTGCAGGTGTTGTGGTGATCGGCGAAGGCGAGCGTGATGAAGCCCCAATGTTGTACATTGGTGAAGAGGTTGGCACGGGCAACGGCCCCGGCGTGGACATCGCGCTGGACCCATTGGAAGGCACCACGCTGACCGCCAAAGACATGCCAAACGCGCTGACGGTAATCGCAATGGGGCCGCGCGGCTCGATGTTGCACGCGCCTGATGTGTACATGGACAAGCTGGCCATCGGGCCGGGCTATGCGGTGGACACAGTGACCATGGATATGTCGGTAAAAGAGCGCATCGCGGCATTGGCTAAGGCCAAGGGCTGCGCTATGGACGGTGTGACGGTATGTGTGCTGGAGCGCCCGCGCCACGAGCAAACAATTGAAGATATCCGCTCGACCGGGGCTGCTATCCGGTTGATCACAGATGGCGATGTTGCGGGTATCATGCACTGCGCCGAAGCCGCGACAACGGGCATCGACATGTATATGGGCGCGGGCGGCGCACCGGAAGGTGTGTTGGCGGCGGCGGCATTGAAATGTATGGGCGGGCAAATGTATAGCCGCCTGTTGTTTCGCAATGATGACGAGCGTGGCCGTGCTGCCAAGGCTGGTATCACTGATTTTGACCGGATTTACACCCGCGATGAGATGGTTACCAAGGATGTTATTTTCGCCGCGACTGGCGTTACGGATGGCTCGATCGTGAGCGGTATTCGTCGTGAAGTGGGCTATTTGACCACTGAGACGATCCTGATGCGCTCTAAAACTGGCTCGGTGCGGCGCATGACTTACCGCAACCCAACTAGCTAATGGCAGATGCCTTTCTTGGTGTTGAGAGTTCTCTGACAGGGCGCCGTTGGGTGGGCCTGTCAGTTGAGCAAGAGCGCCAAGCCGAGGCCACCGCACAACAAACGCAACTGCCGCGCCCGTTATGTGCGACGCTTGCGCGCCTTGGCGTTCCGGTGGATGAGGCCGAGGGATATTTGACCCCTGCCCTGCGTGATTTATTGCCCAATCCATCCGTGTTGAAGGATATGGATGTGGCCGCCGAGCGGTTGGCTGTGGCTGTGCGCAAGCGCGAAAAGATTGCTATTTTTGCCGATTATGATGTGGATGGCGGGTCATCAGCGGCGCTGTTGATTTGTTGGCTACGCGATATGGGGCTGGCTTCTACGCTGTATATTCCCGACCGAATTGACGAGGGTTATGGCCCTAATGTACCCGCCATGGCCACACTGGCAGCCGATCATGATTTGGTGATTTGCGTTGATTGCGGGACGCTATCGCATGAGGCATTGGGCGCTGCGACCGCCGCAGATGTGATGGTCATGGACCACCATTTAGGCGGCGAGACCTTGCCGCCAGCACTGGCCGTGGTGAACCCGAACCGCCAAGACGAAGACGGATCACTGGGGCATTTATGCGCGGCGGGGGTGGTATTTTTGCTGTTGGTCGCGGCGAATCGCGTGTTGCGCGACGAGCGCAGCGTGCCCGATTTGATGGCAATGTTGGATTTAGTGGCCTTGGCCACGGTTGCAGATGTGGCCCCGTTGATTGGCGTGAACCGCGCGTTGGTGCGCCAAGGGTTGAAGATCATGGCCGGGCGGCAGCGCCTAGGGCTGCGTGTGTTATCAGATGTGGCAAAGATGGATACGGCGCCGACATCGTATCACCTTGGGTTTTTACTGGGGCCGCGGATCAATGCAGGCGGGCGTATTGGCGCGGCAGATTTGGGTGCTCGGTTGTTGTCCACCGACCAAGAGGCCGAGGCACAGGCCTTGGCCGAGCGGCTAGATATGTTGAACGGCGAGCGGCGCGAGATTGAGGCCACTGTGCGTGAAGCAGCAATAGCGCAGGCCGAGGAGCGTGGGTTTGATGCCCCTCTGGTTTGGGCCGCTGGCGAAGGCTGGCACCCCGGTGTGGTAGGGATTGTCGCGGCGCGCCTGAAAGAGGCCAGCAATCGGCCTGCGGTGGTGATTGGGCTTGATGGCGATGAGGGCAAGGGGTCTGCGCGATCGGTATCTGGCATTGATTTGGGCGCGCAAATTCAGCGCTTGGCGGCTGAGGGGCTGTTGATCAAGGGTGGCGGTCACAAAATGGCGGCAGGCCTGACAGTAGCGCGAGACCAGCTGGAACCTGCCATGGCGCGCTTGAGCGAGTTGATGGAGAAGCAAGGTGCCGGACTGCTGGGGCCGTCTGATCTGAAAGTTGATGGGTTGATGATGGCGGGGGCTGCGTCGGTAGAATTGGTTGAGCGGATCGAGCAAGCTGGCCCGTTTGGGGCGGGTGCCGCTGGGCCACGTTTCGTGTTCCCTGATCAGCGTATTTTATTCACCAAACCAGTTGGTGAGGGGCATTTGAAAATCAGCTTTGGGGATGGTGGGCCTATGCGCCTGGATGCTATTGCGTTTGGGGCGTTCAATTCGCAAATGGGACCCGCTTTGGAGGGTCATTCTGGTCGGCGATTTCATCTAGCAGGGCGCGTAGAAATCAATACTTGGCGAGGTCGGCAATCTGTTCAGTTGCGCCTTGAGGATGCAGCGTTGGCACAGAGCCAGACATAAGCAGGCAAGCCATGGACGATTGTCTGCACTTTCCGCACCTAAGAGATCATTTTCCTCTTGCCAGCGCGGCACGCCTTGCCTAAATACGCCCTCACGATCCCGGTGCTCCCTTCGTCTATCGGTTAGGACGTCAGGTTTTCAACCTGAAAAGAGGGGTTCGATTCCCCTAGGGAGTACCACTTTTATCTCCGCTAAATTATAAGTCAGCTCGGGTATTGCTTGAGATTACGCGTCGGCGCTTCATGCGCGCGTTAGTCGGGTGCCACGTCAAAAGTTTCTGGGTTGAAAACGGTGTGGCAGGCACGGCCTTGATCCTTGGATGTGTAGAGTGCGCGGTCCGCATCATTAAGCATCCGGTCGGCTTCCGGCTCTGCATAGAAACTTGATAGGGTTGTTCCGATACTGGCCGAGATACGGCAAACGGCATCGTCAAAGGGAATCGGTTCCTCAAGGCGAGAGATAATCCGCCACGCGATGCGATCCAAAACCTCCAGATCAACACAGCCTTTAAAGATCAACACAAACTCGTCCCCTCCCACCCGCGCAACCAGATCGCCACCGCGAGTTTCGTCTTGCAAGACAATCGCGACCCGTTTCAAAACATGATCACCCGCCTGATGGCCGAAAGTATCATTCACTTGCTTGAAGTAATCCAAGTCTAGGTGCATCAAGCCGAAAGGGCACCCTGAATGCGCTAACTGCTCAAGCATTGCATCCATGCCGCGACGATTTTGCAACCCCGTAAGGGTATCGGTGAAGGCCTGTTCTTCTGCTGCAACCCGCGCCCCTTCAAGGCGCGAATTCAACCGTTTAGATTCCTCAAGCGCAATAGTCTTCGCCTCGATCAAGTATAGCATATCGACAGTGGGATCTGAGGGGGCAAAATCTGCACTACTCAAATCATATTTCTGCACAGCATCAACCACGTTAACGCCCAAAGACAGGTTCACCACAGCCCCAAACCCGGCCGAGTTTGCATCACTTGAAAGCGCACCTACCGGGCGCAAAACCATCGGTGAAGCCCCCCCTGCCCGCCGGTCGGCTTGCATAGCCTGATAAGGGGAGATCGGGACAAAAACCCCTTTCATGATGAACTTATTTCCAGCACGAAACCGCGCACGAATAAGACAGTTTCCCTGCGCTAGTAGGTCTTGAAAAGAATGGATGTGCAGGGGACGTTTAACCTCAAAAAGCTCCAAAAACCTTTGCCCGACGAGGGCTTCATTTGGCCGCAGCTTGGCCAAAGTCGGACCGACAGAGGCGACGTGACCTGTTGGGGAAATTTGGAGGTGCATTGGCATCAACGCCCCAAGCGCATGTGCGGCAAGGGGCACTAAACCTCCATGGTGAAATTGATGCGCACTGGTCGTCATTTCGCTACATGCTCCGCCACAAGGCCAAAGTCGCGACCAACGGAAAAATCTACCTCAAACAATTCCACGCGCACTTGCTCGGTGTGACCGTCTTCGCGTAGCGCGTCGCTGCGCTCTAGGACCGCCAACGCCCCATAGTCATCCGCCATTGCCCGTAAGATGCCCAACAGCACCGCACCAAATCCAGGCCGAGCAAAATGCACCAAAATATTGAAATCAGTCTTGGAAAACACCTCAACTTCCAGTCGCGGCAAGTCGAGATCCGGCAGGGCCAGCTTCACCCTATCGTTGAGGTCATCCAGCGACATGATAAATTCTTCAAATGTTGCGCCGCCAAACCGCAGCAACCGCCGCACAGAATCCATCCGGGGGTGGGAAACCAAATAGGCGCCCACATCTTCGGTCATTTGCACCTGTGTCGTGCCCAAGCGCGACGCCAAGGCTTTGAGGACATCATCGAGACATGCGTCCGGGTAAGCGAACATGGCTTCAAAATCATGAAACGGCAGGTCCGCGTCTGACACCACCTGATCCCAGACGGCCTCACCATAAGTATCTTGTGCAAAACATTGCACCGCGCGATGAACCATGCCGTACATCTGGTACCTCTCCAAAACCCTGGACAGACACCTGAAGCAAAACTATTAAAAAACCACCAATAAAGTATTACGAAAACCCTAAGGGCTAGAAATCTGTTGGCACCCCGCCCTCGGCTTTACGCCGCGTCACAAACTCTGCCAGTTCCTCGCGGATGGCCTCGTCCATGGGAGGCGCCTCGAACTCTTCGATGATGCCTTTATACATCTCGTGGGCACGTTCTGCGGTCCAAACACCCCCTTTCAAATCCCAAGCCTCATAATTCGACCAATCGGAAATTAGCGGCGAATAGAATGCAGTCTCGTAGCGGTCCTGAGTATGTTGGCAGCCGAAAAAGTGGCCATCTGGGCCGACCTCAGCAATCGCATCAACCGCGATATCACCGGGGGTCGTAGCATAGGTTGTGGGCTCCATATACCGTTGAATTTGTTGAATAACATCGCAATCCATGATGAATTTTTCGGGCGAGGCAATCAGCCCGCCTTCGAGCCAGCCCGCGGCGTGATAGACCATATTGGTGCCAGATTGCACCGCCGCCCAAAGCGAATTTGACGTCTCCCACATGGCCTGCCCGTCGGGCACATTTGCGGCACATACCCCCGACGAGCGGATAGGCAAGCCGTAGAAGCGCCCCATCTGGCCGGTTATCTGGGTCGCGCGCATATATTCAGGTGTGCCAAACGCTGGCGCGCCAGTTTTCATATCGACATTCGAGGTAAAGGTGCCGATGCCCACAGGCGCGCCGGGATTGATATATTGCAACAGCACAATCGCCGCCAAGCCTTCGGCCAGAGAGAGCGTCACCGCACCCGACATTGTGACCGGAGCCATGGCCCCTGCCAGCGTAAACGGCGTCACGATCACCGGCTGGTTGCGGCGCGTGAGGATCATCGCGCCCTCCAGCATGGGGAAGTCATGTTTCAGCGGCGAGACCGAGTTGATATTGGTATACATATGCGGCTTGGCGTCGAAGTCCTCGCGGGTCATGCCACTGGCGATGCGGGTCATCTCCATCACGTCCTCGACCCGCTCGCGGCCCAGCGAATAGGCATGCACTACTTTGTCGGTCAGGGTCAGTTTCTCAAACAGGCAATCGAGGTGGCGCTCGCGCGGGTGAATGTCGATCGGCTCCACCGGATAGCCGCCAGCAAAGTGGATGCAGTTGAAGAATTGGGTAAGTTTGATGAAGTCCTTATAGGTCTCAAAATCACCGGAGCGCTTGCCGCGTTTGATGTCCCAAGAATTGGGCGGCGAGGAGACATTGCCAAACAAAATATACTTGCCGCCCATGGTGATACGGCGGTCAGGGTTGCGCGGGGTGATGTCGAATTGCGCGGGCGCATGACCGAGCATCTCCATCACGAAATCCTCGTCCATTTTGACGTTGGTCCCCTCGACCTTGCAGCCCGCTTGCTTGAGGATTTTACAGGCTTCTGGATTTAGGAACTCGATGCCGATCTCGGATAGGATACGCATGCAACCTTTGTGGATGGCTTGCACGCCGTCCGCATCCAGCGGTTCGGTCGGGCGGTCGGTGTTGATGGGCAAGCGCCATGGCATTTGCTCGGGCAATTTAGAGGTGGTGCGCCGCGTATTCCCGGCCCGGCCACCGCCGCGTTTTCTGCGTGTGGGTTGATCTGCCATGCGTCGCGCCTTCCGTATTAGCTGTCCACCCAGAGTGCACATCTTACAGCGCACAGGTATGGCAAATACCGACGCCGCGCGTCGCTTTTGGCCCAGAGGTGTCGTATCAAACTCGCATGAAAGTCATGCAGAGGTAACTACGTCCTCGCACCTTCAGCCCCAGTCAACCATGCAGGCAGATCGGCCACGCTATCAAGCACCACGTCCGCATGTGGCTCCAGGTCAGTGCGGCTGGCCGGGCCGGTGAGCACACCAATGCACACCATCCCCGCCGCGCGACCTGCATGTAGATCATGGGTGCTGTCACCGATCATCGCCACCTGTTCAGGGGCAAGGTCACATTGGCTTGAGAACGCCCAAAGCATCTGTGGCGCGGGCTTGCCGCCGTAGCCGGAATCAAAGCCCAAGATATGTGCGAAACGGCCCTCTAACCCCAAGGCGTGCATATGGCTGCGGGCCGAGCTTTCGGCATCATTGGTCGCAACCCCACACACAAGCCCCATGGCATCAAACTGGTCAAACAATTGCGGCAACGGGCACGGGGCGACCAGCGGCGCGCGGGCGGCCATTTGATTGCCATGCGCCAACAATCTGTCAAAATCCCAGTCAGGCAAAAACGGCAAAAGCAGATTGATCGCCACCTCGGCGGTGCCTGCGATAACCGGGCTGCTGGGCTGGAAAACCCCGCGCGCCACATCATAGCCAATCGCCGCGCCCATGCGTGCACTCAGAGCCGCGTCACCGCGCGCCAAATCGTGCAAAAACCCCGCAGCCCATTGCCCCCAAGTCGCGTCAAAATCCAGCAAGGTGCCATCTTTGTCGAACAGCAAGCCTTTGATCTCTTTTGTGATCTGCCCAACCATATTCTTGCCCCTTAATCCCTTGACCCGCTCCGCGTGCTTCGAGACAGTGACAATTATGAGCACCGAGAACAAGCGCTACGCGCTACATGCCTCGCTTGGGTATCAAGCCACCCTTACGTCGCGCGCCTTTGAGCGCCGCCTTGAAGAGCGGTTGCGTATATTGGGCCTGTCGCGGCTAAGCTGGTGTATCTTGCTGGCCGTTGGGGAGGAGCAGATGAAAAGCCCCTCCGATATTGCTGGCTTCATCGGAATTGATCGTACCGCGATGTCACGCGCGCTCAAAAGTCTGGAAGCCGACAAGCTGTTGGTCCGTTCAGAGAGCCGGGATGATCGGCGGCGCACCTGTGTGACGTTGACCGCAACGGGGAGCGCATTGCTGTCACGCGCAATTATTCAAGCCCAAGAAAACGCGGGTCATTTCACGGCTAAACTAAGCGAAGAAGAGCAAGGCCAACTAAGTGAGTTACTGACGAAACTGCGCGCAGGCGAGGAACGCTTGCTCTCCAACTTCTGACGCGCGCCTGATGTCAAAGTTATTTTCATACCGCAATCGGCCGGTACATCTTGGCCCCTACCCGCTGGAAAGCCTGCCCCGCACGGACGTTGTGTCGCTGAGCGGCGTGCCTGATATTGCGCAGGTGAGTTTCCGACGCCCTGAAGATCCGCAGAGTATCGTCAATGCGATGCAAGAATACCAAGCGATGCTGGACGCCACCCGTGAGGGGCTGGTGAAGCGCGAGGTCGCGGATATTCCTGATGATTTGGTCGAGCGCGCCAACCACCTCAAGGCATTCGGCACCTATTGCGACGCCTCCATGGTGGGCACATGCAAAGTCCCGGCTGAGGCGTGGTTGAGCGCCCCCACAACGAACCCCGATGTCGCGCGACTGGCCGAGAAAATCAAAACCTTGCAACCCAAAACTTTGGCCGCGGGAATTGATGTGATCATGGCGGGTCTGCGCGAAAATATGCGCGCGCCGCCACAGGCGTGCAGCCATCACACCCATGCGCTGGTGTTCTTGTACGATATGCCACGCAACCCGGAACCGGGTGAGCGCGGCGGCGATTGGATCGAGGGCGCGCAACAGCAGCGTGCGTGTTTGCGCGCGATGGAAACGGCGGTGACAATGGCCTCGTACATTCGCAGTTTAGGCCATGATGCGCGCGCCCATTCCATGGCGGCCAGCGATGTGCATTTGGGCAAACTGGCGGTAGCCTCGGGGTTGAACCATGCCGATGGGACCAACCCGTTTTTGGGCACACGATACGGGCTGGCAGTGGTGACAACCTGCTTGGATGTGGCCTGCGACCGACCACTGGCCGCAGGGGCAAAACCGGGGCGTGAATGGGTTTTGGGGCTAGGCGCGCAGGCCAAATCTGCGCGCAACCGCGACCCCTTTGCCAAACGGCGTTTTGCAGATGGCCCGCACCCGTTCGAGACGTTGAAGCGCGTGGAAAATCCCACCACATATATCGACACGCCCAATGTGGCGCGGGTGCCAAAGCGCGCCAACCTGTTTGCCCGCGCATTGTTTGGCGACATGGGGAAACCCGTGCAAGAGGCTGCCAAGAACGGCAATTATGTGCGCAAATCAGCCGCTGCTTTTGCGTTCCGCCCCTCGCTGGGCGCCTTTGTTTTGCTGCAAGATGGCGATGCGAGCCAAGTGCACGACAGCACCCATGATGCCCAGCGAAACGCGGCCAATATCAAGGCCGCACTCTACTGGCTTGGGGTCGATGCGGTCGGTCTCTCTGCCTGCCCGGATTGGGTTTATTATAGCCATGACGCGGCGGGGCAAAAGATCACGCCCTACCACAAAAACGCCATCTCGATGATCATCGACCAAGGCCATGAGACGATGGAGGGCGCATCGGGCGACGACTGGATCGGCTGTGCGCAATCCATGCGCGCCTATTTGCGGTTCTCGCTGCTCGGCGGGGTCTTGGCGCAGCATTTGCGCAACCTCGGCTACACCGCGCGGGTCCACTCGGTCATGGACGACGAGGTGCTGCACCCGCCCCTGTTGTTACTCTCGGGATTGGGCGAAGTTTCACGTATTGGCGAGGTGATTTTGAACCCCTTCCTAGGGCCTCGACTGAAGTCCGGTATTGTGACCACTGACATGCCGATGACCCACGACAAGCCGATTGATTTTGGGCTGCAAAGCTTCTGCGAGGCCTGCAATAAATGCGCGCGCGAATGCCCGTCGGGGGCAATCACTGCGGGGCCGAAACTGATGTTCAACGGCTACGAGATTTGGAAATCCGACAGCCAGAAATGCACCACCTATCGCGTGTCTCAAAAGAATGGCGCGATGTGTGGTCGGTGCATGAAAACCTGCCCGTGGAACTTGGAAGGCCTGTTCGCGGAGGCCCCGTTTCGCAAGCTGGCGATGACTGTTCCAAAGGCGGCCAAAGCCTTGGCAAAGCTGGATGATTTCGTCGGAAATGGAGAAATAAACCCCGTCAAAAAATGGTGGTGGGATTTGGAAATGGTCGATGATGGCGCCTATCGCCCCTCCGCGCATCCAGTCAATGCGCGCAGCCTGCAAAAGCAGCTCAATCTGCGCCATGAAGACCAAACTTTGGCGGTGTATCCCGCCCCTCTGGCCCCGCCGCCCTATGCCTATCCCTACCCGATGGATCGCGAGGCGGGCATCGAAGCCTATCGCGCGATGATCCCCGCCTCCGAGCACCGCGCGCGGCGCGCAAATGGCCAGTCGCCAGAGCACATCTACACCGCTGACCAAAGCGACAGCCCAGTGATTGGCGCGGTGATATCCGGGGTGAATCGCATGAGCGATGGCGTGACCAAATATGAGTTTGCAATGCCAGACGGATCAGACATGCCGCGCGTCGCTGCGGGGGCGCATATCGACGTGGTGGTGGCGCCAGAATTCTTGCGCCAATATTCGCTGTCGGGCGACCCTGCGGACCGCTCGAAATACCAAATTGCGGTGCTGCGCGAGGATCAGGGGCGTGGTGGATCGAAGCTGATGCACCGGATTTTCGAGGTTGGGCGCAGGGTTCATATCTCCAAGCCGATCAACCATTTCCCGCTATATGAGGAGGCCTCGTTTAGCTATCTGATGGGCGGCGGTATTGGGGTGACGCCGATGATTGCTATGGCGCATCGGCTGCATGCTTTGGGGGCAGATTTTGCGCTGCATTATTCATGCGCGACGCGTACGGGAGCTGGGTTTTTAAGCGAGCTGGCGGCGATGCCATGGGCGGATAAGGTGCACTATCATTTCTCGGATGAGGGATCACGATGTGAGCTTGGCACGACGTTGAAATGCCGCGATGGCGCGCATGTCTATACGTGCGGGCCAGAGGTCTACATGGAGGCGGTGATGGCGGCGGCGCAGGCGAACGGGTTCCCCGAGGAGGCGCGCCATTTGGAGTTTTTCTCGGTGCCGGAGCAGCCTGATTATATCAACCACGACTTCACTTTGCGGCTGGCTAAATCGGGGCGTGATATTGCGGTTCGTGCCGACGAGGCCCCGACCGATGCGCTGCTGCGCGCGGGCATTCATGTGGATGTAAAATGCGCGGACGGGCTGTGCGGCGTGTGCAAATGCACGCTGGTCGCAGGCGAGGTCGAGCACCGCGATTTCGTGCTCTCGAACGCAGGACGCGCCACGTCGATGATCTTGTGCCAGTCCCGCGCGGCTAAGAAGGACGGCGTGGTGGAGGTTGAATTGTAAGACCACACAAAGGCAAACATTCCAAAGGCTTATGAACTTTCACTCACACGCATCTATGAGAATATTTACAGGTTGGGCGCATAAGGTTAGCCCCCGCAACCTGAACCAAGCTTAGGGGCATATTACCAAGCGATATGTGCTAAATAATATGCGCCAAAATGGAAAAGCCTCGCCCCTTCCACTAGCCCCCCGGATCCCTCAGAGTATTTTTGGCAAAAAGAAACCTTAAGAGCGCCAGTCGAAGAACCCGTTTGGAGCACGTGCTGTCAGGCGATCGGCAACAGCACGCCCCATCTCGGCGGCATCTTCTATGGTGGAGCTTTCCGCGTCGGTGAGTGTCTCGGTTCCGTCAGGGCGCAAGATTTCAGCACGAAAACGGATCGTGGTGCCGTCAAGTTCGGCCAGCCCAGCAATCGGGGTCTCACAAGAGCCTTCTAGTTGCGTCAGGTAGGCTCGCTCACAGGCTAGCCGTTGGCCGGTGGGAATGTCGTGGATTGCCTCTAGCATCTCGGCCATACGCAAGTCATTTACGCGTCGTTCAATTCCGATAGCCCCTTGGGCTACGGCTGGCAGCATGTCTGTCGTCGCGATCCCTGTTGCTGGCACATCTTTTAGCCCAAGCCGTTTCAGGCCCGCCATTGCCAGAAAAGTACAGGTGGCAATGCCTGCATCAAGTTTCTTGAGGCGGGTTTGCACGTTGCCGCGAAATTCCACCACATTCAGGTCAGGTCGGCGGTTCAATATCTGCGCTTTGCGTCGCAAGGACGAGGTGCCAACGACCGCACCTTCCGCCAAATCGGCGATGCCTTTCGCGTGCAAAGACACAAACGCATCGCGCACGTCTTCGCGCGGCAGATATGTGTCCAGCAGCAGGCCCTCGGGTTGTTCAATCGGCATGTCTTTCATTGAGTGCACTGCGATGTCGATCTTGCCCGACAGCATGTCATCCTCGATCTCGCGGGTGAACAGCCCTTTGCCGCCAATCTCTTTTAGCGGGCGGTCCAATACCGCATCGCCAGTGGTTTTGATCACCACCACCTCGAACGCCTCCTGTGCCAAATCAAACGCCGTCATGAGGCGCGCGCGGGTCTCGTAGGCTTGCGCCAATGCCAGCGGTGATCCACGGGTGCCAATTCTAAGCGGTGAGGTCGGGGAGGGAAGGTTCAATGCCATAATGACCTGCATAAATGGGTCACAGAATGCTGACAAGCTGTCGCCTTGACAATTCACCAACATCCGCCGGACAAGTGGTCGCAACAAAGGGAGTATGGCCATGGCCGAGCAAAAGAAAATCATGCGTGCGTTGGCCGGAGAAACTCTGGACACCCCACCGATTTGGATGATGCGCCAAGCAGGCCGCTACCTGCCCGAATATAAGGCCACCCGCGCGCAGGCCGGTGACTTTCTGTCGCTGTGCTACAACCCGGAACTGGCGACTGAGGTCACCTTGCAGCCGATCCGTCGTTACGATTTTGACGCGGCCATTTTGTTTGCTGATATTTTGTTGCTGCCCCAAGCACTGGGTGCGGATTTATGGTTTGTCACGGGCGAAGGGCCGCGCCTGTCTACGATCACCAAGCCGTGCGAATTCTCTCAACTGAAGGGCCCGGAAGACATACATGAGCACCTTGCCCCGATCTATGAAACCGTCAAAAACGTATCGCGAGCATTGCCCAAAGAGACGACCTTTATCGGCTTTGCTGGCGCGCCATGGACCGTGGCGACCTACATGATCGCGGGCAAAGGTACGCCCGATCAGGCCCCCGCGCATAAGTTGCGTCTTGAGCAACCGCAGGTCTTTGACGCCCTTATCAACCTGATCACCGACGCCACCATTGAATACCTTGCCATGCAAATCGAAGCCGGTGCCGAAGTGGTCAAACTGTTCGACAGCTGGGCCGGATCGCTGAAAGGCGACGCCTTCACCAAATATGCATTGAAGCCGACCCAAAAGATCATCACCGCGCTCAAGGCCCGCTACCCGAGCACCCCCATCATCGCCTTCCCGCGCGAGGCAGGTGACGGCTACATTGGCTTTGCCAAAACCACTGGCGCGGATTGCGTTGCGATTGATAACTCGGTGTCCGCAGACTGGGCCGCCGCCAATGTACAGGTTGACGGCTGCGTGCAGGGCAACCTTGCCTCGCGTCACATGGTCACCGGCGGGCAAGATCTGATCGACGAGACCCGCACCATCGTCAAAGCCTTTTCCAACGGGCCGCATATCTTCAACCTTGGGCACGGCATCACGCCCGACGGGAACCCCGACAACGTGCAATTGATGATTGATACGATCCGCGACACCGCGTCCAGCTGATTTCACCCAATTTTCACTGGCCCCCAAGCGGCATCGCCCGCTAAGGTCCGCATCATGTTGACCCGTTTCATTTTCGCGCTTTGCGCCATATTCGCCTTATCGTTCCCCGCACTGGCCCAAGAGACCGCGGACGCGGCCTCTGAGGAGGTAACCGCGCCGACCCAGGCCGTGTCGGTCGAGCCAGTCGCGCGCGACGAAGAAATCGCCCAACGGATCGTCGAAATTATGCGTGCCACGGGGTGGTACAAGTTCTCGCGCGTGGAGGTCACCGACGGGATCGTGTTCCTTGACGGGCGCACCTCCAGCCTCGACCACAAAAACTGGGCGCGCGATTTGGCGACCAAAACCCAAGACGTGGTGGCGGTGGTGAACCGCATCCAAGTTATCCAAGAAACCAACTGGTCCTTCGCCCCTGCCCTTAGTGAAATTAAAGGCTTGGGCAATCGGGTCATCACCTCGCTGCCACTGATTTTATTGGCATTGATCGTTTTGCCGTTCACATGGTGGCTGTCATCCATGGCCGCCAAAGGCTTACGTCGCTGGCTTTTGGGCGGCATCGCATCGTCATTCTTGCGCGACATCGTGGCGCGCGCCTTGGCGTTACCGATCTTCTTGCTGGGCCTGTTCGTGGTCTTGCAAGTCGCGGGCCTCACCCAGATTGCGGTCTCTGTTATTGGCGGTGCCGGGGTTTTGGGCATCGTGGTCGGCTTTGCCTTCCGCGACATCGCTGAAAATTTCCTAGCCTCATTGCTGCTGTCCATTCGCCGCCCCTTCCGCGCTGGCGAATATATCGAGGTGACGGGCATGGCAGGCACGGTTTTGTCGATGAATACCCGCTCCACCGTATTGCTGTCGTCCGAGGGCAACCATATCCAAATCCCTAACGCGGCGATCTTCAAGAACACCATCGTGAATTATTCCGCCTCGGCGAACCGGCGCGCCACGCTTGAGGTCGGCATCGGCTACGACGTCTCTATCGCGCGCGCGCAGGGGATCATCCTCGACGTTATCCAAGCCCATGAGGCTGTGTTGGGCGAGCCTGCCCCAATGGTTTTGGTGGATGGGTTGGCCAGCTCCACCGTCAACGTCAAAGCCTACTTCTGGGTGAATGCGCGGGATTATTCCTTGATCAAAGTGAAGTCCGCTTTGCTGCGCTTGGTCAAAAAGGCGCTGACCGAGGAAGGTATTTCCATGCCGGACGACGCGCGCGAAGTGATCTTCCCACAAGGCGTTCCGGTGCTGCAACTGGGCGGCGTGGCGGAACAACGCGCTCAAGAGTTGGCCTCCCAAGAGATCACCGACAGCGCGCGATTGGCGGCGGATTTGGGCGAGCCGGACAGCACCGCCTCCGAGGCCGAGGGCAACCTTGGCAACGAGCAAGAAGAGATCGCCGAGATCGCCGCAGATGCGCTTGTCGAAGAGGGTGAGGCTGACCTTTTGGCGGATAAATCTTAGGGGCTATTTCACCGGCAATGCTACACCGGATTTTGTACTGCGCAGCACAAAATTAGTGTTCGAGGACCGCACAAGCCCCGAGCCCAAAATCCGCCGCATCAGATAGCTTTCCAAGTCTTCTGGATCGTCTGCCACGACCTTCAACACAAAATCATTGTCGCCGGTAATAGAGCTGCATTCCGTAATCGCATCGTCAGATTGAACCAACCGGTCAAAGGTTTCGATTGAGGTGGACGTGTGGTCGATCAGCGAGACATGCACATAGGCCATCGCCTGCAAACCCAACTCTTTGCGATTGAGCACGGCAACGTAGCCCTCGATCAGCCCCGCCTCCTCCATTCGCTTGACCCGACGCCAACACGGCGAAACGGACATATTGACCGCTGCCGCCAAATCTTTGGTGCTAAGGCGGGCATCCTTTTGCAGCAGGTTCAGCAGTTTTTTATCTATGTCATCCAATATCATTGCCAGTATTTACCTCAAAACAGTTAAATCGTGAAATATATTACCTCAAATTTGCCAATTCACATAAACTTTAGAACAAAATCTCCCCCGAACCCATCGTATCTTACCTTTAACGGAGGATACGACATGGCGAAAATCAGCGCGTATACGGCCAAAGCCGCAAATGCTTTGGGCAACATCAACTACACACCCCAAGAGGACGCCGTTTGGCGCGACCTTTATGCACAACAGCTTCCCAACATCCGCGACCTATGTGCCAAAGAATACCTCGCTGGATTCGACACGCTTGGCCTTCCATCAGACCGCGTGCCGCAATGCACAAACGTGTCCGAGAGCCTGCGCGCGCTCACGGGTTGGCAGGTTGAACCTGTTCCCGCCCTCATTGGCTTTCGGCAGTTTTTTACCATGCTGGCAAACAAGACCTTCCCCGCCGCTTCGTTCATTCGCAGCAGAGCCGACTTTGACTACATAAAAGAGCCTGATATTTTCCATGAAATCTTCGGCCACACCCCCTTGTTAACTGACCACCGCTTTGCCAAGTTTTCGCAGGCAATCGGCAAAGCAGGCAAAGCCGCTGAAGCCAAAGACCACGCTTGGCTGATCCGGCTTTACTGGTTCACCATCGAGTTTGGGCTGACACGCCACAACGGGGCGATAAAGGCGCTCGGCTCCGGCCTTGCATCTTCCCCGACCGAGTTGCCTCACAGCGTGCATGGGACCAACGTAGAGCGACGCGAGTTTAACGTGATGGACATCCTTCGCACGCCCTACCGCATCGACATCCACCAACCCGTTTATTTCGTTCTAGATGACATCGATACATTGTTCCAAGCCGCCGAGCGTGATCTCATCGCAGATGTTCACGCCGCGCAAGACCTTGGGCTATTTGCCCCCGCATATCCCCCAAAAACAAAGGTAAGTTACCATGACTGACAACCAAGATCTGAGCCAGAAAACTTGCACCGTATGCGCAGGTGGCGGCCCCCCTATGACCCCAGCCGAGGCCGAGGCACAGCTAAGTACGCTCCACGCGGAATGGGCCTTGGACGACGACCGCAAGCAATTAAGCCGCGAGCTGAAATTCAAAGGGTTCGCCAAGGCCGTCTACCACGCCAATATCGCGGCGTACCTTGGCGACAAAGAAGGCCACCACCCCGACGTCCAATTCGGGTGGGGCTATTGCAAGGTGATCTTCACCTCGCATGAGCTGGGCGGCTTATCCCAGAATGACTTTATCTGTGCGGCCAAATTTGACGCGCTGGTAGCCTAACTCAAATCCACTTCGCCAGCGGTGGCAGGCTCATCAACACCGCATTAGCGTCATGGCCTGTTTCCAGCCCGAATTTGGTCCCGCGGTCATAGACCAGATTATATTCCGCATAGAGGCCACGGTGCACGAGCTGCGCCTCTTTGTCGGCCTCGGACCATGGCGCATCGCGCCATTTCTCTGTGACCCCCATAAAGGCGGGCAGGAAGGCGCGGCCAACGTCTTGAGTGAAGGCAAAATCTTTGTCCCAGTCACCCGTGTTCAGGTCGTCATAAAAGATGCCGCCAACGCCACGGGCGCGATTGCGGTGAGGCACGTAGAAATATTCGTCCGCCCATTTCTTAAAGCGCGGGTAATACTCAGCATCATGCTTGTCGCAGTATTTCTTTAACACGTTGTGAAAGAATTCCGTGTCCTCATCGCGCTCGAGACAAGGGTTCAGATCAGAGCCGCCCCCGAACCACCACGCGCCGGGGGTCCAGAACATGCGGGTATTCATGTGCACCGCCGGGGTCTGCGGGTTTTGCATATGCGCCACAAGGCTGATGCCAGACGCCCAAAATCGCGGGTCGTTTTCCATGCCCGGAACGCCGCGCGCCGCCATCGCCTTTTGGGCCTTCTCGCCCAGCGTGCCATAGACGGTCGAGACATTAACGCCGACCTTCTCAAACACCCGCCCGCCGCGCATCACGCTCATCAAGCCGCCCCCCGCATCCGAGCCATCGCCCGAGGACCGCGTGGTTTCCGACACTTCAAAGCGCCCCGCTGGCAGGTCCGCGAACGGGCCGCTCGCTTGGCTGTCTTCCAGCCCCTCAAAAGCCGCAACAATATCGTTGCGCAGGCTGCGGAACCAAGCCGAGGCTTGGGCTTTTTGGGCGTCAAAGTTTGTAGTCACAGGATCGTCCTATCTGGTTTATGTTATGCTAACATTTGACAGGTATCAGTGTCACGTTCCCAAGCGGCCCATAGACGGGTAATATTGTCTCATGAAACGAATCCTTCTTGCTCCGTTATTGCTGCTCGCAGCCTGCGCCAACCCGCGTGAGGCTTGCCTGCAAAACGCCGTTGGGGATCTGCGTATCGTTCAGGCGCTCATCTCGGACACCGAGGCCACGATCAAGCGCGGCTACGCCATCCAAACCGAGACGCGCACAGTGATCTACACCAATTTCTGCGTTGGCACCGGGATTGGCAGCAACGGGCAATTTAGTTTTTGCAACTACCCCCAACCCGTGACCACCCGCAAACCGGTCGCCGTCGATTTGTCGCTAGAGCGGCGTAAATTACACTCGTTGAAGCAAAAAGAGGGTGAATTGAAACGCGCCAGCCTGTTGAAACAGCAACGCTGCGATTTAGAGTTCCCAACAGAGACCTAACCTCAACTCTCAGGCATCTTGTGGTTGAGGTGCAATCGCACACAACATATGGCAGTGTCACTTCAACGACACCCTTAAACTCCCTGAAATTAAACTGTTTTCTGAAACTTACCTTTGTGCTAGTCCTTTTTCAAAGGTCGGCAATCGACTGATAAACATAAATGGGAATGCAACGTCATTCCCGAGGCAAAATGGGCAGGCGTCGTGGTTTTACGTCTTTTAAACACAGTCCGTGTAGGGCTGTTTTTCGTTGTGTTGTCGGCATGGGCCGGGGCTTCTTTTGCGGCCCCCTATGCCGCGTTGGTTATTGATGCGCGCACGGGCGAAGTCCTGCATTCGCGCAACGCAGATACGCGGCTGCACCCTGCGTCGCTGACCAAAATGATGACACTCTATGTGACATTCGAGGCAATCCGGCATGGTGAGCTAACGCTGGACACCAAGATTAAAATTTCGCGCAAAGCCGCCGCCGAGCAGCCCTCCAAACTGGGCCTAAAAGCCGGCCAACGTATCGCGTTGCGCTACTTGATCCGCGCCGCTTCCGTGAAATCCGCCAATGACGCCGCCACTGCTTTGGGCGAGGCTGTTGCAGGCTCCGAGGCCGCATTCGCGCGCCGTATGACCGCGACCGCCAAAGCGCTTGGCATGACCCGCACCACATTCAAAAACGCCCATGGCCTGACCGAGAGTGGGCATTTATCCACTGCGCGCGACATGACCACGCTGGGCCGCCACATGATCTATGACTACCCGCAATATTATAACCTGTTCTCGCGCCAAACGACCCATGCAGGCATCAAACAGGTGTCCAACACCAACCGCCGCTTGCTGCAAAACTACAAAGGCGCGGACGGCATTAAAACCGGCTACACCCGCGCTGCTGGCTTCAACCTTGTCGCCTCAGCCGAGCGCGGCAACGAGCGCATTATCGCAACAGTATTTGGCGGAACCTCATCTGCCGCACGCAATGCGAGGGTCGCCGAACTGCTGGATATGGGCTTTAAACGCGCCCCGTCGCGGGCAAGACTAAACAAGCCGAAACTGCCACTCTACAATGGTGCTGCACCGATCCCGAAAGTCATCAAAGTTGCGCCGACGATCACCGCGCGCCCCACCAGCCCGCGCCCGTTGCTGCGCCCCGACCGCGCGCCTTCCGCTGACATGATGCTGGCGATTGTGGAGAGCATCGACAACAACGTAATCAATTCGCGCAACGAGGTCGCGACCCGTGCCCAGCAAGACACCCAGCTTGCCAGCGCAAGCCCGACGGTCACCCCGATCCGGCGGCCAAAAAACCTGGTTCAGACCGTTATTGAAACCACCGAGCCGCGGCGCAAACCCGCACCGCGCCGTGTAATCACCCGCGCCTCCACCTCGGGCGGGCGCCATTGGTCGATATCGCTGGGCCATTACACCACGCGCAACACCGCCGAACGGCTTTTGCTGAAAACCGCGCTGCAAGAAATCGGCACGTTGGACGAGGCATTGCGTAAGGTTGTAAGCCGTCCGCGCGGTTGGCAGGCCAACTTTGTCGGGCTGTCCCAGAGCAAAGCAACGCTCGCATGTCAGCGTCTGAGCGCGCGTGGTCATAGTTGTGAAGTGCGCGGCCCCGGCGCGTAACTGAGCCTTTAGCTCATCTTGAGTTCAAGCGCCGCCGCCAACAGTTCCTGCGTATAAGGAACCTGAGGATTGGCGAAAATCGCTTCGCTCTCGCCCGTTTCAACCACATCGCCCTGCTTCATCACCAACACCTTATGTGACATCGCACGCACGACTTTCAGATCGTGGCTGATAAACAAATAGGCCAGCTTATATTTCTGCTGCAAACTGCGCAAAAGCTCTACGATTTGCACCTGAACGGTCATATCCAGCGCCGATGTCGGCTCGTCCAATACCACCAGTTTGGGACGCAAAATCATCGCACGCGCGATGGCAATACGCTGCCGTTGCCCGCCGGAAAATTCATGCGGGTAGCGGTGCATCATCTCCGGCTCCAGCCCGACCTCGACCATAATTTCGGACACCATATCCCGGGGGTTTTTCCCAGCTTCAACGCCATGAACACCAAGGCCTTCCGCGATGATTTGCTCGACCGTCATACGCGGCGACAGAGAGCCATATGGGTCTTGAAACACGATTTGCATATCCGCGCGCAGCGGGCGTAGCTCTTTGGATCCCAGCCCTTGAATATCACGGCCTTCAAACTGGATCGCGCCCTTGCTGGAAATCAGCCGCATGATGGCCAGCGCAAGCGTCGTCTTGCCCGAGCCACTTTCGCCAACAATGCCCAACGTCTCGCCTGCACGCACGGAGATTGTCGCGGCATTAACCGCTTTGACATGGCCCGTTGTGCGCTTCAACAGCCCCGTTTGGATCGGAAACCAAATGCGCAGCTCATCGGTCGAGACCATCTCGCGCGCCTCGACGGGAACCGGATCGGGGATGCCTGTGGCCTCGGCCTCCAGCAAAAGTTTGGTGTAGGGGTGCTGTGGGTTGTCAAAAATTTCCGCCGTGGGGCCGGTCTCCACGATCTCACCATGCTGCATAACACAAACACGGTCAGCAATTTTACGCACCACGCCAAGGTCATGGGTGATGAACAGCAGTGACATCTTCTCGCGGATTTTAAGGTCAGCCAGCAGGTCCAAAATCTGCGCCTGAATGGTCACATCAAGCGCTGTTGTCGGCTCGTCCGCAATCAACAATTCCGGCCCATTAGCCAGCGCCATGGCGATCATCACCCGTTGACGCTGCCCGCCAGATAATTGATGCGGGTACGAGGACAGACGGCTGGCCCCGTCCCGTATGCCAACTTTTTCAAGTAATTCAATCACCCGCGCCCGCGCCGCGTCGCCACGCAAACCTTGGTGCAAAGACAGGCTCTCGGTGATCTGCTTTTCCAGTGTGTGCAGCGGGTTCAGTGAGGTCATCGGCTCTTGAAAAATAAAGCTGATGTCGTTGCCACGCACTTGGCGCAACTCTTGCTCAGTGGCATTGCTTAGGTCGCGGCCATCATAGGTAATCTGGCCGTTAACAATCGCGCTATCGGGCAGCAATTGCACCGTAGACAGCGCAGAGACAGATTTGCCAGAGCCGGATTCCCCCACCAACGCAACAGTCTCGCCACGGTTCACATGGAACGACACCCCCTTAATGGCAGCCGTCGTTTTGCCATCTTGGCGGAATCCGACACTGAGGTTTTTAACGTCAAGTAGCACGCTCATTGAAAGGTCTTTCGCGGATCGAACGCATCACGGATGCCCTCGAAAATGAACACCAACAGCGACAGCATGACGGCGAATGTGGTGAAGGCGGTGAAGGCCAACCAAGGGGCCTGTAGGTTCTGTTTGGCTTGCAGCGTCAACTCTCCCAACGAGGGTAATGACGACGGCAGCCCGAAGCCAAGGAAATCCAGCGACGCCAACATGCCAATCGTGCCCGCCACGATAAACGGCAAGAAAGTCAGCGTCGCGACCATAGCGTTTGGCAGCATATGGCGGAACATAATGGTGGTGTTGGACACGCCAAGTGCGCGGGCGGCGCGGACATATTCAAAGTTGCGCGCCCGCAGGAATTCCGCCCGCACCACGCCGACCAATGCAGGCCAGCCAAACAAGATTGCAAGGACCACCAGCAGCCAAAAACTGCGACCCAAAATGGCGAACATGATGATGATGACATAGAGGCTGGGCGTCGCGCTCCAAATTTCCAAGATGCGCTGGAAAATCAAGTCCACCCAGCCGCCGAAAAAACCCTGCACCGCCCCCGCCATGACGCCGATTACCGACGAGATAAGCGTCACCAACAAGGTGAACACAATGGACAGGCGGAAGCCGTAAATCACCCGTGCCGCGACATCGCGCGACGTGTTGTCAGTGCCCAGCCAATTGATCGCATCAGGGGCCGCAGGCGCGGTGCCGGGGCGGTCCACGATGGTGTTGAAACTGAACGGAATAATCGGGGAGATGATCCAGCCTTGTTGTACCGGATCGCCTGCGTAAGTGCCGGTTGCGGCCTCTTTCATCACCGCCACTGGGTCGTCCCAGCAATCCTCTATGCCGCCGGATTTGATCAGGCATTGGACCTCAACATCACGGTAAACAGCTTCTGTGCGCAGGTCGCCTCCGAAGGCCGTCTCGGGGTAGAAGCTGACAATCGGGACGAACAGCTCGCCATGGTATTTGATCAAGATCGGCTTATCGTTGGCGATCAACTCAGCGAACATCGACAGGCCAAATAACGCCGCAAAAATCCACAGTGACCAAAAGGCTCGCCGGTTGCGCTTGAAGTTGGCCCAGCGGCGCTCGTTTAATGGCGACAACTTCATGTCTCACGGCTTTCAAAGTCGATACGCGGGTCCACGAAAACATACATTAGATCAGACAGGATCCCGACAACAAGGCTGATCAGGCCAAAGAAATACAACGTCCCGAACACCACCGGATAGTCGCGCGCAACCGTCGCCTCAAAGGCAAGGCGGCCCAACCCGTCAAGGGAGAATATCGTCTCGATAATCAGCGACGAGCCGACGAAAATACCAAGGAACAGGCTTGGGAATCCCGCAATCACAATCAGCATCGCATTGCGGAAAACATGGCCATACAGGACTTGGCGCTCCGACAACCCCTTGGCTTTGGCGGTGACGACATATTGCTTTTTGATCTCGTCGAGGAACGAGTTTTTCGTCAGCAAAGTCAGCGTTGCAAACGCCGCAATGGTCGAGGCAATAACCGGCAACGTAATGTGCCACAGATAGTCGCCGATCTTGCCCAATAGGCTAAGTTGGTCAAAGTTGTCTGAGGTCAAGCCGCGCAGCGGGAACCACTGAAAATATGACCCGCCCGCAAAGACCACCAACAGCAAAATGGCGAACAAAAAGCCCGGGATCGCATAGGCGACAATGATCACAGCCGAGGTCCAGGTGTCAAAACTGGTGCCATCGTGAATGGCCTTGCGGATGCCCAACGGGATCGAGATCACATAGGCGATCAACGTCGACCACAGGCCCAGCGTGATCGACACGGGCAGTTTTTCCCACACCAGATCCAACACGCCGACAGAGCGGAAATAACTCTCGCCGAAATCAAAGCGTAGATAGTTCCACATCATATTTAGAAAGCGTTCCAGCGGCGGCTTATCGAAGCCAAATTCCTTCTCCAACTTCGCGATAAATTCCGGCGGCAGGCCACGCGCACCCTCGTATTTGCTGTTCGCGCTAAGGCTCTCTAGCTGGCTGTCGTTACCGCTGCCGGAGAACCCCTCGAACACATCCCCCTGCCCTTCCAGATTGGCAATGATTTGCTCAATCGGGCCACCGGGCACGAACTGCGTCAGCGCGAAATTAACCAACATGATCCCAATCAATGTCGGGATGACCAGCAACAGCCGTCTGAGGATATATGCGCCCATATCGGGGTTCTTACCGCCTGTTTTACCGCGCCTCTACAGAGCGCCTTTTGCCTTCAAGGCCGCAGCCTTATCGGCGTTGTACCACCAAAAATCCAGATGTCCCAATGCTAGGGGGGGAAGTTTTTCAGGGTGCTCAAACATATCGAAATACGCCACCCAGAAAGTGTCGTTATACCATGCAGGCGTCATAATGCGCGCGGCGCGCAGGATGCGGTCAGTCGCCCGAACAGCGGCCTGCATTTCGCCTAGTTTTTTGGCCTCAAGCATCTTCACGATCAACGCGTCTACCGCTGGGGAATGGTAACCTGACGGGTTGAACAGCGAATAATCTGCGTCTTCCGTACCAAAGCGCTGCGAGATGCCGTTACCCTCTTCAAAGCCATTCACATAGCCATCGTAGATCATATCCCAGTCAAACCCACGTTCGCGGTTGGTGTATTGAGCCGGGTCCACACGGTTGTAATTGGCGTCAATCCCAAGCCGTTTTAGGTTCTCGATATAGGGCTGGATCAAGCGGTCATAGGCCGGGTTAGACGCGAGGAATTCAATCTCCAACACCTTACCGTCTTTGACCAGCTCGCCCTTGTCATTGGCCTCCCATCCGGCTTCGGACAGCAACTTATTAGCCTTGCGCAAGTTCTTGCGGTCCAATTGGCGCGCGCTACTTTCATGGGCATTCACCACTGGCTCGGTCAGGACGGATTTGTCCTCCAACAGGTCTTCTACCGATTTCAGGTACTCCAACTCCAGCCCTTCGGCCACGCCTTGGGCGGCCAGATCAGTGTTTTCCCAGTAGGAGCTACGTTGCGCAAACAGGCCGAATTGCAGCGTCTCATTGGTCCATGTGAAGTTGTACATCAGTTGCAAAGCTTCGCGAACGCGGATGTCGGAAAACTTATCGCGGCGCAGGTTGAATACCAAACCATAGGACGGCGGCAAATTGCCATTGGGCAGTTCTGCCTTTGCGATATTGCCATTTTTGATGCCCGGAAAATCATAAGCCGTGGCCCATTTCAACGAGCTGCTTTCGCGCCGGAAGGTGTAAACTCCGCTTTTGAAGGCCTCCATCGCCGCAGTGGAATCGGCGAAATATTCGATACGGATGCGGTCAAAGTTATGTCGGCCAATGTTTAGCGGCAGGTCTTTGCCCCAATAGTTTGGGTTGCGTTTGTAGACGATGCGACGTGGCGGATCGACTTCAAGCGGTACATAGGGGCCGGAGCCAATGGCAGATTCTAGGCGTGGTTCCTTGATGGTGGCGTTGTTTTCATCGAACCACTTTTTCGAGAATGCAATCGACGCGCCCGCCTGCGAAATCAGTCCCTTGCGCGGGATACCCTCATTAAAAGTAAACTTGATCCGGTGATCATCCAGCGCCTCGTAACTTTTATAAAACTTGGAGACCGCCTGCGCAAAAGACGGCAACCCATCGGTCAGAAACGTCTTTACCGAGAACACCACATCATGGGCCGTCACTGGCGTGCCGTCCGAGAATTTAGCCTCGGGACGCAGGTTGAAAATCACCCATTCTTGGCTTTCGGGGTATTCCAGCGTTTCGCACAACAGGCAGTAGACGCCGTAAGGATCGTCATCGACGCTATCCATCAGCCGCTCATAGGGCGTGGAGGACAGCGCGCCGCCGCGGCCCTTTCGGCTGAACGGGTTCATGCTGTCGAACGTGCCTTGCGCTGCCACCGAGATTTCACCGCCCTTGGGCGCGTCGGGGTTTACATACTCCAGATGCGCGAAGCCATCGGGGTATTTCACCTCGCCGAAGTCGGAAAAGCTGGTGGCCTTGATAATCGTCTCGCTGCGCGCCATTGATACCGATGCCATGCCCGCCGCGATCACCAGCAGCCCCGCGCTCATCCACCTCGCGCCACGGCTGATCATGGTGCTAGCTTTGGTCGTGGCTGAGGGCTGGGGGCGCTGCATATAATATCTCCTAGGGCCGCCCGTAGGCGCGTCACATATCAGTTAAACTAAATGAGGCCGGATGTGGCCAACAATCAAGGGCGATTGCACGATTGTGAGCAGATGTGGCCACCCGGAATGCAAAAGACCGCCCCAAAGGGCGGCCCAGTCGTAATTCTTAAGGCAAAAGCCGTTAGCCGCAAATTAGCCGCCGATGCTTTGCAAATAGGCGATGATGTTTGCGCGGTCCTGAATTTTCTTCAACCCAGCAAAACTCATTTTAGTGCCCGGTGCCCAGTTCTTCGGCTTCTCAAGGAACCCATTCAGATTTTCAATGGTCCAAGTTTCGCCTTTCCCCGCCAATACATCGGAATAGCCAAAGCCATCGACCGACGCGATGGCGCGCTCAACCACACCAAACAGATGTGGGCCAGTCGCGTTCGCGCCGTCTTCGATTTTGTGGCAAGCCTTGCATTTGGAAAAGACCTTCGCGCCTTTGGCAACATCGGCAGAGGCCATAATCGAGGCGAAGTCTACTTCTTCGACAACTTCTTCCGCGTGGTCATCACCACCCTCAACTTCGATAACATAGGCTTGTTCATGGTGGTCCCCATGCCCGCCTGCGCTACCGTAAAGGGCGTCGGCCCCCCAGCTTCCCAACAGGAAAATCAAAAGCGAGCCGCAAAGAGCGCCCATTACTTTGGTCATTGTCATAGTGTCGAACATGTCTGCATCTCACCTGTTTGGCGTTTCGGCTGTGTCTACTGCCTTCCCAATAGGTTCCGCAAGAGCTAGAACCCGCGACTAAACGCCCATATAGCGGAAATTCGGACCATGACACAGAAAATTACCTTTCAAGGGGAGCTTGGCGCCTACTCGCACGAGGCCTGCGTCGTGGCACGCCCCGACATGGAGCCACTGCCCTGCGCCACCTTTGAGCAAGTAATTGAGGCCGTGCGCACCGGCGAGGCCGCATTGGCCATGCTGCCGGTTGAGAATACCACCTACGGACGGGTCGCCGACATCCACCGCCTCTTGCCCGAATCCGGGCTGCATGTGGTTGACGAGGCATTCGTGCGGGTGCGGATCAGCCTGATGGCGCCTAAGGGCACAGCGCTAGATAGCATTCGTGTCGTACGTGCGCATCCCGTGCTGATCCCGCAGTGCCGCGCCTTCTTGAGTGCCCATAATATTCATGGTGAGGCCAGCGTCGACAGTGCAGGTGCCGCGGCAGAGTTGGCCAATCACCCCGAAGAGGGCGTCGGGGTTTTGGCCTCGGAAATGGCAGCGCGCACCTACGGGCTGGACGTTCTAGCGCACGATATCGAGGATCACGACACCAACACCACCCGCTTTTTGATCATGTCCCCCAAGGCCGATATGTCCAACCGCGGGGAACACCACATGATCACCTCATTCGTTTTCAATGTGCGCAACATTCCTGCCGCGCTCTACAAGGCGATGGGCGGCTTCGCGACCAATGGCGTCAACATGACCAAGCTGGAAAGCTACATGGTTGACGGGGCGTTCACGGCCACGCAATTCTACGCCGATATCGCAGGCCACCCCGAGGACCCAGCGGTTAAGCGCGCGATGGAGGAGCTGGAGTTCTTCACCTCCGAGATCAAAGTCCTCGGCACTTACCCCGCCGCTTTCCCGCGCGACTAAAGCGTGGTCATGCGCCCAACCCTACGCCCGACCTTGGCGGCAATTGCTGTGGTCATACACGAAGACCACGCCTTACTGGTGCAACGCCGCAACCCGCCAAATGCCGGGACATGGGGCTTTCCCGGTGGGCATGTGGAGCTGGGCGAAACTGCCCTAGAGGCGGCGGTGCGCGAGCTGGCAGAGGAAACCGGCGTCATAGCGACACCAATCCGGTATTTGACCAATATCGACGGCATCCACCGCGATGCTCAAGGCCAAATCCTGCATCACTTCCTTCTCGCCGCGGTTCTTTGCACCTATGTCAGCGGCACGCCAAAGGCGGATGATGACGCGCTCAATGCGGCATGGGTCCCGCTTAATGATGTCTTGGATGGCACCCGAGCCCAGTCACCAGAAGTAGATACAGTGCTGCGAATGGCGCTAAACGCCCGCGATCTGTCCCACTAAAAATGAAGCGCGCCTGAAAGGCGCTCCTTTAGGTCACACCCGCAGAGCGCAGGCCTTTTTTGTGACGCTCTTCCAAATCCGTCGCAAAATGCGCGACCCGGGTTTTATAGCGCCGGTTCAGCGTATTTCGCGCCAATTTGGCCGATTGCATCAACAGGCGGGCAGATAGGGTTTGTGGCCGCACGTCCAGCTCGATGCGCATCCGTGTTCGGGCGCGCGACAGGGCCACCAGCTCAACTAGGAAGTTCCCGCCCATGTTCTTTGTGGCCACCTCGAACAACATCTGGTTCGGGCGGTCGTACTCCACCAGCTTCACATCGAAATCTCGTGGCTTACCACGGACTTCCGCCCGCGCCTTCCACATCAACCCGACGCCAACCTCGGTCATTTCATCGGTACGCGTCACATCGGCTCCATGGCGCAATACCGCACGCTCGAACCCGTCGAAATCCGACAGCATTTCGAACACATCACTAATAGGGACCTCAAGGTCTTCCTTGGTGGAGAACTTCATAACTAATTGCTCATTATTCGACTAAGCCTAGTCTAACGTATCCCGAAGCCAGTTAAGCAATAGGAAATGTGCAATTGCCCCCTCACGCGCTGGTTTCATATCAGGATTGTTGCCCGCAAACGTCTCCATCATCTCTTCACGCGTCACCCACAAGGCATCTTCGATCTCTTCAGGGTCAATTTTAATCTCAGAGCTGAGCGCATGGCCGTGGCATCCGATCATCAGTGATGCTGGAAATGGCCATGGCTGGCTCGACAAATACTCAACCGCACCAACATCTATGCCCGCCTCTTCAAATGTTTCGCGCCGCACCGCCGCCTCGATGGTCTCGCCCGGCTCCACAAAGCCCGCAAGGCACGAATACATTCCATCCGGCCACCCCGGAGAGCGCCCCATCAGTACAGAATTTCCATGCGTTATCAGCATGATAACAACAGGGTCCGTGCGTGGAAAATGATGCCCGCCGCACGCTGCGCAATCACGCTGCCACCCCGCCATACTGATCTGGCTTTTCTCTCCGCATCGGGCGCAGAACCCATGGGTCTCGTGCCAACTGCCAACGGCCTTGGCCGTCGCTATCAGCTCTGCATCTCGCGCGCTCAGTTGTGTCATAACCCCACGCAACTCTGAGAACCGCTCACCGCGCGGCATACCGGGGAAATGTTGCTCGGACGGGTCAAGAAACTCGCTCATGGCATCAAGATTTTCATCTGGCTCCCAGCCCGACACATCACGCGAAAACCGCGCAACGCCCTCGTCCAACCCCAAAAATATCGGGGCTTCATCCGCATGGGCAAAAATCGGATGATCCGCCGATTGCCACGCAGGCGCGTCACGATTCTCTCCCGCAACAAGCGGTTTGCCGCGCCACAGTGGCAAAACGCCCGTGCTTGGCACCGCAAGCATATCTGCCAAAGCCTGCGCATCCCCGCGCAAATGTGCGGCCCGATCCAGGCCCGACCCGCCAAAGGTCACTGTCTCTGCAATTTTCAATGCTCTGCCTCTCATCACTAGACTTATTTCTGGCACGCAGACACAGCCATAGCAAACCTTGCATTCTATAATCGTGCCGCCTATATGGGCTGCGAGGGGTTGGCGCGGGCAAGTGCCTCGCCAACCTGGTCAGATCCGGAAGGAAGCAGCCACAACGAGCCCCACTTGGGTCGATGTCCAACCTCTCACCTTATCGCCTGCGGCGCTGTCCGCTAGGCGATTATATCTCCCCAGCACGCTGCATTTCGCGAATCAAACACCCCGATATGGCCGATTGCGTTCAGCCCATACGCCTCGGGCCGTAGGGTCTTTTGTGATTTCGGGGCTCCGCGATAGAAATCCATAGACCGCCACACGGCCAAGGGCGGGACCATAACATCGTCCTCCACCGCCACGAATTTCGCCGGAGCACGCAGGCTAGACCAATCGGGATACGGCAGGCTGGCACCAATATCACGGGTCGCAAAATCACGTCGCGTACAAAAATTGCGCCACTGCCAGTAAACCTCCGGCGGCAAATCCCGTCCAATCCCCAAACGTTTACCCGGCAAATACCCAAGCCCCAGCGTCGCCACAGGCCCCGCCCCGTACCAAAACAAACGTGCCAATGCCTGATAGGGCCACGGGTGCTCGGACACATGAACAGGGCCGCTGGCCACCGTGATCAAGCGGTCAATATTATCAAGATTTTGCTGAAACGGGATCAGCAAAGCCCCCAACGAGTGGCCGATCACCCACAGCGGCACACCCGGCATTTGAGCGCGCATAAAATCGCGGGCCGCCTGTTGGTCATGCACCCCCCAATCCACCATTGTGGCCCTAGATTTGCGCACATGCCCGCGCGCGGAGGCCCCGAAATCACGGTAATCATACAGCAAACACGCCATCCCGCGCTCGCGCACCAGCCACTCCGCAAAGGGGCGGTAAAAGCGTTGTGTTACGGCGGTTGCCGGGTTCAGAACAACCGCAGCCCGAGGTGTTTGCACCGGGTGAAACAACTGCCCCACAAGCTTTTGCCCGCCTGACAGAAAGCGAACATCACGCACCAGCACTTCATCTGGCTGTATCAACTTAATCATAGTCATTCGGAGGCTCCGACGGGTTGGACTGATCGGTCTAGTATCACGGCTGGACTGATCGGTCTAGTCGTGAAACAATACGGCATGGCTAAACTCCCCCCCACCCGCGAGCGCCTCGTGATGGCAGCTGCTTTGTTGTTTCAGCGCAAAGGATATCACGGCGTTGGCGTAACGGAAATTTTGGAGACAGCCGAGGCCCCCAAAGGCTCGCTCTACCACCACTTTCCAAACGGAAAATCCGATCTTGCCCAAGCCGCAGCCAAGTTTTCGGCAGACCAAACCCTGATCATTTTGGATGCTTCGTTTAAGGATGCCGCAGACACCCGTGACGGGATAACTACCTTTTGCTTCAAACTCGCTAAACTCTTTGCCCTCAATGATAATTGGGTCGGGTGCCCGATCAGCGCCACCCTGTTTGAAAGCCCCGGCAACATTGAGTTTCGCGACAGCACCCGCGCTATTTTCGAGGTCTGGCACGCCGCAACCAAAGCCCACGCCATTGCCAAAGGCACCCCGCCAGAAGAGGCTTCCATGTTGGCGGACGCCCTTTGGATGTCCTTGCAAGGCGCATGGACAATGGCACGGGTGCGCAACACGTCGGACCCGATCAAGCAAGTGCCAAAACTGGTTTTCGGCCCGTAACCCGCGACTTAAAGAGTAGTCTTCGGTGGACCTTATGCCCTCCCCGATTTAGTCTCTAGGCGCAGACGAATCCAAGGATCACCCATGAGCGAAACGACCAGCGGCGGCTATCAGGTTCTAGCGCGTAAATACCGACCCGCGACCTTTGCCGACTTGATCGGCCAAGACGCCATGGTCCGCACCCTTAGAAATGCCTTCGAGGCCGGGCGTATCGCGCAGGCCTTCATCATGACCGGCATTCGCGGCACCGGTAAAACCACCACCGCGCGGATCATCGCCAAGGGCATGAACTGCATCGGCACGGACGGCACCGGCGGCCCCACCACAGAGCCTTGCGGCACTTGCGACAACTGCGTGGCCATCGCTGAGGGCCGCCATGTGGACGTGATGGAAATGGACGCGGCATCGCGCACGGGTGTGGGCGATATCCGCGAAATTATTGATAGCGTGCATTATCGCGCCGCCTCTGCGCGTTACAAAATCTACATCATTGATGAGGTGCACATGCTGTCCACCTCCGCCTTCAACGCGCTGCTAAAGACGCTGGAAGAGCCACCCGAGCACGTCAAATTCATCTTCGCCACCACGGAAATTCGCAAGGTTCCTGTCACCGTTCTGTCGCGCTGCCAGCGTTTCGATTTGCGCCGCATCGAGCCGGAAGTGATGATTGCCCACCTCGCCAATATCGCCACCAAAGAAAGCGCACAGATCGCCGAGGACGCACTGGCGCTGATTACCCGCGCGGCTGAAGGCTCGGTGCGCGACGCGATGTCCTTGATGGATCAGGCCATCTCGCATGGCGCAGGCGAGACCACCGCGCCCCAAGTGCGCGCCATGCTAGGCCTCGCGGATCGGGGTCGCGTGCTGGACCTGTTTGATCTGATCATGAGAGGCGATGCCGCAGGCGCGCTGCAAGAGTTGTCGTCGCAATACGCCAGCGGGGCCGATCCCATGGCCGTGCTGCGCGATCTGGCCGAAATCACCCATTGGGTCAGCGTCATCAAGATCACGCCCGAGGCCGCCGATGACCCAACCGTTGGCCCGGACGAGCGCACCCGCGGCGCGGCGATGGCCGAAAACCTACCGATGCGCGCCATGTCGCGGATGTGGCAAATGTTGTTGAAATCCTTGGAAGAAGTCGCCATTGCGCCGAACGCCATGATGGCCGCCGAGATGGCTATTATCCGCCTAACCCATATGGCTGACCTGCCCTCGCCCGAGGAACTCGTGCGCAAGCTGCAAGACACCCCACCGCCGCCCGCACCCACTGGCGGCACGACGCCCTCCCCGCAAGGCGGCGGCCAAGGCTCCAGCATGACAACTGCGCGCGCACAATCGCAGACGGTCACACTGGGCGGCGGCACATCCGCCGCTTTAAACGTGGCGCCCGAGGCTGCCCTTGCGCAATACGCCAGCTTTCCGCAAATCCTGACCCTGATCCGCGCCAACCGTGACGTGAAGCTTCTGGTCGAGGTCGAGGGCTGCGTGCAACTGGCCCACTATTCCCCCGGTCGGATCGAATTTGTACCCACTGACAATGCGCCTCGCGACTTGGCCGCACGGTTGGGCGCGCGTCTCCAGCAGTGGACAGGCCAACGCTGGGCCGTGATTTTGGTGAATGAGGGCGGCGCGCAAACCATCGCCGCCGAGCAGGATGCAGAGGCCAACGCGCTAAAGGCCGAAGCCAAGGAACACCCGTTATGGAAGGCCACCTTACTGGCTTTCCCAAAGGCCGAAATCACCGGCATCGCGACCGCCGCTGATCTGGTGCAAGAGGCCGCAATCGAGGCCCTGCCAGAGGTCGAGGACGAATGGGATCCCTTTGAGGATGACTAAAGTGCACCTCGTCCGCCACCTCGCAACGCTTGCATGCATCATCGCCCCCATGTCCGCGATGGCCGAGGTTTGCGATAAGGAACGCCCCAATTGGGACGGGCTGCCAATTTCGGGTTTTGCCGAGGCGCTCACCCAATTCAGCTCCCCGGCCGCGCTGTTTTTACTCGCGGCTTCTGCCCTTGCGATCCGGTTTCGCAACCAATGGGCGGCCCTCGCCGTTATGCTGCTATGGACTGGGTTAATTTCCATCATCACAATGATCGACCCAAGTGGCGTAAACGCTGCCGCAAGGGCCGAAGGCTGCGCAGGCTCTGCCACCTTGTTCATCGTTGCTGTGACTGCAATATGTGTGGGAATGATACTCTACACAGCACCGCGCACCGCGCGGCCCTGACACTAAATATAGATGGAGAATAACACATGCTTAAAGGACTAAGCGGGCTTGGCGACATGGCTGGCGTGATGAAAAAAGCCAAAGAGATGCAAGACAAGATGGGCCAAATGCAGGAAGACCTGCAAAACATCCAAGTCCAAGGCGAAAGCGGCGCGGGGCTGGTGAAGGCCACGGCCACGGCCAAAGGCACCCTTATTGGCTTGGACATTGATCCGTCCATTTTTCATCCTGACGAGAAAGAAGTCGTCGAAGACCTTATCCTTGCGGCAATCAAAGACGCACAAATCAAGGCCGCTGATAAAGCTGCCGCCGAGATGGGAAAACTGACCGAGGAAATGGGCATTCCAGCCGGAATGAAGCTGCCGTTCTAGGGCAGTCGGGGCGCTAAATTGTCAAATGCAACCAAAGACCTAGACCATCTGATCGACATGATGGCGAAGTTGCCGGGCCTAGGCCCGCGGTCGGCACGGCGTGCTGTGTTGCATATGATAAAGAAGCGCGCATTGCTGATGATTCCACTCGCCGACAGCTTGCAACATGTGGCCGTCACCGCGCGCGAATGCCTGACCTGCGGCAATATAGGCACCACCGACTTATGCGACATCTGCACCTCGACCAAGCGTGCAATCGGTGAGATCTGCGTGGTCGAGGACGTCGCCGATCTATGGGCGATGGAGCGCTCTGGCGTCTTCAAGGGCCGCTACCATGTGCTGGGCGGCACCTTGTCGGCACTGGACGCCATCGGGCCAGAGGAGCTGCGTATTCCCAAGCTAATGGATCGCGTCAGGGACGAGCAAATCACCGAAGTGATCCTCGCCCTGAACGCCACAATCGACGGGCAAACAACGGCGCATTACATTGCTGGAGAATTGGACATTCGAGGCGTCATGGTAACATCTTTGGCGCAAGGCGTCCCCATTGGTGGCGAGTTGGATTACTTGGATGATGGGACCATTTCGGCCGCTTTGAAAGCCCGAAAGAAGCTTTAACAGACCGCGCCGCCGTGAATAGATGCACCTCAAATACTTGACTTAAATCAATGGCTGCCCTCTCAAATCATATATATTCACTAACATGAATGTGAATTTGAGAGAGACAAATCATGGCACTTAACTGGAAATCTGGCGGACTGCTGCTCGGCGTGGTGTTTTTCCTCGCTGTCGCACTGGTCAAGCCAATCGGCGTTTCGACGCAATTCGTAATCCTTGACGGAATTTTATGGGATGCCGTCAGCCCTGACGTGGTGACCGCAACCGATGATGGCTACACCTCGACCAACGCATATCTGGCCAAATCCAACGGGAAATACGCCAAATCTGTCAGCAACCCAATGAACTACAGCTTTATCTTCGTTCTTGCGATGATGGCGGGGGCGGCCCTTTCTGTACTGGCGCGCGGCGGGTTGTCGCGTGACGAGAAAACCATACCGGAAATCTGGCGCAGCACCATCGGCTCAGGCACCACCAAGCGCTATGCCGTTGCCTTTATTGGCGGGGCTGTTGTCCTCTATGGCGCACGTTTGGCGGGGGGCTGCACGTCCGGGCACATGATGTCGGGCATGATGCAAACCGCGCTGTCGGGCTATATCTTCGCAGCCGGGGCATTTCTTGCCGCAATTCCCGTCGCCATCATGATGTATAAGGAGGCCTAGGCCATGACATCTATTCTTCTTGCCATTGTAATCGGCGTGGCTTTTGGTGCCGTGTTGGACCGCACCGGGGCCACCAACCCCTCCCTTATCGGGCGCATGTTGAACCTGACCAACCTGCACTTGATGAAAACAATACTGCTCGCCATTGGCACTGGCTCCGTGCTGATGTTCGGCGGGCAAATGCTAGGGCTGATCGATGTCGGCCATATGTCGGTCAAATCCGCGTATATCGGCGTCTTTATCGGCGGCCTTATGCTTGGTGCTGGCTGGGCCATGACCGGATATTGCCCCGGCACTGGCGTATGTGCCGCCGCATCCGGGCGCAAAGACGCGCTGTTCTTCATTGCTGGCGGATTGTTCGGCGCTGCCGCCTATATGGGGACCTACCCCGCGTGGAAAGCCAGCGGTTTGCTGGACAAAATCGCCGGTGGAAAAGTCACCTTGGGGACGGTTCCCGGATCATCTTATGACGGGCTCACCGCCATATCCGGTGATATCTTAGGGCTAGCAATCGGGGCGATATTCATGCTCGTCGCGTTCGTGCTGCCCGAGGCCCCACGTCCAAGCGGCCAAACACCTGTGCCTGCCGAATAAGTAAGAAATCAAAGCCCGAGACACATATCCTCTCGGGCTTTGACTATACCTCTAGCTCCGCTATCAGCGCCTCCAACCCGCCTAAATCCTTCAAAACCCGAAACCGCGGGTGGCTCGTCGGGGTTTGCGCCTTCTCTATTTCCCACTCGTATTTTGCTGGCACATGGACGCCCCAGCCACCGGCATCAATCGCCGGGACAACATCTGACTTCATCGAGTTTCCGACCATCATTGCGCGCTCCGGCCCGTCACCATGACGCATGAAGGCCTGAATGTAGGTCTTGGGTGTCTTATCGGCCACAATCTCAACCGCATCGAACAAGTCACCCAAGCCTGATTGCGCCAATTTACGCTCCTGATCCAGTAAATCACCCTTGGTGATCAGGACCAAACGATAGCGCCCCCCAAGCGCCTCAACGGCCTCGCGCGCGTGGGGTAGCAGGTGGATGGGGTGGCGTAGCATTTCTTGGCCCGCGTCAATGATCTGCGCAATAACCGAAGCCGGAACACGTTGCTCCGTCACCTCAATCGCGGTCTCAATCATCGACAGCATGAACCCTTTGATGCCGAAACCATAATGCCCGAGGTTCTTGCGCTCAGACTGCAAAAGTCGCGCGGCCAAATGCTCGGGATCGGCATAATCTTGCAGCAAACTGAAGAACAAATCTTGCGTCAGACGGAAGAATTCCTCATTTTGCCAAAGGGTATCATCAGCATCAAAGCCGATTGTGGTGATATTTTGTGACATATGACGCAAGGGGCCCCTTTTCTGGACTATACCCCCGCTTATATAGTAGGGCTCGCGAACCGAAAGCCTGCCTGCCGCCAAGGAACACCCTGTGACGCCTTTTGAAATCACTATGTCTGACCATGACGACGACGCCGATGGTGACGTGGCCGTGGCCACCAAGACCAAGCCAAAGACCCAAAAGCCGCCCCTGTATAAGGTGATGCTGCTCAACGATGACTACACGCCGATGGAGTTCGTCGTGTTGATTCTAGAGCGCTTTTTTGGCCTTAACCACGCGCAATCAGTGGATATCATGATGACGGTTCACCAAAAAGGCTTGGCTGTTGTGGGCGTATTCGCCCATGAGATTGCCGAGACCAAGGTGACCCAAGTGATGGACCTTGCCCGCCAAAACCAACACCCGCTGCAATGCACCATGGAGAAAGAGTAGGCCCCGCCTGCTCCCCACACCCTTATGACTGATTCTCGCTTTTCCCTCGCCCTTGATCAGGGCCTGTTAAGTTTGCCGGACGGCATGATGAACATCTTGAACGCCAGTGGCGACATGAATGTCTCGTTTACAGCGCCCGACCGCCTGCACCTGAGCCAAAGCTTCTACCCCGACCACCATGCGTTAACCTCGCGCGGATTATCTGTTGGCGTCGTGACCGAGGCCCCCGCGCAGGCCAGCCTCGTGATGTGCCACCGCTCCAAACCTGCGACCTATGACCTGCTCGCCCGCGCCATCACTCTGACCAACGTTGGCGGCACCGTCGCCGTTGAAGGGGCCAAAACTGACGGCATCGAATCGCTGTTGAAAGCCGTGCGCGCGCGCTTTGATAGCGTCGAGGTCTACTCCAAGGCGCACGGCAAGCTGTTCTGGTTCACCCGCCCTACAACCCTGCCCGATATGTCCGATTGGGTCGCCAAGCCAACACAACTGCCCGGCGGCTTCACCACCGTCCCTGGCGTGTTTTCCGCCGATGGGGTGGACAAAGGCTCGGCCCTGCTGGCGCAAAATTTACCCGCCTTTAAAGGCCCCGTTGCCGATCTGGGGGCTGGCTGGGGATACCTGTCGCGCCAAATCCTGACCTCCGAGACCGTCAAAGAGCTGGACCTCGTCGAGGCCGACCATCACGCCCTAGAGGCCGCCAAGCTGAACATAGATGACCCGCGCGCCAAGTTTTTCTGGGGCGATGTCACCTCCCACACCGGCTCCAACTACGCCGCTGTGGTATCAAATCCGCCGTTCCACATTGGCCGTAAACCTACGCCAGAACTGGGCCAAAAATTCATCAACCGCGCGGCCGACATGTTGATGCCCAAGGGGCAATTCTGGATGGTCGCGAACCGCAACCTGCCCTACGAGCAAACCCTGTCCGAGCGGTTTGGCCAAGTCGACACAATCGCCCAAACCGCAGGTTTCAAAGTGATCTGCGCGCGCCGCCCAATGAAGCCCGCGCAAAACACTCGCTCGAAACGCTAATTTCCCCTATCTTGACCGAATCCAACCGGAGGCATTTCCATGTCCTTTTCCATCGCGGGCAAAACCGCAATTATCACTGGTGCGGCCAACGGGGTCGGCTTGGCCATCGCCCGGCATTTCATCGCTGAGGGGGCCAACGTCATGATGGCCGACCGCGATGAAGAACACCTCCGCGAAGAAATGGGCGATACATCCGACGACGAAGGCACCGCGCGCATCTTCTCTTGCGACCTGCGCGAAAAGCTAAGTCAGGCCAACCTGCTATCCGCCACAATCGATGCCTTTGATCGCGTCGACATTTTGGTAAACGCCGCGCGCCAGGTGATGCCTACAAACCCGATGGACGACGAAGACGACTCAGTCGAGCAACTGTTGCAACAAAACCTAATATCCAGCCTGCGCCTAAGCCAACTCATCGCCAAACGCATGATCAAACAGTCCGGCGCCAATGAAGACGGCGAGATGGCCGGCTCCATCGTGAACCTGTCGTCGATTGCCGCGCGCCGCTCGCGCCCCGGCTTGATGGGCTACTCGATCTCTTGCGCGGCGCTGGAGCAAATGACGCGGACCATGGCCATCGCCTTGGCGCCCAACCACATCCGCGTAAACGCCGTGGCGTTCGGCTCCGTCATGAGCGCGAGCTTGCAAACCTCCCTAAAGGAAACCGACGGGCTGCGCGAAGACATCGTTGAGCACACCCCCATGAGCCGCATCGCCGCCGCCACCGAAGTGGCCGAGGCCGTGCAATTCCTGTGCTCTCCCAGTTCCAACTTTATGACCGGGCAAATCATGACCGTCGACGGCGGGCGCTCCCTCCTCGATCCAGTCGAGACCGCCGCCCACTAGCCCCCTTAAAGGTTTCTTTTTTCCCTAAATACCTCGGGGGATTGGGGGCAGCGCCCCCATTAAGACATCATGCGTGCCGAAGGCACCCAATCAGGTCACGCCTAAATCACAGCGCAATACGGTAGCGTGCAAACCCCTCAGGGCCATCACCCGCAGGCTCAATCTTCACGCTGGTCACATCGCCAATATATTTGGTCGCCGCAGGCCCCGTGTCAAACAGCACCGACGTGCCCTCCATCGGTGCAAAGCGCCAGTTGGCATCCGCGCGCGGGCTAACCGTGCCCTGATCCACAATATAGCGCACCAAAACATCGCGATTGGTATCCGGCCCTTCAAACACAATTGTGTCGCCAGTGCCGGGGAAGCTCCCGCCCCCGGACGCGCGGTAATTATTCGTCGCGATAATAAATTCTTGGGCAGGGTCAAGCGGCTTACCCTCAAACGTCAGGTCCACAATACGACTGGCATCAGCGTTCAACGCCTCGCCTTTCGATGTAAACTTGGACGGCTGAGATAGATCAATCCGATATTCCACGCCGTCGATGACATCAAAGTTGTAGCTCGGGAAATCAGGGTTCAGCAGAACTTGATCGGCCTCTCCGGCAGTCACTTGGTTAAAGATACCAGCCGAGCGCTCCAACCAGTCTTTCACCTGCGCCCCCGTGACCCGCACCGCGCGCACCGTGTTGGGGTACAGATACAAATCAGCCACGTTCTTAATCGCCACGTCACCTACCGGCACGTCGGTGAAATACTCAGCCCCACCACGCCCGCCAGCCTTAAATGGTGCCGCGGCAGACAGGATCGGCAAACTCTCGTGCTCCGTCCCCTTAAGTTGCTCCTTGATGTACCAAACCTGCGCATTCGAGACGATCTGCACCGACGGATCATCCGCCACCAGCGCGAAATAGCTGTGCAATGGCGCATCCGTTTTGCCCACCGCACGGCGCACATAGGCCAGCGTTTCCTCGTGTTCTTTCGCCACTGACGCCAGCACCGCCGCGTCGCTTTCCACTAGGGCAGTGGTCGATCGGTCCTCGTTGCGCTTGGAAATTGGCCGCGCCTCGGACATGTGCGACACAACCTTCCACTCATTGCCGGATCGCTCCAACATCAAATCAATCACCCCCAGATGCGAGCCCCAAAAGCCCCCCATCGCGGCGGGTTTTCCATGGATTGTCCCATTGGTCGCATCAACGCCCGCGAAGTTTTCAAACTTAGGGCCGGGGAACACCAAATGGCTGTGGCCAGTCAAAATGGCGTCAATCCCGTCCACCATCGCCAGTGGCACGGCGGCGTTCTCCATCCCGTCACTATGATCCGCAGAGCCAATACCAGAATGGCTAAGTGCAATGATAATGTCCGCGCCCTGCTCTTTCATCAAAGGCACATAGGCCTTGGCCGTATCCACAATATCGCGCGCCTGCACGCTGCCTTCCAAATGCTTGCGGTCCCAGTTCATCACCTGTGGCGGCACAAACCCAATCAGCCCCACCTTGATAGGGTGGCTGTTGCCATCGCCGTCCGTCACGGCACGATCTAAGATCACAAACGGCGGCAGCAGGGTTTTGTCCTTGGTCGGCTCCGACCCCATCTCCTTGACCACATTGGCCGACACAATCGGGAAGTCCGCGCCCGCCAGCGTCTTGGTCAGAAACTCCAACCCGTAGTTAAACTCGTGGTTACCCAGCGTAGAGGCGTCAAACCCAACCGTGTTCATCGCGGCAATGACCGGGTGCATATCCCCCTCCTTCATGCCGCGCTCATAGGCGATGTAGTCGCCCATCGGGTTCCCTTGCAAAAAGTCACCATTATCAATCAGCATAGAGTTCGTTGCCTCGGCGCGGATCTCGCCAATGATAGACGCCGTGCGCGCCAGCCCAACGGTGTCGCGCGGCTTGTCCGCATAGTAGTCATAGGGGAAGACATGCACATGCAGATCGGTGGTTTCCATGATGCGCAAATGGGCCTGATTGGCGCTCGCACGGGCAGAAAACGGATGCACAGCAATCAGCGCGGCGGTGCCCATCAGAAAATGGCGGCGGTCGAATGTCAGCTTGGTCATGATAAATCTCCCTATGTAATGGCTCAAGTTGGCAACAGTTTACCTGAGTCTCACAACAAGTTTTTGACAAATGCCGGAAGTTTGCCGCAACCCAGCGCAGCCTATTTGTATGTTCCTGCTGTTTAAGTTGCTACGCCTCGCAATTTTTCTTAGGCTAACTTCATGAATTTTATTGAACAACTGCAGCTTCACCACCCTATCATCCAAGCGCCCATGGCTGGGGTCTCCACCCCCGAGCTTGCCGCGAATATATCTAACGCTGGCGGGCTTGGCTCGCTTGGGGTCGGCGCAACCAACGCCAGCGGCGCGCAGGCAATGATTGAAGAGCTACAAAGCCGCACCTCAAAAGCCTTCAACATAAACCTTTTCGTGCATGCCACATCTGAGCCGAACGCCCAGCGAGAGGCCGATTGGCTCTGCGCGCTAAAGCCTGCCTTTTCAGAGTTCAATGCAGAACCTCCAAAGTCACTTCAGGTGATCTACCGCAGCTTTGCTGAGGATGATGAGATGCTTGCCGCACTGATTGCCCTTGCTCCACCGGTGGTCAGTTTTCACTTTGGCCTGCCATCACCAGACCGCATTGCCGCCCTGAAAGGGGCCGGATGTCTACTGATGTCGACCGCAACCAATCTGACGGAAGCCAAAGCCGCCCAGCAGGCAGGAATAGACGCGATTGTCGCGCAAGGCATCGAGGCCGGTGGCCACCGCGGCATGTTCGACCCTGAAGCGCCGGATGACTGCCTTAGCGCATATGCGTTAACTGCGTTACTGACCAAAGAGATCGACATGCCGGTCATTTCTGCCGGCGGGATCATGTCTGGACACGACATTAACACCGCACTCAGGCACGGGGCTGTGGCGGCTCAGCTTGGCACCGCATTTATCCGCTGTCCTGAGAGCAGCGCAGATGATGCCTATCGGCAGGCCCTTCAGGGCGAAAGCGCCAAACACACGTCTATGACCAAAGCCATTTCGGGACGGCCTGCGCGGTGCCTGCAAAACCGTTTCACCGAATGGGCACAGCGTCACAGTGATATCGCAACCCCAGGATATCCAATGACCTATGACGCGGGAAAGGCCCTAAACTCAGCGGCCAAAAAGCATGGAGAAACCGGTTTTGGGGCGCAATGGGCCGGACAGGGCGCAGCACGCTCGCGCAGCATGGCGGCCGCTGATTTACTCGAAACCCTCGCGGCAGAAATGCAAGCACCCCCCAATAAAAACGCCGCCACCCGTTAAGGGTCGCGGCGCTTCACTTCATACATTTTCGGCGACTAATTAGTCGTCATCCCCATCCGCACTTGGTGCGTCCGGCAGATTGAACAGGGTGTCGGCATCAACCAGCAACGTGTCATCCTCGTCTTCATCATCAACGTGATCCGACAATTTGAAGGCCTCTAGGCCAGAAATCGCGGTGGGCAGGTCCGGCTCAGGGGCCAAGCCCAAGGATTGCTCGGTTGAGACCAGCTTGCGGCGCTCTTCGTCGGATAGGGCAGTGCCTTCTTTCAAGCGCTTGGCGTTGGCTTTTTGCACCGCAGCGTCCAGCTCGGACTGCTTACACAGGCCCAAGGCAACCGGGTCAATCGGCTGGATGTTGCTAATGTTCCAGTGGGTCCGCTCACGAATCGCGTTGATCGTGGGCTTCGTGGTCCCGACCAGCTTGGAGATTTGGCCGTCAGTCAGTTCTGGGTGGAATTTCACCAGCCACAAAATGGACGCTGGGCGGTCTTGGCGCTTGGACAGCGGAGTGTAGCGCGGACCACGACGCACCTGCTCGCCCTCGGCGGCGGCGTTAAATTTCAACTGCAAGCGATACTTGCGGTCGTTGACCCCTTTGTCGATCTCGTCTTGGGTCAACTGGTTGTTGGTAATCGGGTCAAACCCTTTGACACCTTGCGCCACATCACCGTCAGCGATGCCTTGGACCTCCAGGTCATGCAGGCCACAAAAGGCGGCAATCTGAACGAATGTCAGGGTGGTATTGTCCACAAGCCAGACGGCGGTGGCTTTTGCCATGATAGGTAGTGCCATTATTTTCTCTCCTACTTACCGCAACTGCGGATACACCTTCCCCGTCACCCGGCTTAGGGGCTGTCCCGGTTGGAACAAGTTCGTGATGTTGGGGAACTTGAAGGCTATATAGGGGCGGATTGGGTCAAGGGGAAGAGAAAATGCGCGCAGTGTTAATCGGGTTGATGTTGTGGGCCGCACCCGCATGGGCAGATGGCGAGCGCGCGGGGGATTTTGACTACTACGTTTTGGCGCTGAGTTGGTCGCCAACATGGTGCGCTCTGGAGGGGGACGCACGTGGCGCGGACCAGTGCGAAGACAAACACGACTACGGCTGGACCCTGCACGGGCTATGGCCCCAAAACGAGCAAGGCTGGCCATCCTATTGCCGCACGCCGAAGCGCGACGCCCCACGCGGGCTGACCAATTCCATGACGGATCTGATGGGGTCCGGCGGCTTGGCGTGGCATCAATGGAAAAAGCATGGGCGATGCTCTGGGCTGTCTGCCGAGGACTACTTCGAGACATCCCGCCGCGCTTATGCCTCAGTCACCCGCCCGACAGTATTTCGTAAACTGAAAGACCCGATCAAATTGCCTGCGCGTGTGGTCGAGGAAGCCTTTTTAAAAGCCAACCCATCACTCTTCGCCGACGGCTTAACCGTGACCTGCAAAAACCGCCGCATTCAAGAGGTACGGGTTTGCCTGAGCAAAGATTTGGAGCCCCGCAAATGCGGCCGCGACGTGAGCCACGATTGTACAATGACAAATGCATTGCTCGATCCCGTGCGCTAACGCGCCAAATCTCTGGCACAGAGATTTACTAAGAGCCTGTGTCAGGCTCTTACCCGCTCACAGCTTCAAAACAATCTTTCCGATATGAGCCGAGCTTTCCATATGAGCGTGCGCCTTCGCCGCATCCTCCAATGCAAACTCACTATCCATAACAGGTCCAATGCGGCCCGACGCAATCAGCGGCCAAACATGCTCGCGTAGTTCCTGCGCAATTTGCGCCTTCGCCAGATCACTTTGCGGACGCAGCGTTGAGCCAGTAATCGTCAGGCGCCGCATCATCACATGAGCAAAGTTCAACTCGACCTTGGGGCCGTTCAGGAACGCGATTTGCACCAGCCTACCGTCATCAGCCAATGCCCGTACGTTGCGTGGTAAATAATCACCGCCAACCATATCCAAGATCAGATCGGCACCACCTTCCGCACGTAAAACCTCAACGAAGTCCTCATCGCGATAGTTAATCGCGCGCTCTGCCCCTAGGCCCAGACACGCCGCGCATTTGACGTCCGAGCCCGCAGTGCTAAACACCCGCGCCCCCATGACATTGGCCAACTGAATAGCCGTTGTTCCGATCCCGCTAGAGCCGCCGTGAACCAAAAACCGCTCGCCTGCTTTCAAGCCACCGCGCATAACCACGTTGGAATAGACGGTGAAGAACGTCTCGGGCAGCGCCGCCGCTTGCGCCATGCTCAACCCATCTGGCACCGGCAGGCAGTGCACCGCAGGCGTGCTGACATATTCCGCATAGCCACCACCGGGCAACAAGGCGCACACTGTGTCGCCCTCGCGCAGGCCAGATACACCGTCCCCAACGGCGAACACCGTCCCTGCGCCCTCCAGCCCCGGATAAGGCGAGGCCCCTTTGGGTGGCGCATAGAGCCCTGCGCGCTGCAACGCGTCGGGGCGGTTTACCCCTGCGTAGTCCAGCTTGAGAATCACTTCGCCCGCCTTCGGGCTAGGCCGCGCGGCCTCTTTCATCTTTAGCACATTCGGAGGGCCGGGTTGCGTGATCTCGATCACGCGCATCATTTGCGGAGCCGCCATTTTCAGTCCTTACTTAGAATTCGTATGTCCGGGCAAATCAGTATCGAATCCCGACCCCGGCGCTTTCAGCCGTGACAGCAGCCAGTTGGGGCCAGCCAACAGCTTGGACGCCACGGGGCTGGCGTTAACCTGCGCCTTTACCTTCTCAAACTGCATGACATTCTCAATCCGGCGATCGAGAAACTCCCAAGTTGCCGCATGGCCATCGCTCTCGTCGCCCAGCCAAAACAGAACCGTCGCGCCATAGACCGCCGACAAGGTTGCCCGCTTGGTGTACCAATTGTGGTCCTGCGATTGGTCCCCCAAGGCGGTCCATATCGCATCCGCAGTGCCCCAAACCAGCTTTGCACCCTGCGCCGCGTTCAACGGCAAAGCAAACAGGGCCGTGCCCCGGCGCACAGCCTCTTTATTCTCACCCACAGCCTCTAGGCGAAACCTGACACCAGCCGCGATTCGGTCGCGAAAACGCGTCGCCAGCAGGTTCTCCGTCTTCAACCGCTCCACCATCTGCGCGTCGCCACGCTGATGGAACGCCACAGCCAAATCAAACGCGCCACGCGGGAATAAGGTCTGAGCCAGCCCCACCTCCACGCCGCTATCAACCAAGGCGGCCTCAAACGTCTCCTTAGACCAGCCGTCAAAGGTCACATGGGCCAAACTGGCATCTAGAATTCGGTTTTTTGCATCATCCATTTCAGGCTCCTGTCAGAGTGCTTGCATCCCTTGTAGACAAGTTCCGCCGCCCTTGCTATATGGCCCCTTCCTGCAATCTTGCAATTTTAACCTAGGAAGGTGGTGACACCATGCAGGTAAGCGTTCGCGACAACAACGTCGATCAGGCTCTTCGCGCCTTGAAGAAAAAACTTCAACGTGAGGGCGTTTTTCGGGAAATGAAGCTCAAGCAACATTACGAAAAACCGTCTGAGAAGAAAGCACGCGAGAAAGCCGAAGCAATTCGCCGTTCCCGCAAGCTGGCTCGTAAGAAGCTCCAGCGCGAAAACGGCGGGTAGAACCCGGTTTTCAAGCACAAGAATAACTGCCCCCGTAGCGCACCGCGCTGCGGGGGTTTGTTTTTGGGCAGGCCTGAATGGGTTACGCTAGATGCTCTTGCCACCAATCATGCATCGAGGTGAAAACAGGGGCCAATCCCAACCCCGCAGAGGTCGCGCTATATTCCACCCGCGGCGGAACCTCTGCATAGACCTTGCGCGACACAAGCCCGTCGGCTTCCAGCGCGCGCAATTGATTTGTCAGCATTGTTTGCGTGATGCCATCAATCATTTTGCGCAATTCTCCAAACCGTTTTGTCCCTCGAAAAATCAGTATTTGCAAAATCAGCAACTTCCACTTGCCTCCAATCATGCCAATCACCACAGGCGCAGGGCAAGGCAACACCACTGAAACGGGGTTTTTCTTTTCTTCATTCATGCATGTTTTCCAGCATTAGTATGATTTCCAATGCTATATACAAAAAATATGCCTACTTTCCAAACCAAACTTCAATGCGCAAAAGTGGCCCGATAAAAGCTAGAAACCACATCACTAAAAGGCCTGCGCAATCCCATGAACACCGAGAACTACACCGCCTCGTTTTTAACCGCAGCCAGTAGCGCGACCTGCTACCGTGCCGCCACCTGTAACTACGACAAGTGGTGGACAGCACCCGACCGCGCATTGAAAGCCGTCGGTGATCAGGCTAAATTCACCTTCGCACCCGGCCAATCCTATTGGGCCTTTGAAGCCACCCGCCTTGAGCCAAATTCACACATCGAAATGACATGCGTCGATGCGCTACATATCCATGAGGGCCAGCCAAAAGAGATCGAGACCGAGTGGCTCGGCACGACCCTGACTTGGGATTTCGTCCCCGATGGCAACCAAACGCGTGTCACCATGGTTCACGCAGGCTTAACCCCGCAACTATTATGCTACGACGTCTGTCAGGCAGGTTGGGATTTTTTCTTTCGCGACAGCCTCAAAGCTTATCTCGAGACAGGTCAGGGAAAGCCGCATACAGCCCCCGACCGATCAACCTAAGACAGGGATTTCACCCGCCGCCGGGCAGCTTGCCAGAGTTGTCGTCGGGGTCGTCGTCATAGACCGTGCGGGTCTTCACGCCGGGCAACTTGGCAAAGGCTTCCATTGTCTTGATCGGGAAGTAGCTGGTCTTGATGCTCTCGAACCCAGGCAGCCGCCCCAAAATGATGCTGGAGGACAAGGAACACGCTGCCGAAGGCACCGCGCCATAGGCGGCGGCCTCATTCAAGGCCAACTCTGCCACCTCGGGCGAGACTTGCAGCTCTTGAATGACCGTGCGGTAGGTTTCGCGGGTGTGGTAGTCGACATAAACGTCGACCATCCGGTCCGTCATCCCGTAGTGCAGGTCATTGCGTTCCGGCGCGTTTGGGCTCCACCAAGTGCCCGCCGGATCCCAAACCACGCGCTGCGATCCGTTGATAAGTAGCCCCGTATGCCCGCCTGCACCGGACCGGTTGTTAATCACCGTAATCAAGGTCAGCGTTGACGGCCCGGGGTGGTGATAGGCCTTGCCCCGGATGTCTTCATCCGGCGCCCAGACGCTCTCGACCCCGCAGGCCGCCAAGAAGGCAACCAACCCAAAAGATAAAAATAACCGTTTCATTAGAACGCGTTAGCCGCCAACCAATGCAAGGAAAATCAAGAAAATAATGACGCCAATGGTGAAGTAAGTTGAAATCTTCACAAAAGCCGCAAAGGTCTTTTCTTGATCCGTAATGTCCATAGAACCTTGTTTGTGTTCAGCCATTTGGGTCTCTCCGTTGAATAGTGTTTTTTGTGAGTAGCTGATTTTTTCGGGACTGTCACGCGTCAGGGGGACGCGGGCGCTCTACCCGACCTCTAAATCCCGCGCGAGCCGGAAGCCAATCCGGTTCGGCTCTGGCTGGTCCGCCTCTTTTGGTAGGGTCCGCAGTTGCACATTTAGCTGGCTGACATGCTGGATTTGCTGAGTGCGTGTGCCGCTCGGGTCTGCACCGTAGAAGGTGATGATGTCGGGGGCATAAAAGCCAATACCCTCGATACGCATGACGCCACTATCACCGCCGACAAACCCCATCGCAATCTCGTGATCGTTATCCAGCTTCTCCTCAAAGTTCTTAATGTAGAGAATCAACCGCTCATAAGCCCACTCGGCGGGGGATTTCTGCTCGATCGGGGTCTTGGAGACCGACGCAGGCAAATCTTCTTGCTCTGGCGTCGAGCCGCAGTCAGTCACATGAACCACCCCTGCACGACGCAAGGCAGCAGCCTCTACAACCTCGGCGGTGGTCTGAATTTCATCGCCCATATATCAGGCCTCTTTGCGCAAATAGGTATAAGCCCCATCTTCGCGCAGGGTGCGGGTAACTTGTCCAGCCAAATATAAATGAGCACAATGCGCCACGCTCTCGACCAGCGCCAAACCGTACTCGCCACCACGCACTTCGCGCTTGAACAGCGGCAAAAAGCACTCATGCGCAGTCTTCGGCGTATCCATATAGTTCAGCAGCCGCACCAATGCGCCGTGATGGTTGTCGATCAATTGTCGCATCCGCGTGGGCAAGCCAGTGAACGGCAACTTGTGACCGGGCAGCACCAACTGCTCTGGCGTGGCAAATGCCGCCAATCGCTCACAGGCCTCAAGCCAGTCTTCCACCGGGTCCGCGTCCGGCTCGGTCGGATAAACCCCAAGGTTCGGGCTGATCGAGGGCAGCAGTTGATCGCCCCCCAAAACCACGTCGTCAGCCCATAGCGTCGCATGTTCCGGTGCATGACCATTGCCCATACGAACAACCCAGTCACGCCCGCCCGCGTGCAGGCTATCCCCCTCGCGAATACGGCGATATCCCAACGGCATCGAAGCCACGCAATCGGCGAAGTTAAACGGGCGCTCACCTGCGCGTTGCGCATAAATCTCGGGGTCCATTCCGGCATGCTGCCAAAATTTCAGCGTCTCAGGTGTGGGTCTATCCTGCTCGTCCAGCACCAGCATCCGCGCCATCAGCCATGCGGTGCGCGTGGTAACCAATTCCGCGCCATGCTCGGTTTGAAACCAGCCTGCCATGCCAATGTGATCAGGGTGGTGATGCGTGACGATAACGCGGCCAACCGGCTTGCCTTTTAGGGGACCCGCCAACATTTTTTCCCACAGAGCAACGCCGGGCTTAGAAAAAAAACCCGTGTCCACAACCGTCCAACTGTCACCATCATCCAGCGCATAAATGTTTACGTGGTCCAGCTTCATCGGCAGCGGCAGGCGCATCCATAAAATGCCCTCGGCGACCTCAATGGCCTCTCCCTGTGCGGGAATGTCCGGGAACGGGTAGCTAAGCTTCCCGCTCAACCGCCCAAATCCTCATCGCTCACCGCATATAAATCAGCCGCCCCCAAACGGACCTGATCGGCCAGTCCGCCATGCTCGGGCAAAAGTCGGTTCACATAAATCGCTGCCATGCGAGCGCGGTCCGAACTCGGCCCCGCAGCATTCCCAGCACACAGGTGATAGTAGCCCCCCAAAACCCGCGCGAACAGGCGCAGGTACGGCACAGCCCCGGCAAAACGGTCGTTCATTTCCTGCTCCACCAGCCACTCGGTGGCTTCGCGCAACGTCTCGGCAGCGGTAAAAACCGGACCGGCTAGCGCAGGAACAATAGCTTTGCAACCATCCGCATAGGCCTCAATCTCGTCGATCAGCGCATAGGCCGCTTCGCCGCCGTCCATCATTTTGCGCGCCACAAGGTCCATGGCCTGAATGCCGTTGGTGCCCTCGTAGATAGCAGTCACACGGACGTCGCGCAGATATTGCGCGGCACCTGTTTCCTCGATGAATCCCATACCCCCGTGGACCTGAATACCCTGATCAGCCACGGCAATACCCGTGTCGGTGCCAAAGGCCTTGGCAATCGGGGTTAGCAATGCTGCACGGGCGGCCCATTCCGGCGCGCCAGTGGCGGTTTGCATGTCAATCGCCACCGTGCAAGCCGTAGCAATAGCGCGGGCAGTGAAGATATCTGCCTTCATTTCCGCCAACATCCGGCGCACATCGGCGTGGCCCAAAATACTGTCGCCCTGCACAGTTTTACCCTGCTTGCGATCTTGCGCGTAGGCCAATGCATGTTGGTACGCGGCCTCTGCCACGCAAATGCCCTGCCCGCCGACGCCGACGCGCGCATTGTTCATCATGGTAAACATTGCAGCCATGCCACCATTCGGTTTGCCGATCAGCCAGCCCGTGGCACCATCATACTGCATAATCGCGGTCGGGGAGCCATGCAGCCCCATTTTATGTTCCAGCGAGACCACCTTCAACGTGTTGGCCACACCCGGCTTGCCGTTCTCATCCGGGATCAGCTTGGGCACCATAAACAGCGAAATGCCTTTCGTGCCCGGCGCCCCGTCAGGCAGCCGCGCTAGGACCAAATGGCACACATTTTCGCTGAAATCATTGTCGCCCCAACTGATAAAGACCTTCTGGCCGGTGACCGCATAGGTGCCATCCCCATTATCTGTAGCCTTCGACTGCAAAGCCCCCACATCTGATCCGGCCTGCGGCTCGGTCAAATTCATCGTGCCACACCATTCACCGGAAATCAGCTTCGGCAAATACAAGTCCTTGATCGCATCCGAGGCATGGTGCTCCAGCGCCTCAATCTGCCCTTGGCTCATCAGCGGGTTCAATTGCAACGACAGACACCCGCCGCCAATCATCTCGTTCACCGCATTTTGCAACGAGAACGGCAGCCCCATGCCGCCGTGTTCCGGGTTGGCGGCCATGCCGATCCAGCCGCCCTCCGCGATGGCTTTATACCCATCCCCGAACCCAGGAGAGGTGCGCACAACGCCATTTTCCAAGACCGCCGGGTGCAAGTCACCGCTGCGGTTCAGCGGGGCAATTACCTCATCGGCCATCTTGGCCGCCTCACCCAAAATTGCAGAAACCATATCCGGAGTAGCTTCCGCAAACCGCTCTGTTGCAGTGACCTTTTCCAGCCCCACCACATGATCAAATAGAAATTGGTAGTCGGCTGCTGGTGCACGGTAAGGCATACGCGATCCTCATAAAAATTTTCGCCGCTTTGCAAGGCTTTGCGGCATCAGTAAAAGAGTTAAACATTAACCGCTTGCAGTTTGCCGCCCTCACCTCAAGGCATCAAGCGGAACGCAACGTCAAAAACAGGTCCAAATACATGGCCAGCCTCGATACAATCTCCCTCGCCCCCGCCAATTTAGCGCAAGCCGCTAATCTATTGCAGTCCGGGCGACTTGTCGCATTCCCGACAGAAACTGTCTATGGGTTGGGTGCGGATGCCCGCAATGGCGCGGCAGTTGCGGCCATTTATGCCGCCAAAGGCCGGCCAAGCTTCAACCCGTTGATTGTCCATGTCGCCTCGCTTGAACACGCTCAGGCGCTGGCTCACTTCAACGATGACGCACTGAATTTGGCACAGGCATTTTGGCCCGGCCCGCTGTCTTTGGTTGTGCCGTTGAAAGAGGGCCACGGACTGTCATCCCTCGTCACCGCTGGCCTCGACACCGTGGCAATTAGGGTGCCCGCGCAGGCCTTGGCCCGCGCCCTACTTGAACAGGCGGATTGCCCTATCGCCGCGCCGTCTGCGAACCCGTCCGGCCAAATCAGCCCCACAACCGCCGCGCATGTCCTCGCGGGCTTGTCTGGGCGCATCGACGCCGTACTTGATGGCGGCCCCTGCCAAGTCGGCTTGGAAAGCACCATCGTGGGCACCACGCCTTTGCAATTGCTCCGCCCCGGTGGCTTGCCGCGCGAGGCCCTAGAGGCCGCCATCGGCACCAGCCTAGCCGATGACCTAAACCCCGATAAGCCCAGCGCGCCCGGCCAACTCACCTCGCACTACGCCCCCAATGCTGCGGTTCTTTTGAACCAGACCAAAGGCGCGTTAATGTTGGGGTTTGGGGCCGTTGACGGTCACTTAAATTTATCGCGGGCTGGGGATCTACAAGAAGCCGCTGCAAACCTGTTCGCAATGCTGCGCCAAATTGATCAACGCGCAGACGGCGACACTACGATCTGCGTTGCCCCGATCCCGATGACCGGGCTTGGGCTTGCTATCAATGACCGCTTAACACGGGCAGCCGCCCCCAGATAATCGCCCCCAGATCAAGCTGAGCCGCCACTGGGCGATAACATCAACGGATTAATCCCCATCAAGTCCAGCGCGCCCGACCATTTGGCGCTGTTTGCACCTTTGAAAATCAGGTCGCTGTCCGCGTCGCAGATCAACCAACCGTTGTGCTGTATCTCCGCCTCCAACTGCCCCGGCCCCCAGCCCGCATAGCCCATCGCCAGCAAAAACTGCTCCGGCCCTTCGCCTTGCGAGATGTCTTCCAGCACATCCAGCGTCGCGGTCAGCCCATAGCCACCCTCAATCATCATTGTGCTCTCCTCGCTGCGATAGTCTGGCGAGTGCAGCACGAATCCGCGCCCGTAATCGACCGGTCCGCCCACATGAACCGGTATCCGGCGCGCGCGCGCCGTGGTCGGAATATCAAGCTGCTTAAGCAGATCCCTGAATTTCAAGTCTCGCGCGGGCTTGTTCACGATCAGCCCCATGGCGCGCTCGCTAGAGTGGGCGCAAATGAAAATGACTGACCGCTCGAACCGCGGATCACCCATATCTGGCATGGCAATCAATAACTTGCCTTCCAGTTGTGTCGAATCAAAACTCATGTACCCAAACTGGCGTCTCGTGGCGCAGCATTCAAGCGTTGCGGGGGGCGTTGATATGTCACGATCTCGCTCAAATGTGAGTTTATTGTCATATCGACACCCGCTATCGAGGTTACATGACCTACAAACACCTCCTTTCAGCCCTTACCGCCCTGTGTGTTGGGATGGTTGTGCCACCCTCCGCATCGGCTCAATCTTTGGGCAGTCCGGCGTCAGATGTGGTTGAGGTCAGTTTCCTGCAAGGATGGCGCAAGGCAGATGGCACCCATATGGCTGCGCTAAAATTCACTCTGGCACCAGGGTGGAAAACCTATTGGCGCACGCCCGGTGACGGCGGCGTGCCGACCCATATGGACTGGTCAGGGTCGTCCAACCTCAAGGCGGCTCAAATTTTATGGCCTTTGCCGAAAGTGTTCCACATCAATGGCATTCGCTCAATTGGCTACCAAGACGAGTTCATCGTGCCTTTGGCCTTTGAGGCCAAAACCGTCGCCCCGATTGCCGTCATGGGCTACTTGGATTTCGGGGTCTGCCGTGACATTTGCATCCCCGTGCACCTACAGTTGAACCAAGCGCTACACTCCGAAACAACATCCGACGTCGCGGCAATCAGCGCCGCACTTCGCAGCAACCCGACCCCGGCGGATCAGGCCTATGTCAAAGACGTAGAGTGCAGCATTCGGTACGACGCAGGCACCGCACAAATAGACCTCACCATCGACATGCCGCAGCTTGAAGGCGCAAACGAGGCTTTGGTCATCGAGCCATCCGAGCCTGCTGTTTGGGTCAGCGAGCCGACCTTGCGGCGTGACGGCAACCTACTACACGCCCATGCCAGACTGGCGACCCCCGACGGAAAGCCCTTCACCGTGAACATCTCTCAGCTTCGCCTAACAGTCCTAACTGCGCAGGCTGCTGTCGACATTATGGGATGTCGTTAAGCCTGTTTTTCCCGTGCAAAGCCAATCGCCAGCATCGCCACCAACCAGCTCGCAAACAACAAGCCCCCCGTCCCCGCAAGAAACAGCGCCAATGCAGATGTTACCGCCTCCCCTGTGAACACCGCCACTCCAAGAGTTGCCGCGAACCACGCCACGACCACAGCACCTAGGCCAAGATTCACCCAGCGCAATTTCGTGCGGGACCGGACAGCCCGCCTCAAGGCCGAGATTTGTCGCGACACATCCGCCTGCATTGCCATCAGTGACGGCACAACCAGCAACACCAGCACCAAGCCAAAGCCCAACCCGTAGCACAAGGTGATCACCGTCGGCTTCAGAAATTGCGCCTGCGAAGACGTCTCGAACAACAGCGGGGCCAGCCCCAAAACCGTAGTCAGTGTCGTCAGCAATACGGGGCGTAACCGATCCGCAGTGCCATCAATAATCGCGGGGATCAGGCCCCGCTCTTGGGCGTATTCATCCACCGTAGACACCAACACGATTGAATCGTTAATGATGATCCCCGTCATGCCAATCAGCCCCACCACCGTGAACATCGACAGCGGCACCCCCCATGCGTTGTGGCCGTAAATCGTGCCAACCAGCCCGAAGGGAATAATCAGCATAATTACCAAGGGCCGCGTCCAGCTAGAGAACACCCAAGCCAACGCTAAATAGATACCGATCAGGCACAACAAAAAGCCAAGTCCCGCGTCGGTTAGGAAGTCGGCCTCCTGCTCGGCCAGTCCCGACTGCCGCGTAGCCACGCCAAAATCTTGCTCGATTTGCGGTAAAATCACCTCTTGCAGCGCCGTCATAATCTCTTCGGCGCGGGTTGGGTCATCTTCGGAAATATCACCCGTGACTGACACCAGCCGCACCCCGTTTTCGCGCCGGACAGTGGAAAATCCTGACTGTCGGGTAACCGACACAATATCGCTTAGCGGTACATACTCTCCCGCCTCTGCCCGTAGGAACGTCCGGTCAAGAAAGTCAGCGGTTAGCTCGCCCTTGGGCAACTCCACCCGGATCGCCGCGGAGCGTGGCCCGTCAGGATAAGTCGCCGCCTCAATCCCGTTCAAACGATTGCGCAACACCCGCCCCAAACTGTCAATCGTGAAGCCCAAAGCCTGCCCCTGCGCGGTTAGATCAAGGATCAGCTCTTCCTTGTCATAGGCCAGATCATCCTCCAGCGCCGAGACCTCGCCAAACTTCGAAAGCTCCGCCTTCAACGCTTCGGCCGCGCGCTTCAACACCTCCGCTTCGGCCCCGTAAATCTGCACATCCAGCGCGTCTCCACCGGGGCCAGATCTCCAACCCCGGAAGCTCACGGCCTCCAACATCGGATGGCGGCGCACCGCGTCTTGCAACTCGCCCACAAACTGAAAACTGGAATATGTCCGCAGGTCCGCATCAATCAGCTCAATCGCGATAGAGCCAAGCTGATCCGCGTCCTTCGTTTCTTGCCCCGCAAGGCCACGCCCCGTTGTGCCACCGACCTCGGCCAGTACAAAATCAATCGGATTACGGCCGTGTTCAGTTTCATATTTTTGGGCTAACTCATTGGTTGCACGTTGCATTTCACGCATCATCTCAAGCGTGTCATCGCGCGTTGCTCCCGGCAACATCGAGAAGTTCCCAGAGATTGACCCGCGCTCCGGCGCGTTAAAGAACCGCCATGTCACGTCACCCTTGATAAACAAGGACGCCTGCGACATCAGCAATAAAACCGCCCCCGCCATGACCGGATAACGCGCCCAAATCACCCCCGCTATAAACGGGCGAAACGCGTTGTCGCGCAGCCAGTTAAAGCCCCGCGTGACAGTGCGTGACGGCCAGTCATACCACCGCTCTTTCGCGACGGCGGCCAGCGCGTGGGACATGTGATTGGGCAAGATCAAAAAGCACTCTATCAACGAGGCAATCAGCACCACGATCACCGTGAACGGGATGTCGGAGATCAAGTCGCCAAACCGCCCGCCCACGGCCACCAAGCCAAAGAACGCAATGATCGTGGTGATCGTTGCAGCAAACACCGGTTGCGCCATGCGTCGCGCCGCATTTTCGGCGGCAGTGGCAGGATCTTCCCCCAATGTATGAGCCCGAAAATCCGCGTGCTCACCCACGACAATCGCGTCATCGACCACAATGCCCAAGGTGATAATCAGCGCGAACAGAGACACCATATTGATGGTAATCCCGGCCACATACATCAAGCCGATGGCCCCGAACATGGCGACAGGTATCCCCGCCGCGACCCAGAAGGCGGTGCGCGCGTTCAGGAACAAAAACAGCAGCAATACAACCAACCCAAGCCCCACCAACCCGTTGTCGAGCAAGATATTCAGCCGACCGGAAATTGCCTCGGACCTTGTGCGGATCAGCTGCACCTTGGTGCCCTCAGGCAACGTCAACTCCAAGTCATCTGCGACCCTTTGCACCTGTGCCTGTATCTCGATGGCGTCGCCGCGACTGGATCGGTCCACCCGAATAGATATCGCTGGGTTTTCGCCCACAAAGTAAGCGCGCTCGCGGTCAGTTCCGCCCACAAAAATTGCCGCCACATCGCCGATTATCAACTTTGACCCGTCAGCATTTGGCCGCAATACAATGTCCGATATCTGGTCCGCGCTGCGCTTGGCCACACCTGTACGTACCCGCGCATTGGCCCCGGCCACGTCACCGGCGGGATCGGCGGATGCCTCGCCACGAATGGCCTCCGCGATCTGCGCCATGGTCACATCGTTGCGGATTAAGGACAGCGACGAAACCTCTACCACCGTCTCTGGCGCGGCCACGCCACGTATGCTAGCCCGCGTGACACCTGCGGCAAACAAACGGGTGACGAACTCATCGGCAAACCGGCCCAACTGGTCGACAGACACCGGTCCGGTAATCACCACATCCGTCACCCGGTCGCGCCACGCGCCGCGTCGCACATTTGGCTCCTCTGCGTCGTCGGGTAGGGTGGAAATGCTATCGACGGCCACCTGAACCTCGTCCGCAGCGCGCCCCATATCCCAACCGGCTTCAAACTCTAAGTCGATGTTGGCGCTGCCTTCGCGCGACCGCGAAGAGGAGCTTTCCACGCCTTCCACCGCCAGCAAGACCGGCTCCAGCAATTGCACGATGGCCCCGTCCACGTCGTCGGCTCCCGCCCCCTCCCACCGGACACTGACAGCCACGTTATCAATAACCACATCGGGAAAAAACTGGGTGTTCATGCGCGGTGCTGCGACCACACCCATGGCCAACATTATCACCAGTAACAGGTTCGCCGCCGTGCGGTGACGGGTGAAATACGACAGCACCCCGCCCATACCCTAGCTGCCCATGCGGCGTTCCAGCCGCTCTATCATCTCGGCGGAAACCTCGGGTTCAGCCAGTTTTGACAACATCCGCTCGCGCACGTCTTTGGGGAGGCGGGTGTTCGCCTCAACGAAGGCAATCAGCTTGCCGCGGCGCTCGGCGTCCAACGTCACCATCTCAGGGGCTTCAGGCATCACACGCGCACCGCGCAACGGCTTCACCTTGATACCAGCGCCCAACAATTGCGAGCGTTCTGCCACGATTTCACGCCCTTGCAAGCCGCGTGCGCGCACAATCACATCATCTCCTTGCCGACGTAGAACCTGAACCTCGCCAACCTCCAACCGGTCATCATCCCCCAGAACCAAAACCGCACCTGACGCGTTCACAGCCGTCGAAGGGATCATCGCAACTTGCTCCAACTTCGCCTCGTCAATCGCCACAGTCACAAAATCACCGGGCCGCAGTCCCCGCGTGTCATCCAACACCGCGAACAGCAAACGCCCCGTTGTGCCTTCGCTCACCGCAGCACTTTCGCGGGTCAGACGGCCGTCAAAACTAAGGTCGGTTCCAAACACTTCCAACGTCACCTGCACCGGGGTTTCCAGCAACTCGCCGTCTTCGTTTAGCAGGCGGATATATTGTGCGGTCGAGACCCGAAACGACACTTCCAACGCGTCAGGGTCAATCAATTCCGCCAGCCGCTCGTTGTTGGCCACAAGTCCGCCCTGCGTGATCGTCACGCCGGACAAACGCCCGTCAAAAGCCGCAAACATCTCAGTATCGGCCAGCAACCGCTCGGCATTGGTCAAATTAATACGGCGTCGCTCGATCAAGATTTGGGTCTGACTCACCCGCGCCTGCGCTTGCTGAATGGCTTGGCGCCGTGACAGCACCGCTTGTTTGGCGCTCGCATCTGCCAATTCGGAGGTCTCCACCGAGGCCTCGGTGCCAACACCGCGCTCTTTGAGGTCACGCTGGCGTTGTAGCGCGCGGTTTCGCAAGGCCAATTGCTCTTGCGCCGCACCCAAATCATCCTCGGCCAGTGCCAACGCATTGCCCGCCTCGCGCAAATCTGCCTCGGCCTCGGTCACATCGGTGCGCAAAACATCCACTGCGGTTTGTGCGTCCGCGGGATCAATGCGCGCCAAAAGTTGGCCTTTTTGAACCGTGCCACCTTCTTGGAATTCCGCTGCCAGCTCTACAACCGTACCCCCCAAAGGCGCGCGCAAATCAAGCGTCCGCCGCGAGCGCACTTCGCCAAAACTGGTCAGCACAGGCGTCACCCTTTGAGGCACGATCTCAACCACATTCACCGAGAACACCCGTTCGCGCGCAGGCCGCGACCCGCTTTCGCGCGCCAACCGCTCCTGCAAGGCGCTCGACACCATGCTGCCCCCCACGGCTAAAAGTCCGACGGTTAAGGCCATTAGAAACAAGCCAACAAGGCTGCGGCGGAAGAATCGCATATGCAGATAAGCTCCGAAAAATACAGTATATATGTAGGGCGCGAGCCGCCCCGCGTCCAATCCGTCTACCTTAAACGTGCCAAAATGTTATTTCCGTCGCTTGTGTTCGTCCAATCGCGGAAAAATCTCAACAAAGTTGCAAGGCCGATGGCGAATATCCAATTGCAGCGACAAAATCTCGTCCCAAGCGTCCTTGCACGCGCCGGGACTGCCGGGCAGCGCGAACAGATACGTGCCGTTAGACACCCCGCCCGTGGCACGGCTTTGCACTGCCGAGGTGCCGATCTTTTTCATCGACACTATAGTAAACACCGTTCCAAACGCCTCGATCTCTTTTTCATATACATCGCGGTGCGCCTCGACAGTAATGTCGCGCCCCGTCAAACCAGTGCCGCCGGTCGAGATCACCACGTCAATGTCAGGGTCCGCACACCACGCGCGCAACTGATCCGCAATCTGATCCCGCTCGTCACGCAAAATATGGCGTGCCGCCAAAACATGCCCCGCCGCCGTCAGCCGCTCCTCCAAAACATCACCGGATTTATCATCCTCGATTTTCCGCGTGTCTGATACCGTCAGCACTGCAATGCGCACCGGCACAAAATCCATCGTCTCGTCAATGCGGCTCATGGCGTCTTCCTTGCTCTCTTATTTTGCAAGCGCACGTAACTTGGCTTGCAGGCTCAATAAATCGGCCCAAGCCTCTCGCTTGGCGCTTGGCATACGCAGCAAATAAGACGGGTGTAGCATCGGCAAAACAGGTTTACCCAGCGCCTCGGCCCAGTTGCCCCGCAGTTTGGTAATGCCCTTTTGACCCAGCACCGCACTGCACGCATGATTGCCCATCACTACCAAAATATCCGGGTTCGCCAATGCGACATGACGCTCAAGGAACGGAGCCATCATCGCCAGATCACCCGGGTCCGGGTCCCCCTTGCGCGAAATCCGCCAAGGCAAGGCACTCGTTAGATAAATCGGGTTTTCACTGTCCGAACGCCCATGCCCAATCGCCGCAAACATGGCGTCCAATAGCTGGCCCTCGGCGCCCACGAGCGGCACGCCTTTGCGGTCCTCGTCGCGCCCCGGCGCATCCCCGATCACCATGACCCTCGCCCCCGGCACCCCGTCGCAGAACACCAGATTGCGCGCGCCGTTTTTCAGATCGCAATGCGCAAAATCCGCCATCGCCGCGCGCAGCCCCTCAAGGTCTTGCGCACCCTGTGCCATCTCACGCGCCACGGCCACCGGATCAGGCCCCGCCTGCGCCACCACGGGCGCGGCAACCACTGCCGCCTTCGCGGCTTTGGGCGCTTGTTTGGGCACCTCATAGCGGTTGATTGGCGCATCCCCGATCGCCTCATCCGCGCCAAGGTCAACGTGCCATTCCAACAGCGCTTTGGCCGTGTGAAAGTCTAGGGTCGATTCCATACCCCAAGCCTAATCGGGCCACGACGCGCGGACAATGCCCTATCCGCGCCCTATCCACCCGTAACGAGAAAGAAGTATTCGCCAAAAGTGGGCTTTCCCGGAACGACCAAAATTGGCGAAAAATTTGAGGGGTGCTTGAGAAAATCCTTCAAATAGCCTTCAAACTCATATAAATTAGGCATTTCGGGCGCATTCAGCCCGTAATTAGGAATTCTTCGAGGGTCATTTTTTGGCGCTTAAAACCACATTCCAGCAGGCCAACAACACGCCCGAACACTGGGCTATCGAGGCTCCGCATTCAAATTCGAAGCGATCGCTTCGAACCCAAGTGAGTATGGATTACCTCAAAGATGGCTCTTCATTTTCTTCAGAAAACCGGCCTCGGTCTAGAAATATGCCAAGTGATTGTATCGCGAATTCAGAAAGATGAAGCCATTCCCTTGAGCTTTTGAACCACTGTATATCCCAAGTGTTTTCTGCCGTAATACTGGTAGCGGCATCGGCAAGTTTTATAAACTCGGCAATAGTTTCTTTTTCTCTTGTGCTGAACACTTTGGGCGCCTCGTCGTAGTTCAGCGGCAGACAGTCATCCACCATGCACACCACTTCAAAAGCTCCTAATCTGGCGAGGTCCTCCAACGAAGAATGTAACTCCAACAACTCGATGACACGGTTACGGATCCGTTGGGAAAGTAACAAAAGGCTGATCCGTTCCATGAAACATTATTTACACTGAGATTGAATACTTCATGGCTGGCTAAGGCACAAACTCGCCCCCAGCATCAAGCCATAGAAGGTAGGATCAGGATTTCGCAGCCGCTGGTTTCTTCTTCGCTGCGGGCTTTTTATTGGCCTCAAGCGCATCTAGGCGCGCAAGCAATGTCGCGTTCTCTTCGCGGGCTTTTTGAGCCATCAGGCGCACGGCCTCAAACTCGTCGCGAGTTACAAAATCACGATCTGCCAGCCAGCGATCCATAACACCTTTTATGGCATTATCGGCCTCAGACTTAGCCCCTTGCGCCACGCCCATAGCGTTGGTCATCAGTTGCGACATGTCGTCGAAAAACTTGTTGCGGGTCTGCATAGGGTCACTCCTTCGTGTGTTCCCTCTATATGGGGCGGCATGGTGTTATGCACAAGGTTGACTTCGCCGCAGGGGCAGCGCACCAAACGCGCATGACAATATTTGCCCTCCCCTTCCCCGATATCGCGCCCGAGATTTTCACTATCGAGCTGGGCAGCTTTGCCTTTGCACTGCGCTGGTATGCGCTGGCCTATATCGCCGGGTTGGTGATCGCGTGGCGCATCGTGGTCGGGCTGGTAAAGCGGCCAGACCTTTGGGGCACTGGCGGCGCGCCAATGACCAAAGAGCAGCCCGAAGACTTGCTGACATGGATAATTTTAGGGGTCGTTCTTGGTGGGCGTTTGGGGTTTGTTCTGTTCTATCAGCCGGGCTATTACCTTGCCAATCCAGGTGATATTTTGAAGGTCTGGGAGGGCGGCATGTCCTTCCATGGTGGCTTCCTTGGGGTTGTTGTTGCGGGGCTGCTCTATTGCTGGAAATACAAGCTGCCTGCTTTGCGTGTTGGGGACGCGGTAGCGGTCTCCTCGGCGTGGGGGTTGATGCTGGGGCGCATCGCCAACTTCATCAACGCAGAGCTGTGGGGCCGCCCCACCGATGTGCCATGGGCGTTCATCTTCCCCGGACAAAGCGCGCAAAATTGTCCGGATGTGCTGGGCCTGTGCGCGCGCCATCCCTCGCAGCTCTATGAGGCCGCATTAGAAGGCCTGCTGCTGGGCACAATTATGCTATTCCTTGCCTACCGGCGCGGCTGGCTGATGCGCCCCGGTGCCATGATAGGTGTGTTCCTGACCGGCTACGGATTGGCACGTTGCTTTGTCGAATTCTTCCGCCAACCAGACGCGCAATTTGTCACGCTGGGCAACCCGCTGGGCTTGGCATGGCACATAGGCGGCTACGGGTTGACGATGGGGCAAATCCTATCGGTCCCGATGATCTTGCTTGGCCTGTGGATGATTAAACGCGCCAAAGCCTTATGACGGCCCTGCGCGATCTGTTGATACGCCAAATCGCCCATGACGGGCCGATAAATTTGGCCAGCTATATGCAGACCTGCCTGCTGCACCCCGAACACGGCTACTATGCCACGCGTGATCCGTTCGGCGCGGCGGGTGATTTCATAACCGCCCCCGAGATCAGCCAGATGTTTGGCGAGTTGCTGGGCCTGTGTCTGGCACAAGCATGGATGGACCAAGGCCAGCCCGACGCCTATTTGGCCGAGATCGGCCCCGGTCGTGGCACTTTGATGCGCGACGTGCTGCGCGCCACCAAGGCAGTACCGGGATTTGCGCGCAAGGTGGTTTTGGTCGAGGCCAGCGCCCATTTGCGCGGCGTGCAAGCTGACACTTTACATGATGCAGATGTCACATGGGTCGATCACGCAGGCGAGCTGCCCGATGGCCCGATCCTGCTGCTGGCCAATGAGTTTTTCGACGCCCTGCCCATTCGCCAATTCATCCGCGCCAAATCCGGCTGGAGCGAACGCCATGTTAGCTTCGACAATGACGTCTTATGTTTTGGGCGCACCGGCGAGGCTCCCGTGGACGCTTTATCGCACCGCCTAGAGGACACTCGCGCAGGTGATGTCGTAGAAATCTGCCCCTCTGCTGCGCCAATCATGGGTGAAATCGCATCGCGCGTGGCACAAGGCGGCGCAGCGCTGATCATAGATTACGGCAACTGGCACTCGCTGGGCGATACATTTCAAGCGCTAGAAAGCCACGCACCAGTAGACCCGTTGGCGCGCCCCGGCATGGCCGATTTGACCGCACATGTAGATTTCGAGGCGCTCTCGATGGCAGCACCACACTGCCAGACCAGCGCGATGACGACGCAAGGCGTGCTGCTGGAGCATCTAGGCATCACCCAACGCGCCCAAGCTTTGGCGCGAAATATGCATGGCGATACGCTCGATAACCACATCGCCGCACATAGACGCTTGACGCACCCGGCAGAAATGGGGAGCCTGTTCAAAGCAATTGCCCTTGCGCCAAACGGCGCGCCCCTGCCCCCCGGCTTTGAGCAAGCGAGCCCCGCATGACTTTGGAAATCCTGACCGCCGATATTTTATCCCCTATACGCCACGGGTTTTTCACCCGCAAAGGTGGGGCATCTTCCGGGGTGTTTGAGGGGCTAAATTGTGGCCAAGGATCATCCGATCAATCAGATGCCGTGCAAATCAACCGCGCGCGTGTGGCCGGTGCCATGGATGTGGCGCATGACCACCTGATAACCCTGCACCAATGCCATTCTGCCGATGTGGTTGTTGTGGACGCCCCGATTGTGGACAAACCCAAAGCTGACGCGATGGTGACATCCACACCGGGTTTGGCCCTTGGAGTTCTAACAGCAGATTGTCAGCCCGTGTTATTTGCCGACACAAATGCAGGCGTGATCGGCGCGGCTCATGCAGGTTGGGGTGGTGCAATGGCTGGTGTGCTCGAGAATACGATCAAAGCCATGGTCGGCTTAGGTGCCACGCGCGAAAACATCCAAGCCGTGATTGGGCCGTGCATTAGCCAAGCCGCCTATGAGGTTGGGCAAGAATATTTCGAGCGTTTCTGCGACGCCGACCCCGACAACGCGCAATTCTTTGCAAACGGCCAAGGGGATAAGATGCAGTTTAATCTGCCGGGTTACGGGCTGCACCGGCTGCGCTCTGCGGGCGTTCAAGCCGAATGGACACGTCATTGCACCTATGGTGACGCGAGGCGGTTCTTTTCCTACCGCCGTAGCGTTCACCACGGTGAAGCCGATTACGGCAGGTTAATCGCAACAATCCGGCTGTGATCCGGCTGTTGTTTCGCAAAACGTGACGGTGACGTGGCATTTCACGGCCTTAATCCCGCCTTAAACTCTAGCTGTTACGACTCGGGGCATGGAAACATTAACCTCATACGCCCTTGAATTGCTGGCCTTTGCCGGGCTCAGCCTATGTGTCGTACTGCGCCACAATCATCTTCAGAAAAATTTAGAAAACTTTAAATCACGACATGCTGATGCCCCATTGAAGTGGTGAATTGAGAGCGTCCCAAAGCGGGACACGAATTCATCAGATGAGGTCGGAAGGCTGCACCAAAGTAGCTGGCACCTCTATCAACTGAAGCCGACACATAATAACGGAGCAAAAAAATGGGCAAAAACAACCGCTGGATGACTTGGGTTCTTGAAGAGAGCGCGCGCACAAATGTAACCATGCCATGGGCGCGGGGAAACCGCCCTGACTGGAAACAGCGTTTGGCAATTGAATCGCCAGGGCTTGCCAAGATTTTGCAAACTCAAGGGGCGCAAAACGCATCAGTCAATCGTGCCGTACGCCTGCCACGCCAAGCCGCATCTTAGTTCAAGGTATGGCAACGCGAATTCAGCACCCTACATGGGAGCTTTTTCGCCTCCTGTGCTTGCACTAGACTGAGGTCGCCTAAACTGGCCCAATCAAATCGGACCATAAGCCTTTAAAAACGGGGCAATATCAGCTTCAAACCGCTTCCACGCTCCGACTGAGGACGTATACATCGGCTGGCGCACTTGAGCCGCTGAAAGTGTGCGGACTTCGCGTTTCGTCTTGTAGAAGGAAAGGCACGCATCCTCCCAATCCAATCCGACCGCCGCCACTAATGCTTTGGATTGCGCCTCTGGGTTTGTGACGAGATCTTCATAACGGATTTCATAAAAAGCATCCGGGCATTGATCGCGCCAAAACCCCACCATTTTATCAAATTCTCGCAAGAAAAACGCAATGTTCTCAAGCTTGCTGGCATAACGATGCAGCCCATCACGAAACTGGTTTTTATAGATCGACAACGCGTTATCACGGGGATCACGGCGCACGACAACAAACCGAGCATTGGGCATGGCTTGTGCCATAAACCCCATAAATGCATAGCTTGAAATTGACTTATCCGTGATCATCGCCGCATCAGGAAATTGCTGCGCAATATAGGCACCAAAGTCATCAGCCGCGGCCTTACAAGCCGCCAAAAGCTGCGTGCCACTCACCGCGTTTTCGCTTTGCTCAGAGATCAGCAGCGCATCAAATTTAGGCTGTATGATCCCCAATTCACCACCGCCCTCGACCATCGAGTGCGATGCCAAGATTTGCTCCACCAAAGTTGTGCCAGAACGCGGGGCACCTGTCACAAAGATCGGGGCGGCGTCACTGCTGGGCGCGTCACCGGTTTTGAATTTTTCGAACAAATCTCGCACCCGCTGTGCGTTTTTACGGACTGTATCAACATCATAAGGATAAGCCCGCGCCATAGCGTCATTGGCCTGTTTCAAATAGGAAAATACGCGATCTGACTGACCGCTATCTTCCATTGCCTTAGCCAAGGCAAACCCAAACGCTGGAATGTCACGTTCACCTGCACGCTTGGTTTTCAACGCGGATTTCATTTGGCCAATATAGGGATCATCCGCCTCCATCTTGGTCACGGACGCATAAAGCGCAAAGCTTGCCCCAGCGCGAGGCGCGACTGCCATTGCGCGTTTCGCGACAGCACGGGCATCTTCAATGCGGCCCATTGTTTGCAAAAGCCCTGCTTTGCGAAACAGCAACATCTCGCTATTTGGGGACTTCGCGAGGCCAACATCAAACTGCTCAATCGCCAGATCATATTGTTTCAACTCCGCCAGCACCCCGCCATATTCTGCATATGCGCGAATTTGGCGAACCCCGCCATCCAATGCGGCCTTAAAGAATGCTGCGGCCTTGCTCCAAGCCTCGTCGCGCTGCGCGGCCAGCCCTTCGAAATAAGAAAATACGGCTGTCTTTGCCAAAACCGGTGCCGCTCGATTTCGTAAGATATCAAAGTTTTTCGGGTTAGGGTGGGTGCTCGCTAAATTCAGGTAACTAACCCAGATCGCGGCCTCATTTGGGCGCAGTTTTAAAGCCCGTTCAAAGTGTTCAGCCGCAAGAGCGATCTTTCCACGCTGCGCAAAAACCTCCCCCAGATTGAAGTACACCTCGGCAAGTTTCGGGCCGTCACGCAACAGGCGCTTGTAGGCACGCTCAGCCTCGTCCAGCTGCCCTTTTTGTTGGGCAGCGCGTGCTTTTGCAAACAGCGCCTTAATTTTCTGTGGATTTAGCTGCACCATTAACCTGTTTCCGATAGTAACATCGTCGCTGATGTGCCGGGGCTACGGCGCCATATCGGCAAGTTTGCCTGAGCCGGGCGGCGTGTCAGTGACTTTTTGAATGCAACGACCCGCCGCTCAAAGCGCCCCGACGCAACCAAAGGATGTGTTTCTATCTTTGGGAGCATACGTAAATCATGCGTAAATACAGCCTCGCGCAAGAAGCCATACATCACCGCAAGCACCCGTTCGGGGTCAGCCAGAAGACGGTCGTAATCAATCAACAAAAGCCGCTCGGCCTCAGGGCTATTTAACGCAGCTTGAATATGGCGCAATGGCGCGCCGATCGCACCATCTTGCGCCATCAAAGACGACGGAGCTTTGGCGTCGCCATTCTCCCCGGCCATTTCTGCCGCAATTTTTGCCGGATCACGCACCATGACGACAAACCGCGACAAGGGCATGATTTCGGCCAAGGCAGGAATATGAGGCAACCAAGCCGGATTGTTATCGACCACCGTCGCATCCAGCGGGCGCGCGTGGTGGACTGCATCCAACGCACTGCGCAGCAACGCAGTTTTCGTATCGCATCCCAACTCAGACAGGCGACCCGCGGATGGCGCCGTCTCATCTTGCAACAAATCAAACACCTGCTCGGCAGGGCTGTCATTCACCACTTCAAACCGGGAATTTTGTGCCAATAGATTAGCCAAGCAACGCGCCCCAGATTTTGGCATGCCCGCCACGAAGTGAAAGCGGGTCAGCGCCATGACCTTCAAAATCTGATCTTTACTCGACAGTTGCACCCTGCGCCTCGTTTTATAGGTGTCTTTTAATCTTGCTGGTGGTGAGCCCGTTGTGACAGACCGATTCGCGCCTGTCCATGGCATCATGCTGCAATCAGATGTTGGAATATGACGCGACAACGCCTTAACGCGAAACAGTCGCGGCGTTGCCCCCTGATTAACCCAAACCACGGTGCCATTAGGGCTAGATATTTGACTTTGCGGCGAGATGCTGGCCATTGTTTGAATATATTTTACAGCAAGTTCTGCGCGCCGGTGGGGGCCGACGCAGTCACGCCAAGACCCAAAAAGGGACGCGCATGACTTATTATACGGATGCCTCCGCACATATTAACGCCTCCATCGCGTCACATGGACAGTCGCTGACCTATGGCGAAGGCCAACGCCCGCGCACGCATGCTATGTCGCGCCCCTACAATATTGCGTGGCTTACGCGCCAAGGTGAGGCGCGGTTTGACACCGTTGTTGCCCCCTGCGTTCCGGTGATTGAAAGTGCCTGTGCCAGTATGGCTCGCGGTGCCTTGGTCGCCACAGATCAAGGCCTGGTCGCGGTCGAAGATTTAATCCCCGGCATGCACGTAATCACCTCCGAATACGGACCTATTCCGGTGCAGTGGATAGGGTCTTACGAGATGTCCATCCGCGAGGCACAAACCCCCGATCGCGGCATGTTATTTCGTGTCACCACCGACGCGTTTGGGCTGGCAAAGCCTGAGCAAGACTTATTGCTGGCCCCCCGCGCCCATATTTTGATGCGACACGCAGCCTGTCGGTCACTCTTTGGCTTAGAGATGGCTTTTGCCCCAGTGCGCGCTTTTGAGGATGGTATGGCCGTGTTCTCGGTCAAGCCCGCCTCGCCTGTATCGGTCTACAACCTTGGGTTCGATCGACAGGCCACAATCAAGGTCAACGGGATCGAATTGGAAAGCTTCCACCCCGGACCGCATGCAGAAACTTTGCTGGATGACGAAATGCTGTATTCATTACTACGGCTATTTCCGCAGGCGCGTGGGTTGAACTTCTTTGGGCAACATCTCATCCAACGCCTAACCAGCTTCGAAGTGCGGGCCTTGCGCGAGGGTGCCTAGGCCTAGCTAATCTGGGCTAAACGCTCTTCCACAACCTCAAACGGCACGCCCGGATCATCTTTTGCGACCCGGATCACCAGCGATGTTTTTACGCTGGCCACGTTTTCAGCTGAGGTCAGTTGCTCGGTCAAAAAGCTTTGGAAAGAACTCAAGTCCGGAGCCACGCATTTCAATATGAAATCGACCTCGCCGTTCAGCATATGGCACTCGCGCACCAGCGGCCAATCTTGACAGCGAACCTCAAAAGCCGACAGATCGGTTTCAGCCTGACTTTGCAGCCCGACCATGGCGAAGACCTTGACCTCGAACCCCAGCGCACGGCCCTCGACATCTGCATGGTAGCCGCGAATATAGCCCGATTCCTCTAGGGTACGGACACGACGCAAACACGGCGGGGCAGATATGCCAACACGCTTGGCCAACTCAACATTGGTCATTCGCCCGTCGGCTTGCAGCTCTGCAAGGATTTTACGGTCGATCTCGTCAAGTTTTGAAACGGCCATTTTAGCTCCTAGTTTGAAAATGTCTTACCGTTTGGGCGTCCTGCGCGCAATAATATTTCAACTCCACTCAATAAATTGATTCATCCGCAAAACACCTCTCCCCCCTTTCACTTGCACCGCGACACAATTATATGAGACGGGCTGCACATTTTTCCAAAAGGGTCCGCCATGTCCGAGACACGCCACACCAAAGTTCTGATCATCGGCTCCGGCCCCGCAGGATACACCGCAGGCATCTACGCTTCGCGCGCCATGCTCGAGCCCATCTTAGTGCAAGGCATCGAGCCGGGCGGCCAATTGACCACCACCACCGAGGTCGAAAACTGGCCCGGTGACACCGAGGTCCAAGGCCCCGATTTGATGGTGCGCATGCAAGAGCACACGAAGGCGATGGGCTGCGAAGTCATCTCTGACATCATCACCGATCTGGACACGTCCTCGCGCCCCTTTAAGGCCAAAGGCGATAGCGGCACGCTGTATACTGCCGACGCCGTTATTTTGGCCACTGGCGCGCGCGCCAAATGGCTGGGCCTAGAGACGGAAGAGAAGTTCAAGGGCTTTGGCGTCTCAGCCTGCGCCACCTGCGATGGTTTCTTTTATCGCGGCAAAGAGATTGTGGTTATTGGTGGCGGCAATACGGCCGTTGAAGAGGCGCTTTTTTTGACGAATTTCGCCTCCAAAGTAACGCTAATCCACCGCCGCGATGAATTGCGCGCCGAGAAGATCCTGATTGACCGCTTGGAAAAGAACCCCAAGATCGAGCCATTGTGGTTCCATGAATTGGTTGAAGTCACCGGCACCGATGCGCCGCTCAGTGTTGAGGGTATCAAAGTCAAAAACACCAAAACTGGCGAGATCACCGATATTGCCTGCGCGGGTGTGTTTGTGGCCATCGGCCATGCGCCCTCAAACGAGTTGGTCAAGGACGTGCTGGAAACCCATATGGGCGGCTATGTCGTGACCAAACCTGACAGCACCGAGACGTCAATTCCGGGCATTTTTGCAGCGGGGGATTTGACCGACCACAAGTACCGCCAAGCCGTCACAAGCGCGGGAATGGGCTGCATGGCGGCCCTAGAGGCGGAACGTTTCCTAGCTGAGAGCGAATAGCGAGGCTTTTGTACCTCATTCTTAACCTGACGTAAGACTACACTTGATAGCCGATGACCTTGAGGTCTAAACGCACTCCCAACGGCGCTTGGGGGAGCGCTTTAGTAATTTTAAAGAGAAAGACGCGACATGCAACCGACGAACTTGGCACCGATCCCCGAACTTTTTGTTTCCTATGACAGTGCTCAAAAGCTTAAACTTGAAGCCGGAGAGCTTAATTCCTGGGACTTAAGCCCGCGTCAAACCTGCGATCTAGAATTGCTGATGAATGGCGGATTTAACCCGCTTAAAGGCTTCTTGACCGAGGAAGATTACAACGGCGTTGTCGAGAATATGCGTCTGGCCTCTGGCGAACTTTGGCCAATGCCGATCACGTTGGATGTCGGTGAAGATTTCGCCAAAACGGTTGAAGTCGGCCAAGACATTGCCTTGCGCGACCAAGAGGGCGTGATCCTTGCCATGATGTCGGTCACCGACAAATGGGAGCCAAACAAAGCGCTTGAGGCCGAAAAGGTTTTCGGGGCCGATGATGATGCGCACCCGGCGGTGAACTATCTGCATAACCAAGCTGGCAAAATCTATCTGGGCGGCCCAATCACAGGTATCCAGCAGCCAGTGCATTATGACTTCCGCGGTAGCCGCGACACGCCAAACGAATTGCGCGCCTATTTCCGCAAAATGGGCTGGCGCCGTGTTGTCGCGTTCCAAACCCGCAACCCGTTGCACCGCGCGCACCAAGAGCTGACATTCCGCGCCGCCAAAGAAACCCAAGCCAACTTGCTGATCCATCCTGTTGTGGGCCTGACCAAGCCGGGCGATATCGACCACTTCACCCGCGTGCGTTGCTACGAAGCCGTGCTGGACCAATACCCGTCCGCCACGACGTCAATGTCTTTGCTGAACCTTGCCATGCGCATGGCTGGTCCGCGCGAAGCTGTCTGGCATGGTCTGATCCGCAAAAACCACGGCTGTACACACTTCATTGTTGGTCGCGATCATGCTGGCCCCGGCAAAAACTCTGCCGGTGAAGATTTCTACGGTGCCTATGATGCGCAGGACTTGTTCCGCGCCAATCAAGAAGAAATGGGCATCGAGATGGTCGACTTTAAGCACATGGTTTATGTGCAAGATCGCGCTCAATACGAGCCTGCCGACGAAATCACCGATGCTGATGATGTCACAATCCTCAACATCTCGGGCACTGAATTGCGTCGCCGTTTGGCGGAAGGTCTGGAAATCCCGGAATGGTTCTCGTTCCCGCAAGTGGTGACAGAGCTGCGCAAATCGCGCCCACCGCGCGCCAACCAAGGTTTTACCGTGTTCTTCACTGGCTTCTCTGGCTCTGGCAAGTCCACCATTGCAAACGCTTTGATGGTCAAACTGATGGAAATGGGGGGCCGCCCTGTGACCCTGCTTGATGGCGATGTTGTGCGCAAAAATCTCAGCTCCGAGCTGGGGTTTAGCAAGGAACACCGCGATCTGAACATTCGCCGTATCGGGTACGTGGCTTCTGAGATCACCAAGAACGGCGGCATCGCAATCTGTGCGCCAATCGCGCCCTATGCGACGACGCGGCGCGCTGTGCGTGAAGATGTCGAAGCCTTCGGGGCCTTCATCGAGGTGCATGTTGCGACCACGCTCGAGGAATGCGAGCGTCGTGACCGCAAAGGTTTGTACAAGCTGGCCCGCGAAGGCAAAATCAAAGAGTTCACCGGGATTTCCGATCCCTATGATGTGCCAGAAAGCCCCGAATTGTCAGTCGAGACTGAGAACGTCGAAGTAGACAATTGCGCCCATCAGGTTCTTTTGAAATTGGAAAGCATGGGGTTGATCAAGGCCTGATCCCCACCTCATAAAACCAAAAAAGGCTCCCAAGAAATTGGGGGCCTTTTTTGTGCATCGGAGAACAGCGCGCGAAGTTATGGAAGCACTTCGCCACGCATGACAATGCGCCCCTGCCCTGCGACTTTAACTCCCGTTATTGCATTACGCGCGCCCAAAACCTCCACGCGGGCACTGCCAGGGCGACCCATGCCGTGCCCTTGCTCCGCAACATAGCTGGGGCGCTCAACCAAGCCATGACACCATAGATAGGCCGCAGCACATCCCGTCGCAGATCCGGTGAACGGATCTTCGGCAGGATTGGGCGGCAGTAGCAGCAAGCGAGAATATGTGTCCCCGTCCTGTGTCGCTCCGTCCAAAGTAACCAGATACGGCTCCATCACTGGCGCACCATCTAGGCGCACATTTTCTTGAAACTCCGCCAGCCGTGGCACATCGACTTTGGCACGGCGCAACGCATCGTGATTTTTCAAAACCGTGACAACAAACGGCAGCCCCGTGGAAACAACTTGTGGCACTCCAAGGATGTCATCCGCAGACAGGTTCACCGTTGCAGCAACTTGCGCGGCGGGTACTGTTTGGCCAAACACTGGGGCGTTCTGAGACATCGTGATCCAGCCGTCCTGTGACACGTCAATTGTTATTATCCCCGCGCCCGTCTCTAGGGTTAACGTAGGGCCTGACACCCGCCCCCGTGACAAAGCCGATTTTACCGATGCAATGGTCGGATGCCCCGCGAAAGGTATTTCCTGCGTTGGAAAGAAGTAGCGCACTTTCATGTCCGCCACATCCGAGGGACCAATGAATGTGCATTCCACCAGCCCCGTCTCTTTGGTGATTTTCAGACAGGTCTCGGTGTCCAACCCGCCCTCGTCATAGACGACGGCACAGCCATTGCCCCCGAATGCGACCTCAGTGAACGCGTCAACCCAATCAAACGGGTAGCCCGTCAATGCACCGTTACCGGGGAGTAGTCATTTTGGCGCGCAAGAGTAAAGGCAAGGTGGCGGTCTTTGACCAACGCCAGCCGTTCCCCGTCCGAGGCATGCACGGCATAGACCTGATCTTGGCCATCCATCTCGTTGCGCACTTCTTCCGGTAATTCCGCAGCATCAACCGCGCGGACATAAACGATACGGGCTTCGCCGCCCAAAGTTTTCAGGTCAATTTGAGTGTCCATAACAACCTATCCTTTGTTAATCTTGATGGTCTGCACGATACTATCAGGCCGTGCGCGCTCCAAGTCGATGTGCAGCAACCCGTTCTGCGTGCTCGCCGCTCCGACCTCAACACCGTCCGCCAGCACGAAGGCTTTTTGGAATTGACGCGCCGCAATGCCACGATGCAAGAAAATGCGATCATCGTTCACATCGACCTGTTTGCCGCGCACTATCAACTGACGGTCTTCAACGGTAATGGTTAAATCCGCCTCACCAAAGCCCGCAACCGCGAGGGTGATGCGAAAAGAATTGTCAGCGGATTGTTCTATGTTGAACGGCGGGTAGCCATTCTCGGATTTGGCAGTGCGCTCCACCAGCCGCTCCAACTGGTCAAATCCCAGCAAAAAAGGGTGCGATCCCAAGGTCAGTTTTGTCATAGCACAGTCCTAAATGGTTAAGCGACTTTGCGAATTGCAGCCCTCGTAAGCAGCCGCCTGATGAAAATGGGGGTAGACTGATAGAGAATCAAGACCACTTTGCCTGAAACACTAGACAGAACAGGTTTGCGCCCCCACATTGCGTATAAACCAACGCCAAGGTCGCATACTTAATGAACACTCCCGAAAACATGAGCAAGAATGACGTGTTGCGCGTTGAACTTGAGGTCCTTAAGCGCGAGCACCGCGACCTCGACAACGCCATCACCGAATTGCAAGAAGAAGTTGGCCCTGACCAATTAGCTCTACGACGCCTGAAAAAGAAAAAACTGTTCCTCAAGGACCGCATTTCAGTCCTCGCGGACCAACTCACGCCAGATATTATTGCGTGACACCCTTAAGCCGCTATAAGGGCGACTTACTTTTGGCATCCTGAGAGCGGCCCGATCATGACAAACCCTGTTCCCGTAGGCATCATTATGGGCAGCCAGTCCGACTGGCCCACCATGAAAGAGGCCGCCGACATTCTTGATGCGCTCGGCGTGCCTTATGAGGCGAAGATTGTATCTGCGCATCGCACGCCGGACCGGCTGTGGGATTATGGCAAAACCGCAGCCGCGCGCGGTTTGCAGGTGATTATCGCAGGGGCCGGCGGGGCCGCACATTTACCCGGCATGATGGCCTCCAAAACCCGCGTTCCAGTGGTTGGCGTGCCTGTGCAAACCAAGGCTTTGTCTGGCGTTGACAGCCTCTATTCCATTGTGCAAATGCCGCGTGGATTTCCTGTTGCGACGATGGCAATCGGTGCGGCAGGCGCGGCCAATGCGGGGCTGATGGCCGCTGGCATTTTGGCGTTGCAAGATGATGCACTGGCCGCCCGTCTAGACAAATGGCGCGCTGATCTTTCTGCCTCTATCGCGCAGGAGCCGCGTGATGAATAACCCCCTGCCAACCGGCGCTACGATCGGCATTCTTGGCGGTGGCCAGCTTGGCCGAATGCTGTCTGTCGCGGCTTCGCGCCTCGGCTTCAAGACCTGCATTTTCGAGCCGGGCGCGAATTGCCCTGCATCGCATGTGGCCGATCACCATATTCAGGCATCCTACGATGACGTAGATGCCCTGCGCAGCTTTGGCGAAACTGTTGATGTCATCACTTATGAGTTCGAAAACATCCCGGCCTCGGCCCTTGATCAGTTAGAAACCTTACGCGAAGTGCGCCCGAACCGCCGCGCCTTAACCGTGTCGCAGGACCGCCTGACCGAGAAGGCATTCTTGCAAGATATCGGCCTAGAGGTTGCCCCCTTCATGGGCGTGGACACCCTCGACGACATGCACAAGGCCGTGGCCAAAATCGGCGCGCCTTCAATCTTGAAAACCCGCAGCTTCGGCTATGATGGCAAAGGGCAGGCCCGCCTAAAAGATACGGCTGACGCGGAGGCTGCCTTCAATGCAATGAGCGGCGCGAGTGCTGTGCTGGAAGGCTTCATCGACTTCTCTTGCGAAATTTCCGTGATTGGCGCGCGCGCTCATGACGGCCAAGTCGCTTGCTTTGATCCCGGCGAAAACGTGCACCGGAGCGGCATTTTACACACCACCACGGTTCCGGCCACAGTCTCGGCTGCGCTGCGAACCGACGCGGTGCTGCTGGCAGGGCGTATCATGAATGCGTTGGATTATGTGGGGGTTCTAGGCGTTGAGTTGTTCGTGACCCCAAAGGGCTTGATCGTAAACGAGATCGCCCCTCGCGTTCACAACTCCGGTCATTGGACCCAAAACGGCTGCATCATCGACCAGTTCGAGCAACATATCCGTGCAGTGGCTGGCTGGCCTCTGGGTGACGGTGCGCGCCATGCAAATGTGGTGATGGAAAACCTGATCGGGGCCGATATGGACCGCGTCCCTGCACTGGCAGCCGACCCCGCAGTGGCCCTGCATCTATATGGCAAGGAAGACGCCAAGCCCGGCCGCAAGATGGGTCATATCCACCGGATTAGCCCCATCAAAACCGCTTAGGTTGTTTTTTATCTGCCAGCATGAGTAAACTGTTAAAAACCAGACCACCGGATGGGGTGTTGCTTTATGCCTAAGTGCAAAATTTTCCTTGCCATTATATTTTTGATATTTGGCTTTACCGCATCGGCGCAAGCACTCGAAGACTACGACCCGAATTACTTCCCCAACGATCTACAGCGAACACGGTTTCCCGACTGCAAGGCCGCTATGGCAACTGACCGGACATGGCCCCTTACCACAACACGGAAACGCCAAAATGATGGGCGAATTGAGACCGCTTATACCTACTCTTTAGATGTGGATTTTTGGAAAACAGTGAGCCGTGATGGGGATATAGTCACGGTTAATCCAATACTAATCGTGAAAATGGGCTGCCACAAAAACATCCTCAGTCCGCGATTTTTTGAGCAATATGTTAGAAGTGTACAGGCCGGATTGAAAAAGAAAAAGCACAAGAAAATGAGCGCCGTTCAAACCGTCGAAGTGCCCGGCATTGGACGTGTATTCTATTTCACTGACGCAAGTCGCAAGAAGAAAAAGGGGGCCTCGGATTACGCCTATTTCTATTTCGCGCATAAGGGGATCAGCACGTCCGTTTTCATCTCTCTAACCCGGAGTGCGCCGCGCGGATATACCCGCAAATTGAAGGTTGGGCATGTTTATGACGAGACCATGGATTCGGGTAAGCGGGTCAACTTTCGCCTCACCTCACCCGCGCTTAAAAATTCTCTTGGGGCTATTTCAGGCACCCGCACAAAGGCACAAAATGACGCGTTTATAAGGGCCATGCTGACCTCCTTGCGGGGGCTTTGAGGGGGCGCTCAGGTATTCTGGCGCGACAAGGCCTGCTTAATCAGAGCCGCCGCCCCCCAATGTCTCTACAAGCTTATCCGCGACTGCGACCCCCGCGCTTTCTGCCGCTTCCGAGACCGCCTCCCCGACATCATCGGTTGCGTCCGTGATCACATCCCCCACCTCTTCGGCAACTTCACCGACAACATCGCTCAGTGTCAGATCCGCCTGAAACTCACCCTCCTCCAGAAAGCGGAGGGTTTGGGCCACGACAAGCGGTGCATTCATCATAAAGGTATGGGTTGCCGGGAATGTCATGTGGTCTGTCATGCCCTCGACTTTGGTGCTCTCGACCGACACTTTGCCATCGTCCGGCCCCGTGATTAGCGCCGAATAAAAAGGGTTCAACGTCTGTGTGCCCGCAATGACGCCAAGAGGAAACGCTACGGGCCCGAGCGAGTTTGGCACAGACGTCGGCCCTGTATGCAGCTGTGCGCCAGCGGGGCCGTTGATCCACTCGAACGGCTCCCAAGTGCTAAGCTGATCGACCAGTTCCGAGCCTTTGTTCGGCGGGGCCAGCATCACCACCCGCCCCAAATCCGCCAACTCATTCTCGGCCAGCCATGCGCGCACCAAAATTCCGCCCATAGAGTGGGTGACAAAATGGATAGGCACGTTCTGGTCACACTCGGACACCGCCGCGGGGATAGTAGCGTTCATAAGCTCGCCAATTGTGCTTTCGGTTGAGGGGTATGTCGGCGCTACGGTTTGGTATCCGCTTGCTTGCAAAGTGCGGGTCATAACCGAGAGCGAAAAGCTGCTACGAGCCAAGCCATGCAGCAGCACCACACAATCTGCCTGCGCCGTGACGGGGAAAAGGGCGGCTAGAAGTAGGAAATGTTTCATAGCTGCCTACTTAAGAGGTTTTGGTGGAGATTCCACCTTAACATAATGCAAACTTTGCAACATTTGGCACCTACTGCGTCAATTTCCCCGCGAATTAAGCGTGAAACCTGCTCCTATCGCATGCAATTGACCACACCCCCTGTTGACAAGCATAACGTCGCGGCCACATGTAACCGATCATCGAGTGGTCCCATAAGGAGAGGCAAATATGCCCGTAGTTGTCGTCGAGTCGCCCGCCAAGGCCAAGACTATCAACAAGTATCTCGGCCCGAATTATACGGTGCTGGCATCTTACGGCCACGTTCGCGATTTGCCGCCAAAAGACGGCTCCGTTGATCCTGACAATGATTTCGACATGCTTTGGGAAGTAGGCAGCGCCAGCAAGAAGCACGTCAAAGCCATCGCCGATGCGTTAAAACTCGACAACGAACTGATCCTCGCGACCGACCCGGACCGCGAAGGTGAGGCCATCTCGTGGCACCTTGAGGAGACCCTGCGCAAGCGCAAGGTGATCAAAAAGGACACCCCCGTCAGCCGCGTTGTGTTCAACGCCATCACCAAATCTGCCGTCACCGAGGCGATGAAAAACCCGCGCCAAGTGGACCAGCCACTTGTGGACGCCTATCTGGCACGCCGCGCGCTGGACTATCTTGTAGGCTTCAAACTCTCGCCGGTTTTATGGCGCCGCCTGCCCGGTGCTAAATCTGCGGGTCGTGTGCAATCGGTTTGCCTGCGCCTGATCGTTGACCGCGAAATGGACATCGAGAAGTTCAACGCGAAAGAATACTGGACTGTGAAGGCCCTGCTCGCCAGCTCGCGTGGCCAAGAGTACGAGGCGCGCCTGACCGTTCTGGCAGGCAAGAAGCTTGATAAATTCGATATCAACAATGACACCTCCGCCGAGTTGGCCGTCGCGGCAATCAACTCGCGCGACCTGAGCGTGACATCGGTTGAAGCAAAACCCGGCACGCGCAACCCGTCTGCGCCGTTCATGACATCAACTTTGCAGCAAGAGGCAAGCCGCAAGTTTGGCATGGGCGCACGTCAAACCATGTCGACCGCACAACGTCTCTATGAGGCCGGCTACATCACTTACATGCGGACAGACGGCATCGACATGGCACCAGAGGCCGTTCATGCCTCCCGCGACGCGATCAAGAATAAATTCGGTGCGGAATATGTCCCTGACCAGCCGCGCATGTACAAAAACAAAGCCAAGAACGCGCAAGAGGCCCACGAATGTATCCGCCCGACGGAACTGAGCAAAGGCATTGAAGATCTTAGCATCATCGACGCGGATCAGCGCAAACTTTACGATCTGATCTACAAACGCACGATTGCCTCGCAAATGGCCGCCGCCCGGTTGGAGCGTACAACAGTTCTGATCGGCTCGGATGACAAGCAGATAGAGCTACGCGCGTCAGGCCAAGTGATGATGTTCGACGGCTTCCTGCGCGTCTACGAGGAAGGCCGTGACGATGCGGTAATCGACGACGACGACAAGTCACTGCCGCAAATCAGCCAAGGTGAGGCCGCGCCTAAGAAAGTGGTCACACCAGAGCAACATTTCACCCAGCCCCCGCCCCGCTACACTGAGGCGACTCTGGTTAAGCGTATGGAAGAGTTGGGCATCGGCCGCCCCTCGACTTACGCATCTGTGGTGACAACGATCCAAGACCGCGACTATGTGCGCAAAGAGAAAAACCGCCTAATCCCCGAGGATAAAGGCCGCTTAGTAACAGTGTTCCTGTCCAACTTCTTTAGCAAATATGTCGAATATGATTTCACCGCCGCCCTAGAGGAAGAACTCGACGATGTGTCGGCAGGCCAGCGTAATTATAAAAACGTCCTAGAGCGGTTTTGGCGCGACTTCTCGGTCGCGATTGCCGAGGCGCTTGACCTGTCGATCACCGAAGTGCTGGAAAAAATCAACGACGTATTGGCCCCGCATATCTTCCCACCCAACGAGGAAGGCACTGATCCACGTATCTGCCCGAACTGTGGCGCGGGCCGCCTGTCGATGCGCACGGCGCGCTCTGGTGGGGCATTCATCGGCTGCTCCAACTACCCGGAATGTCGCTACACACGCCCCTTTGGCCCGCCAAACGCGGAGCTAGAAGCCAGCGCAATCCCACCCGAGGGCAAACTTCTGGGCGAGGATGAAGGCGACAAAATCTGGATCCACAAAGGCCGTTTTGGCCCCTACGCCCAGCGTGGCGAGCTGACAGAAGAAAACAAAAAGCCCAACCGCCAGTCTATTCCTAAAGAATGGCCGCCAGAAGACGTGACGCTAGAGACCGCCGTGAAGCTGCTGTCTCTGCCGCGCGAAATCGGTCCTCACCCTGAGGATGGCATCATGGTGTGGTCCAATATCGGGCGCTACGGCCCCTATCTCAAACACGCACCCTCCACCTCGGATCGTGGTGGCACCAATGCCAATCTCGAAGGTTTGGACGAGGTATTCACCGTTGGTATGAACCGCGCGGTGCAGCTTTTGGCCGAAAAAGTTGCCTCACGCGGCAATCGCGGTGGGGCTGCCAAAACTTTGCGTGATCTGGGGGATCACCCCGACGATGGCGGCGCGATCTCGATCATGGAGGGCAAATACGGGCCTTACGTGAAATGGGAAAAGGTCAACGCCACGATCCCCAAAGAGATTGCGCCAGATGATCTGACCGTGGATCAAGCCGTGCAATTGATCGTCGAGAAACAGGCCAAAAGTGGCACCAAACGCCGCGCACCTGCCAAAAAGAAGGCCGCTCCTAAGAAAAAACCGGCCGCCAAGAAGGCACCTGCGAAGAAGAAAGCCGCCCCTAAGAAAGCTGCGTCGAAAGAATGACCAAAGGGCTGCTGATTTTGCTGGCCATATTCTGCACACTCGTTGGCCTGCTGGTCTGGGCGAAGTCCCAGCCAGCCGTCGCCAGTGCACATGTGTTGCACAATATTCATATGGCTGACATCGTAGTGTAGTGGGCAAGCGTCAATTTGGACTCACCCCTTCTTCATAAAGGTGCTGCCAATGAAACTCCCCGCCCTGCCTCTTTTGCTGACCCTCCTCGCGGCCCCGGCTGTTGCTGACAACGTCCAAGTCGGGCCACGCCCGTTCTACCTCATGGATCAGATGGCCAACGGCCCCTTGAAGAACAAGTTGCTGTCTTGCGCAGATCAACCTATCCGCCGCACTGATTTTTCAATCGGGCATCGCGGCGCGGGGTTGCAATTCCCCGAGCATACGACCCAGAGCTACACCGCCGCCGCGCGCATGGGCGCGGGCGTTGTGGAATGCGACGTGACTTTCACCAAAGACCTAGAGCTGGTCTGCCGCCACGCGCAAAACGATCTGCACACCACCACAAATATCCTAGCCACACCGCTGGCCGCCAAATGCACCGCAGGGTTCACTCCGGCGCAAGACGGCGAGAAAGCCAACGCCGAGTGCCGCACGTCGGACCTTACCTTGACCGAGTTCCAAAGCCTGTCGGGCAAGATGGACGCCGCTGATAGCACCGCCAACACCGTGGAAGCCTATATGAATGCCACAGCTCCATGGCGCACCGATCTTTATGCCGCTGATGGCGGCGAATTGCTAACCCATGCGCAGTCCATCGCACTGATTAAATCTAAAGGTGCCAAATTCACCCCGGAGTTAAAATCCCCCGCCGTAGACATGCCGTTCAACGGCTTCACTCAGCAAGCCTACGCCCAGAAAATGATCGACGACTACAAGGCGGCAGGCATCCCAGCACAGGACGTTTGGGCGCAGAGTTTTGATCTTGAGGACATCCTTTACTGGGTCAAAGCAGAGCCATTGTTCGGCGCGCAAGCCGTCTATTTGGTGGCATGGGGCGGCAGTTTTGACGAACAGGACCCCGCGACATGGGCAGAAAGCTTCGACCAACTGCGCGCGCAAGGGGTGAATTATCTCGCGCCCTCGATGAATATGTTGCTGACGCTTGAGGACGGACAAGTTGTGGCTTCCAACTATGCCAAAGCCGCCAAGGCAGCCGGTCTGAACCTGATCGCGTGGACATTGGAGCGCTCCGGCCCCTTGCACGATGGCGGCGGCTGGTATTACCGCTCGATCACCGACGCGATCACCGATGATGGCGTTATGTTCGACGTGATCGACACGTTAGCTCAAGACGTTGGCGTGTCTGGCATATTTTCTGATTGGCCAGCCACTGTAAGCTACTACGCCAGTTGCATGGGATTGAAGTAAGCGCCTTGAAATCCCGCCCCTCGTGACCGACATAAGGTCAAACATAATATCGGTCACGAGGGGCTTCGATCCAATGACGACACCCAACCAAGCTGCACTAGACTTCCTGCTGAGCCGCCGCTCGCGCCCCTATAAGACGCTAACCGCCCCCGCGCCGGACCGCGAGGCGCTTTTGCCCCTGCTCACCGCCGCCGCGCGCACGCCCGACCACGGCAAGCTGGAACCTTGGCGCTTCATCGTGCTGGAACATACCGCTATGCAACGTCTTGGCGCATTAGCACGCCACCGCGCAGCAGAACTGGGTAAGCCCAGCGAAGACGCCGATAAAATTGGCTACATGTTTGAAGCCGCCCCCCTGTCGGTGGCGGTTATCGCCTCGCCAAAACCATCAGAAAAAATCCCCAAGGTCGAGCAAACCCTAAGCGCCGGAGCTGCCTGCCTTGCCTTGCTTAACGCGGGACTTGCCGCAGGTTGGGGGGCCAACTGGTTGTCCGGCTGGCCCGCGTTTGATCGCCCGTTTTTGACCGAGGGCCTTGATCTGGCAGGTCACGAATTCGTCGCAGGGTTCATCCACATGGGCACGCAAACATCTACACCACCCGACCGCCCCCGCCCGGACCTTAAAGCCATCACCAAGTGGGTGAGCGCATGATTTTCTCGGACTTTATGAAGGCCTTGGGCCAAATCGGCGACAGCCGTTTCTTGAAGGTGCTACTTACCGGCGTCGGCCTGACTGTCGCGCTTTTGTTTGCCTTCACAGTCGTCTTCGCGTGGACCGTGGGCCTTGTGGTGCCCGAGACCTTCAGCCTGCCCTGGATCGGCGAGATCACATGGCTCGACAATGCGCTATCATGGGCGGTGATCCCCGTCATGCTGGGCGCGTCGGTGTTTTTGATGGTCCCCGTGGCCTCGGCCTTCACCGGGTTGTTTTTGGACCGTGTGGTGGATGCGGTAGAGGCCGAGCACTACCCAAGCCAGCCAGCCGTCTCGCCCGTGCCATTTGCGGAAGCTCTGGTAGAGAGTTTGAAATTTCTTGGCCTGCTGGTCGTGGTCAACCTGCTGGCGCTTGTGCTTTATCTAATCTTCCCGCCCTTCGCGCCGCTGATATTTTGGGGCGTGAACGGCCTGTTACTTGGCCGCGAATACGCAACCCTTGTGGCACAGCGCCGCCTTGGGGCCGCAGGCGCAAAAGCATTTCGCAAGAAAAACCGCTGGCAAATTTGGCTCGCAGGCACCTTGATGGCCATCCCGCTGACGATACCGCTGGTCAACCTGCTGATCCCGATCCTAGGCATAGCCAGCTTCACCCATTTGTTTCACCGGTTGGCGCGTTAACGACCAAACTAACTGTCAGGGCCAAACCGTTTGTATAGGTCCATCGTATCGGCACTAATGAAGCCATAGATAATCGCCAAACACATGGGCACCCAGATCACCGTGGCGATCACCGTGGTTAGCATAAATTTGCGCTTCATCCGAGCATTGGCCGGAGCTGATTTAGGGGTGCCAAGCACCACTTCCCCAGCCTCCTCTTGGCTTTGCGCGTCAAAGGGCAACACGCAAAACAGCGTCAAAAACCACAAAACCGCGAAAACCACGATAGCAGAGGTAAACGCCATTAAACCTGCTCCAACTCGACCAGCGTGCCGGTGAAATCTTTAGGATGCAAGAACAGGACCGGCTTGCCATGCGCACCGATCTTAGGCTCCCCCGTGCCCAACACCCGCGCGCCGCTGGCACTTAGGCGATCGCGTGCCGCGATGACATCGTCCACCTCATAGCAAATGTGGTGAATGCCGCCCGAGGGGTTTTTGTCCAAGAACCCTTGGATCGGGCTGTTCTCACCTAGCGGGTAAAGCAGCTCAATTTTGGTGTTCGGCAACTCGATAAACACCACCGTGACGCCATGGTCCGGCTCGTCCTGAGGCGCGCCTACATTGGCCCCCAAAGTGTCTTTGTACAGCGCGCAGGCGGCGTCTAAGTCTGGCACCGCAATTGCCACATGGTTCAGTCTACCGATCATTGGGTGCTCCTGCGCGTTGTTCTCGGGTTAGGGGCGGTTATGGCGGCGGGAAATGGTGTTCGCAAGCAAAACGGGTGCGTAAAAACCGCGCTGTTCATCTTCTGTTAGCCATCGACAGGCAAGCATAGGGGTATAAACCGACTCACCCTCTTGCTGCCGGAGGCCTCAAATGCCCGAAGATTCAGGTTACATGTCAATGACCGCCCACGCGACCGCGCTACGCCCCCTGCTGGGGCTTACCGTTTTGGTCGTGGAAGACAGCCGCTTTGCCTCCGAGGCGATCCGGCTTTTATGCATCAGATCCGGCGCGCGTATCCGCCGTGCCGATAGCCTGACCGCTGCCCACCGTCATTTGCAGGTCTATCGCCCGGCTGTGGTGATTATTGATCTGGGCCTGCCGGACGGGTCCGGTATTGACCTGATCTCAGAGCTTGCCCGCGAAGACGATGCCATCCGCCCCGTCATGATCGCCACCAGTGGCGCAGATGGTGATGGTTTGGCAGAAGCTGCGGTTGCCGCCGGTGCACAGGAGTTTTTGCCCAAGCCCATCGCATCGGTCTCTGCCTTTCAGCAAACCATTTTGCGCCACTTGCCTGAAAACATGCGCCCACATGGCCCTCGCCTGTTAACAGACGAGATCATCTCCCCCGATCCGATCGCCTTGAACGAAGACCTGTCCCATCTTGATGAGTTATTGGGAGGTGGAACCGACGCCCTGCCCTATGTCGCGCCCTTCCTTCAAGGGTTGGCACGTCTTGCCAATGATGCGGATCTGGCAAAGGTATCGCGCAAATTAAGCCGCGCGCATACAAGTGGCGAAGGGCGCAAAATCGCCATACAAGCCACTCGGGACCTCATTCAAAAACGCCTGGATGTGCGAGAATTGGTTTAGAGCCCGGGATCACTGGTAACCCGCACAAGGCTGGTCAATGCGCCCAACCGTTCTACTTGGTGCCCCTCGGCGGTAAAGTTCGAGGGTGCCAACCAAGCCGAAAAAGCTTCTTTCAGGGCAGGCCATTCCGCATCAATGCACGCGAACCAAGCCGTGTCGCGATTGCGGCCCTTCACAATCGCCGCCTGCCGAAAAATGCCCTCATAGCTGAAACCAAACCTCTGAGCCGCACGGCGCGACCCAAGATTGGAGGCGTCACACTTCCATTCAAACCGCCGGTAGCCGGCCTCAAAAGCCCATTGCATCATCAGAAAAACGGCCTCCGTTGCGGCTGGGCTGCGCTGCAACTCTTTTGAGAAATTTATGTGCCCAATTTCAATTGACCCCATCTCGGGGGAAATCCGCAGGTAACTTGCCACACCGCAATAATGCCCCGTGGTTTTCTGCCGAATTGCATAAAAGACCGGATCATCGCTTTGCGTAATTTCACGAGCCCACCGATGATAAGCGGCGGCAGAAGCAAAGGGACCATAGGGTAAATAATCCCAAATAGCATCATCCGCACTATTGGCTCGATGCAGATCGGCGGCATGTCGGTCTGGCGAAAGCAGCTCTAACTGAACAAATTGCCCGTCTAGAACTTTGGCTTCCGGGCGGCATGGTGGATGCCAATCGGCCAGTGGCATACCTTGATAGCTCGTTGTCATAACTCAACCTCATCGTCACTTTTTCATGCAGGCTATGCTAAGTTGCTGGCGCATGCAAAGGGACAGCTTCACCTAAAATCGTCCCGAATTGACCCACTAGAAACCTATTTTGGGGCGTAATGATGCCATGATTGGTGCTCATAAATTAATCAACTTAAATCGGCACTTGGTCCATAAGATGCAAATCGGGCCACGAATATCGGAGACTAAAATGACAAATGTAATCAAAAACTTCCTGCACACTGAAGATGGTGCAGCAGTCGTGGACATGACAATGCTGATGGCAGCTCTTGTCGGTTTGGCTCTGGCCGTCACCGCGTCCGTATCCAACGGCATGGAAGATCTTTCCGGCGAGTTGGAAACCACCATGGTAGACCACGACGTTAGCGCCGCTTTCTAAACTTGCAATCAGGCTAAGAGGCCCGGGTCAGACCCAAGCTGCAGGCCGGGAAACACATGCGTTTCCAATATGCCTGTCTCTAGGCCGTACATCCCATGCATGAGCCATGCGATGTAGCTGCGAACATCCGACGTTGGCATCAGATCGCGTCGCGCGTAGAGGACCGCCTCGTCCAATCCCGGCCACGCGCCAAAGACGCGACCTCCACGAATGGCGCCACCTGCCATCAGCATTGCCCCACCAGTGCCATGGTCCGTTCCCCGAGTGCCATTTTCACGGGCAGTACGTCCAAACTCAGTTACCGCGACGACTGCTGTTTTGTCCCATCTGGGACCAAGCTCCTGCTTCAAAGTCAGAATTGCTGTCTGCAAGCCATCCAGAGCACGACCTATGCCCCTTGTCTGGCCACGGTGTGTATCCCATCCGCCCAGCGAAAATGCGGCAATCCGGGCTTCTTCATTCAATCGGCGCGCGGCAAAATCTGCCAAAACACTCGCGTCACCAGCCTTCCCCGCCGCCTTTACCGCCGCGCGCATGTCCTTGCTCGACATCCCAAAACTGTCGTCACTGGACAGCCCCAAGCTTTCCGCAATGCTAATGGCTTCTAGGCTACTGTCATGGAACAGCGGATCATCATGATAAATTTCTTCCAGCAACAAGCGTGCCTGCGGTGACATATCCAACCGCCCATCCGGTGACCAACTGGACACAGGCGCGCGTCCAGTCACCAATTTCATCTCGGAGCGCCCAATCGCAAAGGCTGTCTCCGACCCCGCCCCCGGCATCACTTGCAGCATCCGGTTCAACCACCCATCGCGCACCTGCTGCTCAAGGACATCCATCCCCGTGCCGGCCTCCAACAAGTCCTGCCCGTCAAAATGGCTCCGCTTATCTCTGTAAGGTGTGGAAACCGCGTGAGCGACTGCAAGCTGTTCATCTCGCCACAGAGGCATCAGATCGCTTAACGCCGGGTGCAGCGCAAAAAAACCATCCAAATCAGTGGCCGAGCTATCAGCGCGCATCCCCAAACCGGGGCGATATTTCCGCAAAAGCGGATCCCCCATGGGACGCACGGCATCTAGCCCATCCATAGCGCCACGCAAGATAATCACCACCAAACGGTTGTCCCCTGGGGCCTGTGCAAATGTCATTGGCGTCATCAACGGGCTGGCTGCCGCAGAACATCCCAGCACCGAAGCGCGTAACAAAAAATTACGTCTAGACAATGAGTTGGGCATTTTTATCTCCTCTGGAACGAGGGCGAAGCCAAGATCAGGCCAACCCCCTCGCGCCGTGTTTCAGCAGCCCGCGCCGCAAACTTAACCGTCTCATCCGCAGTATCACCCAAGGCCGATCTAACGAACATACGCGGGTCAGGTAGGCTGCGGAAAAACGCGGATGGGGCCGCCATCGACCACTGGATGCGCGCGGCCAAACCCTGCGGTGTGATCCATGCCTCCGCCTCTTCCGGCCAGCCATCCGGTCCGCCGGGGCGCGTCCATTTTTGCCCCATTCCGGTCATCGGCGTGATCAGATAAGCGCGCCGCTTTGATCTATTCAGGCGCTCCAGAGTGGCCGGCGGAACCTCTAGCACGCGCAAAGCCGAGCAGATGAAATCAACCGGCTGTTTAACCTTCTGGCCAAAGCTGTTCCATGCAAACGGGTGCCGCACCATCGCGTCATACACCACCATCAAATCACCATCCGATTGGGTGTAGGCATCAACCATATCCGCGACCATCCCGTCATCGGGCGTGTCAGACGTGAAATGGACTGCCAATTTGCGCGCGATATGGCGCGCCGTATCAGGGTGGCGGGCCACGTCATCTAAAAACGCCATCACATCCGCCAGCGATGCGGCCCCACCGCCATATGTTTTTCCCAACACGGTTTCAGTGCCCGGCTCCGCAATCTTGGCGCGGAATGCGAACCCCTCAAAATTCGAGGTCATCCCGGTTAAAAGCTCGGCCAACTGGCGCACATCATCTTGCGAGTACACCCCGTCCACCCCAAGCGTGTGCAGTTCCAGCAACTCGCGCGCGAGGTTTTCATTCAACCCACGCCGCCCTTTGGCCCCCAAAGAGTTAGGACCGACCGAGGCATTTTGGTCCAAGTAGTCTAGCATCATCGGGCTGGTCACAACGGCCTTCAACATGTCGGAAAACCGGCCCGCGATATGGGGGCGAATAACCTCCTCCAGATATGCAGGCACCGCGCGGCGGGTTAGGTTTGTTTTTCCCACCACCGTAAAGTGATCCCCCCAAAAGCGGGTCAGCCGCTCCCGAAAGGGTTGCTCAGAGGTGATCGAGCGCGCGAAAACCGGCGCGATCATCGCTTCCATCTCGCGGTTATAGGCGCGTTGCGCTTGTTTATACACGTCGCTTAAGGCGTCCGCCTCAGGGGTCTTGCGTCCGCGCCGCGCCGCTTTGTTAAGTTTGCGCAGCCGGGCCATATCAGGCAGTAAATCCGTCAATAACGGCACTGGAAAATCCCGCGCAGACAAGTCTGGCCCGCTCAACTGTTTTAGCACCGCATCCTTGGATGCAGGAGGCGCGATATCAGGCGCTAACCCTTCGCCAAAACGAATTGCGGCAATCTCCGGCGAAAACCCCATCACGCGAACCTTTCTTCAAATTCACCCCAGTTTAACGCATTACTGGAGTGAACCTGTTGAAAAATCGTTGATCTCGCCCTGAAACAGCGATTTTTTGCTGTATTTAATCTTGTGGAATAACGCGCAGACCCAATTCCATCAGCTGATCTGCCATTGGCTCGCTTGGGGCATCCATCATCAAATCTTCGGCGCGTTGGTTCATTGGGAACAAGATCACTTCGCGAATGTTAGCCTCGTCGGCCAAAAGCATCACAATACGGTCGATACCTGCTGCACACCCGCCGTGGGGCGGTGCGCCAAACTTGAACGCGTTAACCATGCCACCGAAGCGCTTGCGCACCTCATCTTCGCCGTAACCTGCCAACTCAAACGCTTTGAACATGATCTCGGGGCGGTGGTTCCGGATCGCGCCCGAAATCAGCTCATAGCCGTTGCACGCCAAGTCATATTGGTAGCCCAGCACGTCCAACGGGTCGCCTTGCAGCGCGTCCATGCCGCCTTGTGGCATCGAGAACGGGTTGTGCGAGAAGTCGATCTTGCCGCTTTCCTCGTCGGCCTCGTACATCGGGAAATCTACAATCCACGCAAAGGCGAAACGGTTCAGATCAGTTAGTTTCAACTGATTGCCGATTTCCACACGTGCACGCCCGGCCACAGCCTCGAATGACGACGGCTTACCGCCCAAGAAGAATGCCGCGTCGCCCACTTCAAGGCCCAATTGCTGACGAATAGCCTCGGTGCGCTCTGGGCCAATGTTTTTAGCCAAGGGGCCAGCGGCCTCCATGCCTTCACCTTGGTCACGCCAGAAAATATAGCCCATGCCCGGCAGGCCTTCTTTTTGCGCGAACGCATTCATCCGGTCGCAGAATTTACGCGAGCCACCTTTAGGCGCAGGAATGGCGCGGATTTCCGTGCCGTCTTGTTCCAAGATTTTCGCGAAAATGCCAAAGCCACCACCGGCAAAATGCTCGGATACAACCTGCATTTTGATCGGGTTGCGCAGATCGGGCTTGTCCGAGCCATACCAAAGGGCCGCGTCTTTATAGGAAATTTGTTCCCAATCGCTGTCCACTTTGCGGCCGCCACCAAATTCTTCAAAGATGCCTTGGACGACAGGCTGAATGGTGTTGAAGACGTCTTCTTGCTCGACAAAGCTCATCTCAATATCAAGCTGATAGAAATCCGTCGGAGAGCGGTCAGCGCGCGGGTCTTCATCACGGAAGCACGGCGCAATTTGGAAATATTTGTCAAAGCCAGAGACCATCAACAGCTGTTTGAACTGTTGTGGGGCTTGCGGCAGTGCGTAGAACTTGCCCGGATGCTGGCGTGATGGCACCAAAAAATCGCGCGCGCCTTCAGGGCTGGATGCGGTAATAATTGGCGTTTGGAATTCTTTGAAATTCATATCCCACATGCGTTTGCGCATCGAGGATACCACGTCGGAACGCAAGATCATGTTGCGCTGTAATTTCTCGCGGCGCAGGTCCAAAAAGCGGTATTTCAGGCGCGTCTCTTCGGGGTATTCTTGGTCGCCAAACACCATCAAAGGCAGCTCTTCCGAGGCGCCCAAAACTTCGATATCGCGGATAAATACCTCGACTTCGCCAGTGGGCAGTTTCGGGTTCACCAACTCGGCCGAGCGCGCCATGACGTTGCCATCAATACGAATGCACCACTCGGAGCGCACTTTTTCTACATCCTTGAAAACCGGGCTATCAGGGTCGGCCAAAATCTGCGTAATGCCGTAATGGTCACGCAGGTCGATGAACAAAATGCCACCGTGATCGCGCACCCGATGCACCCAACCAGAAAGGCGAACAGTATCGCCCACATTGGCGGCAGTCAGGTCGGCGCAGGAATGGCTACGATAAGCGTGCATAATATAGGCCCTTTTCGGCGGAAATCGGTGTCGGCCCGGTACACATGCCCCGGACGCCAAAGTCAAGCAACGCGGGTAGAAATAAGTCCTCCATGTAAGTCGTGTAGGTGAATTAATTGACATTGGCGCGAAAATCCGGCCCTGTGCGGTCCGAAATTCATTGGGCAATGCAGCACTTACGTCGGTCGGGAAGAAACAATATGTGGGATAAATTCCTAAAGTTGCTAGTATCGCAGCTAATCAAGCAGGGGACTCTTATCCTGCATCTTAACAATGGAGAGGTCCTTTCCGCAGGTGATGGGGCCTCACCTACCGTCACGTTGACGTTCCACGACGACGCCCTCCCCGGGAAGCTCATCCGGAACCCAGAACTTGCCTTAGGCGAGGCCTACATGGATGGCACCATGACGATTGAGGGCGACGACGTGCGTGGCCTCCTGACCCTCGTTGTACAGAATTTCCAGCAAGGTAACCTGCCGTTTGGTCAATCCTTGGCGCGTAAATTGCGTATAGCTAAACGCAAGTGGGACCAGTGGATTCCGCATTCAACAGCCAAAGATAACGCAGAGCATCATTACGACATCTCGACACCCTTCTATTACCTGTTTTTAGACGAGGACAAGCAATACACCTGCGCCTATTTTAAAGATGACGCCATGACGCTGGAACAGGCGCAAATCGCCAAGAAAGCGCATATCGCAGGGAAGCTGCTGATCAAGCCGGGGATGAAAATCCTCGACATTGGTTCTGGATGGGGCGGTTTGGCGATCACGCTGGCCAAAGACTACGGCGCGCAGGTTGTCGGTGTCACCTTATCAGAAGAGCAACGCAAAGCCGCAACGCTGCGGGCTGAAGAGGCTGGCGTGTCGCATCTGGTGGAATTCCGCCTGCAAGATTACCGTGACGTGACCGAGCAGTTCGACCGCATCGTGTCGGTGGGCATGCTGGAACATGTAGGCCAGCCACAATACACGACCTACTTTCGCCAGATACAGAAAAACCTGAAAGAAGATGGTGTAGCGCTGATCCATTTCATCGGGCGCACAGGCCCTCCGGGCAACCTGTCGCCGTGGTTCCAGAAATACATCTTCCCCGGCGGCTACACCCCTGCACTATCCGAGGTGATCAGCGTGGTCGAGAAAACCTCACTGGAGGCCGCCGACATAGAAGTTTGGCGCACTCACTATGACCGCACATTGTACGAATGGCTGATCAGGTTTGAGGATCGCTTGGACGAGGTCCGCGCCATGGGGTACGACGAGCGCTTCATACGGATGTGGCGCTACTACCTGATCGCGTCAGAGCTAAGCCTGTCCGACATGCCCCATGTTTTGTACCATGTGCAATTGCACAAACACCAAACCACAGTGCCGATTACACGGGACTATCTTTATGTAGAAAACGCATCTGAGCCGCACTCCGCGTTTCCAAAAGCATTCACTCCAAAGACGTGATCCCGCCCCTGAATGTCAGGCAAAGTACAAGGCATGAGTTTTGCGAACACCCAGACTTTCCCCGAAAGTCTGGGGCCAATTTCTCTTAGAGAAATTGCCGCGCCCTAAAGATTCTCAAATCCCTTCCCCACATGCCCTTGCGCCCACTTAGCGGACTGCTTAAACCCACGATAATTTGCGCAAACTGGGGGCCAGACCATGCCAAAAAGAACCGATATCAAATCCATCATGATCATCGGCGCAGGCCCCATCGTTATCGGGCAGGCCTGCGAGTTTGACTATTCCGGCGCGCAAGCCTGCAAGGCGCTTCGCGAAGAGGGCTACCGCGTCATCTTGGTCAACTCGAACCCTGCCACCATCATGACCGACCCTGACATGGCCGATGCCACCTACATTGAGCCGATCACGCCAGAGGTTGTAGCCAAGATCATCGAGAAAGAACGCCCCGATGCATTGCTGCCAACCATGGGCGGGCAAACCGGGCTTAACACCTCGCTAGCATTGGAAGAAATGGGCGTTCTGGCCAAATATAATGTCGAGATGATCGGCGCCAAACGCGAGGCCATCGAGATGGCCGAGGACCGCAAATTGTTCCGCGAAGCCATGGACCGCCTTGGCCTAGAGAACCCCAAAGCCGTCGTTGCCAACACCATGGACGAATGCATGGAGGCCATCGAATATGTCGGCCTACCCGCCATTATTCGTCCCGCCTTCACCCTTGGCGGCACTGGCGGCGGCGTGGCGTATAACCGCGAAGATTATAAACACTTCTGCAAAACTGGCCTTGATGCATCACCCGTCAATCAAATCCTAATCGACGAATCCCTGCTGGGCTGGAAAGAATTTGAGATGGAAGTCGTGCGCGACCACGCCGACAACGCCATCATTGTGTGCGCGATTGAAAACATCGACCCGATGGGCGTGCATACTGGCGACAGCATCACTGTGGCCCCGGCCCTAACGCTGACGGACAAAGAATACCAAGCCATGCGCAACGCCTCTATCGCTGTACTGCGCGAGATTGGCGTCGAAACCGGCGGCTCCAACGTGCAATGGGCCGTGAACCCCGTTGACGGGCGCATGATCGTGATCGAGATGAACCCGCGCGTGTCGCGCTCCTCCGCGCTGGCCTCCAAGGCCACTGGTTTTCCAATCGCCAAAATCGCCGCCAAACTGGCCGTGGGCTTTACGCTGGATGAATTAGACAACGACATCACGGGCATCACACCCGCATCGTTTGAGCCAACGATCGACTATGTCGTCACCAAGATCCCACGCTTTGCTTTTGAGAAATTCCCCGGCGCAGAGCCATACCTGACCACCGCGATGAAATCCGTGGGCGAAGTCATGGCCATCGGGCGCACCTTCCACGAGAGCATGCAAAAAGCACTGGCCTCGATGGAAACTGGCCTCACGGGTTTTGACGAGCCCGATATCGACGGCATGCCAGCGCAAGACGCACTGCAATACCGTGAAAAAGACGGCACACGCATCCTTGTTGGCACCGATACCGCCGCGCAAGAAGCCATCGACAAGGCCCTAACGCGTGAGCTGGCCAAGCAAACTCCGGACCGCATCCGCGTCATCGCCCATGCCATGCGCTATGGTTTCTCAGATAGCGAGATCAACCAGATCACCGCATATGATCCGTGGTTTCTGGCCCGTATCCGCGAGATCATCGAGGCCGAAGCCATCGTGCACAAAGACGGCTTGCCCGAGACTGAATCCGGCCTGCGCGAGTTGAAAATGCTAGGCTTCTCGGACGCCCGCCTTGGCATATTAACCAACCGCACCGAGGCCGATATCCGCCGCACCCGCCAAAACCTTGGCGTCACGGCTGTGTTCAAGCGCATCGACACTTGCGCCGCCGAGTTCGAGGCCCAAACCCCCTATATGTATTCCACCTACGAGGCCCCAATGATGGGCGAGGTCGAATGCGAAGCCCGGCCATCTGACGCCAAAAAGGTTGTCATTTTGGGTGGTGGTCCGAACCGTATCGGCCAAGGCATCGAGTTTGATTACTGCTGTGTCCACGCCTGCTATGCGCTGACCAAGCAGGGCTACGAGACGATCATGATCAACTGCAACCCCGAGACTGTATCGACGGATTACGACACCTCAGATCGGTTGTACTTTGAGCCGCTGACGTTCGAGCATGTCATGGAAATCCTGCGCGTAGAGCTGGAAAACGGCACGCTTCACGGCGTTATCGTCCAGTTTGGCGGCCAGACACCGCTGAAAATCGCGCAAGCGCTGGCCGATGAGGGCATCCCGATCCTTGGCACCTCGCCCGACGCGATTGATCTGGCCGAGGACCGTGAACGCTTCCAGCAATTGGTCGAAAAACTTGGCCTGTTGCAGCCCCATAACGGCCTAGCCCATTCCGACGAAGAAGCCTTTGAGAAAGCCGTCGAGATTGGCTTCCCACTGGTGATCCGCCCCTCTTATGTGCTGGGTGGCCGTGCGATGGAAATCGTGCGCGATCAGGCGCAGCTCGAGCGCTACATCTCCGAGGCCGTGGTGGTTTCCGGCGACAGCCCCGTGCTGCTCGACAGCTACCTGTCTGGCGCGATCGAGGTCGATGTTGACGCGCTTTGCGACGGCACATCTGTGCATGTCGCAGGCATCATGCAACATATCGAGGAGGCCGGCGTGCACTCGGGCGACAGCGCCTGCTCCCTGCCCCCTTACTCACTTTCCAAGGACATCATTGCACGCCTGCGCGACCAGACCAAAGCCCTTGCGCTTGGGCTAAATGTTGTCGGCTTGATGAACGTACAATTCGCCATCAAAAACAACGACATCTACCTTATCGAAGTCAACCCGCGCGCCTCGCGCACCGTGCCATTTGTGGCCAAGGCTATCGGCTCTCCTATCGCGTCTATCGCCGCGCGGATCATGGCGGGTGCCAAGCTGGAAGAGTTCGACCTGATCGACCCGATCATCGACACCTATGCCGTCAAAGAGGCCGTGCTGCCCTTCGCCCGCTTCCCCGGCGTCGATACCTTGCTTGGGCCAGAAATGCGCTCAACGGGCGAGGTCATGGGGTCCGATAAAAACTTCCACCGCGCCTTCCTCAAGGCACAAATGGGCGCGGGCACAGAGCTACCAGAAGGCGGCACTGGCAAAGTGTTCTTCTCGATCCGCAACGAGGACAAAACCCCCGACATGCTGGAAGCCGCAAGCGTGCTGCTGGACCTAGGCCACGCCCTGATTGCCACCCGCGGCACCGCTGCTTGGCTCGTTGAAAATGACATTGCCTGCGAAACTGTCAACAAAGTCTACGAGGGCCGCCCCAATGTGGTGGACCAGTTGAAAGACAAACACATCAGCCTTGTTTTGAATACAACCGAGGGCACGCAAGCCATTGAAGACAGCCGAGAAATCCGCTCCATCGCGCTCTACGACAAAATCCCCTACTTCACCACCGCCGCCGCCGCCCACGCCTGCGCATTGGCGATGAAGTCACGGGTTGAGGGTGAGATCGAGGTTAAAGCGTTGCAGGAGGGGTAATATGCCAACTGGCGTTCAACGATTTCGAGTTTTATTATCTTCGCCAGGAAATCTCGCAGAAGAACGCGAGATAGCACGCCAAGTTGCTGATAATATTAATCTCGATAGTGGAGCACGCGACGGGTTTTTTGTCGAGATCATTGGATGGGAAACACATACTTGGCCTGCCGCTGGAGAATACCCTCAAGCAACAATAAATGACCAATTGCCCGATGACATAGACATCTACATTGGAATAATGGGTTCTTATTTTGGAACACCAACAAAGTACTGGGGATCTGGTACCGAGGAGGAGTTCCGGATAGCGTTTGACGCTTGGAAGGCCCATAAAAAACCCGAAATTATGTTCTATTTTTCCGAAGTCCCACTAAAATCAAGGGACATCAATATAGATCAATTGGCAAAGAAAAATAATTTCAGAACTGAAATTGGGGAATTGGGCGTTCGATACGAAGAATATGATGACCCGACTCAATTTAATGTTTTGTTGTCTCGACAGCTTTCCATGGCGATCTACGACCTTATCAAAACCGCCGCGCCACACACAGACGAAACGCCCCCGTCAGATCAAAAATTTTCAATGCTGAAAAACTTTGAAGACCTTCTTGAGCAAAATCCTTTATATGCAGCAAATGACCTAATCAGCACGGCAGCTAAACATCTCAACGACCACACAACTGAGATGGACGAACTGGCAACAGACCTCACACAATTCTCAACAAAACTAGCTAAATTTACTAAACGACTAACCCACGCAAACAACTCCAACTCGGTACAAAGCCAGATGGACGCCCTCTCTGGGATCATGAACTTATTGGCCCGCTACACTTCACGACTCAAAATACATATTCCTAAAATGAACAACTCATTTCGCGATTCAATGGTCTGCATGCAACGAGCTATCAATATCATAGACACTGCTGATCTAACAGAAACTCTGCCCATCGGTGATAATATCAAACCAATGCAGGGCATGCTTGAGGCGCTGAAACCACTAGAGGGACAGATCACCTTCAGTTCTGAGGCATTTGCAAAATGGCCTGATATTTCTCCAGATATGAGTTTCCATCGAGATGTGCTTTTGGCGTTACATAGTGATTTGACTGAATATGTCAGACGCTCCGTCAAGCTAGGAGAAGACGTTCTCCAAACAGCACAGGTTGTAACCAGAAGAGTAGACTAACCGCCTCGGCCCCTCAAACAGTCTCATCTTCTAGATGCAGCTTCATCTCGACCAGAACTTTTTGCAGCTCTAACGTCTCGATCAACATACGCTTGGCCTCGGTGGCCGTGATAACGCCGTCTTGGATGGACTGATTATATTCCCCCATCAGCATCGCAAAGCGCTGCGCCAAGGCGACTACGTTGGTGTTTACCGATGCGGAATTTCCCTTGCGGCCAGTGTCGACCTCCAGAGTGTTGCCATTGATCTCGGCCAAAGCCTGCGTCACATGCGGAAAGCTTGAGGCGGCTTCCAGTGCCGCGACGGCATCTAGTGGCATATAGCGGTCAGAGTGCTCGTCCGACTCGGAATAGTAGCGTCCCAAAGTGGCCTTGGAGCGGCCAGTTAGCTTGCACGCGGCCTCTACGCCCACGTCTTTCACCAACGCCTCAGTGTGTTTCTTAAGGTACTTATTCATCACAGCCATTGTGTCGCCTTCCCCGGGCCTAATAGGTCTTGTGGGGAATACCCCAAAGCCTTTCCCCTGCGCAATTGTTTTCCCCCGCGTTACTCAGAGTAAGCTCCTAGGGTATGGGGGCTACGGGGTTCGTGTTGTGCTGAATACGAACTCATGGTGAGGGGCGTCGAAGTGTGTGTTGCCGGGTAATCAGCATGCGCTAAGAACGCTTTCCCTAGCGCGTCCCTCACCGACCTTGCCCCTCTCAACAGGCTTTGATACGGGGGTATATGGCCAAATTATATTTCCACTACTCCACCATGAATGCGGGTAAATCTACGCTACTTTTGCAGGCCGCGCATAACTACCAAGAGATGGGAATGCAGACCTATTTGTTGACCGCTGACTTTGATCACAGGGCAGGCACAGGGCAGATTGGCTCACGCATTGGACTGGCTAAAGAGGCTGATATTTATAGCGAAGAATCTGACCTTTTCTCCATGATTTCCAACCGCTTAAGCGAATCTTCCGTTGCTTGCGTCATGGTCGATGAGGCCCAGTGGCTATCCAAAGAACAGGTCTGGCAACTGGCCCGCGCGGTGGATGATTTAAAAGTTCCCGTCATGTGCTACGGGCTACGCGTCGACTTCCGCGGGGAGCTGTTTCCCGGCTCTGCCGCCTTGCTGGCGCTTGCCGATGAGATGCGCGAAGTGCGCACCATTTGCCATTGCGGGAAGAAAGCCACCATGGTCATCCGCAAGGGTGCTGACGGCAAGGCTGTTGTCGATGGGGACCAAGTGCAAGTCGGCGGTAACGAGACCTATGTGTCGCTGTGCCGGAAGCATTTTCGCGAGGCGACAGGTGACATTTAACGGGGAAAAATGTCACATTTTTCCCTGCTCAGACCGTGTTTGGTGGCACGTTCCCTGCCGAGAACGCCAGTAGATTATCCAATGCCATCATCCCCATGCCCGTGCGCACCTCCAGCGTGTTGGTCCCAAGATGCGGCAACAAGGTGACATTCTCCAAGGCTTTTAGGGCATCCGGAACAACAGGTTCATGCTCATAAACATCCAATCCGGCCCCACCGATCTGACCTGTTTGCAGCGCGTTGATCAACGCCGCCTCATCAACCACGTCACCACGAGAAATGTTGACGAAAATCGCGTGGGGCTGCATCGCATCAAATACTGACACCCCAAATAGATGGCGCGTCGCAGGCCCCCCGGGTGTTGCGGCGACCAAAATATCCGCCACCCGCGCGACATCCTCCACGCTGTCCAATTGCGTCGCCTCCGCAAGGTCTTTGCGCGATCTATTGGCGTATACAATCTTGCAGCCGAACCCATGATGGCAGCGCTTCGCAATCGCTTGCCCGATCCGCCCCATACCAATGATACCGACCGTTTTTCCCGTCAGATGCAGACCCAGCATTTGCGTCGGCTGCCAGCCCATCCAGTTGCCAGCACGCACCAGCCGCTCGCCCTCGCCCGCGCGCCGCGCAGTCATCAACATCAGCGTCATTGCGATATCCGCCGTTGCATCTGTCACAGCGCCCGGAGTGTTGGTTACCGCGATGCCCTGCGCCTTGGCGGCCTCCGCATCAATATGGTTAAAACCAACGCCAAAGTTCGCCAGCAACTTGGCACGAGGCTGTGCCCCCAAAATAGCCGCCTCCGAAAACTGGTCTCCGAGTGTTGGCAAAATTAAGTCATAATTTTCAATTGCATGGGTTGCTTCAGCCACACTCATCGGGGCTATGTCGTCGCGTAAAACCACATCAAATGATGCGCGCGCTTTTTCCATCACCGTTTCTGGCAATAGCCGTGAAATTAGCAGCTTTTTCATCAGTACATCCTCCCGCCGATAGGCACGTTTTTGTCAGGGACCATCAGCACAACTTCACCGTCAGCATCTGGCATCCCTAGGACCAATATCTCCGACATAAATTTGCCGATCTGGCGGGGTGGAAAATTCACCACGGCCATAACTTTTTTGCCCGGTAGATCTTCCGGTGTGTAGTGCTGGGTGATCTGTGCAGAGCTTTTCCGCTCACCAATCTCAGGTCCAAAATCCACCCACAGCTTAATCGCGGGCTTGCGCGCTTCTGGGTAGCTTTCTGCCCGCACGATAACGCCCACACGAATATCGACCTTCATAAAGTCATCGAACGAGATCTCATCCATATTTAGCCCCCCAATTCGCGGCCACGATCTGTCGCGGCTTTCACTGCGTCGCCCAGCAATTTAGGGAACCCAGCGCCTTCATCCATCAGCACCTCTAGGGCCGCAGCCGTGGTTCCGCCCGGGCTGGTGACGTTGATGCGCAACTGCTCTGGACTATCGTCTGACGCTTCTGCCAACGCGCCCGCCCCGGCCACCGTGGCCTTGGCCAATTGCATCGCCAATTCCGGTGCCAAACCTTGCGCCACACCTGCGGCGGCCATCGTCTCAATCAGGTGAAAAACGTATGCAGGGCCAGAGCCGGACACGCCCGTCACCGCATCAATCTGCGCCTCATCCTTAAGGCGCACCACCTGCCCCACGGCCTGCAACAACCCTTCCGCCATGTCTAAATGCGCCGCACTGGCGTAGTCATTTCCAACGATGGCAGAAATCCCTTTCGCGATGGCCGCAGGGGTATTCGGCATAGAGCGCACAATAGGTGTCTGCACCCCCAAAGCCTGCTCGAAAAGCGCAATTGATGTCCCCGCCGCAATCGACAAAAATAACGTCGTCGCATTGCCCAACGCCACCATGCGCGGCAACGCATCACCCATCATCTGCGGCTTCACCGCCAGCAAACAAATAGCGGGATCATTGGGCAAATCTTCATTGATATGAACGCCTTGCGCCTTCAACCAATCTGACAGGTAAGGGTCCAAAACGTAAACTGACTCGGCATGAATCCCACCATTCAGCCAGCCTTCCAGCAAGGCCGAGCCCATCTTCCCACAGCCCAGCAAAACCAGACCGCGCGTGTTAATTTCGGTAAAATCCATGGCGTCCTCTTCCCCTGTCAGATGCAGCAGGTTAGGCGCGCCCGTAGGCTTCCGCAATGGCAACATTCATCGCGTCTTTCGGCGTCCGGTCGCCCCAACACACCAGCTGGAATGCAGGGTAGAACCGCTCTGATGCTTTGATCGCCGCCGACAACATTTTGTCGACCTGATCAGCCCCGGCACCAACACCACCCGCCAAGATCAGCCCGTAGCGATAAACCATCAGCCGTTGCGCTTCCCAGTAAGTGAATGCGCCGGTCCAGCATGTGTCATTTGCGCGATTAATCACGTCATAAAGCGCCGGTAATTTGTCTTCTGGCGGCTCCATCTCAAAGGTAGAGACCAGCCGCAATGTCTCATCATGATCGGACCATGCAAGGGTGATTGAGTAGGTCCGCCATTGGCCCTCAATCGCCATCGCGATTTGGTCCTCCGCGATGCGGTCGAACTCCCAATCGTGATGGGTTGCCAAGGTTTCCACCAGATCAATCGGATGCAAATCCTCGGTCTCATAGTAGTGCTGTAGGCTAGACATGCTCGGCCCCACCGTCAAAATCGCGTATCGAGGGATGTCTTCCCCCCAACTTGCTGGGTTCTACTCTATAGATTGCGGTTCAGCCGCAATCCTTTCCCAGATGTTGTGATTTATTAGAGTCTCTGTAAAGGTAAAGTTTAGCTTTACCCACAACAGATTGTGTCCCTGTGGGTTATTCCTACTATTTAAGGTAGTTTTCCACAGGCAAGACACTCTGGATCGCGCTTCAAGGAAATCAGTCGAGTCTCGGCGTATAATGCGTCGTAAATCAACATTTTCCCGCGCAACCCTTCTCCTGCCCCCGTGACGTGCTTTATCGCTTCCACCGCCATCATCGAGCCGACCACCCCCGGCAACGCCCCCATCACCCCTGCTTCTGCACAAGATGGGGCCAGCCCCGCAGCAGCCGGATTGGGGAAAACGCAGGCATAACATGGGCTGCTCGTTGCGGGGTCAAACAAGCTCAACTGCCCCTCCCATTGAGAAATCGCCCCTGAAATCAAAGGCTTGCCCAATTGCACGGCAACGCGATTTACCAAGTATCGCGTCTCGGCATTATCGGACCCATCTAGAATTAAATCATACTCAGCAAATAACTCCGCAGCCATATCCGCCTCAAGTCGGCGGTGATACGGCAAAATTTTCACAAAGGGGTTTTGCGCCGACAGCGCCTTCTGGGCCGAGAAAACCTTGGGCATCCCGATCCGCGCATCGGTGTGGATCACTTGGCGTTGCAAATTAGAGCTATCGACCTCATCGTCATCAATCACCCCGATCGTGCCGATCCCTGCGGCGGCCAAATATTGCAACGCAGGCGCGCCCAGACCGCCAGCCCCCACGACAAGAACGCGCGACGCTTTCATCTTTTTCTGCCCCGGACCGCCTATCTCGCGCAGGACAATATGACGGGCATAGCGATCCAATTCTGCCGCAGAAAACTTGTCGGATGGCGTCTCTGGTGCCTGCATGTCCGCTGCCTGTTTGCGCAACTGGCCCAGTACCGCGCGATACCCCGCCACGACCACAGCCACGCCCGCAAAAATGGCCCACCCGCGTAAAGTGCCTGTCGCTTCCTTGATCGGGTTGCCTGCGGGCAATGCCATCTGGAAGAAAATGACCCATGCGAACAGCGCAACCAACATGGCAACGATCACCCGCCGAGGCGCATCAAAATAGCGCGCGCCCAGAATAAACCCCACAGCAATAAGGAGAACCAGCGCCATAACTCAGCCGCGCCCGGTCGAGCCGAAACCGCCCGCGCCGCGCGTGGTCTGCGACAGGTTTTCCACCATCTTGAGCCGCGCCTGCACCACCGGAGCCACAACCATCTGCGCAATCCGGTCCCCATGGTTAACCGTGAACGGCTCGCCGCCAAGATTGATCAAAATCACCCCAAGCGGCCCACGATAGTCACTATCAATCGTCCCCGGACTGTTGGGCAGGCTGATCCCGTGTTTCAACGCCAAACCGGATCGTGGCCGGATTTGCACCTCAAAGCCTTCGGGAATTTCCACCCGCAAACCTGTGGGCACCAAGGCGCGCTGCATTGGCTCCAAAACCAGCCCCCGCGCCCGATCTGCTTCGCCCAAGTTGGCACGCAAATCTGCCCCCGCCGCGCCGCTTGTCTCATACGATGGCAGGCCCAGCACGCGGTCCGCGCCTTCAACCCATGAAAATCGCAAAACAGGGGTCACGCCAATGCCTCGGCAATCTTGGCCGCAAGCCTTAACGCCACCTGATCTTTGGTCATCCGCGGCCAGCTGTCCGCGCCATCCTGCGAGATAATCGTTACCGCATTTTCGCTGCCACCCATGATGCCCGTCTCGGGGCTCACATCATTGGCAACAATCCAGTCACAGCCCTTACGTTTGCGCTTGGCTGTCGCGTTGGCTTTGACGTCATCAGTCTCGGCGGCAAAGCCAACAACCAATTGCGGGCGGCCTTTTTCCATCTGCGACACGCCTGCTAAAATATCGGGGTTCTCGACGAATTCCAACGCGGGCGCATTGCCCGAGCCGTCCTTTTTCATCTTGGAGCCAGACGCATTCGCCACCCGCCAGTCCGCCACTGCCGCTGCAAAAACGGCCCCATCCGCGGGCAAAGCCGTCGCCACGGCCTTTTGCATCTCATCTGCCGTTTGCACTCGCACCACCGTCACGCCCGAAGGCGGCGCTACATCTGCGGGGCCAGTTATGAACGTCACCTGCGCGCCTAACGCCGACAACGCGCGGGCAATTGCCGTCCCCTGCGCGCCTGAAGATCGGTTCGCGATATAGCGCACAGGATCAATCGGCTCATGCGTCGGGCCTGATGTCACCACGATATGGCGCCCCTTCAGTGGCCCATCCGCCAGCACGTTCGCCACCGCATCCACAATCGCCAGCGGCTCCGACATACGGCCCGGCCCATGTTCTCCACACGCCATATCGCCCACATCAGGACCAACAATCACAATGCCATCGCCTTGAAGTGCCGCTAGGTTTCGTTGGGTCGCGGGGTGCTCCCACATGCGCACATTCATCGCGGGTGCAATCAGCACGGGCTTGTCCGTGGCCATCAGCAAAGTGGACGCCAGATCATTGGCCAAGCCCGCCGCCATCTTCGCCATCAAGTCCGCAGTGGCCGGGGCGACCACGACCAAATCGGCGGCGCGCGACAACTCGATATGGCCCATCTCGGCCTCATCTGTCAGGTCAAACAGGTCACGAAAAACCTTGTTGCCCGCCAAAGCCGAGGTGCTCAGCGGCGTGACAAATTCCTCCGCCGCTTTGGTCAGAACCGGCGTCACCACGGCGCCGCGCTCGCGCAAGCGCCGGATCAGGTCCAACGACTTGAAGGCCGCGATGCCGCCGCCAATGATCAAAAGTACGCGTTTTCCAGCCAGCATGGTGCACCTCATTCTCTCTGCCCCAAGTGTTAAGACAGCGCGGCGCAAGGGGCAATGTCAGTATTCGCTTGGCTCAAGCCCCGCCTTTTGGGATGAAGGCACAGGCGATCACGCCGCGACCATGACCAAAGAGGACCAAAACATGCCAAACCTGCCCTCCCTGACCATGGTTCTTGGCGGTGCGGCCTCCGGTAAATCCGCCTTCGCGGAGCAGGCCATCTTGCACGCCACCCCTGATGCGCCCCGCACCTACATCGCCACCGCGCAAGCCTTTGACGATGAGATGCGCGCGAAGATCACCCGCCACCAAGCGGCCCGCGCCGCAGGTGGCTGGACCACGCATGAAGAGCCGCTAGAGGTCGCGGCCTACCTCGCAAATCTGCCCCCTGAACAAGTGGTACTACTGGACTGCGCCACGCTCTGGCTCAGCAATCAATTGATGGCTGAGATCGACCTGCATGCGGCATCCAATACCCTTGTATCGGCCCTTACCACCTGCGCCGCCCAAGTCGTCGTCGTCACCAACGAGGTCGGTCAGGGCATCGTGCCCGAGCACGCCATGTCGCGCCAATTCCGCGAAGCTCAGGGCAAGCTGAACCAGCAGATTGCCAGCAAAGCCCAACTGGTTATCCAAGTCACCGCTGGCCTGCCCCAAGTTCTGAAAGGGCAGATGCCCAAGGCGTTGGTATGACCGTCACCCGCCTGTGGTGGGTGCGCCACGGCCCGACACACCAAAAGGCCTTTACCGGCTGGCGTGATGTCCCGGCCGATCTGTCCGACACGCAAAAACTCGCCCGTCTCAACGCATATCTGCCCGCGGATGCTGCTATCGTTTCCTCTGATCTAAGCCGTGCGCGCACCACTGCCGACGCGCTAAATACGGGCCGCACGCGGCTGCCACATGACCCGCAACTGCGCGAGTTAGACTTTGGCGTTTGGGACGGTTTGCATTTCTCTGAGGTTGATAAATTGCACCCCGAATTATCCCACGCCTATTGGGAAACGCCCGGCGATGTGAAGCCCCCCGAGGGCGAAAGCTGGAACGACCTCCATGCCCGCCTGACCCCTTCCGTACACGCGCTTTTGGACGCACCCCACGCAGATATCGTAATCGTAGCCCATATGGGCGTGATCATGTCGCAGTTGCAGCGTGCCCTAAACGTGAGCCCCTACAAAGCCATGTCCCACACGATAGAGCCGCTCTCGGTCACCCGTATCGACGTCTTAGCCAATGGCTGGAAAGCGCGCTCGATAAATCACCAACCATGATGGGAACCGTCACAATTCATCACTTTTCGTTCGCTCCCTTGCTGCGCTACGCTGCACCTTATGACTTATGATCTCCTTATTGGCGACCGCTCCTATTCCAGTTGGTCCCTCCGTGGTTGGCTTTTGTTCGCAAAGTTCGACCTCGACATCACCGTGCAAGACGCACGCCTTTACACCCCTCAATTTACCGAAAGCTTGAAGCCATTTGCGCCTGCGCGAACGGTCCCTGTTGTGCGCCTGCCCGAGGGCTGCGTCGTCATGGATAGCCTCAGCATTGCCGAAACATTGGCCGAGCGGCACCCCGACAAAGGGTATTGGCCAAAGGACCCAGCCGCCCGCGCCCTTGCGCGTGGCATGGTTGCAGAAATGCACAGCGGCTATGTTGCGCTTCGCTCAGCTTGCCCGATGAACCTGCGCCAAAGCTTTGTAGATTTCCCCATCTCAGACGACATCGCCGCAGACCTGACCCGAATTGAGGCTCTGTGGGCGCTGGCCGAAGACATGAAAACAGACGGGCCATGGTTATTCGGCGACTATTCAGTTGCCGATGCGTTCTTTGCGCCGGTCGCCGCGCGCATGGCCGGTTATGGCTTGCCACTTGGCGAAAATTCCAAAGCCTATGTGGTTCAGACCATCTCTGATCCGACGTTTTTGGAGTGGCGCAGACGCGGGCTGCAAGATGCGCCTCAGTCCAACTATGACTTGCCATATGAGGCCGGCGCATGGCCCGGGCCTGACTAAATAAACCTCGCGTTAACTAATAATCCGTCACTTAGAGACATAGTTAACGCGAAAAGGGCACTCATGGTTTCCCGCACATATACGGTTGCCTTTGAAGGGATTGAGGCCCGGCTGGTCGAGGTGCAATGCGCCGTGACCGCCGGGCTGCCGTCATTTTCTATCGTCGGGTTGGCCGATAAAGCGGTTAGCGAAGCACGCGACCGTGTGCGCGCCGCACTCACCGCGATGTCTATTGCGATGCCGTCCAAAAGGGTCACGGTAAACCTGTCCCCCGCCGACATGCCCAAGGAAGGCTCGCATTTCGACCTCCCCATCGCGCTGGCCCTGCTGGCGGCGCTCGATATTTTACCCGACGAGGACGTCCAGAACACCGTCGCTTTGGGGGAATTATCCCTCGATGGCTCGCTGGTTCCGGTGATCGGCACCCTGCCCGCCGCCCTGGCCGCCGCCGAGCAAGAGTGTACTCTCTTGTGTCCCGAATCCTGCGGCCCCGAGGCCGCGTGGGTTGATAGCGCCCGGGTTTTCGGGGCGCGATCTTTGCTCGAAGTTGTGCAGCATTACACGGGCCAGCGCCCCCTTCCCGTTGCGACGCCGGGCGAAGTCAGCCGACCCGATCACCTAAAAGACTTGCGCGATGTCAAAGGACAAGAACGTGCCAAACGTGCGCTGGAAATCGCCGCCGCCGGGCGGCATCACCTGCTAATGGTCGGCACCCCCGGGTCGGGAAAGTCCATGCTTGCCGCCCGCCTCCCCGGAATTTTACCGGCGCTTTCGCCAGAAGAGGCGCTGGAAACCTCAATGATCCACTCGCTTGCCGGGCTTTTGGATAACGGCGGCATCTCACGCGAACGCCCGTTTCGCACCCCCCATCACACCGCCTCTATGGCAGCAATTGTTGGCGGTGGACGTGGGGCCAAACCGGGGGAAATCTCGCTGGCTCACAACGGGGTATTGTTCATGGATGAGTTTCCCGAATACCCGCGGGCCGTCTTGGAAACCCTGCGCCAACCCATCGAGACCGGCGATGTGGTCGTCGCGCGCGCCAATGCCCATGTGCGCTACCCGTGCAAATTCATGTTGGTCGCCGCGGCCAACCCCTGCAAATGTGGCTATATGACCGACCCCGCGCAGGCTTGCTCGCGCGCACCACTATGCGGCGAAGATTACATGGGTCGCATTTCCGGGCCGTTAATGGACCGGTTCGATTTACGCATAGACGTGCCGCCCGTGGCCTTCACCGATCTGGATTTACCCGCATCCGGTGACACATCTGCCCAAGTGGCGGCCCGCGTCGAGGCCGCGCACGCCGTGCAGTCGCAGCGCTTTACCAGCCATGTTGACGTTCGAATGAATGCGGACGCTGAAGGCGAATTACTAAAGGAAGTCGCCACCCCCGACACTGAGGGCGCCGCCCTTCTGACCCGCGCCGCCGAGCACTACCGCCTATCAGCGCGCAGCTATCACCGTGTGCTGCGCGTCGCGCGAACAATCGCGGATATGGACGGCAGCTCGGGTGTTCGGGCCACCCATATTGCTGAAGCCGTCAGTTACCGAGTCGCGGAATAATCTGCCCCGTTATAATCAGGCCCGTCGTGCCTCAATCGCTTCCCAAATCTTGGCGGTCACGTTCACGCCGTCAAAGCGTTCCAATTCCAGCAAACCTGTGGGTGAGGTCACATTTATCTCTGTCAGCCACCCACCAATAACGTCAATTCCTACGAACACTTGACCATGATTTTTCAAATCCGTCCCAATCCGCGCGCAAATCTCTAGATCACGTTCTGTCAGACCAACTTTTTCAGGGCGCCCTCCCACATGCATATTCGAGCGCGTTTCCCCCTTCGCGGGAACGCGGTTAATCGCCCCGACGGGTTCGCCATCAATCAAAATGATGCGTTTGTCCCCCTTGGCCACGTCAGGCAGGAATTTTTGCATGATCAGCGGCTCGTTATTGATGCCAACAAACAACTCATGCAGCGAGTTCAGGTTGCGATCATCGGGCGTCAGACGAAACACACCCGCACCGCCATTGCCATAGAGCGGCTTTAATATGACGTCGCCATGACGCTCTTTGAACGCCTTAAGTGTCTCAAGGTTTCGCGCAATAGCCGTCGGAGGCGTCAAGTCAGGATAGTCCAATACCTTAAGTTTTTCGGGCCAGTTGCGCACCCACGTCGGGTCATTCACCACTAAAGTGGCCGGGTGGATTCGATCCAAAATATGCGTGGTGGTGATATACCCCATGTCAAATGGCGGGTCTTGACGCAGCCAAACCACATCCCAGTCAGCTAAATTGATGCGCTGCCGCTCACCCTGCTCGAAATGATCGCCCTCTACGCGACGAACTTTTAAAGGCCAACCTTCAGCATAAACCTCGCCTTCCACGTAGGACAGCATGTCGGGAGTATAGTAAAATAATTCATGCCCACGCGCTTGAGCTTCCTCTGCAATGCGAAAACTCGAATCCCCATCAATGTTGATGTCGTCGATCGGGTCCATTTGAATGGCAACTTTTAGGCCCATGTGCTGTCCTCCGTGCATAAAGGCCAAACACTGACCTCACACGTCTTAAATGCGACAGCGAGGGCGGGCTTTCAATCCATTATGTGCAAACAATCCCCACGGCACTAGCGCACGGATCAAGCCGCCATTGCATTCTCGATGATTTCAATGCGCCCAGCGCCATCCACCAACGCCACATCAAAGCGCATATTAGTGTTCTGACCATCCGGCTCATTCGCCACGAATTCTTCAGCCGTCTGAAACAGCCGTGCCATTTGACACGACTGCAAACGCCCTGCCGCACGCGCATGAGTACGACTTTGTTTTACCTCAATAAAAATCACTTCGTCATGATGGCGCAAAACCAAATCAATCTCTCCTGATTTGCCCCGAAACCTATGCGCCTCGAATGAATACCCGCGCCGCAGGTAGTTCCTTGCAACACCGCGCTCTGCCTCAAGGCCTGCGTGGTATCCCATTTGCCCGCGCGCGGTCCGAGACATTGCTATTCCCTTTCTTTCTCCAGCCGCAGCGCGGCTTGATAAATCTGTCGCCGTGGCTGCCCGGTGGTTGCCATTACCTGTGCGACTGCATCCTTAAGGCTACCATTTTTCATCGCGTCCCGCAGAAGAATTTCCGTATCATTTTCATCAAACCCGCTCTGCTCGCCACGGGCGACAAGCACAACCACTTCGCCTTTCAGCATGTCACCACGCAAGTCTTCAACCAACTCGGCCAAAGTCCCGCGCCGGACTTCTTCAAACTTCTTCGTCAACTCCCGCGCAACGACTCCTTCACGCTCTGCGCCGTATACTTCCACCAAATCATCTAACATTTTGTGAACGCGTTTCGGGCTCTCATAAAACACCAAAGTTCCCGGCACCTCGGCCAGCCCTCGCAAAAAGCTCTGTCTTTGTCCTTTAGATACCGGCGAAAATCCCGCGAAAAAGAACGCATCTGTTGCCAGACCGCTAACCGTCAAAGCCGTCAATACCGCCGAAGGTCCGGGGGCTGCCGTGACCATGTAACCAGCCTCCACCACCGCACGCCCCAACTGATAGCCCGGATCCGCGATCAGTGGCGTTCCCGCTTCCGATGCATAGGCCACGGATTTCCCCGCCTCTAGCGCCGCCAGCAATTTAGGACGCGCCGCTTGGCCATTGTGATCATGGTAGGCCACCAGAGGGCGGCCATTCAAAGCGATTCCATGAATATCCATCAGACGGCGTAAAGTCCGCGTGTCTTCTGCGGCTAAAACATCCGCAGATGCCAAAATATCAAGCGCACGCAGCGTAATATCGCGGGCGGTTCCTATTGGGGTGGCCAAAAAATAGAGCCCTGGCGCCAAAAGTACGCAATTTGCAGCCGTCATACACCTAACCTTCGTCTTCGCGTTTACTTGCCCCCTCAGACCACGTATTCACAGTTTCACAAGCGTGGCTGTGCCGGCGGCCATTGGTGGGGACTTATGGAGTGATCAACATGTTCAACCTTTTGGGAAGCGCCCGCAAGGGCATGCGCGCTATTGTGGCGCTAACGGCAGCAGTTGGGCTATCAGCCTGTAACGTAGATTTAAACTCACTGGGGGATGCTGGCGCAAAATCCAACGGCGATGCTGTCGAAGTTGCGTTGCTGGTGCCTTATGGCTCGGCCACCCCTGGCGACACCGGATTGGCACGCGGCCTTGAAAATGCCGCACGTATGGCTATCGCCGATTTGGGGGCAGGCAAGGTGAACCTGACCGTCTACAATACCGCCGGTCAGGCTGGCACTGCGGCATCTATGGCCACGAAAGCCGTCGCGGCTGGCGCCGACATCATCCTTGGACCGCTACGCTCGGATGCCGCTAATGCGGTTGCGGTCGCGGTCTCTGGCTCAAAAGTGAACGTCATTTCGTTCTCCAACAATACCTCAATCGCTGGTGGCAACCTGTTCATCCTTGGCAACACCTTTGACAATATCGCGTCACGGCTCATGGGCTATGCCGGGTCGCAAGGGCGCAGCCGCGTCGTTGTGGTCTACCCACGCACCCCCGTTGGCCAAATTGCGCGCTCTGCAATTGTGAAAGCCACCTCTGGCACCAATGTGCAAATCGTCGGTGACGGCTCATTTGAATTCAGCCACGAGGGAATCGTCGCGGCAATGCCCGCGATTGCCAATACCGTAAAAACATCAGGGGCCACGGCCATCATCATGACCTCTGATAGCACCGGCGCATTGCCGCTACTGGCGCAAATGCTGCCCGAGCGCGGTGTAAGCCCCGCCGTCACCAAGTACATTGGCCTGACCCGCTGGGATGTTCCGGCACAGACACTGTCCCTTCCAGGCGTTCAAGGCGGCTGGTTTGCATTGCCCGACCCTGGCCCAACCAGCCAGTTCAACTCCCGCTACCTAAAATCCTATGGTGATAATGCACATCCCCTGTCAGGCCTTGCCTATGACGGTGTGGCTGCTATCCGCGCTCTGGCGGCGAAAAAGCGTGCAATAACCAAAGGAAACCTGACGCAAAACGCTGGCTTCAAAGGCGTGAACGGGGTATTTAGGTTTAAATCCGACGGCACGGTTCAACGCGCTTTGGCCGTTGCACAAGTGACGAACAATCAGGTCCAGATTATTGATCCCGCACCAAAATCCTTCGGCTTCGGCGGCTTCTAAGCCCAAAGCCGCCGCTAAAGCACCCTCAGCGCCGGGCGATTTAATTTGCCCGGCGAATACTATCTTGAACGCCGTCACGCTCCGAGAGCAGCTAGACGCGCAAAACCTTGACCTCTCCAGTGCCAAGGAAATACGCGCAACAACAGTAGCTATCTTGCTGAAAGTGCAAAGCGCAGGTCGTGACGCCATCGCAGAGGCCTTCACTCAAGAGCCTCTTGCCGCGCGCAAACTTACACGCTCCTATACCTACCTGACTGACGGGTTGGTGCGCGCCGCCTTCCATGTCGCACGCACCTATCTGCATCCTTTGTCTAACCCCACTGAATCTGAACGCCTTGCGGTCATCGCGGTTGGTGGCTATGGCCGCGGCGAAATGGCCCCGTTCTCGGATGTCGACCTGCTGTTTTTGACCCCATATAAAGTCACCCCATGGGCCGAAAGCGTCATCGAATCGATGCTCTACATTTTGTGGGACCTGAAACTAAAGGTCGGCCACGCCTCGCGCACGGTCAAAGATTGCCTGCGTCTGGGGCGCGAAGATTTCACCATTCGCACAGCCTTGCTGGAGCATCGCCTTGTCGATGGTCACGCGCCTTTGGCCAAAGAGCTGGACAGCCAGCTTTGGGAGAAACTGTTCAAGAAAACCGGGGCCGAATTTGTCGAGGCCAAGCTAAACGAGCGCACTGAGCGTCTTAGAAAGCACGGCGGCGGTCAGCGCTACATGGTTGAGCCGAACGTGAAAGAGGGCAAAGGCGGGCTGCGCGACCTGCAATCGCTCTACTGGATCGCAAAATACGTTAACCGCGTGAAAACCACGAATGCGCTGGTTAAACTCAAAGTCTTCACCCGTGACGAGTTGGAAGACTTTCAACAGGCCGAGCGCTTTTTGTGGGGCACGCGGTCTCACATGCACCTGATTGCCAAACGTGCCGCCGAGCAGTTGACCTTCGATCTGCAAGTCGAGGTGGCCCAGCGCATGGGCTATGCGGATAAGGGCGGGCGCCGTGCGGTCGAGCACTTCATGCAAGACTACTTTCGCCACGCCACCCGCGTGGGCGAATTGACCCGTATCCTTCTTACCGGCCTGGAAGCGCGCCACGTCAAAGCAGAACCCGCCATTCTGGGCTTCATCCGCAATGCACGTCGCAAGAAACTGAAGCCGGGCTATAAGCTGCGCCAAAACCGGCTCGTCATGGTCAAGAACAAAGAGTTCCTCAAAGACCCGCTCAATTTGCTGCGCGTGTTCGAGGAGGCTCTGCGCACCGGCTACCTGATCCATCCCGACCTCATGCGCCTGATTGCCACTAACCTTGAGGCGATCCATATGCTTGAGGGCAACAAAAACGCCTCGCGCATTTTCCTCGACACCCTGCTTAAGCACGGCAACCCTGAACGCGCCCTGCGCCGCATGAATGAGTTGGGCGTGTTGGGGGCTTTTATCCCCGACTTCCAGACCATCGTGGCGATGATGCAGTTCAACATGTACCACTCCTACACGGTGGATGAGCACACGATCCAAACCATCTCCCACCTTGCGCAAATTGAGCGCGGCGAACTGGTCGAGGAGCTTCCCGTCGCCTCGTCAATTCTCAAAGATGGGTTGAACCGTAAGGTGCTTTATGTCGCGTTACTGCTACACGACATTGGCAAAGGTCGCGACGAAGACCATGCCATTTTGGGCGCTAAAATGGCCCGCTATATCGCACCGCGCCTTGGGTTGAATAAAGAGGAATGCGCCACCGTCGAATGGCTGGTGCGCTACCATCTTTTGATGTCCGACATGGCGCAAAAACGCGATATCGCCGACCCGCGCACCGTGCGCGACTTTGCCAAAGTGGTAAAAACGGTCAAGCGGTTAGACCTGCTTTGCGTGCTGACCGTGTGCGATATTCGCGGCGTTGGGCCAAACGTGTGGAACAACTGGAAGGCCTCGCTGATCCGCGCGCTCTACCGCCAAACGCGGCGCGGTCTAGAGGACGGCATGGAGGCGCTTAACCGCAAAGAACGCGGCTCTGAGGCCAAAAAGAACCTGCGTGCGGCCATGCCTGACTGGAGCGAAAAAGCCCTCAAGCGCGAGATTGCACGCCATTACCCATCTTATTGGCAGGGCCTGCATGTCACCGCACATGTTGAAATCGCACATCTGCTAAGCGATATTCCCACCGATGAAATCCGTGTTGAGCTAACCCCTGACGAGGATCGCGATGCCACCCGCGCAACCTTCGTTATGGCCGACCACCCGGGCATTTTCTCGCGGGTTTGCGGGGCCTTGGCCTTGGTCGGCGCGAATGTCGTTGATGCGCGGACCTACACGACCAAAGACGGGTTTGTGACGGCCACCTTCTGGGTGCAAGACGGCGATGAGCACCCTTATGACGCCGCACGCTTGCCGCGCCTCAAGACAATGATTCACAAAACTTTGATGGGTGAAGTCGTCGCTGGCGAAGCCTTGGCCCCGCGCGATAAAATGAAAAAGCGCGAGCGTGACTTCATCGTGCCAACGTCGATCACTTTTGATAATGACGGCTCGGAAATCTACACCATCATCGAGGTCGACACTCGTGATCGTACCGGCTTGCTGTTCGATCTGACCCGCGCGCTAGCAGCCTCTAACATCCAAATTGCCTCCGCCGTGATCGCCACCTATGGCGAGCAGGTGGTCGATACATTCTACGTCAGAGACATGTTCGGGCAGAAATTCGACTCCGCGTATAAAGAAAGCCAGATCGAGCAGAAATTGCGCGCGGCCATCACCCGTGGCTCGAAGCGGGCACGCGCGTGAGTCAGCCAAATAAACTGATGCGTGGCTTTGCCACTGTTGGCTCGTGGACGCTCATGTCGCGCATCCTTGGCTTCGTGCGCGATGTGCTGATCGCGGGCTTCCTTGGCGCAGGCCCCGTGGCCGAGGCGTTCTTGATCGCCTTCTCCCTGCCCAATATGTTTCGCCGCTTCTTTGCCGAGGGCGCGTTCAATATGGCCTTCGTGCCGATGTTCTCCAAAAAGGTCGAAGCCGATGATGATCCGCTAACTTTCGCGCGTGACGCCTTCACCGGGTTGGCCACGATCCTGATCGTCTTCACATTAATTGCACAAGTGTTCATGCCTGCTTTGGTGCTGCTCATGGCCTCAGGATTTGCCGCCGATGAGCGCTTGGAACTCGCCACCATATTTGGCCGCATCGCCTTCCCCTATATCCTATTCATCTCGCTGGCTGCATTATTATCCGGCGTGCTCAACTCAACGGGGCGCTTTGTCGCCGCCGCTGCCGCACCCGTATTGCTCAACATCATTTTCATCGCCGCACTGGTCGCCACTTGGGCGATGGGCGGCGATATCGGGCTAGCCTTAGCATGGGCTGTGCCTGTTGCTGGCATCGCGCAATTGGCGCTGGTGTGGTGGGCCGCATCACGCGCGGGCTACCGCCTGATCCCGCGCCTGCCGCGCTTAACACCCGACCTCAAACGCCTTGCCATCATCGCAGGCCCCGCGGCCTTGGCGGGGGGCGTGGTGCAGATAAACCTGCTGGTCGGGCGCAATGTCGCCAGCTGGACCGAGGGCGCAATCGCGTGGGTTAACTATGCTGACAGGTTGTACCAATTGCCGCTGGGCGTTGTCGCCATCGCCATCGGCGTGGTGCTACTGCCCGAATTGTCGCGCCGCTTGCAAGCCGGCGACGAGGCAGGCGGCCAAGACGCCATCAGCCGCGCCTGCGAGATCGCTTTGGCGCTGACCGTGCCTTGCGCCGTGGCTTTGATGGTGATCCCCGCCCCGATGATTTCCGTGTTGTTCGAGCGTGGCCGTTTCACCCCCGAGGACACCGCCGCCACCGCATTGGCCGTGGCCATCTACGGTATGGGCCTGCCTGCATTTGTGCTGCAAAAGATCTTCCAACCGCTGTATTTTGCGCGTGAAGACACCAAGCGCCCGTTCTACTTCGCGCTGGTTTCCATGGTCATCAACCTCGTTGTTGCCGTCGGTCTGTGGGCGTGGATGGGCTATCTGGCCGCCGCACTGGCCACCTCCCTTGCTGCTTGGGGTATGGCATGGCTGCTGTGGCGCTATTCGCGCGATTTCGGCCAAGCCGCCACGTTTGACGCACGCTTTCGCACCCGCACGCCACGCATCATCGCGGCCTCCGCAGTGATGGGCGCGTTCCTTTATGGCGCGCATATGTTGCTAGCGCCGCTATTCGAAATGGGCGCATGGCGCTACCTTGCACTGGCAATTTTGCTAATCTCGGGCGGGATGTTCTACGCCGTCGCAGGCCGCCTATTCGGCGCATTCACACCAGCTGATTTGAGAAGCAACCTACGCCGTTAACGCTGGCGCATCTTGTCCAGCACGCGGCCCCAGCCACCGGGGCTGACCAGGAACGACAAACCAAACCCCGCGAAGAACCCCGACAGGTCCGCGATCCAGTCCAACCCGCCGCCAAAAATCAGCCCGAAGACCAGTTGAAACAGCATCAAGAACCCGATCAACGTAAACGCCCGCAACGATTCCGCGCCAACGGCGGCCAGATTCACCCAGCGCAAAAACGTAAACGCCCCGATCAACCCGTAGGCGCCGGGATAGGCCCCAAACAACGGTGCTTGAGCGTCAGTCACCAGCGCATATATCAGCGCCCCAACAATCGACGCCATCATAAAGATCGCAATGAACGACAGCGCCGAGAACACCTCTCCCACCACCTTGCCAATCGCCAAAATGATCACCACGGCAAAAGCCGCATGGGTGAAACTGCCGTGCAAAAACGGGTAGGTCACAAAACGGATCATATGCTCGCTTGGGAAATAGCTTTTGGCCAGCATCTGGTCCCAGATCGGCCCGAAAAACGCATAATCCTGCAACGCCACCAGCCGCCAGCCTATCGCCTGCGGTCCGCCCACAAACCCGCTGCTGCCAGCTTGGAAAATTATCTCGACCCCGGCCAATATCAAGGCCAAGGCCACCACCACGGGCGGCAAAGGGTTAAACGGCGGCTCGTCGGCATTCTCATGAAACATAGTTTTGCTCTGGTTGACCTCTTGTTGGCCCATGGGTAATCCACTGGGACGCAATAATCCAGATGGAGATACCACCATGACCAACACCGCCTTCCAACCGCGCGTGTTTTCAGGCATCCAGCCCTCCGGCGGCCTGACCCTTGGCAACTACCTCGGGGCGATCAAACGCTTCGTGGACATGCAAGCCGATACATCGTTCGAGACGATCTATTGCATGGTGGACCTACACGCGATCACCGTCTGGCAAGACCCCGCCACGCTGGCGCGCAACACCCGCGAGCTATGCGCAGGCTTCATCGCCTCAGGCATCGACCCGGAACAATCAATCTTGTTCAACCAATCGCAAGTCCCCGAGCACGCGCAACTGGCATGGATTTTCAACACCGTGGCGCGCATGGGCTGGTTGGGCCGCATGACCCAGTTCAAAGACAAGGCCGGCAAAAACCGCGAAAATTCCTCCGTGGGCCTGTTCGCCTACCCTGCTTTGATGGCGGCGGATATCTTGATCTACCACGCCACACATGTGCCCGTGGGCGAGGACCAAAAGCAACATGTAGAGCTGACCCGCGACATCGCGACCAAGTTCAACCATGACTATAAGACCGACTTCTTCCCCATCACCGAACCGGTGATCGAGGGCGCAGCCACCCGCGTTATGTCCCTGCGCGATGGCTCCAAGAAGATGTCAAAGTCCGACCCTTCCGATATGTCGCGCATCAACATGACCGATGATGCCGACGCCATCGCCGCCAAAATCCGCAAGGCGCGCACCGATCCTGATGCACTGCCGTCAGAGCTGGATGGCCTCGATGGCCGCCCAGAGGCGCGCAATCTGGTCAACATCTACGCCGCGCTGTCCGATCAAAGCTCGGCGCAGGTTCTGGCGGATGTCGGTGGCAAACAGTTCTCGGAGTTCAAACCGATGCTGGCAGAGCTGGCCGTCTCCAAGCTGTCGCCCATCTCGACCGAGATGGCGCGCCTGATGCAAGACACCGCCGAGATCGACAAAATCCTGCGTCGCGGGGCGGAACGTGCTCGCGAAATCACCGCGCCCATCTTGGCCAAAACCTACGATATCGTTGGGCTGGTGCGCTAATGCCTGTCACGTAGCTGACACAGAAACCGCATACCCCAGACTATAAAGGTCGTGACGCTCTTCGTACTAGTCCCATTTGCGAGGCGCGTAATACCCCTTTTGTCTCCGGCCCTCCCCGTGGTCGGGGACATTCTATTTTTGCGCACACAAACCGCACCAACTCTGGGCCACGTCCACCTTCAGGTCTCGGACCTTGACCGCTCCATCGCCTTCTACCGCGATACCGTCGGTATGCTGGTCACGCAACGCTATCGCGCAAACGCGGCCTTCATCTTGTAGGGGGCTACCTTTGAGGCAAAACGTATGCGGGAACTTAACGGGGTCAGCACATTGAAGATCAACAGAAAAATACGTTGAACTAGGTGGGAACTCAGAGATGGTTCTTGACGAAAAGGCAACAAGAATGCCCGAAACCATGGGAAAGGCCTGGCAAAGCCAGTGCAGGGTTGGTGCATTAGTCGCGCAGGGAAGATCATCATGCGTCAAAGTGCGGAAAGAGGTGTCGGTCGCCCGATTGTGGCGGTCAGGCGGGTTTAAAAGGGTCGTTGAGAGCTAAAAATAGAAGTGGGAACTTTCGGGAGAACATGGAACTCAGGACCATGTTTGCGCTTCTGGTTACCACTTCGGATTTTGGCCCTGTAAATAAGGCCAGAATGGCTATCATCGTGAAAAACCAGACTGGGAACAACATGGTCCTATGAATTCGTTAGATCGGCGTCTTCGCGCGGGGTTTCTAACGGTCGATTGGGCTGTCCGGGTGAGCGCGCGCCACTGAACTGCGTATGCGCATGGCATAAAGCATACATATATTCCGGTAGATTTTGCCGCCCCGCGTGAGCAAGATTTCATGCAGTTTAAGGATGCGATGGAGGCTGCAAGACCCGCGCAACCCATGTGCATTGCACTTACAATGCGCGTGTCACTGCATTTTCTATCGTTACGCTTTATCCGTCGGCACCATATCTACGCGTCAAGCCTTTGATATTATGGATAATATTTTGAGACCCGGCCAGGTTTGGGCCGAATTTATTGGCCGCATGGATGATATAGGCCTACCCAACCGATATGCTGGCCACGATTATGTTAGTGGCTCTCTTTAGCGCTGCTCGGTGCGCCAGTTTGGGTGCAGCCATGGCTCTGAATTATCCGCTGGCAGCGGGTCCACCCCAAGGATATGATCGGCGGCTTTCTCGCCAACCATGATGGACGGTGCGTTCAAATTGCCGTTGGTGATGCGCGGGAAGATGGAACTGTCAGCGAGGCGCAGCCCCTCGACGCCGATGACGCGACATTCGGGATCAACCACGGCCATTGCATCATTCGCGCGCCCCATTCGGGCGGTGCCGCAGGGGTGAAAGGCGCTTTCGGCGTGCTCGCGGATGAAGGCATCGAGCTGGTCGTCGGATTGCACATCAGCGCCGGGCTGGATTTCATGTTTGGAAAATTCTTTGAACGCGTCTTGGCCGAAAATTTCGCGGGTCAGGCGAATGCAGGTGCGAAAATCCGTCCAATCATCGGGGTGAGACATGTAATTAAATTCGATCTTTGGGTCGTCTGCGGGATCGCTGGATATTAGCGTAACTTGGCCGCGAGATTTGGAACGCATGGGGCCTACATGGGCTTGGTAGCCGTGGCCTTCGGCGGCGGCTTGGCCGTCATAGCGCACCGCGATGGGCAGGAAGTGGAATTGGATATCGGGGTAGCGCACGCCCGCCTTGGAGCGGATGAAGCCGCCCGATTCGAACTGGTTTGAGGCGCCTAGGCCCAGCTTGGCTGCGAGCCATTGCATGCCGATCCAGCCTTTGCCGGGGATGTTCCAATAGCGGTACAGGCTGACCGGTTTGGAGGCGGCCATTTGCAGGTATAATTCGAGGTGATCTTGCAGGTTTTGGCCGACGCCGGGGCGGTCTGCGATGACCTCGATGCCGTGCTCTTTGAGGTGGGCTGCGGGGCCAATTCCCGACAACATAAGCAGTTTGGGAGAGTTAATGGACGAAGCTGCGAGGATGGTCTCGCAGGTGGCGGTGATGATTTCAGTTTTGCCGTTGCGGATAACTTCTACACCAGTGGCGCGGCCATCTTTGAGGATGATTTTTTGTGCCAAAGCCTGCACCAATGTGCAATTGTCGCGCTTGAGTGCGGGGCGCAGATAGGCGTTGGCGGCGGACCAGCGGCGGCCATTTTTGATGGTGGCATCGAAGGGGCCGAGGCCCTCTTGTTGTTGGCCGTTATAGTCGGGTGTGGCTTGGTAGCCGGCCTGCACGCCGGCCTTGACGAAGGCTTTGGTCAGGGGGTTTTTGCCGGGGCCGCGGGTGACGCTGAGCGGGCCGGATTTACCGCGCCAAGATGCATCGCCGCCGCGCCCGCCCGAGGACCAGTTTTCCATGCGTTTATAGTAGGGTAGCACGTCGGCATAGGACCAGCCATCGGCCCCCTGCTCTGCCCAATGGTCGAAATCGCACGCGTGACCGCGCACATAGACCATGCCGTTGATCGAGGACGATCCGCCCACGACTTTGCCGCGCGGTGTGACCAGTTCGCGGTTGTCTAAATGCGGCTCCGGGGCGGAGTGATAGCCCCAATCATAGCGCGACATATTCATCGGGTAGCTAAGCGCGCCGGGCATCTGGATGAACGGGCCCCAATCGGTGCCGCCATGCTCGATTATGATCACGGATTTACCGGCCTCGGCAAGGCGGTAGGCCATGGCGCAGCCCGCAGATCCTGCGCCGATGATGACATATTCTGCTTGCATTAGAACTGCGCCTCGACCGGGGTCATAGCGACGTAGACGGTTTTCATTTGGGAGTAGTAATTAATTGCTTCTTTCGAGTTTTCGCGCCCAACGCCGGATGCTTTGGAGCCCCCAAACGGGGCCTCAACCGGGGCGAGGTTGTAGGTGTTGATGTAGCAGGTTCCCGCCTCAAAGCCCGCCACAACGCGGTGTGCGCGGGTGATGTCTTGGGTGAAAACGCCAGCCGCGAGGCCAAACTCGGTGTCATTGGCGCGCGCTAGAACTTCTTGCTCGGTATCGAAATCGAGCACCGACATGACGGGGCCAAAAATCTCTTCGCGCGCGATGGTCATATCGTCGGTGACGTTGGAAAACACTGTGGGTTCAAGGAAGTAGCCATCTAGTTTGGCACGCTTTCCGCCTGCTGTGAGCGTTGCGCCCTCGGCTATGCCTTTGGCGATATAGCCCTGCACAATCTCCAGTTGGTTGGCGGTGACCATGGGGCCAAAGTTTGTGGCCTCATCCATTGGATCACCCATAACCACGCCTTGCAAGCGTTCTTGCAAGCGGGTCAGGAAGGCTTGTTTGATGCCTTTTTGAACGAAAACCCGCGTGCCGTTCGAGCAGACTTGGCCAGAGGAATAGAAGTTACCAAGGATCGCGCCAGAGACGGCGTCCTCGATATTGGCATCATCGAAAACGATCATCGGGGATTTGCCGCCGAGCTCCATCGTGACGTGTTTCATGCCTGCGGCAGCGGCGGCATAGACCTTTTTGCCGGTTGGCACCGAGCCAGTGAGCGAGACCTTATCGACGCGCGCATCTGTGACCAAAGATGCACCCACTGCGCCGCGCCCTTGCACCACGTTATAGACGCCCGCAGGCAGGCCTGCCTCGTGCAAGATTTCTGCGACTTTGAGGGCGCAAAGCGGGGTGGTTTCCGAGGGTTTGAACACCATGGAGTTGCCGCAAGCCAGCGCAGGGGCAGCCTTCCAGCAGGCAATTTGTGTGGGGTAGTTCCATGCGCCGATGCCGACGCAAACGCCCAGAGCTTCGCGGATTGTGTAGACCCAATCTTGGCCAAGTTGGATATGTTCGCCTGTGAGTGTGGCCGCGAGACCGCCGAAATATTCTAGTGCATCGGCGCCTGATGTGGCGTCTGCGACAAGGGTTTCTTGCAGGGGTTTTCCGGTGTCTAAGGTTTCGAGTTCCGACAATTCACGGTTGCGGTCGCGGATGATATCAGCGGCACGGCGCAGCACGCGGCCCCGCTCGGTCCCGGTCATGGCGGCCCAGATTTTCTGGCCTGATTTGGCGGCATCGAGGGCTTGGTTGATGATGTCTGGCGTGGCCTCGTGCAGGGTTGCGATGACCTTTCCTGTGGCAGGATAGATGCATTCGATCGGTGCGCCGGATGTGTCTTCGACGTATTTACCATTGATGAAATGGCTAGCTGTTGGTTGTGCGTTTTGCATGATTTTATGCCTCCGGCGGGGATATTTGTGGAACATTGATAGGCTTATTCGCCTCTGGGGAAGCGTTGGCTTTCCTCGAGTGTGTTGAGGTCCATGTGATTGCGCATGTAGCGCTCGGACGCTTTTTGCAACGGTTGGTAATCCCAAGGGTAGTAGCCGCCTTGGCGCAGGGCCTCGTAGACGACCCAGCGACCGGCTTGGGAGTGGCGGATATCGGCGTCAAAGCGGTCCAGATCCCAACGCGCATCGGCCTTGGCTTGTAGGGAGGTGAGCGTGGCTGTGTGGGTGGGGTTTGTGGCGAGGTTTGTTAGCTCGTGCGGGTCCGCGTCGAGGTCGAAGAGTTGGTCGGGGTCTAATGCGCAGCGGTTGAATTTCCACTTGCCATAGCGCAGCGATACCAGTGGGGCGTAGCTGGCCTCGGCCGCGTATTCCATGGCGACGGGGGCGTCGCGCGATTGGCCTTTGCCGAGGGGGGCGAGTGATTGGCCATCGGTCCAGGGCATGACTTCAGACATGTCCACACCCGCCAGATCGCACAGGGTTGGGCAGACGTCGATATTGGAGACTGGATCGGTGACGAGGCCCGGTGCCATATCTGGCGAGGCGACCATAAGAGGCACACGCGAGGAGCCTTCAAGGAAGCTCATTTTGAACCACAGGCCGCGCTCTCCCAGCATGTCGCCATGGTCCGAGACGAACAAGATTGTGGCGTCTTGGCGGGTGGCCTCTAGCGCCGCCATCACCTCGCCCAGCTTATCGTCTAGGTAGCTGATATTGGCAAAGTAAGCACGACGCGCGGTGCGGATATGATCATCGGTGATGTTGAAATTATCGCGATCATTGGCGTCGAGGATGCGTTTGGAATGGGCGTCTTGATCCTCGTAGGGGATAGGGCCAATTTCGGGCATCAAGTGTTCGCAATCCTCATAGAGGTCCCAGTATTTTTTGCGTGCAACATAGGGGTCATGCGGGTGGGTAAAGCTGGCCACGAGGCACCAAGGGCGCGCATCTTTGCCGCGCGACAGGTCATAGATTTTGCGGATCGCGTGGTAGGCGACCTCGTCGTCATATTCCATCTGGTTGGAGATTTCTGCGATGCCTGCGCCGGTGACCGAGCCCATGTTGTGATACCACCATTCAATGCGCTCGCCGGGTTTGCGGTAGTCTGGCGTCCAGCCGAAATCGGCGGGGTAGATATCGGTGGTCAGGCGCTCCTCGAACCCGTGCAACTGATCCGGGCCAACGAAGTGCATTTTGCCCGACAAACAGGTTTGGTAGCCCGCGCGGCGCAAGTGATGCGCGAAGGTTGGAATGGCGCTGCTGAACTCGGCCGCGTTGTCATAGACGCGTGTGCGCGAGGGCAATTGGCCTGACATAAACGAGGCGCGCGCGGGGGCGCAAAGTGGCGATGCGGTATAGGCGTTTTTGAACCGGGTGGAGCGCGCGGCCAACTTTTTGAGGTTCGGGGCATGCAGCCAATCGGCGGGGCCGTCAGGGAACAGAGTACCGTTCAACTGGTCGACCATAAAAATCACAAAATTGGGTTGAGTCATGGTTTTTTCTCCAGATGGGGTGCGGTGAAATGCAGGATTGTTGCGGCCGGATCATGATCGCCGGGTGCGCCTAGGGCCGCACGGATATAGAGCCCGTCGATGAGGGCCGCGATGGCATCTGCTAGGGCTTCTGGCTCAGTGGAGATCGGGCGCAATGCGTGGATCAAATTCAAGCGCAGGCGGCGTTGGTACAGGCGCAAAAGGCGCATCGCCTCGGGGCTGCTATGGGCTTGGACATAGAAATTTAACCATGCGCTGATAACGTCTGGATCAAAGCAAGATTGGGCAAAGCTGGCCTCAATCAGTGCAGAAAGGCGGTCATGCGCGGTAGTGGCGCGGCTCAGGCGGCTGCGGACTTCTTGGGCAAAACCGGACAGGATATAACGCATGGCGGCAAGAAAAATCTGGTCTTTATTGCCAAAGTAATGATGCGCCAGCCCCGATGACATGCCCGCGCGTTTTGAGATGGCGCTGACGGTGACATCAAGCGAGCCCGCGGCCCCGATTTCAGCAATCGTGGCATTCACAAGCGCCTCGCGGCGGATCGGTTCCATTCCTAGCTTTGGCATGAGATTAGCCGTGACGGTTTTTTATTGACTCGTCAATCAATAAAAAACCACCCCGATGCTGAACTGCCCCCAAGGCACCCTCATTGTTGCGTGACAGGTTCACAATGGATCAGTGACGATGGCAACGACTTCTTCGCCTGTCATCTTTTCGGGTGTGATATGCTAATCCCCCCAAGAATTAGTGGTGTTCACGCGTAGAATTTTCTCGGCATGATATTTGAGGGGATTCTGATGAAGAACAAGCGATACAGCGACGCGCAGGCTATCCAAGGCATCAGCGTTGCGCTGGCCTGCGGGGCCTTTCAGATCGGTGAGACCTGCTATCGCTATGAGCGCAAGTTGAGCGATGAGAATGCGGAAATCGCTGAATGGCTTGTGAGGCTGACCAGTAACCGCCGCACACGGGGCTTTGGTCTGTGCTTTTTGTATTTGCGGAATGTGAACGGTTTTGTCTGGAACCATAAGCGGGTCTACCGAATTTACTGCGCACTGGAGTTGAACCTGCGGATCAAGCGGCTGAAACCAGCCGCGTAATTCTACGAGCGGATCCCGTTGAAAATGGGAGGATTACCGAAAGGATCATTTGGGCACAGTAAACGCTCAGCGGTTCAGGCCCTCGTCAATTATGGTGCCTTCCAATTTTAACAATTCTTTCTGCTTCATAACAACCGCCTCGCGCCAGGTAATAAAGCTGACCGAGGCTAGGATGATGCAGCCACCCAAAACGACCCAGCCGTCGATTGCCTCGTCAAAGACCAAAGCCCCCAAAGCCATCGCCCAAACCAATTGCAAAAATGTGACCGGCTGCGTCACGGTCACCGGGGCGGCTTGGAAGGCCAGCGTCATCGAGTAGTGGCCCGCCGTGGCGAAACACGCCAGCAGGAACATCCATGCCAGTTGGGGCAGCGTCGGCGTGACCCAAACCATTGCCGCCAAAGGGGCCAGCCCGATGGTCACCGTGATCGACAACATACCAACCACCACGGCCGGGCTGACTTTATCGGCCATGACTTTGGCAGACAGGTAAGAGCCTGCAAACATCACAGCCGTAATCAACATTGCAAAATGTCCCGGCGATAATTCGCGAAAGCCCGGACGCAGGATCACCATGGCACCCAGCAGGGCCATTGCAACCGCGATGATGCGACGGAATGCCAGCTTCTCACCAAGGAAAAATGCCGCCCCGATTGTGACGTAAACAGGGGAGAGGTAGTTCATGGCAGTGACTTCCGCGATGGAGATTTGGGTCATGGCATAAAACCACAACACCACGCCCAAGGTGTGCACCACCCCTCGGAGACCAAACAGCTTCAAGTCACGCAATGTTAGGTTGGCGCGCCGTATTGGGCCAAGCATCGGGATCAAGAAAACCAGTCCCAAAACATAGCGCAAGAAAGCCGCCTGCGCCGCTGGCAACTCGGAGCCTACATATTTAACGATCGCGGTGACGGCCACGAACATTAACCCCGTCACCAGCATCCAACCGACGCCCGCGACGGGCCTGTTTTGTGATTGCGCCATGCGCCACATGACCCTGCCCCGCACATGGGTGCAAGCTCTAACCGTTGAGGATCAAGCTCAGGGCAATGAGCCACATCGTTGCCCCCACAAGCCCGTCCAACCAACGCCATGCTTTGGGGCGTGCAAACAGCGGGGCCAGCAGGCGCGCGCCAAACCCCAGCAGGATGAAAAACACAAACGAGCCAAGGATAGCCCCCGCCCCGAACAGGCTTCGTTGCGCACCGTATTGCGCCGCGATGGAGCCAAGCAAGATGACCGTATCAAGGTAAACATGCGGATTCAGCCAAGTGATCGCCAGCAAGGTCGCGGCCACTTTGCGCCAGTCAGAGCGCGCCTGCCCCTCGACATCCAGCGCCTGCGTACTGGTCAGGGCAGACCGGAAGGAAATCATGCCATAGATCAACAAAAATAACGCGCCACCATAGCGCATCACGGGCCCCAGCCATGGCATCTGGGCGTTCAAAACGCCAAAACTGGTGACACCAAAGGCAATCAGGATGGCGTCCGAGCAGGCGCAAATCACCACACAAAGCACCACATGCTCGCGCCGCAAACCCTGCCTTAGAACAAAGGCGTTTTGCGCGCCGATGGCTAGAATTAGGGAAAAACTCAGGGCAAATCCCGCGAGGAAAATCTGCATGGTGGGTCTCCATGGAAAAAACAGTGCTTGGAGAGATCTATCGAGACTGTCATGGTCAAGATAGCTAATTAAACTTAAGTAACATTAGGAATGCTAATGTATGATTACAGCCAACTCGACGCCTTGAGTTACGTGCTCAGGACCGGCAGCTTTGATATCGCCAGCGCCCAGCTAGGGGTAACCCAATCCGCAATCTCCCAGCGGATAAAACTGCTGGAGGAGCGCGTCGGGGCCGTGCTGGTCAAACGCGGCCAACCCTGCACAGCCACCCCCATGGGTGCGCGATTGGCAGCCCATACCGATCAAGTGCGCCTGATGGAAAAGTCTATTCGAGAGACTGTCGGCACGGCTCCAAATGCCACGCCCCTGCGCATCGCCGCCAATGCCGACAGCCTTGCAGTCTGGCTGCTACCGGCCTTGGCGGCACAAGACGGGTTCTTATATGATTTGATCATCGACGACCAAGATCACAGCGCCGACTGGCTGCGCGCGGGCGAGGTTGCGGCGGCGGTCACAGGCCACCCCGGCCCGGTGCAAGGCTGTGACAGCTACGCGCTCGGATCGCTGCGCTACTACGCCACCGCCTCGCCCGATTACATCGCCCGCCACATGCCAAACGGGCCAACAGCCGAGGCCTTATCCAAAGCCTCTGCCCTGACGTTCAACCCCAAGGATCGCCTGCAAAACGACTGGGCAAAGGCCATAACAGGTCGCGCCATCAACTTGCCGACGCATCACCTTGCCACGTCTCAGGGTTTCGTAGCCGCGGCCTGCCTTGGGATGGGGTGGGGCATGAACCCCGAAATTCTGTGCCGCGAAGAATTCGCTTCGGGCAAGCTCCAAACCCTTGGTCAAAACGCGCCGTTAGACGTGCCACTATATTGGCAAATCTCCCGACTGACTGCCGCCCCACTGCGCGCGTTAACTCGGTCAGTTATTGATGCCGCACGGTCGGTTTTGATCCAAGGCTAACGCGCAAAGCAATGCCCCAATAACAAAAGGGCGCGGCCAGTAGCCACGCCCTCCAAATAAAAAATCATGTCGCGCGGAACGCGCGCCTGTTAGGTCAAATCACGCAGAACGCGCGCCCGTTAGGTCAGAGCTGCTCCATAACCTCGTCGCTGGCCTCGAAATTAGCGGTGACGTTTTGCACGTCGTCGTCGTCCTCCAAGGCATCAATCAGCTTCATCAGCTTGGTCATGCCTTCAAGGTCCAACTCGGTAGAAATAGTCGGCTGCCAGATCAGTTTAGTTGAGGAACTTTCGCCCAACTCGGCCTCTAAAGCGCTGGATACAGTGTTTAAATCCGTATCCGCGCAGAGGATAACGTGGTCTTCCTCGCTGCTGTCAACATCGTCGGCACCCGCTTCAAGTGCGGCCATCATTACTGTATCGGCGTCGCCCACAGAAGCCGGATAGACAACCTGCCCCTTGCGGTCGAACATGAAGCCCACGGAGCCGGTTTCGCCCAGATTACCGCCGTTCTTGGTAAACGTGGAGCGCACGGTCGAGGCGGTCCGGTTTTTGTTGTCGGTCATTGTCTCGACAATCACGGCAACGCCACCCGGCCCATAGCCTTCGTAGCGAATTTCATCGTAGTTCTCGCCGTCGCCCGCTTGGGATTTCTTGATCGCGCGCTCGATCACATCCTTGGGTACCGAGACCGATTTGGCCTCTTTCACCGCCATACGCAGGCGCGGGTTTTTGTCGGGGTCCGGATCGCCCATCTTAGCCGCCACGGTGATCTCCTTGGCAAGCTTGGAGAACAGTTTGGAGCGCAATTTATCTTGGCGCCCTTTGCGATGCTGGATGTTTGCCCATTTTGAGTGGCCGGCCATGGGTTTCTCCCCTTAAATACGATGTTAAGACTGCTTTTAGGCAAGCGTTTGGCCCTGTGCAAGATGCAGACGATTTTTCCCCGCTTCCTGCCCCCCTAAAAGCGCGTTAAACAGGGGCATGACACAAGAACAAATCATCCTATTTTCGCTTTTCGGTTGCGTCTTTGCCATGTTTTTATGGGGCCGTTTCCGCTATGATGTCGTCGCCTTCTCGGCCCTATTGGCAGGCGTGGTGCTGGGGGTCGTGGACCCCAAACACGCCTTTGAGGGGTTCGGACACCCCGCCACGCTGGTGGTGGCGCTGGTCTTAGTCGTCTCAGCCGGATTGGTGCGATCGGGGGCGGTTTTCTTGATTACGCGCACCTTGGTCGACAGCACCCGCTCGCTTGGCGCACATATCGCGCTGATGGGCGCAATTGGCGGCATTTTATCCGCTTTTATGAACAATGTCGCGGCTTTAGCCCTGCTGATGCCAGTTGACATTCAGACCGCGCGCAAGGCTGGCCGCGCGCCAGGGTTGTCCCTGATGCCGCTGTCATTCGCCACCATCCTTGGCGGCATGGCAACGCTGATTGGCACGCCGCCCAACATCATTATCGCGTCAATCCGCGAGGATATGCTGGGCGAGCCGTTCAAGATGTTCGACTTTGCTCCGGTGGGCGGCGTCACCGCGATTGCGGGACTTTTATTCGTGGCCTTAATCGGCTGGCGGTTTATCCCGCAAGGCGACGACGACGGGCGCTCGGGCAACCCGATGGATGATTACGCCGACTATATCGCAGAACTGACCGTGCCGGAAAAATCCAAGCATATCGGCAAGCGCCTGCGCGAGTTGCTGGAAGAAGCGGAGAAAGCCGACGTTGCAATCCTTGGTCTGGTGCGCGACGGCAAACGCCGCTACGGCACCGCACAAAACACCAAACTGCAAGCGGGTGACGCGCTGGTACTGGAGGCCACGCCGGATGCGCTAGACGAGCTGCGCGCAGCCCTGTCACTGGATTTTGCCGACGCCAAGCGCGAAGAGCATCTGCACGCTGAAAGTGAAGGGCTGAAAGTGATCGAGGTCGTTGTGACCGAGCAAAGCCGCATCAATGGTAAAACCGCGCAATCGGTCGGGCTGGCATGGCGGCAGCGCTCGGTGCTGATGGGGATTTCGCGCCAAGGCAAAGCGATCAAAAAGCAGGTGCGTAAAACGGTTGTTCAAGCCGGTGACATTTTGCTGGTTCTGGTGCCGCAAGACAGTGCCAATGACATCACCGAATGGTTGGGCTGCCTGCCCTTGGCCGCGCGTGGCTTGGCTGTGACCGAAGACAAGAAAGTGTGGTTGGCCATTGGGTTATTCGCCGCTGCGGTTATCGCCGCCTCTATCGGGTTGATCTATCTTCCGGTCGCCTTGGGTATTGTCGTGGTGACATTTGTGCTGACACGCATCATCCCACTCTCGGAGCTATACACCCACATTGAGTGGCCGGTGATTGTGCTGCTGGGGTCGATGATCCCGCTGGGTGCAGCGCTGGAGGCATCGGGCGGCACCGAGCTAATCGCGGGTGCCTTGGTGAACTTGACCCAAGGTATGCCAGCGTGGGCGGTTTTGACCGTGCTGATGGTGGTGACGATGACCCTCTCGGATGTGCTCAACAACACCGCCACCGCCATTGTTGCAGCCCCTGTGGGCATCACCATGGCGCAAACCATGGGGGTGGACCCTGACCCGTTCCTGATGGCTGTTGCAGTGGCTGCATCTTGTGCATTCCTGACGCCGATTGGGCATAAGAACAACACGCTGATCCTTGGGCCGGGTGGCTACAGTTTCGGCGATTACTGGCGTATGGGATTGCCACTGGAAATACTGGTGGTTGCCGTGTCAATTCCGGCTATTTTGGTGTTCTGGCCGCTGTAAGGCGCCTAGAACCCTGCGCTGCTCTCGAAGCGGTAAGCCTGCCCCAGTTGGTCGGTAATTGTCACGACAGCCAACGGGCGGAACGGCACCTCTTGCTCGTCGGGCAACAAGCTGTTGCCCAGCACTTCTTGCAAGACAACGCGCCCGGGCAATGTTCCGGCTGCCAGCTCCACCTCGTAGGTGTAGGTATAGGGGCACTCGGACAGCGTACCAGTCCAGCCATTGGCGGCCCCTGCGGCCCCTGCGCTGCCCAAACATTGCACCGTGTCATCCATCGCCACCAACACCGCGCCAGCCTCTAGGGCCACCAACACGGGGCGGGTTTGGCGTTCTGGTAGGGCAACGGGCACTTCAAAAGCGCGACTGCGATCAAAGAAGACATCTTGCAGGAATTCACAGCCCGAAACTGAGAACGTCATAACAGCAATAAGACTACAAGTTGTGGTGCGCATGGATGCCTCCGCGAGATATACTATCCACACCCTACACTGCGTTGTGCGGGCAGGGAATCCCCCAAAGCACCGTGGTGGCGAAAAACAGCCCAGCTATAGCGGCCAAATCAACGGGATCATCACCGAGGCCAGCAGGCCAATGGATAAGTTCAGCGGAATGCCTGCGCGCAGGAAATCGGTGAAACGATAACCGCCGGGGCCGTAGACCAGCATGTTGGTCTGATACCCTATCGGCGTGGCAAAGCTGGCCGAGGCCGCCACCATAACCGCCACCACCAAGGGCCGTGCGTCGATCCCCATGGCCGTGGCCAGCCCGATGGCAATCGGCGTCACAACCACTGCCACAGCGTTGTTTGACACCAGTTCCGTCAGTACCGAGGTCAGCAGATAAATGCCCCAAACGACAAAGAACGGCGGCAGGCCCATCATCCACGGAGCCAGCGCCTCGACGATCAAAGTTACTGCGCCAGAGGCCTCCAGTGCAGCCCCAATCGCCAGCATGGAAAAGATCAGCGCCAGCAGGCGGCCATCCACATGGGAAAACGCCTCGTCCGCGTCAATGCAGCGGGTCAACAGCACCACAGCCACCGCCAAGATGGACAGCAAGAATATGGGTGCGACGCCTAGGCCCGCCAAGCCAACCAGCGCCAGCAGCGCCACAATGGCAATGGGGGCATGGGCGCGGCGAAAAGCCCGCGAGGACGGGTGCGAGACGTCGAGTAAATTCATGTCTGACGCCAGTCGGGAGATATCCTCCTGCGCGCCTTCGAGTAGCAAAGTATCCCCGACCCGGACGACCAAATCGTCCAACTGCCGTCCGATATTTTGGTTCCGGCGATGCACCGCCAGCGGGTACACCCCGTAGCGCCGACGCAGGCGCATTGCGCCAAGCGAGCGCCCCGACATTTTGCAGCCCGGGGTAATCAGAACCTCAACGGTAGAGGTCTCAACGGCGGACAACTGATCCACGCGCTTCAGCTCTTTGTTGCGCTGCAAGGACAGCAGTTCGGTCATCTCCGTGCGCAGAACCACACGGTCGCCGGTTTGCAAAACCACGGCTTTGAGGTTGCGCCGCAGGGACTGGTCACCACGGACAACATCAACCAGTCGCACGCCTTCGCGTTTGAACAATTGCACGTCCAGAACCTCGCGCCCGATCAGGTTGCTGTCAGGCGGAATGGCGGCCTCGGTGAAGAATTTCATCTTGGAGCGGTCAGACAACAGCGTCGCCATACTGTCGCGCTCGGGCAGCAGGCGCGGCGCGATAAAGCGCAAATAGATCATGCCCCAAACCACAAGCACGATGCCCAATGGGGTGACCTCAAAAATCGAAAACGCCTCCATCCCATTGGCGCGTGCCACCCCGTCCACCAGCAAGTTGGTAGAGGTCCCGATCAACGTCAAAGTGCCGCCTAATATGGCCGCATAAGATAGCGGTATCAATAGCTTAGAGGCCGATATACCCAAAGTGCGCGCCAGCTGTACGAAGACCGGGATCATCACCACAACCACCGGCGTATTCGACACGATAGCCGAAGAGATCACCACGAATGCAAACATGCCCGCCAAGGCCAGCGTGGGATGCGTCGCCGCCTTACGGTCAGCGATCCGTGTGAACCAATCCAGCGCGCCGGTCCGCACCAGTGCGCCCATGATGATGAACATCGCCGCAATCGTCCAAGGGGCCGGATTGGACAGCACCGACAGCGCCGCCTCATAGGGCAAAACGCCCGTGGCCAGCAGCACGGACGCGCCGGTTATAGCCACGACCTCTGTGGGGTAGGTCTCGCGCACAAACATGACGAACATCCCCGCCACGACCAGCAAAGCCAGAATGGCACGCGTATTTTGGGACAGGTCAAGAAGCTCCATCAGGTCTCCATTATTTCCGGCTCGGCGGGCGCGCGGGGTTGCACCAGCACCAGCCCGACTAGAAGTATAGCAAAAGCGGCCCAAACCCAAAGCGAATAGCGCTCCCCCAGCAGCCACATGGCCCAAACCACGCCAAATGCGGTCACAAGATAGCTAACTTGCACCGCAAAAACCGGCCCCGCGCGCACCACCAGCCACACATAGGCCGAATAGACACCAGCATGGATAATAGCCGAAGCAATCAGGGCTATTTCAGGGATGCCATAGGGGCCGCGCGGATCAATGAACTGTCCTTGCCACAAGGCCATTGGCCCCGAGATCAGCGCAGCTATCACGCTGGCCACAAACAGCAATTGCAACGGGTCTAACCCGGCGGTTCCCCAGCGGGCGACGTAATTGCCCTCAAGCGCGTAGAAAAGCGGCGAGATCAGCGCCAGTGGAATATAGACGACCATAGCGCGGTCCGGCAGGCTGGCCTCGGGCAACACGATCAACAACACGCCTGATAGGCCAATTGCCAGCCCTGCCAAACGTGACCATGCGAACTTCTCATTGCCAAGGATAACCGCCACAGGGAAGGCCAACATCGGCACCAAAGACAGCAAAATAGAGGTCAGCCCCGAGGGCAAATAGACCAGCGCCGCAAAAGACCCCGCCCCCGGCAACACCGTGCCAAGCAACGCCACCACGAGGCTGGCCCAAAGCTGCGCGCGCTCTAAGCGCATCGGCTTGCCACGCAGCAGACAAAGCACGCCCAAAACCGCGGCTGAAATCACAACTTGCCAAAATATCAGCCCGAACTGGCGATGCCCACCTTCAACGGCCAGCTTAGCCAGAGGCTGGGTCATCCCCCAGCCCGCGCCCATGACGATCAGCGCGCCAAACAACCCGGCCTTTTCGTTCATGCAGGTCCCGCTTGAGAAAGTCGCCCACCTTGGCGCACCATCTCGATACGGGTGGCGGCACCGGTGCGGTCATCGGTCTCGACATAGAGGCCCGACAGGGTCGCCTCCTCCATTGCGGGGGTAAAGCGCCCCTTGACCATACCCGTCACAAAGCGGCGCATCGGCTCGGCTTTTTCCATACCAATGACGGAATTATAATCGCCGCACATCCCCGCATCCGACAGGTAAGCGCAGCCCTGCGGCATGATCACCGCGTCCGCCGTCGGCACATGGGTATGGGTGCCGACACAAACGCTGGCGCGCCCGTCGCACCAGTGGCCCATGGCCATTTTCTCAGACGTGGCCTCGCAGTGGATATCCACCACAGACGCCTGCACCGCACCGCCGCGTATGTGCTTTTTCAACACCTGCTCCAGCAGGCCAAACGGGTCATCATAAGCCCGCTTCATAAACACTTGGCCCAGCACTTGTGTGACCAGGATCTTGCGCCCACGCCCTGCATCAAACACCCCAAACCCGCGACCCGGCGCGCCTTTGGCAAAGTTGATCGGGCGGATCACGCGTGGCTCGGCCTCAATGAATTGCAGCATGTCGCGCTGATCAAACGCATGATCGCCCAGCGTCACACAATCCGCGCCCGCCTCTAGCAACCCTTTGGCATGTGCGCCGGTCAGCCCCATGCCGGAACTGGCATTCTCGCCGTTGACCACGACAAAATCCAACGCCCAGTCCTTGCGCAACTGAGGAAGGCGCTCGGTCACGGCGGCGCGCCCGGCGCGACCCATGACATCTCCGAGAAACAAAATTTTCATGGCCGAGACCTAGGCCGATTGGCCCCCATGCGCAACACGCCCTCGTCAGTAATAATGGCATCTAGCGGCTGGTCTGTGGCCTCCAGCGGCAAGTCTTCGGCCTCTTGCGCCGCAAATGCATAGCCCAGCGCCACGACTTCGCCGCGCGCGCGCAGCCCTTCCAGCGTGCGGTCATAGAAGCCACCGCCATAGCCCAAGCGCCCGCCATCGCGGTCAAACGCCACCAGCGGCACGATCAAAACCTGCGGTACAATGACCTCGGGTTTGGCCGGCACATAAGCCCCGAACGCACCCTCGACCATATCGCAGCCCGGCTCCCACCGGTGAAACTCCAGCGGCTGGCCAGCGGCCTTTATGACGGGCACACAGACCGGCCCCCACGCGGCCATCGCAGCCATCACCGGCAGCGGGTCCACCTCGGTGCGGATCGCCATATAGCCCGCCAACGCGCGCCCTTTATGGGGCAACACGGCCTGCAACAAATGCGTCACGGCCAAGGCATCTCGGTCCGGTGATTTGGCAGCTTTGCGACGCATGAACGCGACTTTGCGCGCCGCGACTTTCAATTGGGTTAAGTCATCCATACAGGCTTTGTCACCTGCCCAGCCCCCCTTGGCAAGCCTTGGCTCGCACGCCTATCATCGCGCCATGACACATCTCAGATTAGACCACCTAGCCCTTGCCGCCGAGACCCTCGATGCGGGACGTGCCCATGTAGAGGACGTGCTTGGCGTGAAGCTGCCGACGCGCGGCGAGCATCCGCAAATGGCCACCCATAACCACCTGCTATCACTTGGGCCGCAGGTCTATTTTGAGGTCATTGCGACAAACCCGAACGCCACGCCACCAAATCGCCCGCGTTGGTTTGACCTCGATAATTTCAAAGGGCCTGCGCGCCTGACCAATTGGATACTCGCCACCGACGACCTTGAGGCAACGCTTGCACTATTGCCCGACAGGTTCGGCGGGTTCGGCAAGCCCATAGCATTGCAGCGCGGCGATTTTCGCTGGTCTATGGCCGTGCCTGATGATGGTGTTTTGCCGTGGGGCGGTTGGGGGCCTGCGCTGATCCAGTGGCATGGCGGGCTGCACCCTGCCCCGTTGCTGCCCGACCAAAATACCCGGTTGCGGTCCGTGATCTTGCGCCACCCCGAGGCCGAAGACATCGCCCAAACATTTGCGCCGCTATTGCCCCGTGACACCATTATGTTCGAAGTTAACGCAACCGCCAGCCTAACCGCCAGTTTCGACACCACACAGGGCCCACGAGAACTGACATGAGCGGCAATCGGCCCAGACCTCGCGACCTTGTGATCACAGCGAAATTCCTCTGGCACGCTGAACTGAATAGTTTAATCTACCTTGCATGTCAGTATGGACACGCATAACCGACGCGCTTACTGCGCTGGCCGCAGGCGAAAGCCTGTCGGCGGTGTTTTCGCATCTGCGCACCCCGCCAGAGCGGCGCGTGGGCTTCACCATTGCCGTTATCGCACTTGGGGCAAAGATGGCCAAAGCCGATGGCCGCGTCACCCGAGACGAGGTTGCTGCCTTCCGCGAAATTTTCACCATCCCCCCCGAGGAAGAAGCCAGCGCGGCCAAGCTGTTCAACCTTGCGCGCCAAGATGTGGCCGGATTTGATGATTATGCCCGCAAAATTGCCGATATGTTTGAGGGCAATCACGACACCTTGCGCGACTTGATCGAGGGGCTGTTTCATATCGCCATGGCCGATGGCAGCTACCATCCGCAAGAAGACGAGTTCTTGCATGATGTGGCCCGCATCTTCCGCATTACCGAGCAGGAATTCCGCTGCCTGCGCTCGCGTTTTGTCCCTGATGCAACGCCTGACCCCTATGCGGTGCTTGATGCGTCGCCTGATATGGCGCTGAGCGATATTCGCAAACGCTGGCACCAGTTGGTCCGCGAAACTCATCCCGATGTGATGGCAGCGCGCGGCGTGCCACATGAGGCGGTCAAGATGGCGCAAAGGCGCCTTGTTGCGATCAATGCTGCATGGGAAGAAATCACCGCCAAGCATAGCAAGCCCGCGTGAGGTCTGCATGAGAATTGCGACCTACAATGTGGAGTGGTTCACCTACCTGTTTGGCAATGACAACCAACTGCGCCGGGACGATACGTGGTCGTCACGCTACAATGTCACCAAGATGATGCAAGCCGACGCCGTGGGGCAGGTGTTTCAGGCAATGGACGCCGATGTGGTGATGATAATCGAGGCACCGGATACCTCGCCCAACCGCTCGGGCGAGGCCGCATTGGAAAACTTCGCCAAGCATTTCAAACTGCGCACGTCACGCGCCCTGATCGGCTTTGACAACACCACCCAGCAAGAGATCGCGCTGCTGTATGACCCCAATGTCGTCACGGCGTCTCATGCCCCGCGCGACACCAAGGCAGCACCACGTTTCGATGGGGTTTTTCGCTTGGATCTGGACATTGACGCGACCGAGGACGAGGTGGTGTTCTCCAAGCCACCCCTAGAAGTGGCGCTGACAACCAAGTCAGGGGCCACGGTACAGCTGATCGGCGCGCATCTGAAGTCCAAAGCCCCGCATGGCGCGCGAAATGACGCCGACGCCATGCGTATTTCCATCGCCAACCGGCGCAAGCAACTGGCGCAATGCATCTGGCTGCATGCCCGCGTGGGCGCGCATCTGGCGGCCCAAGAGCCGGTTATTGTGATGGGGGATTTCAACGATGGCCCCGGTCTGGACACCTACGAGAAACTGTTCGGGCGCTCTGGCGTCGAGATCGTGTTGGGCCAGTCCGACGACCCGACCCGAAACCTGACCGACCCACATGCGCTGGCAGTGATCAGCCAGCCATTTGGCGCACGCCCGAGCACCTCGCGCTTTTATGTGCGCCACGAGAAGCGGTATTTAAACGCGCTTCTGGATTATATCATGGTGTCGCATGATCTGGCCGCCAAGTCGCCGCGCTGGCACATTTGGCACCCCTTTGATGACCCCGAGTGCTGGAACGTGCCTGAATTGCGCGAAGCCTTGCTGATGGCGTCCGACCACTTTCCGGTCACTTTGGATATTGACCTGTAAAATTTGAATTGTTGCGGCTTTAGCCCCATATTCAAGTTATGAAACAGCTGCTCATAGTTTGCGCCTTTGCGTTTGCCCCGCTCCCCGCCTTGGCGGATGACCCTAAACCACCCTTTAACTTTGGTGACATGGCACCGCTGGCCGATAGCCTGCGTGACCTGATGGAGGGGCTAACACAGGACATATTGCCCTTGATGGAGCAGCTTGGCGATATGATGCCGGACCTGAATGCCTACGAGGCCCCTGAAATCCTGCCAAATGGCGATATTCTTATCCGGCGCAAACCCAAACAGCCCCCTGCCCCGGACGCCCCGCCAGAGGCAAATTCAGACGGTAGCATCGACTTGTAACAACTTTTTTCGGCTCAGGTCGAATTTCTCTCTTGCGGCTCCCGCGCGGCCTCGCTAAATCACGGCTCACCAACGGATGCGGGCGTAGCTCAGGGGTAGAGCATAACCTTGCCAAGGTTAGGGTCGAGAGTTCGAATCTCTTCGCCCGCTCCAATTGGTAAAACGAAAAGGGCCACCTTCACGGGTGGCCTTTTTGTTTGCGCAGGCCAGTTTTTCCGCCACCAAGCCGGAGGACACCAAAAACACCACTGCGATGGCGTAACATGTCGATGCGCATTACCCATTGGCTCAGCCCTTTGCTCAGGTTTAGTTGGAGATGCCAACAGCGCGGTGCGTGTAGCGCAGATCTGCCAGTTGGCGCGCCAAGAAGTCCGCAACATCCGCCCGCGATATTTTAAGCGTCAGATTACGGTCGGTTTCCTTGATGTCTTCCTTGAAACCCGATGTGGCAGGGCCATCCGTGAAGGCACCGGGGCGCACAATGGTCCACTTCAGCCCACTGGCGCGTACCAAGTTTTCCTGCAACTCGTGATCTTGGAAGATCGTGCGTAAGAGCAAGCCAAACATGATCCGCTTCCAGAAGAAATTCAAATTCCCCCAGCTTTCATGTGCCCCCAGCGTTGACTGACAAATCAGCCGCTCCACCCCGTTGGCCTGCATCCCTTGAATGACAGTCATCGTGCCCGTTGAGCGGATAAGGCTGCTGCGTGACATGCCCGAACCAAGCGTAATCATCACCGCGTCATGGCCTTTGATGGCGTCTGTGACCGCCGCGCCATTTGTTGCGTCACCGGGCAGCAATGTCAGCATATCGTGTTGCAAGTTCAGCTTGCTTGGGGTGCGGGCAAACGCCGTGACCTTGTGGCCATCCTCTAGCATTTTCTTAACGGCCAGCGCCCCGATGGTTCCCGTGGCCCCAAATATGATCACCTTCATCTCAGGTCTCCTTTCGACTGCTTTACAAAACTTGACACCGCGTCAAGTTGACAGCGCTGCAATAAGCTTTAACTTTACATCATGTCAAGCAAACAAATTTCCACCCGCACCCGAATTTTAAAATCCACATGGGCCCTCTTGGAGGATGGCTCTGGCAGTGCCGTGCGCATGTCAGACATCGCCAAGGCTGCAAAAATCAGCCGGCAAGCCCTGTATCTACACTTTCCAAACAGGGCAGAATTGCTTGTTGCAACAACGCACTACCTTGATGAAATCTATGATGTCGAAGCCAAGCTGGTGGCAAGCCGCACGGCCAAAGCAGGCGCAGATCGCTTGAACGCATGGATTGAGGTTTGGGGGAATTACATCCCCAAGATATATGGAATCGCCACCGCTCTGATGGCGATGCAAGACAATGACGCCGAGGCGCATGCCGCATGGGAAGACCGAACACAGGCGGTTCGCCATGGCTGTGCTGCCGCGATATCGGCCCTGCAAATGGACAATTTACTCTCCCCCAGCCTCTCGGAAAAAGAGGCTACCGACATTTTATGGACCCTGCTATCTGTGCGCAATTGGGAGCAGTTGCGCATGGGGTGTGAGTGGTCACAGGACCGCTACATTGAAGTCACACAGGCGATAGCCGCACGGATGTTGATTGCAGATTAGGCCGCCAAGACATGCGCCATTGAACCCGGCACGCTGGTACGCGCAGACATGCCGTAGCTGCCAAGGTCGGTGCGCAATTGCGGGAACATCTCAAACAACTCTTCACGCGCCGCATCGTGCAGTCCGGGCAAGCTGTAGTCGCCCGGTTGAAAGCTTTCACTGGGCGCGCCATCTGCGGTGATGATTTGGTGACGGTCAAACATCAGGTGGAAATATTGCACCGGACCTTTGGCCAATTGGCGCACTGTGGTGCCATTCACCAGATGACACGCGGCACTCAGCACCTCTTCATCGCCAAAATATAGCTGTGCCAGATGACCCGTCAGCAACATTCGATGCTGCGGCGACACGCGCAAAATGCGGTCATTGCCAATCGCACCAATATCAAACTCTACCGGCGCATGTTGCGCAGTTGCTATCATCTGGCGACTGCCTGCCCAGCGAATTGGCTGCGGCCCGTCATCGCGGGTCAGCACCATATCACCGGGGCGCAGAGCCTCCACCCTACGTGGCCCGCTTGGGGTGGCAATCACCGCCCCCTTGCAAAAGCAAATCGGCGCGGCGTTAAACGTCACGAATGCGCTGTCAGTGTTCCCGTCGGTGTCGGAGATTGTATAGCTGAACGAGGTGGACCCCGTAGCGCCCCCGACATTCACCAATGTGATCGTGCCGTTGGCATTCAACGTCACCGTCTGCCCGGTATTCAATGTCACCGTCTGGCCCGAGGTAACGGCAACACCGTTAATTTCAGTGATGGTCAGCGCCTGCCCGTTAGGATCGGTGTCATTGGCCAGCACATCAACTGTTTTCGGGTTAACGCCCCATGTATCAATGCCGACGTCATCCAAGGCCACGGGATCGGTGTCCGTGGCGTCTGGCACGTTGTTGGAGGCGATAACAATCGCACTATCCCAAGCAGAATCCCCAACATCCGCGATACCAAGCAACAAGGTTTGGGCAACACCCGGCGTCACCGGAATATCCAGCGACAAGGTCACGGTGAACCCGTCCATCTCGGTCGCGAAGGTTCCGGCGGTATTGTCTATATACAGGTTCGGGTTGGCACTATCGAACACACCGTTGCCGGGGTTGGGGTCATTTGCCTGCGAGCCGTTGGTCGGGTTTACGACACCCGCATTGTTAATTCCGTTCACCGATATCTCACCCGAGCCAACCGATATCGGCTGCGTCACCCCGTCGATTTGCACCAAGGCAATATCGTTGAAATTGGAATAGACGTACTCGTTATATTCCTCGGAGTAGAACCGGAATTCTATGTTGAGCGTGGTTTGCCCGGGGTCGGCCGTAAAGTTGATCTCGATATAGGACGCATCGAAGGTATTGCTGCCTGAGGCCGTATCAAATGCTGCTACGCCATCTGTACCGCTGGTGTTCGTGCTGGTTCCACCTCCCTGATTATTTGCGCCGGTTGCATTGGCGAAGCCCGAAACATTACCGGTCGAGAATATGACACCTGTATCTGAGGGTAGCACGCCCGGATTTGTGGTGTCCCCGGCAGAATATGTTGCCGAAGCCGACGCATCACCAGAATAGGTTGCGGAGTTAATCGTAAACCCCCCACCCAATATTTCTGAGGCCATCGCGACGGCGCTGGCATTGGTATCTGTCGTTAGCGCAGGCATTTTCCACATTCCTAATTAAAGTCACATGGAAATAACTATTCAGGGGTGTTCTAAATGTGTCCGAGATTGGAAAATTCTAAGAAACAATACACGAAATTAGAGCTCATCTAATTGTAATCTGGACACACTGTATTTGGTCGGAGGCTTTCAATTTCTGTCAAAATATCCGAAACACTTGCCTTGGTTTTCAACCTCAAAGCGCGCTTATAGGGCGGCAGATTTGTGCATTCGAGTAATATATGCTTGGGGTTTTGACGTTTGTGGATCAACGCCGAGACCTCTTCGTTTGCACGCCCCGCATCAAGGTGCGGGTGGTCCCCGGAAATGACGCGACGTAGGTGACTGGCTTCAGGCAAGCCAATCACAGACGCCCGAAAATTGTCGTATTTGCCAAAGTGGCGCGCAGACAGGCAGTCACTATCATAGGTTAGTATCACGACCTCTTCAGGGGAAAACCGCCGCGATATTCGGTCCAATGCCACTAGTGATGAGCTGATAAACACCTGCCCTCGTCGCTGCGCAATTGCCGCCAGATGGTCCTGCCAATAGATCAAAAACCCGCAAGAGGTCACGACAATATCGCCGCGCGCCTGCTCTAGTGCCTGCTCGAACGGGGCTATATCAATCAGGTCCGGGCGTGCGGTGACAATCTTGCCGACACTGGCATTTGGCACGCGCAAAACCTCGATCTGAGCAGTGTACGTTTGTGGGCATGCCACATCCCCCGGCACACGCGGGAAATGCGTATCAAGTTGCAGCACGCTCAGCGCAGGGCGCATGGGCTAGCCGCGCACATTATTGGGCAACCACGTGGCCAATTGCGGCCATGCGACCAAAATCACCACCATCAACAGCATCAACAATACCATCGGGATTGCGGTCTTGGAGATGTAGCCGATCTCGTGCTTGGTCATGCCTTGCAGCACGAACAAGTTGAACCCGATGGGCGGCGTCACTTGCGCCATTTCCACCACCACAACGATGAAGATACCGAACCAAATCACGTCGATGCCCGCTTGGCGGATCATCGGCTCCACGATGGCCATGGTCAGCACTACGGATGAAATCCCATCCAAGAACATGCCCAGCACGATGTAGAATACCGTTAACGCGATGATCAGGGTGACCGGGGATAAATCCATGCCGTCGATCCATGCCGCCATTGCGCGTGGCAGGCCGGTAAAGCCCATGGACAGCGACAAGAACGCCGCCCCCATCAAGATAAGCGCAATCATCGCGGAGGTTCGCGTCGCGCCCATCAGGCTCTCGAAAAAGGCATCAAAGGTTAACGAGCGCTGGAATGCCGCCAAGGTTAGCGAGCCAATCACGCCCACGGCAGCGGCCTCGGTGGCGGTCGCCCAGCCGAAATACATCGATCCAATAACGGCGAAAACGAGCATCAAGACCGGCACCAAAAAGCGGCTCTCGGAGATCATTTCGCGCAAGCTCATGGAGGGCTCTGGCTCGGGGCGCTCATGCGGGCGCAGGTAGTGCCACGCCACGATATAGGACATAAACAGCGTCGCCAAAACAAGGCCCGGCAAGATGCCCGCCATGAATAATTTGATGATGCTCTCGTTGATCGAGACGCCGTAGACAATCAATGTCAGCGAGGGCGGGATCATCAGGCCGAGCGTTGCAGCGCCCGCCAATGTGCCCACGATCATATATTCCGGATAGCCGCGTTTACGCAGCTCTGGGATCGACATTTTACCAACCGTGGTTAGTGTCGCGGCAGATGATCCCGATACAGCGGCAAAGATTGTGCAGCCCGCAATATTGGTGTGCAGCAAACCGCCCGGAAGCCAGCGCATCCAAGGGGCAAGGCCGCGAAACATATCTTGGCTAAGGCGCGTTCGATACAAGATTTCGCCCATCCAGATAAACAGCGGCAAGGCGGTTAGCGTCCAGCTGCTGGCCCCTGTCCAGATGATGGTGATCATCGCATCGCCTGCCGGGCGGGTGGTGAACAGCTCTAGCCCGACCCACGCCACGCCCATCAACGCAAGGCCGATCCAGATCGAGCTGCCAAGCAGTGCAAAAAGGACGAATAGGAAAACCAGTGTTGCGGATGCTTCAATCATTCGACTGCCTCCGACACGATCGGATTTACGCCCGTCACCAACATGCGACACAGCGTATCCCAAAGTGCGATCGCCAACAGGACCGTGCCAATCGACATGGAAAGCTGCGGGATCCAAACGGGGGTGTAGACCAGCTTATCCGTGCTCTCGGCCATGGTGGACGCCCATTCCGTTGGCAGTTTTGAGGGCAAGGTGAACAGCTTCACCAGCCAGTCGGGGATTTGATCTTGGCCTTGTGTGCGGTCATTCAACATTTCCGAGAAGATGTTGGTTTTAATCGCATATCTGGCAAAATAAGTAGCGATCACCGCCGAGGCGAACACTGCAAAAACGTCCAGCCAGCGATTAAGAAACTTATTCATATTCAAGATGATCGACACGCGGATATGCGCGCCACGCGTCAAGGCATGCGCTAGTGCGAAAAATGAGGTCGCGGCCATGGCGTAGCCTGCGAACTCGGTCATTCCGGGCAGCGCCACACCGATCCAGCGCGCCACCATTTGCGCCACAATCAGCGCCAAAATAGTAACCATGAAGCACGCCGAGATTGCCCCGCTGGCAAAATACAACCGATCCAACCATCGCCATAGAGGGCGCAAAACATGCTCCAGACGCGGACCTGCGAAAAGGCAAATCAAGGCTAGAAATGTCGGAAATACAAAGAGCCACACCCAAAGGGGTAGCCCTAGAACCGGGGACCAGTCGCGCATATCAGTATCCTTAAGAGCCACGACCAAAGGTCGCAAAAGGCTGGCCGCGCGTGTATCGCGGCCAGCCTAAATCATGTCAGGAAACGCCTAGTTGGCGTTATAAGCGTCCAAGATTGCTTGACCTGCATCACCCGAAGTTGCCAGCCAGTCAGCCGTCATCTTTTTGCCAATCGCTTCCAACTCGGCCAAGAATTCTGGGCCTGCATCGGTGACGGTCATGCCGTTTTTGGCCAACTCGTCAAAGTAGAAGCCGGACAGTTCTTCAGATTTGGCAGCGCAAGACGCAGACGTCTCGTCAGCGGCTTTTTGGATGCTTGCTTGCAGCTCGCCATCCAGCCCTTCCCAGACCTGCGAGTTCACCATCACATAGTTGCGTGGCAGCCATGCGTTAACTTTGTAGTAGTGTGACAGATGCTCCCAAACTTTGCGGTCGTAGCCAGTTGAGCCCGACGAGATGAACGCCGACGCCACGCCCGTTGCCAAGGCTTGGCTAAGTTCAGCGGCCTCGATCTGTACGGGGATCATGCCCAATTCTTCGGCAAATGTTGCGGTGGCGGAGTTGTACGAGCGGAACTTGACGCCTTGCGTATCAGCAGAGGAATTTACCTCTTTGTTGAAGTAGAACCCTTGGCCCGGCCATGGGCACGAATAGAGCGCCACAAGGTTCAGATCGGCCAATTGCGTGTTTACACTTTCGCGCGCGGCTTCCCACAATTTTGCGTTATCAGCGTAGCTGGTGGCGACAAATGGCAGGTTGTCCCAGCCCAAAAGCGGGGCCTCGTTGGCGTGAGCGGACATAAAACGCTCGCCAATCGGGACTTGGCCGGTTTGGATGGCGCGTTTGATATCGCCACCGCCAAACAGCGAGCCGCCCGGATGCACGGTGATATCAATCGCGCCTTTGGTGTAGTCGCGTACTTTATCGGCAAAGATCACGCCTTGCTCGGAGTGAAAGTTGGTCGCGGAATAGGCCATCGGCATATCCCAAGCCTGCGCGTGGCCATCGGCCATAGCAGCGGTGGCGGCAACGGTGCCGCTAAGGGCCGCGACTGCGAATTTTGTAAATGTTGTCATCAAGATAGTCTCCCAGGTTTTATCCCCGCTTATACGAGGTGTATTTTTTAGGGTCGAACGCGGCGAGGTCCAGATTAGTGGCCTTGCCTGCGATCAGGTCCGCGATTATCCGACCCGTTTTCGGGCCGCCTGTCAATCCAACGTGTTGATGTCCAAAGGCGCTATAACTTTTTCCCGCCGCATCATTTGCCCCAATAAGGGGCAAGCTATCGGCGGGCGCGGGTCGATGTCCCATCCACTCGACCACCTCGCCCTCATAGCGTAAATCGGGCAATATTGCTGCAACTTGACGCTTCAATAACGCAAAAGGCGCAGTGCTGGGACCAGCCTTAAGCCCACCAAATTCGACCACCCCCGCGGCCCTGATGCGGCCATCCATCGGAGTGATAACAAATTTCCCCGAGGCCACCATCATCGGGGATTTGGGCATGAATGAGGGGTTATTAAATTCAAGATGATAACCACGCTCGCTCTCGAACGGGACTTTAACGCCTAATTTATGAGCAATTTCTTTCGACCAAGGTCCCATTGCAAAGACAATATGATCGGCGCGCATCATCCCCTCGCTGGTGTGAAGGGCACGCAAATTGCCGTCCTCCACGTCAATATCCGTGATTTGTGCAATTTGGATTGTACCGCCTTGGGCTGTGAAATGATCTGCCAGCGCCCTTACATAAGCGCCGGGATCGGAAATTCGGCCATGATTTTTGCAGCGTACAACCGTCTCGAATGCGGCGCCGTAAACTGGATCATATTGGGCGTAATCTGCGCCACGCACGACCTCGTATTTAACACCTGCCGCTTTGCGTTTGCCCCAGCCATACCCATCGGCCTCAAATGCCGCATGCGTTGAATAGCCAAAGCAATAATCCTCGTCGGTGATGTATTTTTCCGCCCCAGTGCCTGCGGCCAATGCACGGTGCTGCTCGACGCTGTCATGCAGCAACATCGACATGGAGCGTGCGTAATGATCAACATGCGCATCCGTGGCATAGCCCAGATATTTAGTAAGAAACGGCAATAGTTTGGGTAAATATCCCCAACGCAAAAACAAGGGCGCATCGCCATCCAGCAACATGCCCGGTGCTTTGCGCATGAGGCCCGGCACGCTGACCGGCACAACCGCGCCCGCCGCCAAAACGCCTGCATTGCCGTGGCTGGTGCCACTTGCAGGGCCTTCGCGGTCCACAACTGTGACCGAATACCCCGCGCGTTGCAGCCAGATAGCGCATGATATGCCGACGATTCCCGCGCCCGCCACTAAGATTTGCATTATCATTTCCCATATTCAAAATTGCTCGGATCTATGGAACAAGAATTTTAACGCACCCGCAAGCGTACAACGCTAGGCGTCATTTTCGCGACATTCCCCATGCCGCAGACCGCGCCCCCTTGGCGCGCGCCACTGGCCTGCGTATAAGGCAGCCAACGCGTCAAAGGAGCATGCCATGCGGACCGCAAAAATCACACGCAGCACGGCTGAAACTGAAATTTCGGTTGAGATCAATCTCGACGGATCAGGCAGCTATGACAACCAAACTGGCGTTGGGTTCTTTGACCACATGCTGGATCAGTTGGCCCGCCATGCGCTGATTGATATGACAGTTCGTGCCAAGGGTGATCTGCACATCGACGACCACCACACGGTCGAGGATACAGGCATCGCTTTGGGCCAAGCATTGGCTAAGGCTTTGGGCGACAAACGCGGCATTCGACGCTATGGCGAATGCCATTTAGCGATGGATGATGCACAGGTGCGTTGTGCGTTGGACCTGTCAGCACGCCCGTTCCTGATCTGTAACTTGGATATTCCGACCCAAAAAATCGGCATGTTTGACACCGAATTGGTGCGCGAATTCTTCCAAGCGTTCTCGACGCATGGCGGCATCACCTTGCATATTGACCAAATTCACGGCTTCAACAGCCACCACATTGTCGAGGCGGCATTCAAATCCGTCGCGCGCGCATTGCGCAATGCGGTAGAAACTGACCCGCGCAAAGCGGACGCGATCCCCTCCACCAAGGGAACGCTTTAGACGTTTTCTTGGGCCCTACCTGATCCAATCGGAGACCTTTCATGCTGACCGTCCTCGTCGATTACGACAGCGGCAATCTTCACTCTGCCGAGAAAGCATTTCAGCGCATGTCCACTGAGGTGGGCGGCGGCGAGGTTATCGTGTCCTCGCGCCCCGAAGATGTGGCGCGTGCTGATCGCATTGTGTTGCCCGGTGATGGCGCGTTCCCCGCCTGCCGTGATGCGTTAACCCGCGACCGTGCAGCCTTGTTTGAAGCCATCGTAGAGGGCGCTATTACCAAGGCGCGCCCCTTCATGGGGATTTGTGTCGGCATGCAAATGATGGCCAGCTGGGGACGTGAGTATGAGGACACCAAAGGCTTTGACTGGATCGGCGGCGAGATTGCAAAAATCACGCCATCTGACCCAAGCCTGAAAGTACCTCACATGGGGTGGAATGACCTGATTTTGGACGATACAAAACGAGGGCACCCCGTTCTCGAGGGTATTTCAAGCGGCGATCACGCCTATTTCGTGCACTCCTACAGCTTTCGCGTCGCGGATCCTGCACATCGCTTGGCGCATGTGGAATATGGCGGGGACATCACCGCCATTATTGGGCGCGACAACATGGTCGGTATGCAATTTCACCCTGAAAAGAGCCAAAGCACCGGCCTGCGGATGATCGCCAACTTCTTGCGGTGGACCCCTTAGCTTTTACCAGTTCATGGCCAAAACTGGCACGCCGCGCGCTTCGCTGTTTGACAGGATTTGCATCCACCCATCTGCGCCCGCGAGCGGGATAGCCATCTCGATGGGCGAACAGCCCATGGCCAAAAGCCCAACACCGATTATAACCAAAACCAATTTCATTATTACCTCCTGATGCCCGGCTATTGTTTAGCCTCAGGAAACAATCTGGCCCAATGCCCCATAAAAATTGGTAAATGCGCATCAAAAAAGGCCGGAGAATGCCCCGGCCTTTTCCTAAAATTCTAGCTAATCTGTTCTTACTTGAGGCGTGTCCAAGTCTGTTTCGAGCACAACAACCCGCCAGCGATACACCCTGCCAACTTCAGGCTATTGCCCCCCAAGTCGATTTTCCCAACGTATATTTTATCATTCGAGGGCCGCCAGACCTTGCCTTCATAATGCCCCCCACCTGTTGGCTTCATCGAGCGCACAATTTGCTTGCCAAGGTTTGGTGATTTGTACTCTCCAGACGCATTGAACGTCCGCGATATTGTGCCACAAATGGCTGCACCGCAGGTCTTGATGGTGACATGTGCGTAAGCCCCGTCATCCACCTGCGTTTTCCAGATACCCTCTGCCGGATCGGCCATAGCCTGCCCCGCGAAAGCCAGCGCAAAAGCGGCTGCTAATTTAAGCGTTTTCATAGTTTCCTCCCTGATTTAACCCTATCGTGCTACATATTGGCAATAAATCAAGCGTGACGTTGGGGCGAGGATATGGAATAGAGCGCCCGAATACTGCACTATCAAAGGTCCGCTCCCATGATTTTATACCCTGCAATCGACCTCAAAGACGGCAACTGCGTCCGCCTCTACAAAGGTGAAATGGAGCAAGCCACCGTCTTTAACGACAACCCAGCGGCCCAAGCATTGGCGTTTCAAGATGCGGGGTGCGAATGGTTGCATTTGGTTGATCTCAACGGGGCATTTGCGGGCGAGCCAGTCAATGGGGCGGCAGTAGATGCAATCCTAGAGCAGACAAATGTACCTGCACAGCTTGGCGGTGGTATCCGCGACATGGCAACAATTGAACGCTGGCTAGATAAAGGCCTCGCACGCGTAATTTTGGGCACCGTTGCGGTTGAAAACCCCGATCTGGTGCGCGAAGCCGCGCGTGCGTTTCCCGGCCATGTTGCTATCGGGTTGGACGCACGCAATGGCATGGTCGCAACGCGCGGTTGGGCCGAGGAAACCGACATCGAAGTCACCGAACTGGCCCGCCAGTTCGAAGATGCAGGCGTGGCCGCGCTAATTTATACCGACATCAACCGAGATGGCGCAATGCAGGGCCCCAACGTCGAGGCCACAGCCGCCTTGTCGCGCGCCGTATCCATCCCGGTGATTGCCTCTGGCGGTGTGTCATCGCTGGATGACTTGCGCGCCCTCAAAGCCACGGGCGCACCGCTGGATGGCGCAATTTCAGGCCGCGCACTTTATGATGGCGCTATCGACCTGAAAGAGGCGTTGGAGCTGTTAAAGGCTTAATTCGCAGCCGCGTTGGTCAGTTTGGCCAGCGCGCCCTGCATTTTCTTGACCACCTCGGCCTCTGGCGCAATGTCCAAGCCGCCAAACATGTCGGCGGGATCTTGATAGGTCAAAACCGCCCCCTCACCCGATGCGTAAGCCGCAACTTTCAACGGCAAAAACAGCGCCGCACGGATATCAGCAGTCATTGCCGCATTGCCCAGTTTTGGGTTGCCAAAAATCAACACCTGAGACGGCGGCAATTCCATACCCACACTCTGCGCGCCTTTCTCGTGGTCGACGCGCGCGAAAACCGTGGCACCAGCTTTGCCTACGGCAGCTTCTAGGGCATCCATAACCTCTGGCACGGATTTATCTGTATTAACGACGATCAGCTCAGCAGCAGCGGGCATGGCAAGGCTCATTGTTAGGGCAAGTAAAAGGGTTAATTGGCGCATGGATAACCTCCTCCGGAGCAAATGAGTAGATGGAATGACGTCACACCACCGCATCAGCGTGCAAGATGCCAATCACGTCTCTGGCATCGGCGCGCAATTGCCGCTAAAGCTGCGCCAGTCATTCGGAGCCACCTCAATGCTTAAAACCCGCATCATTCCCTGCCTCGACGTCAAAGACGGCCGTGTTGTCAAAGGCATCAACTTTGTTGACCTGATCGACGCGGGCGACCCTGTTGAAGCCGCCAAAGCCTATGACGCGGCGGGCGCGGACGAGTTGTGCTTCCTCGATATCAACGCCACGCATGAAAATCGCGGCACCATGTTCGATGTCGTCACCCGCACGGCCGAGGCCTGCTACATCCCCCTGACAGTGGGCGGCGGTGTGCGCACCCATGAGGATGTGCGCAAATTGCTTTTAGCTGGCGCAGACAAAGTAAGCTTCAACTCCGCCGCCGTAGCAAACCCCGATGTGGTGCGCGAGGCTGCCAACCGGTTCGGGTCGCAATGCATCGTGGTGGCGATTGACGCAAAAACCGTCTCGCCCGGAAAGTGGGAAATATTCACCCATGGCGGGCGCAAATCCACAGGCATCGACGCAGTGGAATTTGCCAAAACCGTGGTTGCCAAAGGTGCTGGCGAAATCTTGCTAACCTCTATGGACCGCGACGGCACACGCGCGGGCTTCAACCTGCCCCTAACGCGCGCCATCGCGGATGCGGTCGCGGTTCCGGTGATTGCATCGGGCGGCGTCGGCACGCTAGATCACTTGGTCGAGGGCGTCACCAAAGGGCGCGCTGACGCAGTTCTAGCGGCGTCCATTTTTCACTTCGGAGATTTCACAATTGCCGAGGCCAAAGCCCATATGGCCAAGGCCGGACTGCACATGAGGATAGGCGCATGACCCTAGACGATCTAGAAGCCATCATCACAGCGCGCAAAACCGCCGACCCTGACAGCAGCTGGACCGCAAAACTGCTCTCCAAAGGCCCGGAAAAATGCGCCGAGAAATTTGGCGAAGAAGCCATCGAGGCCATCATCGCCGCCGTCAAAGATGATCGCGAAAACCTCACCAACGAGGCCGCCGATGTGCTCTACCACCTACTGGTCATGCTCGCCGCACGCGACGTGGCCCTCAGCGATGTAATGGAAATTTTGCAAGCCCGCACCGCCCAATCCGGCCTGTCTGAGAAAGCCGCCCGAGACTAGACACCACCAAAACAGTTTCTTTTTGCCAAAAATACTCCCCCCGGAGGGGCGGCCAGCCAAGCCCTCAAACCAACGACACTACCGCATCCATAACTTCGCGCGCTTGATCTGGTTGCGCAAAGCTTGCTCGCGGCGCGGCAGGTTATCGCGGTCAAACATTTCGCGCACTTTATGGCCCTTCTTTTGAAAAACCATCCGCCGGATCGGCTCATATTGCTTGAGCACCTTCTTCAGTTTGTTAGGCGCGCAAACCTCTTCCAAAACCCGCACCACCTCGTCACGCTCGCGCGCATATAGCAGCGGTAGCACCCGATAATGGCAGGTCACATCGTGATCCAACGCCTCAGATACTTCCGGCACGCGTCCACCGCCCAGCGCGTGTATCGTCAGGGGCAAGGCCACCTGATCCAACCATGGGCGCATTTCCTGACACACCAACTCTTCCGGAGGCTCGTCGCGGATCAAGCGCGCGTAGTCCAAGAATTTATCTCCAAATTCTTTAGGGCAGCGAAAATAGAAAAATCCGGCATTAAAATAGAGGTATCGCTGCCAGTACTCATCCGGCTGGCTCATATCCAGCGAGCTTTCAAAATCCAACCCGAACTTAGTATAGAGCGAGCCCCAAATCTGGCTATACGTCGGCCCGTATAATTCTTGCTGCGGCCATGTGTTCTCGCGCTTCATCGAGGCCGTTGGGCGATTGAAATCAAACGGTACTTTACTCAAATCACCGGTTATTAACGTATCCGTATCGAGGAATAAAAACGGCTCGTCCTCAGGCAAAACCTGCAACGCCTCGATCTTATTGCCATAGGGGTAGCCGCACCCAAACACCTTATTTTCAAACGGCAAAATCTCCGCGCCCAAAGCCTCAAGCGCCGCACGGACGTCTTGGTTATTCATGCGCGGGTCCGTATCCCAACGGTGGTTGGGCTGTGGCTCGGCGACAATCACCCGCCCCTTAAAATTCGGGTTCGTCTGCCGCAAAGAGGCCACCTGTATCAGCGCCTCATATTGCAGCCGCCCCGCTTGGCCAACCATCATCAGGTTAAATTTCTCTGACTTCAGCACCGGTTTGCCCCCGGCTGCCGCTTTCGACTTCACGGGTTTGGCCTTTGCTTTTTTGGTCTTGGGTTTGCTGCTCTTGGCCATATCAATTTATCTTTCAAGTTTGGACCTATCTTAAATGTATTTCCCAAGCGCCGGAACCCATCTGTGAAACGAGTTGGGAATTGTTTGCATCAAAACACATATCCGCGCGATACTGGCGAAAACCCGCCAATCAGGAGCCAAACCATGCGTGCCTTATCCATCGTTTTCGCCCTCGGCCTTGCCCTGCCTCTTCCCCTAGCATCGCCAGCCACCGCTCAGGGGTTCACGACCTCGGCACAAGTGAAGCCCATCTTGGAATTGATCCGCCCGCAATGGGTCGCCATCCGCCCCTATGAGGGCCAAGATCTGCTCTACATGACGACCTTGCTGACCTATCGTTGCGGGATTGAGCAAATCAGATTTTCATTCAACAACGGAGACCTACAGGTTTGGGAGGGCGAGCCTTGCTACCGCGATGAGGCCTCGCCTATGGCGTTGAAAATGGAGACCCACCTGCCCTATGCCGTCGCGCCGCTTGATAGCTTACAAACGGTGACGATCAACCTGTTGTTCGACGATGGGACAACCATGGAGCACAGCTATACGCGCAAGGATGTGCAAATCGACTAAGGCCCCATATTTGCCAACAAATATAGCTACCTCGGGGCTATAATATAGCGACCTACCTGAAGGCGATATTGGGAAGGAATTAGGCGAAGCGAGCCATGGCTTATTCGCCTCGCACATTAGCACGCCCTAACGCGCAACCATTTCGCGCATGAGCCAGCTAGCGCTTTCGGACCCTCGCACTGAGAGTCGTAGCCTCCGCGTTCTTCTAACAAATAACGGATTTTTCTAACTGTCACTTCTGTATCTCACAGGGCAAAAGCACCAAAAAGACGGTGCGCGGGGATGCCCTCGGATGAGAAAGTGAGCGTTATCAGTGTGATAAAAGTGGTGGGCGACCCTGGAATCGAACCAGGCGTGCGTCTCCGCGAGAGAGTTACAGTCTCCTGCCACACCTTGCGGCCTGTCGCCCACTGGAGCGCTGGATATTAGTCAATCCGCCCCTCGTCAACACGAAAACACCCATCCGCTTGCGCTTTTCTTCGCCAGATGATCTAGACCCCATATGAAGCAGCAAAAACCCGCATGGATCATCCAAAAAGAGCGCGACCGCCGCGCCGCCGCCGCCGAGACCGTTTGGCTCTTTGGCATCCATGCCGTGCGTGATGCGCTGTCCAACCCTTTGCGCGAGCGCTTGCGCCTTGTCGTGACCAAGAATGCCGCTGACCGGCTGGCCGAAGACATCGCCAAGTCCGGGATGGAACCTGAAATTTCCGATCCGCGCAAATTTGCCGCCCCGATTGACCCGCAATCCGTGCATCAGGGCGCCGCCTTGGAGGTCAAGCCGCTGGATTGGGGCAACCTAACCGAGATCTGCGCGCCGCGCGGCAAGAACTCTCGCGTGATCTTGCTCGACCGCGTGACTGATCCGCATAATGTGGGGGCCATCCTGCGCTCGGCAGAAGTCTTTGGCGCGCGCGCCGTGATCGCGCCACAACGCCATTCCGCGCCCGAAACCGGCGCGCTGGCCAAAACAGCCTCCGGCGCATTGGAGCGCCAGCCCTATCTGCGCATTCGCAACCTTGCCGCCACGATGGAGGCCTTGCAAGAGATGGGCTACCTGCTGGTGGGCCTTGATGAAACCGGCGACACCACGCTGGAGGCCATCGCGCAAGATCAACCCATCGCATTGGTGCTGGGCGCAGAAGGCCCTGGCCTGCGTGACAAAACCAAAGAGACCTGCGACACGCTGGCTCGCATTGATCCGGTTGGTGAGTTTGGCTCCCTCAATGTCTCGAACGCCGCCGCCGTGTCGCTGTTCGCGGTGGGACGCTCCAACTAAACCTGTTCACATCTTTGTAAGAATTGTAGCAATCACCGCTGAGCGCCCCCACATCTTATGCATGGGCAACGCTTTGGAACAGCGCGCCCGGTTTTACTGTCCCTCGTTCCATAACTGCGCCCATGGCTCCCCTTCCATGGGCGCATTTTTATGTGCAACGCACCAGCCCTTGCCCCCCTTCAAAGATCACCGCATAAAACACCTATGGATTACTCTGACGAACACCTGAGACAGATTTTACAAAGCACCAAGATCGTGGCCTGCGTTGGCGTCTCGACCAATCCGGTGCGCCCCAGCTATTTCGTTGCGCGCTATCTGACCCTCAAGGGGTTTACGGTGATTGGGGTCAACCCCGGACAAGCGGGCAAGGTGCTGTTCGGGCAAACCATCGTCGCCAGCCTATCCGACATCCCCAAAGATGCGCCCGTCGATATGGTTGATATTTTTCGCCGCCCCGATGCTGTGCCTGCCATTGTGGACGAAGCGCTTGAGGTCCTGCCCAACCTGCGCACGATTTGGATGCAAATCGGCGTCACCCATGAGGACGCCACGACCAAAGCGCAGGCCGCAGGTAAAACCGTTATCCAAGACCGCTGCCCAAAGATCGAGTATCAACGCCTGTTTGAAGAATTGCGCAAAGGCGGCTTTAACACCGGCATTATCTCGTCCAAGCTTTGAGCTCTGGCATGCCCATGCAGCCCGACCAAGCTAGCTTGCAAACACGCCCGACAAATCGCGAAAACCTTTGATTTCAATTGGGTTTCCCGATGGGTCGCGGAAGAACATCGTCCATTGCTCGCCCGGCTCGCCCTCAAAGCGCACGGATGGCGCCAGAACCCATTGCGTCCCCGCGCCCTCTAGCCGATCTGCCAAGGCACGCCAGTCCTCATAGCCCAACACCAGCCCCAAATGCGGCATTGGCACCATGTGACCGCCAACTTTACCTGTCAGCGCATTGGCAAAAGGCGTCCCCAGATGCAGCGACAATTGGTGGCCAAAGAAGCTGAAATCCACCCAAGTCTCGGTCGAGCGCCCCTCAGAGCAGCCCAAAACCCCGCCATAAAAGGCGCGCGCGGCTTCAAGGTCGGTAACATGGTAGGCGAGGTGAAATGGGGTCAACATAGCGCCGACTACACACCATTGTGACCCGACTGCCAACCCTCTAGGCTCCAAACAAACGACACACCAAGGGAGAGCAAAATGTCCGACACACCAAATTACGGCTTCGACACGTTACAAATCCACGCGGGCGCACGCCCTGACCCTGCCACGGGCGCACGGCAAACGCCGATTTACCAAACCACCGCCTATGTGTTTCGCGATGCCGAGCACGCCGCCGCGCTGTTTAACCTACAAGAGGTCGGCTACATCTATTCGCGCCTGACCAACCCGACCATTGCCGTGCTGCAAGAACGCATCGCCACACTTGAAGGCGGCGTCGGGGCTGTGTGTTGCTCGTCAGGGCACGCCGCGCAATTGATGGCGCTGTTTCCGCTGATGCTACCGGGCTGCAACGTCGTGGTCTCAAACCGCCTTTACGGCGGCTCGGTCACGCAGTTCTCTCAAACAATCAAACGCTTTGGCTGGGACGCCAAGTTCGTCGATATAGATGACCTCGATGCGGTGAAAGCAGCCATCGACGACAACACCCGTGCAATTTTTGGCGAAGCGATTGCCAATCCCGGCGGCCATATCATGGATGTGCGTGCTGTAGCCGATGTGGCCGATGGCGCGGGCATTCCGCTGATCATCGACAACACCACCGCCACGCCGTACCTGTGCCGCCCGATTGAGCATGGCGCGACATTGGTCGTCCACTCCACCACCAAATACCTCACAGGCAATGGCACTGTAATGGGCGGCTGCGTTGTCGATAGCGGCAAGTTTGACTGGGCTGCATCGGGCAAATTTCCGTCCCTCAGCGCGCCAGAGCCTGCGTACCATGGCCTTGTATTCGCTGAGACATTTGGCCCGCTGGCCTTCACGTTCCACGGCATCGCCATCGGGCTGCGCGACTTGGGCATGACCATGAACCCGCAGGCCGCGCATTACACCTTGATGGGGATCGAGACCCTTAGCCTGCGCATGGATCGCCATGTCGAGAACGCCGAAAAGATCGCCGCGTGGCTGGAGGCGGATCCGCGCATTGCCTCCGTGACCTATGCGGGCCTGCCCTCGTCGCCCTACTTTGAGCGCGCCAAAACTGTCTGCCCTAAAGGCGCCAGTGGCTTGTTCACCTTCGCGATCAAAGGCGGCTACGAGGCCTGCGTTAAGCTGGTCGATAGCCTAGAGATTTTCTCCCATGTGGCCAATCTGGGCGACACCCGCTCACTGATCATCCACTCGGCCTCGACCACACACCGCCAGCTCACCGCAGAGCAGCAAAAAGCTGCCGGTGCCGGCCCGGACATGGTGCGCGTCTCAATCGGCACCGAGGACGTTGCGGATTTGATCGCAGATCTGGATCAAGCGCTCGCAAAAGCCACATCTTAAAACCTTTCCGCCCCCTGTATCTGCTTAGGGGGCGGTTTAACTTTCTTCCAATCTCAATGTGATATATCCTTGGCTTGTTAAGGCTTTGCCCTTGCAATCACATGAGACTAGACAAGATGGCACACCCCGCATGAGACCAAATTTCGCCCTCAACATGTCGGAGGACGGCATTGTCCTTTTGCACCGCCACGCCTCGGGCGCTGGCTGGGTGGAAATCGGGACGGCGGCACTCGACAGCCCTGACCTAGGTGCGGCCTTGGCCCAGCTACGCGATCAGGCCGAGGCGATTGAAGGCCCAAATTTCACCACCAAGCTGATCTTGCCCGCGTCACAATTGCTTTATGCCACCATTATAGTCGACGGCGACTTGGCGGGTGATGTTGAGCACGCCCTAGAAGAGCGCACGCCTTATACCGCTGCCCAGCTTAGCTATGCCATTTCCGGCACGCCCCCCGAGGTGCAGGTTGTCGCCGTCGCGCGCGACACTCTGGCAGAAGCCGAAGGTTTCATCGGTCCCTATGGCTTCAACCCAGTGGGATTCACTACAGTTCCAGACCCCGACCACTTCGAGGGCGAGCCGAATTTAGGCCCGATGCCCTCTGTTGGCGGCGCAGGTCTGGGCACCGACGATGTGCCTGTGCGTATCCTGTCGCAAGATGCGGCTAAGGCCTTACTTACCGAGCAATCAAAGCCCGCGCCTGCTTCGCCTGAGATCACGGAAGACACAGCAGACGACACCCCGCCTGCCCCAAAAGTTAATACGGTTGAGGTCAATGCCGGGCCGCCCCAAGAACCGGACCTGCCAGTTACGCCGCCTGCGGCTTTCTCGTCACGGCGGCGTCCAACCCTTGGGCCAGCCTCGCAAACTGGCGAGCTGATCGCATCACGCGCGCCACGTATCGCGGTCCCGACCGAAGAGCTGCGCAAGACCCCAGCAAGCAAGAAACCGCCAAAGGTGAAATCCCGTGCTAAGGCGAAAGAAACGGCGAAAGCCAAACCAGAAGCACCAGTTTCAGCACCAATTGCGCCGCCCAGAACCACGCCACCACCTGCGGTCGCGAAGGCGATTGCCAAGACCCGCGAGCCTAAGCCTGAAAAGACTTCAGGACTGGCCACCGCCTTTAAAAAGGGGTTTTCCGCCCTACGCCCCACGGCCAAAGAAGCGCCCGTGGACGATTTTGTGGCACCGGTATCTGAAACGCTAATCGCAGAAAAACCCGATCCCATTGCCGAATTGGCCGCACGCCAAGCCGCAGGAAAACCGCGCCATCTTGGCTTGATCCTGACCGCGATCTTGATTGCAGCCTTGCTTCTTTTTGCCGCCCTGTCGTCCTATCTGCTGCCCGACAACACATTGGCTCGCCTGCTTAGTGGGGCCGCCCCGGAGGCCGAGCAGGCGAGCACGGCTGACACAACAAGCTTCACACCTGAGCTTGAGACCGGCGACCGTCTTGCCTCTCGGCCTGAACAGTCTGGTGATCAGATCTTCACCTTCCCCACAACCGAAGAAATTGCAGAGTCCGAGACGCCGGAGCCAGAAATTCTGCCGCCATCAAGCCTCTCCACAACTGAGGCAGAAATCGCCTATGCGGTCTCCGGAATTTGGCAAATGGCCCCCGATTTGCGCCCGGAAATGACCCGACAAGACCTCGATGACCTGTATGATAGCACCTTGGATCCCGGCATAGCCTTTGAAGACGCGCCCGCTTTGGCCAGCTTTGACGCCACCGCGCGGGCCTTAGATTTTACCGTCCCCGCCGCCCCTCCTGCCGCGTCGATCCTGTTTAGCCTAGACACGCGCGGCCTTGTGCGCCCGACCAAGGAAGGCACACTCAACCCTGATGGGATTATGGTTTTCCTCGGCAAACCGCCGTTTGTGCCGGGACCGCGCCCTGAGGGCCTTGTGCCGGACGCCCCGACAGACGCGCAGACCGCTACGGACACGCCGATTACCCCCGAGGAGGATGCCGCCCCAGTTGCAGATAGCCGCCTCGCGGGGTTTACACCGCGCCAACGCCCTACCGACCTGCAAGAACGCTTTGAGCGCGCCACCTTGGGCGGGCGCACCAATAACGAGCTTGGCAAAATTCGCCCGCAAATACGCCCTGCATCTGCCCAAGCCAAAGCACGCAAAGCCGCCATTGCCCGCGCCTTGGCTGAAGCAGACGCCACGGCAAAAGAGGACGAAGCCCGCGCCGCGGCACAAGCCGCCGCCGAAGCCGAGTTAGACAAGCCAACAAAACAAGCAGTGGCCCGCTCCGTGCGCCCGAACACCCGCCCGCGCAATTTTGCCCGCGTCGTGGCCCGCGCGCGCAAGACAACGCCCAAGAAATCCACCCCCGCGGCGGCGGCCTCTACGGCGGCAATTTCACGCGCTACTGGCCCCGCAGTGGCCCGCTCCAGCCGTGCATCGCCTTCTGGAACTACCCGCGCATCGGTGGCGCGTGCAGCAACGGATAACAACGCCATCGCCCTTGGGAAAGTGTCACTGGTCGGGGTGTTCGGCACGTCTTCCAACCGCCGCGCCTTGGTCCGCATGCCCAACGGCCGCATTAAGAAAGTGGGTGTAGGCGACCGGGTGGATGGCGGCCGGATTGCAGCTATTGGCGAAAGCCTGTTGAAATACACCAAAGGCGGGCGCACGGTGACGCTAACAATGCCCAAAGGCTAAGTGTAAATCCTAGACCAGCAACATCGCCGCCAATCCAAGGAAGGCGAAAAAGCCAACAACGTCAGTCACCGTCGTCACGAACGCCCCCGAGGCCAACGCCGGATCAACGCCGGCTTTTTCCAACCCGACAGGGATCAATATCCCCGCCAAAGCGGCGACCACCATGTTGACCACCATGGCGATTGCAATCACCACCCCCAGCATCGGCGTGCCAAACCAGATAACGCCCACGATCCCCATCACAGCCGCAAATATCAGCCCGTTCACCAGCCCCGCCAACGCCTCACGGCGCACCACGCGCCACACGTTTGACCCGGTAAGGTCTTTCGTGGCCATGGAACGCACGGCCACAGTCAGCGATTGCGTCCCCGCGTTGCCCCCCATGGAGGCCACGATTGGCATGAGCACGGCCAAGGCCACGATCTGCTCCAAAATGAGTGAAAACTGCGAAATAACCAAACTTGCCAAAATAGCCGTGAGCAAGTTCACTCCCAACCAAGGCAAACGCTGGCGCACGGTCTCCAAGGTGCGGTCGGACAGGCTTTCTTCGCCGCTGACCCCGGCAAGACGCAAGATGTCTTCTTCGGCCTCATCATCGAGCACAACCATCGCGTCGTCGATGGTAATGACGCCCACCAAACGGTCATCTTCGTCCACCACGGGGGCCGAAATCAGGTGGTATTGGTTGAACGCGTAGGCCACGTCTTCTTCGGGTTGCGACACAGGAATGGTGCGAAAACTATCCTCAGTAATTGAGGTCAGCTTGACGTCCCGCGGACTTCCCAGAAGTTTTCCCAAGGTCACATGGGCTGTCGGATGATAGCCCGGATCAACCAAAATTACGTGGTAGAATTGCTCTGGCAGATCATCTTCCCGACGCAAGAAATCAATCGCATCGCCCACATTCCAATGCTCTGGCGCAACAACCAGTTCGCGCTGCATCAACCGGCCAGCAGAGTGCTCAGGGTAGCTAAGCGCCAACTCGATCGCAACGCGGTCAACGTCCTTTAGCGCGTCGAGGATCATCTCTTGCTGCGCGTCCTCCAGATCTTCGACAAGATCCACCACATCGTCGGAATCCATCTCGCGAACGGCTTCAGACAGCACACCGCTTGGCAGAAACTCGATTACCTCCTCGCGCAGATTTTCATCCAGTTCCGAGAGGATGTCGCCATCAATCCCCATGGACCACAGACCCAAAAGCGCACGGCGCTCTGCGGGGCTAATTTGTTCCAGAACATCGGCAACGTCGGCGGGGTGCAGCGGGTTTAACACCGTGTCGATCGCGATGGCATCCATCGCTTCAATGGCCGAAAGCACGCCGCCAATCAGCCCACGCTCCAGTTTGTAATCGCCCTCAGAGGTGTCCGGCAGATCGGTCAGGTCATCGGCCATGATCTACAAGCTCCTGCGCTCAGAAAGGGACATTGTTCAAATCATACCGAAGCATGACGCAAAGCAACAGGCGCAATCTGCAATTCCCTTCGCGCATCAGCCACGCTACTCATTGTGCCATGAACACAAACACACAAATCCTGCTGGGCCAAACTCTGGGCTTCGACGCCGACCCGTTTCGCGCCCCCATTAACGACGCCTCTCGTTTCGAGCAACACGGTGCCGTTGTTGTTGAAAATGGCTTGGTCAAATACGCAGGCCCCGCCAATAGCGCCCCGCGCCCACAAGGCGCGAAGGTCACAGATTACGGCGACGGGCTAATCATGGCGGGCTTTGTTGACGCGCATTTGCACTACCCGCAGACCGCGATGATTGCCAGTTGGGGCAAGCGGCTGATTGACTGGCTCAACAGCTACACCTTCCCCGAAGAGGCCCGCTTTGCCGATCCAGACTATGCCACCCAGATCGCAGATCGCTACTTCGATATAGCCCTATCCAATGGCACCACCACCTCCGTCAGCTATGCCACGATCCATCCCGCCAGCGTGGACGCATATTTTAGCGCCGCCCAAGCCCGTGGCCTGCGCGCGCTCACTGGCAAAACCTGCATGGACCGCAACGCGCCAGATGATCTGCGCGACACCGCGCAATCAGCCTATGATGACAGCAAAGCCCTGCTGGAAAAATGGCACGGTGTGGACCGGCTTGGCTATGTCATCACCCCGCGATTTTCCCCCACCTCAACACCAGATCAACTGGCCGCCTTGGGCGCGCTTTGGGCCGAGCACCCAGACTGTTTGATGCAAACCCACATCTCCGAGCAACACGAAGAAATCGCGTGGGTCAAAGAGCTATTCCCGCAATCGCGCGACTATCTTGATACCTACGAGGCCCATGGCCTGTTGGGCGATCGCGCCCTTTTTGGCCACGCAATCTATCTTACCCAGCGCGAGCAAGACCGCCTGCGCGAGGTCGGCGCAGGCCTGGTGCATTGCCCAACATCAAACACCTTCATTGGCTCTGGCATTTTCCAAATGGCCCAGATGAAAGCCGCTGGGCAGCGCGTTGGCCTCGCCACTGACATTGGCGGCGGATCCTCGTTTTCAATGTTGCGCACGATGGCCGCCGCCTACGAGTTAAGCCAACTTAACGGCCACGCCCTGCACCCGGCTCAGCTTTTATGGCTGGCAACCTGTGGCTCGTCACAAGTGCTGCATTTGTCGGATAAAATCGGCAATCTTGCTGTGGGGATGGAGGCCGATTTGGTTGTCCTTGACCTTGCCTCAACCCCCGCCATTGCCCAGCGGTCCGCACGCGCTGATAATATTTGGGAAGCTGTTTTCCCCACCATTATGATGGGCGATGACCGCGCCACCAAGGCCGTGTGGGTCAACGGCAAACTTCACCAATAGTCGGCACTCAACCGCAGCCATCACGCCCAAATACCAGCACCCAGTAATCCCCATCAGCGCGCGCTGCGCCGTATTCGCGTGGCTCTTTCGATAAGTTGTTAACCCGGTGCCCGGGGCTGTCCATCCAGCCCTGCATCACGGTTGACGCATCGTGCCACCCTTGCGCAATATTCTCGGCCACATAGCAAAATTGATAGCCCTGCGCGCGAACCCGAGTTGAGGGTTTCGAGCCGTTCGATCCGCCATGGCTAAAGAAGCCAACCCGCGCCATATCCAACGCATGTGCGCGCGCCGCAGCGCTCAGTTTTGGGTTTTCACTTAGCGCAGGCAACCCATGCTCTGCGCGCTTAGCATTCAACAGCGCCCCGATATCCGCGCGCGAGGCCGCAGATGCATGCGCCACAACTGGCGTCGCCACGGGGGGTAAATCGGACTGCACAGAAGGTATCGCAACCGCTGAGGGCGCGTCAGGCACGCAGCCCGAAACCAGCCCACATATCATTGTTATGGCAAAGATCGAGCGGATCATCATGGCCCATCTCCTCCTTAAAGCTGCTCAGCCAATTTCAAAGCAAGTCGGTTTTGTTTGGCAATCGTAGCACCAAGATCAAACGTCGCAAACTGGCCGTCGCGGATCACTTCGCGCCCCTCAACTATCAAATCGCGCACCCGCGTTGGCCCTGCCAAAAGCAGCGCGGCCGGGTCCCATGACCCCGCACTCTCGATGCCACTGACATCCCAAATGGCGATATCCGCGCGATAGCCTTCGCGGATTTGGCCGCACTCATTGCCGCGCCCTAACACTTGCGCGCCGCCGCGCGTAGCTATTTCCAATGCCTCGCGTGCTGACATCGCATCGGCACCGCGCGCAACACGTTGCAACAACATCAATTGGCGCGCCTCGCCGATCAAATTTCCCGCATCATTAGAGGCAGATCCATCCACCCCCAAGCCCACAGGCACGCCCGCATCACGCATCGCACGCACCGGTGCTATCCCTGATCCAAGGCGGCAATTTGAGCAGGGGCAATGCGCCACGCCCGTTTTGGTGCGGGCAAATAAATCAATTTCTTCGCCATCCAGCTTGACGCAATGCGCGTGCCAAACGTCTTCGCCAACCCAGCCCAATTCTTGTGCGTATTGTCCCGGACGGCAGCCAAATTTCTCTAGGCTATAGGCGATATCTTCGTCATTTTCTGCCAGATGCGTGTGCAACATCACGCCCTTATCGCGCGCCAGCAGCGCCGCATCGCGCATCAACTCGCGACTTACGGAAAAGGGCGAGCACGGCGCCAAACCCACCCGCACCATCGCGCCCGGGCTGGCATCATGGAACCGATCCACCACGCGAATGCTATCTTGCAAAATGGCATTTTCTCGCTCGACCAATGCGTCAGGCGGCAGGCCACCATCGCTCTCGCCAATGCTCATCGCGCCGCGCGTTGGGTGGAACCGCAGACCCACCTCCGCAGCGGCATGAATAGTGTCATCCAACGTGGAGCCATTGGGGAACAGGTACAAATGATCCGAGGTCATCGTGCAGCCCGACAAAGCCAATTCAGCCAGCCCCACCTGCGCCGAGGTGAACATCTCTTCAGGACCAAAGCGCGCCCAAATCGGATAAAGCGTCTTGAGCCAGCCAAATAACAGCGCATCTTGGCCGCCCGGCACCGCGCGGGTCAGGCTTTGATACAGGTGGTGATGCGTGTTTACCAAGCCCGGCGTCACCACACAGCCCTTTGCATCAATGCTTTCGCCAACACAGCTTAGCCCATGCCCGATCTGCGCAATCACCCCGTCGCGTATCACCACATCAGCGCCCGCAAGCTCGCGGCGTGTATCATCCATAGTCAAAATCGTATGGGCGTTTTTGATCAGTAGCTCAGACATATCTGGACAGAACTTTCAGCGCCGCGGCATGCAATTCGGGCGTCGCCGCCGCCAATGCTGTGCCGCCCTGATCGGCTGGCCCGCCTTGCCAATTGGTGACGATCCCACCTGCGGCCTCGATCACGCCGATGGGGCCTTGAATATCATAGGCGGCTAGACTTGCCTCAACCACCAAATCTACCTGTCCCAGCGCCAGCAACGCATAAGCGTAGCAATCCATGCCGTAGCGCGTCAGTTGGCATTGCTGGGCTAAATCGTGAAACGCGCGCCCTTCCACTTCACTGCCCACTTCGGGAAATGTCGTGAAAATTGTAGCTTTCGCCAATTCGGTCACGCCCGAAGTTTTAAGCGTCCCTGACCCATGCGGCCCGGTGAAATCTGCACGCCCGAAACCGCCCAGAAACCGCTCGCCGATATAGGGCTGATCAATCATGCCCATAATCACGCGCGTACCGTCATGCAGCGCAATCAGCGTCCCCCATGTTGGCGTGCCAGAGATATAGCCGCGCGTGCCATCAATCGGATCCAGCACCCAAGTCAGGCCGGATTTGCTGGCTTTATTGCCCAGTTCCTCGCCCAAAATGCCGTCCTCAGGGCGCTCGGCCTCGATCAGATCACGCATTGCTTTCTCAGCGGCGCGGTCCGCCACAGTGACCGGATCAAAGCCGCCATCCAGCTTATTGGCCGTCTCGAGGTTTGCACCCCGGAAGTATGGCAGGGTTTCGCCGCGCGCGGCCTCTGCCAAGCGGTGAGCCAGCCGCACCAAGTCTTTTTTCAGAGTGTCGTCCATTCCCGCGCCCCATGTTTTGCCTTACCATCTTTGTCGCGTGGGTGGGCAATGGGATCAAGCACCGATTACGATGTCACGGCAACGCTTTCTTGATAGCTTTCGGCCAACTGACGCAAGCGGCGACGCTCCACCTCTGGCATCGTGCGATAAAACTGGATCAGGGTTTCGGTTTCCAACAACTCATCAAATTTCTTTTCAGCGGCACTCTCTAGGCCATGGAAAAAGTACGCGACCGGAACTTCCAAAGCTTGCGCCATATCCCACAACCGCGAGGCAGACACCCGGTTTGATCCGGCCTCGTACTTCTGAACCTGTTGAAACCGCACGCCAAGTGCCTCTGCCAATTCACCTTGGGTCATCCCGACCATCCACCGCCTGTGCCGCAGGCGTTTTCCTACGTGAATATCAACGGCATGTGCCACGACAGAGTTCTCCTTATTTGATCTCATTACTGTGAAGGTGAGAAAGCAAATAATTCATTAATACTCCAAATTTTCTACATCTTTCAGTTTGCAATGGCCTCTGGCATACCTCTTGGATAGAATTTGCAGCATCGCTTAAGGAGCCACAAATGCGCGCATTTCAGGTCGTCGACTATAACAGCCCACCCGTTTTGCAAGAGGCCCCGCAGCCCGAGCCCCTTGCGGGCAACGTGCTGATAAAGATTGAAGCCTGCGGATTAAATTTTGCCGACCTGTTGATGGTCAAAGGCACCTATCAGGAGCGCCCAAGCGTGCCCTTCACCCTTGGTATGGAGGTCGCAGGGACGGTTGTGGCACAAGGAGATGGCGTGACCCAGCCCGAAATCGGGTCGCGGGTCGCAGTGTTTGGCGGGCACGGCGGCTTGGCTGAATACGGCACCTTCCCGGCGTCGCTATGTGTGGCCCTGCCTGACGACATGGATTTCCCGACGGCAGCGGCCTTTCAGGTGGCTTATTCGACCTCTCATGTCGCGCTGGACTACCGCGCGCAACTAAAACCAGGCGACACCTTGCTGGTCCTTGGGGCGGCAGGCGGTGTAGGGCTGACGGCAGTGGAATTGGGCAAGTTGATGGGGGCGACGGTCATCGCCGCGGCCCGCGGGCAGGCCAAGCTCGACGTTTGCCAAAGGGCCGGCGCGGATTATTTGATCGACACAGACACGGATGATTTGCGCGAGGTGGTGAAATCTTTGGGCGGTGCAGATGTGGTTTATGATCCGGTGGGGGGCGACTTGTTCACTGCCGCCCTGCGTGCCTGCAAGCCAGAGGCGCGCCTGCTGACCATTGGCTTTGCCTCTGGCACGGTGCCGAAAATCGCCGCCAATCACCTACTGGTCAAAAATATCAACGTGATCGGCTTTTATTGGGGCGGCTACCTGAAGTTTAAACCGCAGGTGTTAACTGACAGCCTAACGCAGCTCTCGAAGTGGTATTCCGAGGGTAAACTCCACCCCCACATTAGCCATGAATTGCCGCTGGCACAGGCGAGCGAGGGGCTGGAATTGCTCCGCACACGCCGCTCCACCGGCAAAGTGGTGATCACGCTGTAAGCGCGACAGGCTCCTTCGGGGCCCATTCAGACAAATAGGCATCGTGGATCATGTCACGCAGAGCCCTCATGATCGGACCTTCAGACGCCTGTAGATACAACACAATGCGCGACTGGCCGGGGCTAGGTAAAACCCCGTCATGCTCTATCGGGCCGGTTTGGCGCGGGTAGACGCCTTTGATCGCCGCGTGGATTGCCAGATCGGCGCTAACCACGGCCTCCACCGCATTGTCAAAATCAGAATTAACGACCATGTCCCAATCAAGCTCCGCCTCATCAAGCTTCTTCAACACGCCGGAGCGAAAGATGCAGTTTTTACAAAAGGCCACAGGCAGGGGGCGGTTTTTCCAAGCCGTGCCACCAATTGCCCCGATCCAAATCAAAGGAAGCGTGACCAAAGTTTCACCCCCGGGACCGGGGTGTTCTTCGGTGGTCAAGATCGCATCGCATTCACCGCGCCCGAACATCTCGCGCAACTGCCGTGTCGGGGCAGAGACCAGCCGCATTTGCACACGCGGGAAGTCAGCGGCAAAGCGGCGCAGGATCGGCGGGATATAAGGGTAGATAATGTCATGCGGCACGCCGAGGACGACCTCTCCCTCATATTCTTTCGCCGTCAGGCGTGTGTATATCTCATCATTCAGTGTCAACATCCGGCGCGCATAGCTGAGCAATTGCTCGCCCTCGGCGGTCAGGGAAACTGAGCGGTTAGAGCGGTCCAGTAAAGACACATCTAACGACTCCTCCAAGCGCTTGAGCTGCATCGACACCGCAGATTGTGTCAGATGCAAAAAACCTGCGGCCTTCGTGACGCCGCCACTGTCCGCAACCGCCACAAAAGAGCGAAGCGATGTGATGTCCAAATTTCGGGCCATATCAATTCCTGTGATGTGTTTCGTCAAAAGCATTCATTTTTCATATGAAGCACACCATGACATACATATCAACATAAATGATCAAAAAGTGAATTATCATCACAAACCATGAAGGATAAACCAATGACCGATTGCACATCTTCCGTCGCACACTCCCGCCCCGCTCACCGTAGCATCGGCTTTATGAATTATGTTGCGCTGTACCGCCAACGCCGGGCCTTGGCGTCGCTTGACGACACCCGCCTTGCGGATCTGGGTTTGAGCCGTCACGAGGCCAACACCGAGGCGAAGCGCCCCGTCTGGGACGCACCGTTGCACTGGAAATAAGCCGTGACGCCGAAACCTTTAGGCGCAGGCGCGCAGGCCTTCACTCTGTGCGCCGCGTTTTCTAACAATAGTCAAGGTATTGAGGTCAAACGGTTTCCACCCATACCCCGACGCATCAAGCGGCTCTGACGCAACAATTGTGCCGCGACTGTCTGTGCGATGATACAGCGTCGGCGCATGGGCATCACTGGCATAACGCAGCGCAAACATTTTTATCCCATCAGAGAAAACGCAGGTGATCCGGTCGGGCTTGTCACTTGGCAACCGCTCGGCGCTAAGGCGCTCCAACACACGCGACATCGCACCCTGCGGGTCCGTATCCAGCCCCTCATCCAGCAACATCAAGAACAGCAGCTCTGAATCTGTGCTGCCACGACGCAGATCATACATCGCATCTGACAAGCTGGCCTCCAAGCGGCGACGTATCCGCGTGTACCCCCCGATTTGACCATTGTGCATAAAGGACCAGCGCCCGTGAGCAAACGGGTGACAATTGAGCCGCGAGGTCTCGGCCCCGGTCGAGGCGCGCACATGGGCCAAGAACACCGGCGCGTGGATCATTCGGCACAGGCTTGGCAGGTTGCCATCCGACCAAGCAGGCAAAACGTCACGGTACAGGCCCGGCTGTGGCTCGCCCTTTTGATACCAAGAAATCCCGAACCCGTCGCCATTCACCGCCAGCTTCGCCTCGGTGGCGTCTTGGCTTTGGGTCAGTAAAGAATGCGCAGGCGAAATGATGATTTGCTCCAGCGGAACAGGGTCACCGATCCAGGCAGCGAGACGACACATATCAGTGGCGCGTCTCAACCATGGCAGACATGCGCGCAATGAGGCGGCTGGCCGTGGTCTCGAACAAGGCGGGCAGCACGGCATGAACCAAGGCGGCCCCACCCGCGGCAAACAACAACCCCGAGAAGCGCAGCGCAAAGCGCATGTGGCCGAAGTAAGTTTCCCCGACCGAGGCCGGGTGCGCACGCATCGCGGCAAAGAAGCCCAGCTTTTCAGATGTATCGGGACTATCGGACATGGTTTACTCTCCTTGCTGCAATTCAGAGAGATTCCCACAGAGCGCTGGTAAAATCATCTCATAAATACCTTATATATTGCCACTGAATGGGATAATGTCCCACATATGAGTACTGGAATAGATGAAACAGACCGTGCGCTTTTGCGCCTTTTGCAACAAGACGCCACCCTTAGCGTCGATGCGTTGGCTGAGGCCGTGCACCTGTCACGCAACGCCTGTTGGCGACGCATAAAGCGGCTGGAAGAAAGCGGCGTGCTGCGCGCCCGCGTGGCGCTGGTGGACCCTGCCAAGCTTGGCCTTGGCCAGCTGGTCTTTGTGCTGATGCGCGCCGCCGATCACAGCCCCAATTGGCTCAAAGCCTTTGATCACGCGGTCAAAACCCTGCCCGAGATCACCGGCGCGCACAGGATGAGCGGCGATCTGGACTATGTTTTGCGTGTTCAAGTCGCCGATGTGGCGGATTATGACCGGTTTTATAAACGGCTGATATCCATGGTTGCAGTGCGCGATATCTCGGCCAGCTTCGTGATGGAGAACATCAAGGACTCCACTGCCGTGCCAGTTTAGTCAAAACACCTCGAAAATCTGCGCTATACACGACGGAATAGCTTGAAAACCAAGCCAATGTACCCCATTTTTAAACCTGAACGACCCCAAGATGTCCTTGGGGTTATATTATTTCACCTGAAAGGGAGTGTTTTCATGGCTGATTATGAGACTATGGGGTCTGTCGGTGTTGGTAGCCGCTCGGCTGCCGTTGACGCGGGCCTCAAAGCCCATATGAGCAAAATCTACGGCCTGATGTCGATCGCAATGGCGATCACCGGGGTCGTGGCCTATGTTGTAGGCACCAATGAGGCCATGCTGGCCGCCATTTTCGGCACGCCGTTGCGCTATGTTGTGATGTTTGCGCCGCTGGTGATGGTCTTCGCCTTTGGCGCTATGATTAACCGTCTGTCCGCAGGCGCCGCACAGCTTATCTTTTGGGCCTTCGCGGCTCTGATTGGCCTGTCGATCAGCTATATCTTTGCGATCTACACTGGCATCTCTATCGCGCAAACCTTCTTGGTTACGGCCATTTCCTTCGCAAGCCTTAGCTTGTGGGGCTACACCACCAAGAAAGACATCTCTGCATGGGGCTCTTTCCTGATCATGGGCGTGTTTGGACTGATCTTGGCCTCTATCGTCAACATTTTCCTCGGCTCGGGCGCGTTGCAATTTGCGATCTCCACTATCGGCGTGCTGATCTTTGCGGGCCTCACAGCCTACGACACGCAGCGCCTAAAGAATGAATACATCCAGATGTCGCACCACGGCGAAAGCGAATGGTTGGCAAAATCCGCCATCATGGGCGCGCTGAGCTTGTATCTGAATTTCCTGAACATGTTCATGTTCTTGCTGCAATTCATGGGTGGACGCGATTAAGCCGCCCCACCTTAGACAAATAAAAAGGGCCAGCATCACGCTGGCCCTTTTTTTATGACTGTAACCTCTAATCAGCTACAGGTTAACGCATAAACCAATTGAGTTCTCGACCCACCGGACCCAATAGCAAACGGCCCTGCCGCTTTCGAGCATCCGGTGATCTGCGGCAGTGCCGCCTCCATAGCGGCGTTGAGCCCGCCGCCTCCAAGCGCACCCGTCCGGCCTTTAAACACAGCATAAGACGCCGCCCCGACGTCAACGTGAGACACCCTAAGGGCCTGCCCCGCAATGTTCACCGCAGTGCCACCGCCAGCTTCCTTGACAGCAAGCAGAGCATTCGCCCGATGCGCGCTAGAGCCCCCGGACTGCCCTGTGAAGCTCACCGTGCTGAACTCACCCGTCCGCGAAGACGCCGTCCCTTGACGGATCACCCCGTCGCTGGCGGATGCCCCCGCTGCGGCGCGCTGTTTATCGCTGAAAACCGAATAGCCACTTGGTGCAGGAAACACTCCCGGCTCGCCGCGCGCACTGCGCGCCATAAACTCAACTCGTGAACTCGGGCCAAAATGGGCCCCTTCTGACCAATCTCCGTGTACGCCACGCGACCCGGAACAAGCCCCCAGCGCCAGAACAGACAGTATCAATAGCTTATTCACATCAAACACCCCCAATATGTAGTGGGTAGGGTAAAGATGCTGCCTGAGTCCAGCAAGCAAAAAGCCATTAAAACTAGAACCTCATTTAGCCGCCCCGCCACCAGAGCACCACTTAGACAACAAAAAACCGCGCTCAAAGGCGCGGCTTTCTGTATCATAAATAAAGAGCGCGATCTTACTTGATCTTGCCTTCTTTGTATTCAACGTGTTTGCGCGCAACTGGGTCATATTTGCGCACGACCATCTTCTCAGTCATGGTGCGGGCATTCTTTTTGGTCACATAAAAGTGGCCCGTGCCAGCGGACGAGTTCAGGCGGATTTTAATTGTGGTTGGCTTCGCCATCTCACTTCTCCTCTGGATGGACGCGCAAGGATAGAGCGTCCAGAAATTCGGTTGAACCGCCTTGTACGCGCTTGGTGGCCTGAGTCAACCGAGAAAGAGGCACGCAATATCCTAACAAACCAATCAACGCCTTAAGCATACCAACATTAACACAAAACGCAGCAGTCTGACCCCACCGACCCCTCTCTGAGGTGGCCCTAGATTTGTA